>NZ_JBXAJS010000013.1:0-140308 GCF_058797535.1 Pseudomonas sp. GW823-FHT02E01 | reverse complement strand
TCCGGATTGCGCACGGAACCGAGAATCGGCAATAGACGGACGGACAAAGACTCACGAGCAATCCGCTGTTCAAGTTCAGACAAGATGCTGTAGAGATTGAATTCACTGTGCTCGAACAACAGCAGCGTAGTTGGATGCAGGGCAAGAATCTGTCGGCATAACTCTGAACCGATAGAACCACCGGCCCCGGTGACAAGAACAGACTGTCCCTTGATGCAATGTTCAAGCAGGTCGCCCTGGGCCGGAACCGCATCCCGGCCCAAGAGATCAGCGATATCCACTTCCTGGATGTCGTCGACCTTTACCCGTCCGCTGGCCAAGTCCATGAAACCGGGAACGCTTCGGACGTGAAGCGGGAAACCTTCGAGATAACCAAGAATTTCACGCCGCCGCCCACGGTTTGACGAAGGGATGGCCAGCAGGACTTCCTGAGCCCCGGTGTTATCGATCATCTGCTGGATATGCTTGGGTTTATAGACCTGCAAACCGGAAATAACCCTGTCGGCAATCCCGCTATCGTCATCGATAAACGCCACCGGGCGCATGAGGCGCCCCATCCGTAAGGCAGCGACCAACTGGTTACCGGCTGAACCCGCACCGTAAATGGCAACTTTCGGCAAGCCATCGTCCCGATTGGTAAACGGGACATGCTGAGCCGCACTGAACCAGTCGCCCAAGAAGTACTGACGCATGGCCAGGCGAAGCCCGCCGATCATGATCAAACTCAACCACCAGTAGTTGAAAATGATTGAGCGTGGGACGACGTTTTGGTGATTGCTGTACCAGTACACGGAAACACCTAAGATCAACGACGCCAATGTGACAGCTTTGATAATGGCGATTAGCGCATCATTTCCAAAGTAGCGCATGACAGCACGGTACATGCCAAAGCGAATGAAAAGCGGAATAGCAATCACAGGAGCGCTAATAAATAGCCAGACGTGCTGAATAAACGGATTGACCATCTCGTCTGGTCCCAGACGCACAATAAACGCCATCCATAAGGCTACCCACACAAGAACGACGTCGGCCACAACCTGAATGAGCCGTTTTTGACGGCGTGGTAGCTCAAGCAACAGTTTGCGCAATTTACCCATAATCCCGTCGTACACCTCGAACCGCTCACCTATTGATCATGCTGACGAGTGTACGTCTCCGACGCTCTCGTAACGTTGAAATAACTTATCTGATTCAAAACATTGAAACCGGTAGCGCCATAAGGAAGCTAAATCACCATCACGGGGCGTGTGCAAGGAATGCAGGCCTCGACCGATACTACCGGCAAGAACTGAAAACTGTGAGGAGAAGGGGATCAGATATCGCGAATATCAGGCGGTTTTTCGCCATCCCTTTTCCCCACCAGCAAGAACCGACTCGCACCAAAAGGAAATTGTGAGCCCCCAAACAGGTCTAAGGCTTCACGGCTTGCTGCATAACACTGCGAATCACCTCGCAGGTCTTTTCGATTTCGGCTTCAGTCAACGTCGGGTGTACCAAGAACATCAAGCTTGTCTCACCCAGCTCTTTCGCAATAGCCAGTCGTACTTCTGGACGCCAGCCCGTATCGTCGAACGCTTTCTCGAGGTATACCTCAGAGCAAGAACCCGAAAAACATGGAACGCCAAGAGCAGAAATCTCGGACAGAATACGATCTCGATTCCAGTCAGCCTTCAACTGCTGCGGCTCTACGAACACATAACATTTATAGGCAGCGTGAGCATAATTTTCGGAAACCGCTGGAGCACGCAAACCTTTAAGCTCTCGAGCCTGCGACCAAATACGTTCCGCATAATTGATTCGGCTAGCACGCCACTGCGCCATGCGACGAAGCTGAATCCGGCCTATGACCGCTTGCACTTCCAGCATCCGCCAGTTCGTACCAAAGCTCTCATGCAACCACCGGAAACCTGGTTGATGGTCTCCTTCGTAAATGGCTTCCCAGCTCTTGCCATGATCCTTGAATGCCCACATTTTCAACCAAAGGGTGCGGTCATTCGTCGTGACCATCCCACCCTCCCCCCCAGTGGTCATGATTTTGTCCTGGCAAAACGACCAGGCGCCTATATGACCAATGGAACCTACGGGGCGTCCCTTATACTTCGCACCATGTGCCTGGGCGCAATCTTCGATTACCTTGACATCATGAAGTGCTGCCAACTCCATGATCGGATCCATATCACACGGCCAGCCGGCCAAATGCACACAGATAATACCCCGGGTACGAGGGGTCAAGACGGCCTGGATCGTCTGTGCGGTAATGTTCTGGGTATCGCGGTCGACCTCAGCGAAGACCGGAATCGCACCGGCATTGACAATGCTGGAAACTGAGGCGAGGAAGGTGCGAGGCGTGACGATGACTTCGTCTCCACGCCCAATACCCAGCGCAACCAGTGCAAGGTCAAGTGCTACAGTGCCGTTCGCCAGGGCGACGGCATATTCAGTGCCTGCCCATGTGGCGAACTCTTTCTCAAACTCGCGGCATTCCTGCCCGGTCCAGTAGTTGACCTTATTGGAAAGCACTACGTCGCGAACGGCATCGGCCTCTTCCTCAGTGAACGAAGGCCAAGGAGAAAATGGGGTATTCAACACGGTTTTTACCTGCCACACATAATTTATAAAGAACCATCGACAATCCAGCACGGCCAATCAGTCACGTGTATCCGATGGTTAAACACTCAGGATCTTGCAATCGCTCGAGCGGGCACTCCTGCGACCGTCATGTTATCAGAGATATCGCAG
Organism: Pseudomonas sp. GW823-FHT02E01; assembly: GCF_058797535.1. NCBI lineage: Bacteria > Pseudomonadati > Pseudomonadota > Gammaproteobacteria > Pseudomonadales > Pseudomonadaceae > Pseudomonas > Pseudomonas sp. GW823-FHT02E01. The sequence continues at coordinate 137,569 of NZ_JBXAJS010000013.1, read as the reverse complement.
ATCACCGCGGCTCCGGCCCCCACCATCACGTTAGAACCTATGCTGAGCACCTGTCTGACACAGGCACCGATACCAATCCAGCTTCCGTCGCCGACGGTTACTGAACCAGCCAACCGCGCACCTGGACTGACATGCACGCACGCGCCAAGAACACAGTCGTGATCAATGCTGCAGCCGGTGTTCAGAATTGCCCCTTCACCAACGATCGCATAGGCATTGACTACTGCAGATGCAAACACGACGGTTCCGGACCCGATCTTAGCGTATCGGCTTATGATCGAAGAAGGGTGCATCAAAACAGGAAGTTGTGCGCCTGAAGCTTTCAGTTCGTCCATTTTACGTCGACGGACACTATTGTTGCCAATAGCAACCAGAACTCCATCAAACTCCCCTACACGGCCGAGCAAGTCTCTGGTGTTTCCAACGACCGGCCAAACCCCGATGGAAGACACTTGTGGCCATGCGTCATCAAAGAACTCTATGACTTGCCATCCACAACATTCCGCCGTGTCAGCGACAACTTTTCCATGTCCACTCGCACCAAGAATTGCCAGCCTCTTCATTTTTTTGACCCGGTGAACTTGGTCATTGTTACTTCACCCTCAGCGCTGATCCCATCCCTGATCAAAACTTTTTTGATGGTGAGAAAAATAATTTTCAGGTCGAGCCACAGCGACTGATTGTCTACATACCAAACATCAAGTTTGAATTTTTCTTCCCAGGACAACGCATTGCGACCATTTATCTGTGCCCACCCGGTAACCCCGGGTCGCGCATCATGCCTGCGAACCTGCACTTCATTGTACAGAGGCAGATATTCCATCAATAGCGGACGAGGCCCTACCAAACTCATATCCCCCTTGATGACGTTCCACAACTCCGGCAACTCATCCAAGCTGCTGGATCGAAGAAATCTGCCAAAATCTGTCATTCGCTCAGAATCAGGTAACGGATTACCATTGGCGTCCAACGCATCCCGCATAGTGCGAAACTTAACCATCTCAAAGGGTTTACCACCGAGACCCGGTCTGACTTGTCGAAACAAAATCGGAGATCCCAATCGCTTGCGAATCAGGTATGCGACAACCGCGATCACGGGAGACAAGATAATCAACCCGGCTACAGAAGCCACAATATCGAAGAAGCGTTTTGACATCGGAAGTCCTTGAAAGACAAATTATTGTTGGGGAAAAAGCGTTGGAGTTCATTTCGACAAACGCTTGAAGTGCTCACCAAAACGCTTGACACCGACATGCAAGGACAGCTCTCTGTGATAGAACGCCAATCCGTTTTCAGCCATGTCCTTATGCCCTTGTACCGAGACATCTATCAAGGCCAGGACCGCGTCCGCAAGAGCCTGCGGATTGTCTGACTCGCTGACAACTCCACAACCGGCGTCGCGCACAAGATCGGCAGCATCACCGTCTACCGCCATCAAGATCGGCTTACCGGCCGCCATATACGCCTGGGTTTTAGAAGGAATAGTGATGGTGAACAACGGATCCTTCTTCAAATGTACAAGCAAGGCATCGGCGCTGGAAAGATAGGCTCCCACTTCAGGCATCGGAACAGCAGGCAGGAAGAATACATTGTCGAGCTGTCTGCTTTTCGCAAGTGCTTCCAGCCTGGAGGCCTCAACTCCCCCGCCCAGGAAGATAAACGCTACTTGACTGGCCTTTTCCTGCAACAACTGTGCAGCTGCAATGACTGTATCAAGCGACTGCGCCTTGCCCATATTTCCAGCAAACAGAATTCGAAACTTCGAAGTCACTGGAAAATTGGCCGGTGGATTACTCGAAGTGGAACGAACCATATCTTCGGCACACCAGTTGTAGATGACATCGATTTTTTGCGAAGGCACTCCCCGCTCGATCAATAGATGCTTGAAACCAGGAGACAATACGACAATCTGGTCTACGTGACCGTATACCCAATCGCAGACGCGAGAGACAATTTTCAGGAGCTTTTCGTTGGAAAACATCCCGGTGGCCTTGAGCGTGTCAGGCCACATATCCTGAATATCGTATACCACGGGCACACGCCGAAAAAAACGAACCAGCGCAGCCGCAATACCTACCGTCAATGGAGGATGGTAGGCATAAATGACATCCGGTTTTTTCGCTCGAAAAAGGCCATACAGCAAAATACTGGCTGCAAAGCTTATGTAGTTAAAAAGTCGGCCGACACCACTCTGCCCATGGCTTGGGTAGAGTGGTAGACGCGTCACATGGACGCCGTCGATGACTTCGCGCTGCAAGGGTTTGATCCTATAGCCAGGATACAATTTACCACCGGGATAGTTTGGAAACCCGGTGACAACCTCGACTTCAAAACCCTGCTCAACTAACTCACGAGCAAAAACAAGCCCTTTGAACGTTGGCTCAGGATCAAACCACTGAGTGAACAGTAAAACACGAATGGTCATTCGTATTAGTACCTTCTCCAAACGGTCCGCATGACATAATCACGATAGCTGTGAATGATTCGAACCACTTTCTCAGCCACGTTAGGCATGCTGTAGTCCGCTACAAGTCGCAGCGTACGCTCTTCGTCACGATCCTGACCTTCCAGCACTTGCAAGCCCTGCATCACGCGCTCGACCTCGAGACCAACCATCATTACCGCGGCCTCTTCCATACCCTCTGGACGCTCATGAGCTTCCCGAATATTCAACGCAGGGAAGTTAAGAATGGAAGATTCTTCGTTGATCGTACCGCTGTCAGAAAGGACTGCCTTGGAATCAAGCTGCAACTTGTTGTAGTCCTTGAACCCCAATGGCTTGAGCAAGCGAACATTTTCATGGAACTTCACACCCATGGCGTCAACCCGCTTCTGGGTACGTGGGTGGGTTGAAACAATAACGGGATAGCCATAATGCTCGGCGACCGTATTCAGAACCTCGACTAGCTTGCCGAAATTTTTATCGGAATCGATATTCTCTTCGCGGTGTGCGCTAACGACGAAAAACTTACCCTTCTCCAGACCGAGACGAGCAAGGACATCCGACGCTTCAATGCCTTCACGATAATAATTGAGCACTTCAAACATCGGGCTACCGGTCTTGATTACCATGTCAGGCGAAAGACCTTCGCGCAGCAAGTAATCACGAGCGATCGTACTGTAAGTCAGATTGATATCCGCAGTATGATCGACAATACGACGATTGATCTCTTCGGGAACACGCATGTCGAAACAGCGATTACCAGCTTCCATATGGAAGGTCGGGATCTTGCGGCGCTTGGCAGGAATGACTGCCATGCAGCTATTTGTGTCTCCCAAGACCAACAGAGCCTCTGGTTCAATTTCAGCCAGGACGCGATCCACACTAATAATCACGTTACCGATAGTTTCGGCGCCAGTGGCACCCGCAGCGTTCAGAAAATGATCAGGCTTGCGGATCCCTAAGTCCTGAAAGAAAATTTCATTCAGTTCGTAATCGTAATTCTGCCCGGTATGGACAAGTACGTGATCACAATACTGATCCAGAGCAGCCATTACGCGCGACAGACGAATGATTTCCGGACGGGTTCCCACTACGGTTACGACTTTTAATTTTTTCATGATTTTAAACGTCACATTTCAAAAAGTGATAGATAAGTAATTAACACTAGCCAGCGCTTTCATCATCAGCCAGCACGATAAAAGCGCTTAACTCATCGGCAACCCCGTCACACATCACTGTGTAACCTTTGCTTTGTCACAGCTGCTGACCAGGCCTGACTGAGGACTGCGCTCTCACTGGGCTGGCATAATGACACATTTGAGTCCAATTCTTTGATTATCGTCGGCGCACCATCCAAAGGTGACCATTTTAGCATCGCGCGCCGACCCCGACACCAGCACGTCGTCAGTAGACAGCGCCCCTGGTGCCATCACTCGCTTACCTTATTCGCAGCGTTGAAGTCTTCGTAATACTGTTGCGTTCGCAGTCGACCATCACCCTCTTCATTGGTCAGCACATATTTTATATATGACTGATAGGGAGTAAATGGCATCGCAGAACCGGCAGAAACAAAAAACAACAGTGAAGCGAGACTAACAACCGCGACACTTGCAGCTACCATTGCGCGACCAGGCTCCCGCAACTGCCTGAGAATGTCGTATATGATTACCGCCTGAGCAAAACAAGCCAGATATTGAATGCGGTTCCATATCAGAGCAAAATCAAACAAAAATGATTGCGCACCGATCAAACATATAAGCGCACCAATTAACACTAACTCTCGACGCGTTATTTCTTTTAGATACAGCTTGGCCAACCCAAGCAACATACAATTCAAAACCAAGTAACCGGCCCCCGCTATTGAGCGCTGGGAAAAACCAAAACCAGCATAGACACTGAGCTTCTCGGAAACGAACGGAATATTTGCGACGGCCCCCAAGCCTAGAGCAACTTGGCCTGAACCGATACCAACACTATAAAAAAGCAAACAGACTGCGATATAGATCCATACATGTGTGATCAGGTAACGGATTCCGCGAAGAAAGAATATGGGCGCATACATAAGCGCCGAGTACTGAAAACCCATAGCAATGAAAAAACCAAAAAAGGCTTTCTTCGACCGTCCGAAAACAAAGCTTTCCATTGACAAAAGCATAATGGAAACAGCAATAGACTGACGTATTGTCCCCATCTCCAATGGAATATACACCCAACAAAAAACAAAAGCCAAACCAAGTGAAACACGCGAATCAAACCGATAAAAAAATCTGCACGCACAATATGTATTGAAAGTACCAACTAAAAACAGAAAAAACTGAAAGTTACCAACCCGAGAAACAAGGTAATTCAACAAATAGAAAAGTGGCTCCATTGAGACCACATCTCGCGGAAAGTCCATAAACACGGAATTTTCTACGGCATTATAATATTGCTCATAAACCACCCAATCGAAGCCTGTTTCGAATCTAAACGCGCAAATTAACCAAAAGGCGAGTAATGCTACGAAAAAGCTTATGCCAGTCTTCGTCTTAATGAACAGTCCTGGAATTGTTATGACCCAAAGCAAGACACCAATACCAAGATAAAAAAACATGACAATCCTTTCCTTAACACCTGCAGACCAAAGACGGCGACTAACGATCCGAACATTTAAAAGTTATTAACCGATACATCCATCTTACCGTGATCTAATTAGACCTGCCATCTTAATAGCCCGCATCGCCTGAACGAACATACGCCAGCATGTATCATCAAATTAACACTGCAGGGTCACGCGAAAAATGACTCCCCGCCCTGCTCGCTCAGGCGATCAAAGCAGAGAGCATTTCCAACCTAGGCCTCGCTGCCGACCGGACGTGCGTACGTGTCCGGTAGCTCGCGATCAAAAATTTCGTTCGCCCAAAGCATCACAATCATCTCCTCATCCCCGGCATTGGTGATGTCATGAGTCCAACCTGGAACCGTCTCAACGATTTCCGGTTGATCACCGCTGGTGAACAACTCATAAAACTCGTCAGATACGATATGCCTAAAGCGAAAACAAGCCCTACCTTTTATTACCAAAAACTTTTCAGTTTTCGAATGGTGGTAGTGACCACCACGTGTAACACCCGGATGAGCGGTGAAGTATGAAAATTGACCACTGTCTCCGGTTTTCAGCATCTCGACAAATACCCCTCTAGGATCACCGTACTTTGGAACCTGGTAGGTGAAACTCTCGGGAGGTAAATAGCTGACATAGGTGGAGTAAAGCGCACGTACCAAGCCAGTACCGACCGGCTCCGTGATCAAGGTGTCACGACTTTCGCGAAACGCCTCCAACTGCTTTGCCAGAGCTCCAACACTGATACAGTATTGAGGCTGGACGTCTACGAATCCATCATCTGACGACTTTCCATCCATCGCTGAAATGAAGTGTTTGATAACATCATCGATATAGACAAGATTAATATTTGCGTGTGGGTCATTGATAGTAACCGGCAGTCCACGCGCAATATTATGGCAAAACGTTGCAACTGCCGAGTTGTAATTCGGCCGAGCCCACTTGCCAAAGACATTTGGAAGCCTGAACAAGTAAACGGGTGAACCAGACTTTTCCGCGAGCGCTGTCAGCGCCTCTTCAGCACCAAGCTTGCTATGGCCGTACGGATTATCCTGCTCAGCCTGAATGGACGAAGTATAAAGTACTGGCACCGGTTTACCGCATGCTGATACCGCTTCACAAAGAGCTTGCGTCAAGTCCGTATTACCAGCCTTGAACTCTTCCGGATCTTGTGGTCGATTCACTCCTGCCAAGTGAAATACAAAATCCACACTGCTTATTAGTGCCAATAACTGATTGATACTATCGTCCCGAGTGAACCGGACGACTTCAATATCAGCGCGCTCGTTCAGATGCGCTATCAAGTTCTTGCCCACAAAACCATTGGAACCGGTGACCAGCACTTTCATGGTTTCACTCCTCCGGCGTCGCGTGTTCACCACGCTGAATAGCGCGCATAAAGTCCAGCTTCAACAGCAGGTTCTTCATACCTTCGATATCCAGTCTCTCGGTATTATGGGAGTTATAATCTTCAGTGCGAGAAATTTTTTCCTCCCCTTGCTCCACAAATTTTGCGTAGTTCAAATCGCGTAGATCAGGCGGCACTCGGAAGTAATCACCACGATCTTCCGCGCAGGCCATTTCTTCACGACTCAACAGCGCTTCATACAGCTTTTCACCATGGCGAGTACCGATCACTTGAATCGGGTGCTCCGGCAGATTGAGCATTTGAGTCAGCGCATTGGCAAGAGTTTCTACTGTAGCTGCTGGCGCTTTCTGCACAAACAGGTCGCCATTGTTGCCGTGCTCAAAAGCATACAACACCAAATCCACCGCATCCGCCAGAGTCATCATAAAGCGAGTCATGCTAGGGTCGGTCAGGGTCAAAGGCTTGCCGTCGCGAATCTGCTGAATGAACAGCGGAATAACCGAACCTCGCGAAGCCATGACGTTGCCGTAGCGCGTTCCGCAAATGACAGTCTTCTCATCATCAGCACTACGCGACTTGGCCACCATCACCTTCTCCATCATCGCCTTGGAGATTCCCATTGCATTGATGGGATAAACGGCCTTGTCAGTACTCAAGCAAACAACGCGCTTGACACCATTTTGAATAGCCGCTTCAAGTACGTTCTCCGTACCCAGGACATTGGTCTTCACAGCCTCCATAGGGTGGAACTCGCAGGATGGAACCTGCTTGAGCGCCGCCGCGTGGAAAATGTAATCGACGCCACGAGTGGCATTCAGGACGCTCTGGTAATCACGAACATCACCAATATAGAACTTCAGCTTGGAGCTCGCGTAATGCTTACGCATGTCATCCTGCTTTTTTTCATCCCGACTAAATATGCGAATCTCGGCAATATCGGTATCAAGAAAGCGCTTCAAGACAGCATTACCAAAGGACCCGGTACCACCGGTGATCAAAAGCGTCTTATTCTGAAACATAATATCCTCACAACATTATTTGTTTCAAACAGCCACAAGAAGACTCATATTTTATGCCTTTAAAACTGATGACAACAAACATCAGAAATACAATGCAAAAAAACAAATCTGACACGTGTGCCGATTGATTGTTAGCTAGTGTATTTAACACCGACAAATACACAAACAAGCACAGGAGCACCAAGGTTTTAGCACTCATTTTCCACAGTACTGCATTTTTCCAGGCGCCGCGCCAGAAAAACCCCATCACGACTATTGGCAGAGTAACTCCCAGAAAACCTAGATCGCCAGTTAGCCGCGGAAAGATAGTCACCCACTGCGAGCCATCGTCACTTTCTACAGTCACCATCAAAGCACAGGCCATGCCCAACATAAAAGGAGGCAGAAGAACCTTACCTAATTCATTGGACATAAATCACACTCCACAAGCACAGAGCTATACGACCAAATCAAGAAGTTGGGACGTAATGTGCTTCACTTCAAACACTTCTTTAAAACGCACCGGCCCCAACTCACTCATCACCCTCATCTTATCAGTATCGCGCAGCAACACCTCGATAGATTCGAGCAACTTATCAGGCTCTCCAGCTTCAACACTGATGCCTACGCCTAATGAGGCTATATAGTCCCCATAATCCGTAGAGGACTCTACCGACGCGATAATAGGCAAACCCACTCTCAAATAATCTATCGTTTTAGATGGAAAGCTTGGGACATCAACATCCCTGACCGTACATACAAGAGCGAGATCACAGGATTTTATCAACCCCACATACTCATCTCGAGGTATACGTGGAATCCAGATAAGATTTCCACAGCATTGCTCGATACTTGCCTCCACAAGTGACTCAAGGGAACCACTCCCGATCACGAGAAACGTTACGGGAGAACCACGCTGCTGCGAAAGCTTAGCGGCCCCTATCAGGTCTTCAAGACCTCGACCGTGAACGAGTTGGCCACCAAAAACAACAAGCGGCCTGTCCTGCGGCAAAGAATACTTTTGGCGAATATCGGCACGATCCACCCCAGGCAATGTTGTTTCTTTCCCCCACACCGGGGTGATGCAAATTTTTTGCTCATCGCGAATAGGGTAATGAGTACGAAGATAAGTTTCGTTCGCAGGCGACATACACGCAATCACATCGAATTGGCGTATCAGCGTCTCTTCAACCTTTCTTGCTACAAAGAAAGAAACACCAGACGAAAATAAACCGATTTGTCGATGATGATGCGGAAAGAAATCCCACTGAATCAATAGCGACGTAAGCTTTTTGTTTCGGGCCAACAACATAATTGGCAAAGCCATGGTAATGGCAGGTGAAAACCCAATCACCGCATCAAATTTGCGTTGCTTGACCAGCTTTCGCGAAATCGAATATGCAGAAAATGACGAGAGGCTCCACTTCAGGATACGAGTAACGAACCCAAATGGGGAACTCACCAACACCGGAGGGATCGAAATCACTTCGACCCCGTTTCCCAGCTTTAGATTCGAACGGGTGCTGCCGGGTTTTGCCGACCAGTCGAGACATAGCACGGTCACCTCATGCCCCAACTCCTGGAAAGAATCGGCCAATTCGTTTGTAAGCCAAGGATCATTTTCAGACAATGAAAACTTGGTACACATCATAAGAATCTTCATGACTTCCCTCTCTTAAACCAAAATCCCAGCCCTACGGCCATGAATATGGAAAGCAACCCGTAAGTAATCACGTGCGCATACACTGGAGCCATAGATCCAAAAGTACTCAGCAGCATGAGAAACACGCTAAAAATAAATATACCTTGTGCAAATTCGAATATTATCGACACTCGCACAGCACCTCTAGCCATGAATATCAAAGATATTGAAGACGCGATCGTTCGAAAAATATCTCCAACCATTTGAGGCAAAAAATAGTCAGTCATCGGAAGAAACTCGTCTGAAAAAACCAACTTAACAACAATATTTTTCAGACTATAAAGAGCGATAAAACCTAACATGAGAGCTGACAACAACCACAATAAACTGACTTTAAACTCTTTAATAACCAAGTTAAGATTGGCTGCTGATGCATACCGAGGCAACACATAATTCATCAAAACAACACCAACGAACTGCATATAGACATCAGACAGCTTAATCACACCCTGCCACAGCCCCACCTGCTCCCAGCCAAACCTCTGCGCCATACCATCACGCATCAAAATTTGCGCAACTGGAACGGATGTAGAACCTACCAAGGCCAAAACTGAAAAAGACAACAGGTGACGCATTCTAACCTTATCGACCAGGAATCTCGAAAAATGGAATAGCTCTCTCCGACCTGAAGCCATAAACAACAATGTGACAATTGCGGTTAATGCCGGCATTAGCATTACCGAGTACGCAGCACCGTCAAAACCAAACGAGTTGACTGCAAGGGCCAACACAAGCGTACCAAGTACGGTTCCTAATATATTGACCTTCGCATAGAAAACGCTCTCACCACGACTGCTTGCCTCTGCCTGAACCAAGCTTGCGTAACCCACAATCGCTTGAACCAACCCAAGGCCTACGAAAAGAGCGGTAAACCCTCCCTGCATTAAACGATTTGAAAGTGCGGTGGAGAAAAGCATCAATAACAGTGCAACAATTGCAGAGATTACGGTCGTTAGTGTAAATGCCGTAGCAAACCAGGCCTTCCCTTCCTTCGATGCAACAGGTGACTCCGCCAGGACCTTGATCAAACCATTGGTTATTCCGCCGCCGGCAAACATGCCCGTAATAGCAACCAGCGTCATGAGCTGACCAAGCAATCCAAAACCATCCGGCCCCAACTTCCAAGCCAGTAGTTTTATTACTATGAGTCCTGCTACGGCCTTCACTAGTATTGAGGAGGCGAAATGGATACCAGCTTTCAACCTTGCCAAACTTCAAACCTCATCGCAGTGCCCTTTTTCTTGCAGCCTGGAATCACGCCAAGAAAGCCACACCCAAGCAGTGGCATCCACTGCTGGGTAATCCATCACTTAAGCACACGTCCCAATACGAATGGAGCAACAAAAGGTACGCCCCCTGAATTCCTTTATCCAAGCAACCATCAGTGCCACCATCAAACACACCCTTACGTGCTACCAGACGAGAAATGCTGGCCAGACAGCAGCGTACGACTGAGAAAAACCCGCAAATTCAACACACTTACAGCTCCAGAGTCAACCCTCACTCATCAGCCAGAACGCCTTGCTCAAGGCACGCTGCCGATACAAACCGGGCGTACGCCTTGAAATGACAAATAGCTCTCTGTAATCGGGCTCGAAAGCAATACCGAAACCCGCCGACCAGGCCATTCAAAGCCCCCATCGGACTGTGTCCGTACAGCTACAAAAAATTGATTATACCTGTGCACACGTAGCATCGCTGCCACACAATTCGACAATCTCACCTTCAAGCACAAATTCACTCCTGTCGAGCCAAATCCGTCGGAATTTATCGGTGGCACGCTCAAGCAACGCAAGACCGAGCAAAAAGCATAGACTCTGATCTCCAGACGAACGGGCACATGGCAAAGCTGTAGGTTTAAATGGGAATTCCCAGAATAAAAATCAAGGCCGAATCTTCAGAATGCCGACAAATAGCCAGCAACTTCTTCAACTAAATAGCTTGATAGATGTTACGAATGGGGGGGGGGCAGAAAAAGAGTCAAAAGTGCAGGATATCAACAAAAAAACTGAAGAGTATGCATTACCCTAATCACTTCGATTGTGCCCCCATTGAGAAGCAACCGCATCATGATACGCGCCAAAAATTGATTAATCCGCCAGTCATTAATATGATAAGGGTTACCACATCTTTACTGAGAAAAAACCGACTTCTTGGATGAATTCGAAGAAAGGAAATAGAGCACCAAGACAAAGCCCACCCCCAACAACACGCCAAAGAGAAAACCGAGCATAATTATTAAAGATTTTTTAGGTTTTATAGGGTTGAGCGGTGGCTTGGCATCTCCATCCATGCGATAGGCGACTACATCCTGAAGATTTGAAGAAATGGACTTGTAAAACGCCCGCTTTGACTCAAGATCCCGCAGACGCCCAATGAAAGGGTCATTCGCACCTCGCGCCTCCAGGTTTTCAATTTCCGCTTCCAGCGCTTTAGTGCCACGCATGTAAATGAGCTGCCCATCGACGCTGCCAGCGATTTGAACCGCGGGATTGCCAGTAATAATAGGAGGCTTCTCCAATCCAATGGCGTTCGCAACCCGAAGAGCTTCACGCAGTTTTGTGATGGTATCCTCTCGGACTTTTTGAGCATTTTCACGCAAATCGGCAATTTGTCGATCAAGACTGCGAACTTTGACATCCGCCTCATATAAAACGTTTTTTACTATTTCCTGCTCCGCCAACTTACCTGCTCGATGAATATATTCTTGCGCCCATTGCGCAGCTTGGTCGGGGTTACTACTTTGAATAGTAACCACATACTCATCAGGAAGATCTTTTCTTGTCTGAGACACAACCAAGCGTTTGGAAAGCTCGGAATACAGAAGATTACTGCCAGCCTTGCCCTCGTCTTTACTTGATCCGGGCGCCATTACTTCAGCAATGAATGTTTGACGGAGAGTCTCGCCCCTCAAACTCTGCAAAAAAATCGAGTACACATCTTTAACGGTAATAGGAACCAGCTCTGTTTCGCTGCCTCGGCCGTAATTTAGATTCGCAATATCATTGTAAGTAGGAGGCATAGCAATTGCACTTGCCTCATAAACTGGGTGAGCCAAAAAAACGTAGGCTATTGCAATCAAGGTTACTACGCTTGTAGTAGCGAAAGTCGTCCATTTTTTTTTCCATAGCACGCGAAAAATATCGGAGATATCAATCTCGCCCATGTCATTGGATTCTTTACTATTCAAAATTCTTAATTTCCACTACAGATTGATCACTCAGCTCAGCAAATCATCAGCCCAATCAGGTACGGCTTCGCCTTTGCTTAAAAGCCATCGCCAAAAGCGGACCAAGCAAAATACCACCTAACAAAAATGTCGCTACGAAAACAGAAACCGGGAGTGGCTGCGTTGTCATCCCCAAAAAAGAAATAGAGGTAAGCTGCTGATTTTCAAGCATAAAAACTAAAATAGCAGCAAAAAGCACTAGTAAGCACAGCCCCAGGACAGCCTTTCTGAAACTATTCATTAGAGCCTACCCCGGAAAACGCATTAAAACTCACCAGCATCATCCTCATCCTCATTCACCCGATCCCTAAGCTCTTTCCCCGGCTTGAAATGCGGAACGAACTTGCCATCGAGACTGACAGACTGGCCAGTTTTCGGATTGCGCCCTACCCGTGGCGCACGGTAGTGCAGAGAGAAGCTGCCAAACCCCCGGATCTCGATACGATCCCCGGTAGCCAGACATTGGGACATTTGCTCAAGCATGGTCTTGATGGCCAGCTCCACATCCTTGGATGAGAGCAGCCCTTGATGGGTGACAATTCGTTCGATCAACTCCGACTTCGTCATATTTTTCCCTTCTTTTTCAAGCAGCTAGATCAGCGCTTCAAAGGTTTTAGCACGCCTGCACGATTTTGAACAGCCTGAGTTTTGCCATCCATCCCAGGCCCCCAAAATGCTTGATTCCCGGAACGGGAAGACTCTGGGCGATCACCCTGTCATCGGCAAATCACCAGCATAGTGCGCGTCAGGAAACCTGCCGGGTTGAACCCAAAAAGCCCCCCTTCCTCCTCCTCTTCCTTGAGATCATCAGACCTTGTCACAACCTGGTAGCCCATCCCCTTGCATTCCCTGGCCGCACGCTTGTAACACTTCTCCCATTTCGAACCGAGCCCCGAGCAATCGACCTCAATACCGCTAACCCCACGCACTACGTGAGTTTTGGCGTTAGTGGTACAACCCGCCAATGCCAGCGCGGCTACTGCGACAATGAGCTTGTTCATTCACGTCCTTTTGCCAGAAAGCCTATCGGGCGATCATTAGCCTCAGGCTAAAGACTAGCTGCAAATAAGCGATTGATCCGACTAAACATTCAGACCCTCTTTCGGCGTTTTTGGTTCACGACCCAAGCAACTGCATCCGCACCTAACTCACCAAACGCCAGGCACAAAAAAGGGCGACCGAAGTCGCCCTTTTTTTACAGAAAGTCAGAACTTAGTTCTGTTTTTCCATTTGTGCACGCAGCAGGTCACCCAGAGTGGTGGCCACAGGAGCATCAGTAGCTACTGGCTTGTCGCGCAGGCTCTGGATTGCTTCTTTCTCGTCTTCAACGTCTTTCGACTTGATCGAGAGCTGAATTACACGGCTCTTGCGGTCAACGCTGATGATCTTGGCTTCTACTTCTTCGCCTTCTTTCAGAACGTTGCGCGCGTCTTCAACGCGGTCACGGCTGATTTCGGAGGCTTTCAGAGTCGCTTCGATATCGTCGGCCAGAGTGATGATGGCGCCTTTAGCGTCAACTTCCTTCACGATGCCTTTAACGATGGCGCCTTTGTCGTTCTCTTGAACGTACTCGGAGAACGGATCGCTTTCCAGTTGCTTGATACCCAGGGAGATGCGCTCGCGCTCTGGGTCAACCGACAGGATAACGGTGTCCAGCTCGTCGCCCTTCTTGAAGCGGCGAACGGCTTCTTCGCCCACTTCGTTCCAGGAGATGTCGGACAGGTGAACCAGACCGTCGATGCCGCCGTCCAGACCAATGAAGATACCGAAATCGGTGATCGACTTGATGGTGCCGGAGATTTTATCGCCCTTGTTGAACTGGCCAGAGAAATCTTCCCATGGGTTAGATTTGCACTGCTTGATGCCCAGGGAGATACGACGACGCTCTTCGTCGATGTCCAGAACCATGACTTCCACTTCGTCGCCGACTTGTACGACTTTCGAAGGGTGGATGTTCTTGTTGGTCCAGTCCATTTCGGAAACGTGTACCAGACCTTCAACGCCTTCTTCCAGCTCAGCGAAGCAGCCGTAGTCGGTCAGGTTGGTTACACGCGCGGTAACGCGAGTGCTTTCTGGGTAACGGGCTTTGATAGCAACCCATGGATCTTCGCCCAGCTGCTTCAGGCCCAGGGAAACACGATTGCGCTCGCGATCGTATTTCAGAACCTTGACATCGATCTCGTCGCCAACGTTGACGATTTCGGAAGGATGCTTGATACGCTTCCAAGCCATGTCGGTAATGTGCAGCAGGCCATCGACGCCACCCAGATCGACGAATGCGCCGTAATCGGTGAGGTTCTTGACGATACCTTTGACTTGTTGGCCTTCCTGCAGGGATTCCAGCAGAGCTTCGCGCTCGGCGGAGTTCTCGGCTTCCAGGACGCTGCGACGGGAAACGACAACGTTGTTGCGCTTCTGGTCCAGCTTGATGACCTTGAATTCCAGCTCTTTGCCTTCCAGGTGCGTGGTGTCGCGCACTGGACGGACGTCAACCAGAGAACCTGGCAGGAACGCACGGATGCCGTTAACGTCGACAGTGAAGCCGCCTTTAACCTTACCGTTGATAACGCCCTTGACCACTTCTTCGGCTGCGAAGGCTGCTTCCAGAACAATCCAGCATTCAGCGCGCTTGGCTTTTTCACGGGACAGCTTGGTTTCACCAAAGCCGTCTTCAACCGAGTCCAGAGCAACGTGAACTTCGTCACCGACGTTGATGTTCAGTTCGCCAGCGTCGTTGTAGAACTGCTCAAGCGGGATGAGTGCTTCAGACTTCAGGCCAGCGTGAACGGTTACCCAGCGAGCTTGGTAATCGATATCAACGATAACACCGGTGATGATGGAGCCTGCCTGAAGGTTCAGGGTTTTTAGGCTTTCTTCAAAGAGTTCCGCAAAGCTTTCGCTCATTTTAATTCCTGTTGATGAGGGCGAAGAATACGCCCATCTCCACACCCCAGACGGTGTGGGTTAGTTTCATTTAAAAGAAGCCACCGCAGGACTATGACTGGTCCCCTGCGGCCTTCTTGGTCACCCGGCGATATCGCGAATGGCGATCTCGCTCATGATGCGTTCCAGCACCTGGTCGATGGATAATTCCGTAGAATCCAGCTGTATGGCGTCAGCCGCCGGTTTAAGCGGGGCTACCGCTCGCTGGGTGTCACGCTCATCGCGCGCACGTATCTCATCTAGCAGACTCGACAGACTAACACCCTCGACCTTGCCCTTCAACTGCAAATATCGACGGCGCGCCCGTTCCTCGGCGCTGGCGGTCAGAAAAATTTTCAGCGGTGCGTCCGGAAAAACCACTGTGCCCATGTCGCGACCATCCGCCACAAGGCCCGGCGCTTCCTGAAAAGCCCGCTGGCGCTGCAGCAGCGCCTCGCGCACAGCCGGCAACGCAGCTACCTGGGAAGCACCGGAACCGACGCTTTCGGTGCGAATGACATCGCTGACTTCATCACCTTCCAGAATGATGCGTTGCAACTGACCGTCCGTCGCCGCGATGAACTGCACATCCAGATGAGCGGCGAGTTTCTTCAGCAGCTCTTCATTGGTCAGGTCGACACCATGGTTATGCGCGGCGAAGGCCAGCAATCGGTACAACGCACCGGAATCCAGCAGGTTCCAGCCCAGGCGCTTGGCCAGAATCCCGGCTACCGTACCCTTGCCCGAACCGCTTGGCCCATCGATGGTGATGACCGGTGCAATGTTGTTCACGACTGTGCCTCTTGCGCCACGCGAATACCGACCTGTGCGCACAGCGCCAGGAAATTCGGGAACGACGTCGCGACGTTGGCGCAATCATGAATGCGGATTGGCGCACTGGCGCGCAGCGAAGCAACGCTGAACGCCATGGCAATACGGTGATCACCATGACCGTGCACTTCACCGCCGCCGATCTGGCCGCCGTCGATGATGATGCCATCCGGGGTTGGTTCGCACTTGACGCCCAGCGCCAGCAAACCATCCGCCATGACCTGGATGCGATCCGACTCCTTGACCCGCAGCTCTTCGGCGCCACGCAACACTGTGCGCCCTTCGGCACAGGCGGCGGCGACGAACAGCACCGGGAACTCGTCGATCGCCAGCGGAACCAGCGCCTCGGGAATCTCGATACCTTTGAGTTTAGCTGCACGTACGCGCAAGTCCGCCACCGGCTCGCCACCCACTTCACGCTGGTTTTCCAGGGTGATGTCGGCGCCCATCAGGCGCAGGATGTCGATCACGCCGGTACGGGTCGGGTTGATGCCGACGTGTTCAAGCACCAGCTCGGAACCCTCGGCGATCGATGCCGCCACGAGGAAGAACGCCGAGGACGAAATGTCACCCGGGACTTCGATGTGGGTCGCGGTCAGTTTGCTGCCGGACTCGACCGATGCGGTCGCACCGTTGACCGTTACCGGGTAGCCGAAGCCACGCAGCATGCGCTCGGTATGGTCGCGGGTCGGAGCAGGCTCGGTCACCGTGGTCTTGCCTTCGGCATACAGACCGGCCAGCAGCAGGCAGGACTTAACCTGGGCACTGGCCATCGGCATGGTATAGGTCAGGCCCTTGAGCTTGTTGCCACCACGAATGGTCATCGGTGGACGACCTTCGGCGGCGGTTTCGATCACCGCGCCCATTTCACGCAGCGGATTGGCCACACGATTCATCGGGCGCTTGGACAGCGAAGCGTCGCCGGTCAGGGTGCTGTCGAAGTTCTGCGCGGCCAACAGGCCGGACAGCAGACGCATCGAAGTACCGGAGTTGCCCAGATAGATCGGGCCCGGTGCCGGCTTCAGGCCATGCAGGCCAACGCCGTGAATGGTCACGCGACCGTGGTGCGGACCTTCGATGACCACGCCCATGTCACGGAACGCCTGCAAGGTCGCCAGGGCATCTTCGCCCTCGAGGAAACCTTCGACTTCGGTGACGCCTTCGGCCAGGGAGCCAAGCATGATCGAACGGTGGGAAATCGATTTGTCACCCGGTACGCGAATCCGACCGGACAGGCGGCCACCAGGTTGAGCCAGGAAAATCAGATCGTTGGAATTCATAGCGTCCACATAGGCCCTGCGGGCCAGGATTTTACTGAAATGCTCGCGGGCAACCCGGGCGCGAGTGAAAACGCCCAACAATTGGTGCCCATCCCCTGCATCGACCGCGTCGCGCAAGGCGTCGAGATCGCTGCGAAATGTATCGAGTGTGCGCAGGACAGCTTCGCGGTTGGCGAGGAAGATGTCGTGCCACATGACCGGGTCGCTTCCGGCGATTCTTGTGAAATCGCGGAAACCGCCCGCAGCGTAACGGAAGATCTCAAGATTTTCATTGCGCTTGGCCAACGAATCGACCAGGCCGAACGCCAACAAGTGCGGCAGATGGCTGGTCGCGGCCAGTACTTCGTCGTGACGCTCGACCTGCATGTGCTCGACATCGGCGCCCAACTCGCGCCACAAACGGTCGACTACCGCCAGGGCTGCCGGATCGGTTTGCTCCAGCGGCGTCAGGATCACCTTGTGGCGACGGAACAGTTCAGCGTTGGAGGCTTCCACCCCACTCTGCTCTGAACCGGCAATCGGGTGCCCCGGCACAAAGCATGACGGCATCTTGCCAAATGCTTCGGTGGCCGCGCGCACCACATTGCCCTTGGCACTGCCGACATCGGTCAGGATCGCCTGCCCCAGATCCATGCCCGCCAGACGCGCAAGCACTTTCTCCATGGCCAGGATCGGCACCGCCAGCTGGATGACGTCGGCGCCCTGACAAGCAACGCCCAGGTCTTCCTCGCAGCGATCCACCACACCCAACTCGACCGCGAGCTTGCGCGATTGCGGATCGAGATCGACTCCGACCACTTCGCGGCACAGACCGCTTTCACGCAAGCCCTTGGCAAACGAACCGCCGATCAACCCGAGACCGACCACCACCAGGCGACCGATCATAGGCTCAGCAGATTGCAGCGCAGTGACATCAACCACGAGCCAGAACCTTGGTCAGCGCCTCAAGGAAGCGGCTGTTCTCTGCCGGCAGGCCAATGGTGATGCGCAGGTGGTTTGGCATGCCGTAGTTGGCCACCGGACGCACGATCACGCCTTCACGAAGCAAGCCCTGGAACACCGGGGCCGCAACCTGACCGAGATCGACGCAAATGAAATTGCCTTTGGATGGTATCCAGCTCAGCCCCAGCTCACGGAAACCGGCCTCCAGCTGCTGCATGCCGGACTCGTTCAACTGACGGCTTTGCGCCAGATACTCTTCGTCCTTCAACGCTGCACAGGCCGCGGCCAGGGCCAGGCTGTTGACGTTGAACGGCTGGCGTACACGGTTCAGCACGTCTGCGACCACCGCCGTGGACAAGCCATAACCCACGCGCAGCGCCGCCAGGCCATAGGCCTTGGAGAAGGTGCGGGAAACCAGCAGGTTCGGATAAGCCGCCAGGAAGTCCAGGCCATCCGGCAGATCGCTGCCTTCGGCGTATTCGATGTAAGCCTCGTCCAGTACGACCAGCACATGCTCCGGCACATCCTGCAGGAATTCGTCCAGCGCCTCGGCGTCGAACCAGGTCCCGGTCGGGTTGTTCGGGTTGGCGATGAACACCACGCGGGTGTTGGCATCGATCGCCGCCAGCATGGCAGGCAGGTCATGCCCCCAATCCTTGGCCGGAACCACCTTGGCCTGTGCGCCGACCGCCTGAGTGGCAATCGGGTAGACAGCGAACGCATGCTCGCTGAACACGGCGTTCAGGCCCGGCGCCAGATAAGCACGCGCAACCAGTTCCAGGATGTCGTTGGAACCGTTGCCCAACGTGACCTGGTCGAGTTCGACGCGGCACTGCTCGGCCAGCAGGCTCTTGAGGGCAAAACCGTTGCCGTCCGGATAACGGGTCAGCTCGGCCAGCGCATCGCGGATCGCCGCCAGCGCCTTGGGGCCAGCGCCCAGCGGGTTTTCGTTGCTCGCCAGCTTGACGATACTGGCTGGATCGAGGTCCAGCTCACGCGCCAGTTCGTCCACGGGTTTGCCCGGAACGTAAGGCGAAAGTTGTTGCACGCCCGGCTGTGCCAGAGCGAGGAAATTGCCACTCATTTGCTACCGCCCCTTAGAGAACTGCTTTCGGGTAGGAACCCAGCACCTTGAGTGCCACTGCTTCCTGACTGATCTTTTCCAGCACACCTTTGACCAAGGGGTCGCGGTGGTGGCCGACGAAGTCGATGAAGAACACATAGGTCCATTTACCGCTGCGCGACGGACGAGTCTCGATTCGCGTCAGGTCGATGCCATTGTCGTGGAACGGCACCAGCAACTCGTGAAGCGC
Organism: Pseudomonas sp. GW823-FHT02E01; assembly: GCF_058797535.1. NCBI lineage: Bacteria > Pseudomonadati > Pseudomonadota > Gammaproteobacteria > Pseudomonadales > Pseudomonadaceae > Pseudomonas > Pseudomonas sp. GW823-FHT02E01. The sequence goes on along the minus strand of NZ_JBXAJS010000013.1, from coordinate 117,938 downwards.
ACCCGGCTTGTTGCTCATCGAAACGATGATCGATGTCTTGTCGTCGCCGGTCGGTGGCACTTCCTGGTTGCCGATCATGAGGAAGCGCGTGGAGTTATCCGGACGGTCCTCGATTTTTTCGGCCAAACGGGTCAAGCCGTACAGGCCGGCCGCCATATCGCCGGCAATCGCCGCCGAGTTCCACTCACCCTTGACCCGCTTGGCCGCTTCGGCGTTGCTGGACACCGCCACGCGCTCGACATTCGGGTAATGGGCGTCCAGCCACTTGCGGCACTGGGCCAGTGACTGGGCGTGGGAGTAGATGCGGCTGATGCTGTCGGTCTTGGTGTTTTCACCGACCAACAGGTGATGGTGGATACGCAGCTCGACTTCACCGCAGATCACCATGTCATGTTCGAGGAAGCTGTCGAGGGTGTGGTTGACCGCGCCTTCGGTGGAGTTCTCCACCGGCACCACACCAAAATTCACCGCCCCCGCCGCCACTTCACGGAACACTTCGTCGATCGCCGCCATCGGCTTGCTGATCACGGCGTGGCCGAAATGCTTCATGGCCGCTGCCTGAGTGAAGGTGCCTTCAGGGCCGAGATAAGCCACTTTCAGCGGCTGTTCGAGCGCCAGGCACGAAGACATGATTTCACGGAACAACCGCGCCATCTCTTCGTTGCCCAGCGGCCCCTGGTTGCGCTCCATGACACGCTTGAGCACCTGAGCTTCGCGCTCGGGACGATAGAACACCGGCACTTCGCCTTCGGCCAGCGAGGCCATCTTTACTCGCGCGACTTCCTGGGCGCAGCGCGCACGCTCACTGATCAGCTCCAGGACCTTTTCGTCCAGGGCATCAATGCGCAGGCGCAGTGCCTTGAGTTCTTGCTCAGACATTAGCCGTGTTCCTTCTCGAACTCTGCCATGTACGAAATCAGCGCATTGACGGCGTTGATGTCGACGGCGTTATAGATGGAGGCGCGCATGCCACCCACGGAACGGTGGCCCTTGAGGTTCAACAGGCCACGCTCGTCGGCACCGGCCAGGAACGGCTTGTCCAGGCGATCATCAGCCAGGCGGAACGGCACGTTCATCCACGAGCGGTCCGACTTGTTGATCGGGTTGCTATACAGGCCGCTGGCATCGATGAAGTTGTACAGCGTGCGCTGCTTGACTTCGTTGAGCTTGCCGATGGCCTCGACGCCGCCCTGCTCCTTGAGCCACTCGAACACCAGGCCGGACAGGTACCAGGCCAGCGTCGGCGGGGTGTTGTACATCGAACCGTTATCGGCCGCGATCTTGTAGTTGAGCATAGTCGGGCACAGGGAACGAGCCTTGCCCAGTAGGTCTTCGCGAACGATATTGACGACGATACCGCTCGGGCCGATGTTTTTCTGGGCGCCGGCGTAGATCATGCCGAAACGCGAAACATCAATCGGGCGCGACAGGATATCCGAAGACATGTCGGCGACCAGCGGAACATCACCGGTTTCCGGAATCCACTGGAATTCCAGACCGCCGATGGTTTCGTTCGGCGCGTAGTGGACATAGGCCGCGTCTTTCGACAGCTTCCATTCATTCTGGCCGGGAATGGCGAAATAGTCGTAAGGCTTGGCGGTGCCGGCAACGTTGACGTGGCCGTAGCGCGAAGCTTCTTCGATGGCTTTCTGCGACCAGATACCGGTGTCGATATAGTCGGCCGAGCCATTTTCCGGCAACAGGTTCAGAGGAATCTGAGCAAATTGCTGGCTGGCGCCACCTTGCAGAAACAGCACTTTATAGTTCGAGGGGATATTCAGCAGATCACGCAGATCCTGCTCGGCCTTGGTGGCAATGGACACGAACTCATCGCTGCGATGGCTCATTTCCATGACCGACAGACCCTTGCCGTGCCAGTCGAGGAGTTCACCCTGGGCGCGCTGCAGGACAGCTTCGGGAAGCGCCGCAGGACCGGCACAGAAGTTATAGGCTCTCTTGCTCACATCCAATCTCGCTCTGATTTGGTGGTATCACTGTAGGAGCGAGCTTGCTCGCGAAAAACCTGAGAGCGCAAGGGTGCACCAGACGCCCTGCGTTATCGTTGACGACCATCGCGAGCAAGCTCGCTCCTACAGGGGATTTCATTATTTCAAAAGGGACAAACAACAAGGGGGCGAATTTTCATCCGCCCCCTGCTTGCCCACTTATTCCTGTGGTTCTTCGTCAGCGGCGGCGTCGAGTTGCTGGTCTTCGGCAACGTCGTCGATCACGACTTCACCGACAAACCCTTCACCCTCTTCACCTTCCAGCTCTTCACCCTCGACTTCCGACGGCTCTTGAACCCGCTCCAGCCCGACCAGTGTTTCGTCGTTGGCCAGTTTGATCAGGGTCACGCCCTGGGTGTTACGACCCAGGCTGGACACTTCGTCGACACGGGTACGCACCAGGGTGCCCTGGTCGGAAATCAGCATGATTTCCTCGCCGTCGAGTACCTGGACCGCACCGACCAGACGGCCGTTACGTTCGTTGCTGACCATGGCGATAACGCCCTGACCGCCACGTTTGTATTCAGGGAACTCGGTGATCGCCGTGCGCTTGCCGTAGCCACGCGCCGAAGCGGTGAGGATCTGGCTGCCTTCTTCCGGAATCAGCATGGAAATCAACTTCTGACCTTCCGGCAGACGCATGCCGCGCACACCGCGGGCGGTACGGCCCATGGCGCGAACGTCGGATTCCTTGAAGCGCGTCACTTTGCCGCCGTCGGAGAACAGCATGACTTCACGCTCGCCATCGGTGATGGCAGCAGAAATCAGCACGTCGCCTTCGTCCAGTTCCAGTGCGATCAGGCCGACGCTGCGTTGACGACTGAAGGATTCCAGCGGGGTCTTCTTCACGGTGCCGTTGGCGGTGGCCATGAAGATGTAGTGACCTTCGGTGTATTCCTCGACCGGCAGCATGGTGGTGATGTATTCACCGTCATCCAGTGGCAGCAGGTTGACCAGCGGACGACCACGGGCAGCGCGGGACGCTTCAGGGATTTCGTAGGTTTTCAGCCAGTACACCTTGCCCTTGCTGGAGAACAGCAGCAGCGTGGTGTGGCTGTTGGCAACCAGCAGGTGAGCGATGTAGTCCTCATCCTTGACGCCGGTCGCCGACTTGCCTTTACCGCCACGACGCTGGGCCTGGTACGCAGCCAGCGGCTGGGTCTTGGCGTAGCCACCGTGGGAAATGGTCACGACGCGCTCTTCTTCCGGGATCATGTCACCCAGGGTCAGGTCGAGACGGGCATCGAGGATTTCGGTACGACGCACGTCGCCGTATTCGGCGCGGATCACTTCCAGCTCTTCGCGGATCACTTCCATCAGGCGCGTGGCGCTGTTGAGGATGCGGATCAGCTCGCCGATCTGGTTGAGGATCTCTTGATACTCGGCCAGCAGTTTTTCGTGTTCCAGACCGGTCAGGCGGTGCAGACGCAGTTCCAGAATGGCTTGCGCCTGCTCTGGCGACAGGAAGTACTTGCCGTCGCGCAGACCGTATTGCGGATCGAGGTTTTCCGGACGGCACGAATCGGCGCCGGCACGTTCAACCATTGCCACCACAGCAGAGGATTCCCAAGGGGTGCTGACCAGGGCTTCCTTGGCTTCCGACGGCGTTGGCGAGGCCTTGATCAGGGCGATGACCGGGTCGATGTTCGACAGGGCAACCGCTTGACCTTCCAGAATGTGACCACGCTCGCGCGCCTTGCGCAGTTCGAACACGGTACGACGGGTCACCACTTCGCGACGGTGGCGGACGAAGGCTTCCAGCAGATCCTTGAGGTTCAGGATCCGCGGACGGCCGTCGATCAGCGCGACGATGTTGATACCGAACACCGCTTGCAGCTGGGTCTGGGCGTAGAGGTTGTTGAGGATGACCTCAGGCACTTCGCCGCGACGCAGTTCGATCACGACGCGCATACCGTCCTTGTCGGACTCGTCGCGCAGCTCGGTGATGCCTTCGAGCTTCTTCTCTTTTACCAGCTCGGCGATCTTCTCGATCAGACGCGCCTTGTTCAGCTGGTAAGGGAGTTCGGTGATGACGATCTGCTGGCGGCCACCGACCTTGTCGATGTCTTCGATCATCGAGCGGGCGCGCATGTAAATGCGCCCGCGACCGGTGCGGTAGGCTTCGATGATGCCGGCACGACCGTTGATGATCGCGGCGGTCGGGAAGTCCGGACCGGGGATGTATTGCATCAGCTCGTCGACAGTCAGCTCTGGATTGTCGATGAGCGCCAGGCAACCGTCGATGACTTCACCGAGGTTGTGCGGCGGAATGTTGGTCGCCATGCCCACGGCGATACCGCTGGAGCCGTTGACCAGCAGGTTGGGAATACGGGTCGGCATGACCGCCGGGATCATTTCGGTGCCGTCGTAGTTCGGCACCCAGTCCACGGTTTCTTTATGCAGGTCAGCCAGCAGCTCGTGCGCCAGCTTGGTCATGCGCACTTCGGTGTATCGCATGGCCGCGGCGTTGTCGCCGTCCACCGAGCCGAAGTTGCCCTGGCCGTCTACCAGCAGGTAGCGCAGGGAGAATGGCTGCGCCATCCGAACGATGGTGTCGTACACCGCGGTATCACCGTGCGGGTGATACTTACCGATCACGTCACCGACAACACGGGCAGATTTCTTGTACGGCTTGTTGAAGTCGTTGCCCAGCTCGCTCATCGCGAACAGCACGCGCCGGTGCACGGGCTTCAAGCCATCGCGCGCATCCGGCAGTGCCCGCCCGACAATTACGCTCATCGCGTAGTCGAGGTAGGACTGCTTCAGCTCGTCTTCGATATTGACCGGGAGGATTTCTTTGGCCAGTTCGCCCATGAGAAGCCTGATTCCTTTTTCTGGTGAAACTTCGTCACATCCATATGGGACCAACGAAGCTCGCCGATACAGGCTGAGTGCCATGCACCGACTTACGACAAATCAACGAGTTATGCCATGGATCTGCGCAGTACGGGTCGCCACTTCGGGCAACCCTGGAAACCGCCGGATGTTATCACAAGAGCCGCCACGCACCTATCCCCCAGACGCGCATGGAGAGTAGTTAGTTGACCGGTGACAGGCTTGAAGGGGACGAGAGGGGCTTAGAGCCGTGTTGAATGGAGAATTTGTGGCTGATTCGGGTTGGTTCATTGGGTTTGACGACCCCATCGCGAGCAAGCTCGCTCCCACAGGTTTTGTGTGCACCGCAAACACTGTGGGAGCGAGCTTGCTCGCGATGGCTATCTTTCAGACGCCAGAAGCTATTAATGCAGGCGCTTACGGCACATCAACTGCGCCATTTTCGCCGTATCCGGGCGCTCGACGATGCCTTTTTCGGTGACGATCGCATCGATCAGGTCCGCCGGAGTCACATCGAACACCGGATTGAACGCTTCGACATCCGCGCCCACCCGCTTGCCACCGACCTCCAGCAACTCGCGGCCATCACGTTCCTCAATCGGGATGTCATCGCCGCTGGCCAGGTGCATGTCGATGGTCGAACTCGGCGCCACCACCATGAAGCGCACGCCGTGGTGCATGGCGTTGACGGCCAGTTGATAGGTGCCGATCTTGTTGGCCACGTCGCCATTGGCGGTGATCCGGTCAGCACCGACGATGACCCAGGTAGGGCCTTTGGTCTTCATGATATGCGCGGCGGCGGAATCGACATTGAGGGTCACGGGAATGCCTTCATTGGCCAGTTCCCACGCGGTCAGCCGCGAGCCCTGCAGCCATGGGCGGGTTTCGTCGACATACACTCGCTCGACCATGCCCTCGATGAAAGCCCCACGAATCACCCCCAGCGCCGTGCCAAAGCCGCCCGTGGCCAGTGCGCCGGTGTTGCAGTGGGTCAGGATCGCCTGGGCGTTGCCCTGATGCTTGCGGATCAGGTCCACACCCAGTTGCGCCATGGTCAGGTTGGCTTCGCGATCGCTTTCGTGAATGGCGATGGCCTCTGCCTCCAGCACCTCCAGCGGATCGGCATTGTCTTTCAGGCGATCAAGCCGGTCGTGCATGCGGCCCAGCGCCCAGAACAGGTTGACCGCAGTGGGACGGGAATCGGCCAGCAGCGCAAAATCCTCTTCCAGCGCCGCGTACCAGTCGCCACCTTCGGCAATCCGGGCACGGGCCGCGAGCACGATGCCATAAGCGGCACTGATACCAATCGCCGGCGCACCGCGCACCACCATCGAGCGAATGGCCTCGGCCACACCGGCTGCACTGGTGTAGGCGATCCAGGTTTCCTCGAACGGCAAAATGCGCTGATCCAGCAGATGGAGAGCGCCATCACGCCAATCGATGGCCTTTACCTTTTCCGCAGCCAACAGTCGATCGCGCATCCCTCACCCCGCACTCATGAACAAAAGCCGCCGATTATAGCGATCCCCCCGCGAAGACGCTCGGGTATACTTCGCCATCCTTTACAAAAGCACTGGAACCGACCCTCGATGCCGAACACTGCCGCTGCGCTCGACCTGTTATTGCTGCCGACCTGGCTGGTACCCGTCGAACCTGCTGGTGTTGTCCTCAAGGAACATGGCGTGGGCATCCGTGATGGACGCATCGTGTTTATCGGCCCACGTTCCGCCGCACTGAAGCTTAACGCAACCGAAACCCGCGAGTTGCCCGACATGTTGCTCAGCCCCGGCCTGATCAATGCCCACGGGCACGCGGCGATGACGCTGTTCCGTGGCCTGGCCGATGACCTGCCATTGATGACCTGGCTGGAGAACCACATCTGGCCCGCCGAAGCCAAGTGGGTCGACGAGGACTTCGTGCGCGACGGCACGGATCTGGCCATCGCCGAGCAAATCAAAGGTGGCATCACCTGTTTCTCTGACATGTACTTCTTCCCGAAGGTTGCCAGCGAGCGCGTGCACAACAGCGGCATTCGCGCGCAGATCGCGATTCCGATCCTCGACTTCCCCATTCCGGGCGCCGCTACAGCGGACGAAGCCATTCGTCAGGGCGTCGAGTTGTTTGGCGATCTCAAGCACCACGAGCGCATCAAAATCACCTTTGGCCCCCATGCACCCTACACCGTGGGCGACGAAAACCTGGAAAAAATCCGGGTGATCGCCGAAGAACTGGATGCCTCGATCCACATGCACGTGCATGAAACGGCGTTTGAAGTGCAGCAATCGGTCGAGCAGCGCGGCGAACGACCGCTGGCCCGACTGGCGCGCCTGGGCTTGCTGGGGCCACGCTTCCAGGCGGTTCACATGACCCAGATCAGCGAAGAAGACATGACGCTGCTGGTAGAAAGCAACAGCAATGTGATTCATTGCCCGGAATCGAACCTGAAGCTGGCCAGCGGGTTCTGCCCGGTAGAGCGCTTGTGGCAGGCCGGGGTCAATGTCGCGGTCGGCACCGATGGCGCGGCCAGCAACAACGACCTGGACCTGCTCGGCGAAACCCGCACCGCGGCCCTGCTGGCCAAGGCTGTCGCCGGCTCGGCCACCGCGCTGGATGCCCATCGAGCCTTGCGCATGGCCACCCTCAACGGTGCCCGGGCACTGGGTATCGAGGCCGAAGTCGGCTCGCTGGAAATCGGCAAGGCCGCGGACATGGTGGCTTTCGATCTCTCCGGGCTGGCCCAGCAGCCGGTCTACGACCCGGTTTCGCAGCTTATATACGCCACCGGCCGGGACTGCGTGAAACACCTTTGGGTTGCCGGCAAGCAGTTGCTCGACGACCGCCGCCTGACACGCCTGGATGAACAACAGCTAAGTACTGTCGCGAAGGCCTGGGGCCGGCGCATCAGTGGCCGCACCGAATCGTAAGCACCCTGGAGCACAATCCGGGGCAACAGGATTTTTCAAGTTTTAGAGGACTTAAACCATGAGCAACGTCGACTACGCCGAAATCGCCAAATTCGAGGCCCTGGCCCATCGCTGGTGGGACCGCGAAAGCGAATTCAAACCGCTGCACGACATCAACCCGCTGCGGGTCAACTGGATTGATGAACGCGTCCACCTGGCCGGCAAGAAGGTCCTCGACGTCGGTTGCGGCGGCGGCATCCTCAGCGAGGCCATGGCTCAGCGCGGCGCGACCGTGATGGGTATCGACATGGGCGAAGCGCCGTTGGCGGTTGCCCAGCTTCATCAGCTGGAGTCGGGCGTGAGCGTCGAATACCGGCAGATCACCGCCGAAGCCCTGGCCGAGGAAATGCCCGAGCAGTTCGACGTGGTCACCTGCCTGGAAATGCTTGAGCACGTGCCAGACCCGTCGTCGGTCATCCGTGCCTGCTTCCGCATGGTCAAGCCCGGCGGCCAGGTGTTCTTCTCGACCATCAACCGCAATCCGAAGGCGTACCTGTTCGCCATCGTCGGCGCCGAATACATCATGAAGTTGCTGCCGCGCGGCACCCACGATTTCAAGAAATTCATTCGCCCTTCCGAACTTGGCGCCTGGAGCCGCATGGCCGGCCTGTCCGTCAAGGACATCATCGGCCTGACCTACAACCCGCTGACCAAGCACTACAAACTGGCCTCCGACGTGGACGTCAACTACATGATCCAGACCCTGCGCGAGGAATAAGCCGATGCCAATCAGAGCAGTTCTTTTCGACATGGACGGCACCCTGCTCGACACCGCGCCGGACTTCATTGCGATCTGCCAGGCGATGCGTGCCGACCGTGGCTTGCCACCGATGAACGACAAACACATTCGCGACGAGATTTCCGGCGGCGCCAAGGCGATGGTCGCAGTGACCTTCTCCATGGACCCGGAATCGCCGGGATTCGAGGAATTGCGCCTGGAGTTCCTGGAGCGCTACCTCGTCGGTTGCGCCGTCCATAGCAAGCTGTTCGACGGCATGGGCGAACTGCTGGCCGACATCGAAAAAGCCAACCTGATCTGGGGCGTAGTGACCAACAAGCCACTGCGGTTTGCCGAGCCGATCATGCAGCAACTGGGGCTGGCCGAGCGTTCGGCGCTGCTGATCTGCCCGGATCACGTGAAGAACAGCAAACCGGATCCCGAGCCGCTGATCCTCGCCTGCAAGATGCTCGACCTGGACCCGGCCAGCGTGCTGTTCGTCGGCGATGACCTGCGCGACATCGAATCAGGCCGCGATGCCGGCACCAAGACTGCTGCGGTGACCTTCGGCTACATCCACCCGGATGACAACCCGCGACACTGGGGAGCGGACGTGGTGGTCGATCATCCGTTGGAGCTGCGCAAGGTTTTGGATAGCGCCCTCTGTAGCTGCTGAGACTGTCGTTGACCTCTGTAGGAGCGAGCTTGCTCGCGAAGAACCTGAGAGCGCCACGGGTCGTCATCGTTTACGCCCGTCGCGAGCAAGCTCGCTCCTACAGGGATAGCGCTTGACCTGAAGAATTTTCGTAGAGGTTTTTTATGTTTGATTATTCCGCCCGCCCCGAACTGCTCAAGGATCGGGTCATTCTGGTCACCGGCGCAGGACGCGGTATCGGTGCCGCAGCGGCAAAAACCTACGCGGCACACGGCGCAACCGTGCTGCTGCTGGGCAAGACCGAAGCCAACCTGACCCAGGTCTACGACGAAATCGAAGCCGCCGGCCATCCACAACCGGCAGTCATCCCCTTCAACCTCGAAACCGCCCTGCCCCATCAATACGATGAGCTGGCAGCGATGATCGAAAGCGAATTCGGGCATCTCGACGGTCTCCTGCACAATGCCTCGATCATCGGCCCGCGCACGCCGATCGAGCAGCTTTCCGGCGAAAACTTCATGCGGGTCATGCAAGTCAACGTCAATGCCATGTTCATGCTCACCAGCACCCTGCTGCCGCTGCTCAAGTTGTCGCAGGATGCCTCGGTGGTGTTCACTTCCAGCAGCGTCGGCCGCAAGGGGCGTGCGTATTGGGGCGCTTACGGCGTCTCCAAATTCGCCACTGAAGGCTTGATGCAAACCCTGGCTGACGAAGTCGATACCGTAGCCCCGGTGCGCTCCAACAGCATCAACCCGGGCGCCACCCGCACCAGCATGCGCGCCCAGGCTTACCCGGGTGAAAACCCACTGAACAACCCGACGCCCGAGGAGATCATGCCGGTCTACCTTTACCTGATGGGCCCGGACAGCACCGGTATCAATGGCCAGGCGTTCAACGCACAGTAACGACCGTACGTCGCTTTTTAGTGCCGCGCCAGCTTCCTGTCGCGGCACTTGAAGGCTCTCGGGTTCGAGCCAGACACCTGTCAAACAAACGTCACATGCTGCGCTACACAGATAGCAGACAAACAACAACCCATTGATTTAATACGACTTTTATTCGGATGAACCGAATGGCACGACTTTCGCTCTAAGTTTGCTCAGACACGTAAAGTGAAAGCAGACGGGGGTGAAGCTTGAGCGCAGAGATTACTCATCTTCTACAAAGCGGATTAAACTTGTACGAAATGTCCTACGGGACTGACGGACCAGTACGACGCGCAGCCCTAAGCCGCTCTCACCCTGCTTGTAAGACAGCCTTACTGCTTAGGGGCGCATGCCTTATGAAACCACCTTCCCAGACCAACGCAATTGACTTCGATAGCGCCAAATTGCAGCGCCTGGGCTTTGGTCAGCAGCCGCCCCTCCTGGAAAGACCTGTCAGTCTTGCGCAATTGCGCCAGCAACTGAGCCTGCAGTTGCAAACCAGTCTGGAGCCGCAACGCATTCTTGGGACGTTCTATCGCGAGATTCAGCGGTTGGTGCCGTTGGACGCCTTGTGCTACCAGCACAAGAGCAGTGACCTGCGCCTGGAGTTCGGCCAACGCGGCCACCACTCCATCAGTTACAGCCTCAGCCACGAAGGCGAACACCTGGGTGAGCTGATCTTCCGTCGCAATCAGCGTTTCAGCGAACAGGATCAGGGCAATCTCGAATCACTGCTGGCCGCACTGCTTTTCCCGATGCGCAATGCGCTGCTGTACCGTACCGCCACCCAAAGCGCACTGCGCGACCCGCTGACCGGTGCCGGTAACCGCATCGCCATGGACCAGACGCTGCAAAGGGAAATCGAACTGTCCCGGCGCCATCTGCAACCGTTGTCAGTACTGATGCTGGACATCGATCATTTCAAGCTAGTCAATGATACCCATGGCCACAGCACAGGTGATGACGTGCTCAAGGCGGTCGCCGCCACGATCAAAAACCAGCTGCGCAACGTGGACATGGTGTTCCGCTATGGCGGCGAGGAGTTCCTGATCCTGCTGTCGAATACCTGTCGCGAGGCCGCGGCCATGGTCGGTGAGCGGCTGCGGTTTGCAGCCCAGTCTGAAGAGTACCTGGCCGATGGTCACAGGATCCTGCTGACGGTCAGCCTCGGCTGTTCGACCCTGTTGCCCGGCGAGTCTGCCGAAAGCCTGTTGCGACGGGCAGACAGCGCGTTGTATGTGGCCAAGCGCGAAGGTCGTAACCGGCTGGAGATGGCGGGCTGATTTTTCAGCCACGACACAAACCAATGTGGGAGCGGGCTTGCTCGCGAAGGCGGCGTATCAGCTGACATCTGAGCTGAATGACACTCCGCATTCGCGAGCAAGCCCGCTCCCACCGTTTTACTGCGTGATAGCTGAATCAGCCTTCGGCCAATGCCATCCGCTCACGCACAACCGGTACCCGCTCTGCGTGCTCCATTTGCATGCAACGTTCGAGAAACAGGTACATATAGTCGTAGCTCTTGCAAACGGCCTGACGCAACTCCACCTGCAGGGATTTGCCGGGGTTGGTGCCCGCCAATGTGCAGATGATCTCAAGGGCTTCCCATGGATGGGCATCGTCGTACTGGGCATGCATCTTCAGCCACTTCATCGCCCGCTTACGATCTTCCTCGGGGAACGAGGCGGCGTAGATACCGTTGGAACACACTACCGCCGACCATTCCCCGGTCGCCCCTTCGATGGCGTAGTTGGTAGCGGCAATCGCAACGATCAGCGAGTCGGCTGAACTGGTGTGCCAGCACCAATGGCTCAAGGCGTGAAGCTCGGGGGGAACCTGCTGAGCCTGCAGCTCTTCCAGGCTGACACCGTGCGCGCGACTCCAGTTCACCCAGTAATCGGCGTGGTTCAGTTCGACGCGGATGTTACGCATCAGCCAGCGACGGGCCATGTCTTCGCCGGGATGACGGGCAAAGCGGGTCTTGGTCAGGTTTTGTGCCATATACAACGCGAACTGTTCGACCACCGGCCAGCCACCGATCAGGTACTGGCGCATGGTCTTCGCACTGAGTTTGTTGTCTCGCATGCGTTGGTACAGTTCGTGTTCGACAACCCGGCGCTTGCTCTCGCTGCAATCCTGGATCAGGCGCTGGGCCCAGGCAGGGTAACTTGCAGCTTCCATGAGCGGTCCGGTTCGGTTGAATGTATCGATCACTGTCGAGCTCCTTTTGATTGTGATTGTAAGACCGGCAGGAGTCTCAACGGAACGTGCCAGGCGCCTTGAACAACAGCGGTTGCGGCCTGGCGGGACGACTTAACAGACTATCACTGGTAAACAACTGCGGGCGTTCAATCACATACCCTTGAGCGTAATCCACCCCGATCTCCAGCAATGCCTGCTCGATCTGGGGCGTTTCGACAAACTCGGCAATCGTGCGCTTACCCATCACATGGCCAATGTGATTGATCACTTCGACCATGGCGCGGTTAATCGGGTCGTCCAGCATATCCTTTACGAAACTCCCGTCGATCTTCAGGAAGTCTACAGGCAAATGTTTCAGGTACGCGAATGAGGACATTCCGGCGCAAAAGTCATCCAGCGAAAAATGGCAGCCTAAGCCTTTGAGTTCATTAATGAATCGAATGGCGCTGCCAAGATTTGAAATGGCACTGGTTTCAGTAATTTCAAAACAAATCATTTCAGGTGGAATCGAATACGTCACAAACTGTTCGCGCAAGAAGTCCAGAAACGCCTCATCCCCGATCGTCGTGCCTGACAGATTGATCGCACACATGGCCAGCGGTCCGTGGCCTTGCTCGGCCCGGCATTGGGCGATGATCTTGAACACGTTCTGCACCACCCAACGATCAAGCGAGCTCATCAGGCCATAGCGTTCAGCTGCCGGAATGAAGCTGTCGGGCAAGATCATCCGCCCGGCTTCATCATGTAATCGCAGCAGGATTTCAATGTGCCCGCCGTCCTGATCGACATGACCCAAGGGGGCAATTTCCTGGGCGTACAGGCAGAAGCGGTCTTCCTCCAGCGCCATGTGCAAACGCTGCACCCAGGCCATCTCGCCGAAGCGCAGGGACAATTCCGAGTCATCCGGATGATAGACCTGGACCCGGTTCCGACCCTTTTCCTTGGCCATGTAGCACGCCATGTCGGCAGCACGCAGCGAGGCTTCGAGCGTCGTCGGGTTCTGCGCGACATGGACCAGCCCGATACTGACAGTGGTCACGAAAGGCCGGCCTTTCCAGACAAAATGCAGATTCTGCACCGTCTGGCGCAGGCTTTCGGCAATTTTCTCCGCCGCTTCCGGTGCGCAGTTTTCCAGCAGGATGCCGAACTCGTCGCCGCCAAGGCGCGCCAGGGTGTCGCCTTCGCGCAGCCCCGATTGCAACAGCGCGCAGATGTGCCGCAGCAGTTCGTCCCCCGCCGCGTGGCCGCAGGTGTCGTTGACCAGCTTGAACTGGTCCAGATCGAGGAACATCAGGGCATGGCGACCCGAATGGCGGGTCAGGTTGTGCAGCGCCTGTTCCAGGCGATATTCGAACTCGCGACGGTTGGCAAGGCCGGTCAAGGCATCGTGGGTCGCCTGCCACGACAGATTGGCGATGTACTGCCGCTCCTGGGTCATGTCATGCAGCACCAGCACCGTCCCGCTGACTTTTCCGGCATTGCGGATGGGCGCGCCCACCAGCGTGACCGACACCGTGCTGCCGTCCAGGCGTTGAATCAACTTGGAGTGTTCACTGCCGCCACTGAGCTGGCCGCTCAGAATATGCTCGATCAGGGTGAAACCATCGGTCTGGGCATTTTCGTCCAACAGGTTGAACAGCGCCGCCAGCGGCAATCCCGTCGCCTGCTCGGCCTTCCAGTGGGTCATCGCCTCGGCCGCCGGATTCATGTAGGCGATTGCACCGGAAACATCCGTGGTGATCACCCCATCACCAATTGATTGCAGGGTGATCTGCGCCCGTTCTTTTTCCAGTTGCAGCGCATCGGCGAACGCATGGCGCTGCTTGAGCAGTTTATGGGTGCGCATCAGCGCCAGCGCAATCAATCCAAGAGCAGTGGCGAGGTTAGTCAGCAGCAGCAAACGAAGAATGACCCGCGAACCTTCACCCAAGGCATCGCTGAACGCCTTTGCCGCCGGCGTCACACCGTCGTTGATGGCGAAAATCTGCTCCTTCCAGCGCTGTACGTCCGCGCCGGAGGCCGGGCCGGCAGTGATGTGCTGATGCATGTCCCGCGCAACGTCATCGAGCTGGACCAGATAGGCATCCCCCACGGTCCAAAGGTTGATGGCTTTTTCGAGATAACTGAAATGACGAAAGTTGAGGTACAGCCAGATCAGGCTGGAAACGTCTTCCGGGTGGTTGCCACCCTTGAGAATCGCCACACGTGCCGCCTCTATATTCGGCGGTTGATGATCCAGCGCCACGCGCAACTCATGCCCGCCCTGAGGCACGGAAATGGCGTGCTGGTATTTACGAAAAATCGCTTCGTCGCCGCTGTCGGCATAGAGGTTGAGGTAATAGATCGCGTCCTTCTGGCCCTTGGACCAGAGGCTTTCCCCAGCAACATAGCCGCGAACCGCCGACAGTACGTAAAGGCTAACGCCGCCCAACAAGGCTTGAAACACTACAACGGCGATAAATGGCCAGACGATGCCCAACAGCCGTGGCGTTCCGAGAGTCCGCGTTTGATTCATGAGGTCCCTTGCATTAGCACCGCTTGCTCGTCTTCCGGACGAAATCGCTATAGCTAGACTAGGTTGCGATTCCGATCCCGGCAAGCGACAAGCTATGCCCGGAGGGAATATCGCGGCCACTGAATTCGGCCGCGATGATGTTTTTTATAGTATTGAAGTGGCGCCCTGCAACCTTGATATCATTTCACTACAACCGCTGCAAATGCCCATACAGCTTGGCGTACAGGCCACCGTCGGCAATCAGTTGCTGATGATCGCCATCCTCGGCAATTTGCCCGCCGTCGAACACCAGCACACGGTCGGCCTGTTTTACTGCCGAAAGGCGGTGGGCAATGATCAACGTGGTGCGGTTGCTCAGAAACCGCGCCAAGGCCTGGTGCAGGTTGTATTCGGTGGCGGCATCCAGCGCAGAGGTGGCTTCGTCGAGGATCACCACCTTGGGCTCGGCCAGTACCATCCGGGCAATGGCCAGGCGTTGACGTTGCCCGCCGGACAACCGCACCCCGGAGCGCCCGACGATGCTGTCCAGGCCCTTGGGCAAATCCCGGACCGTACCGTGCAACTGGGCGATTTCCAGCGCCTGCCAGCAGGCCTCGTCACTGCGCTCGCGACCCATGGTCAGGTTGGCCCGGATGGTATCGTTGAACAGCGCCGGATGTTGCAGGACCACGGCAACATTTTCCCGCACGGTTTCCAGGCCGATCTCCTGCTGGGTCGAACCGCCGAAGCGAATGGTTCCGGCCAACGGCGTGTACAAGCCCAGCAGCAGTTGCACCAGAGTGCTCTTGCCGCCACCGCTGGCGCCGACGATCGCGACCTTTTCGCCTGGGGCGATGGACAGGTTCATCTGGTTCAGGACCAGTTCATCACCGTAACCGAAGCTCAACCCTTGTACTTCCAGCCCGACCGTCTCGCGACCGACGAAAGGGTCGATGCCGCCCGGGTATTGGGGCTCATCGGCTCGGGACAGCAACTCGTTGATCCGCGACAGCGCACCGCCGGCAGCGTAGTAGGCATATTGCAGGTTCAGCAACTGTTCGACCGGGCCGATCATGAACCACAGGTAGCTGAACACCGCGAGCATCTGGCCGATTGAAAGGTCGGAAAACAGCACGGTGAGCATCGCCGCGGCCCGGAAAATATCGATGCCGAACTGGAACAGCAAACCGCTGGCCCGGTTCGATGCATCGGTTTTCCATTGCGAATTCACCGCATAGTCGCGCACGTCCCGGGCGCGCTGGCCCAAGCGACCGAGGAAAAACCCCTGGCGGTTGCCGGCGCGAACTTCCTGGATGGCATCCAGCGTTT
The DNA here is from genome assembly GCF_058797535.1 of Pseudomonas sp. GW823-FHT02E01. Lineage (NCBI taxonomy): Bacteria > Pseudomonadati > Pseudomonadota > Gammaproteobacteria > Pseudomonadales > Pseudomonadaceae > Pseudomonas > Pseudomonas sp. GW823-FHT02E01. The sequence goes on along the minus strand of NZ_JBXAJS010000013.1, from coordinate 101,810 downwards.
CGGTCAGCGCCTGGGTAAAGCGTGAAGTGCTGTCGTTCTCGAGTTTCTTCAGGTGCTTGACCCGCTTGCCCAACTGCACCGTGGCATAGATCACCAGCGGGTTGAACAGCAGAATCAGCAAGGCCAGTTTCCAGTGCATCCACATCAGAATGCCCGCCGTGCCGACCAGGGTCAGCATGGCCACGAGGAAACGGCTGAGGGTTTCACCGACGAATTTGTCCAGTGTGTCCAGGTCGGTGACCAGATGCGTGGTCACCGTGCCGCTGCCCAGGCTTTCGTACTCACCCAGCGAAATACGCTTGAGCCGTTCGATCAGCCGTATGCGAATGCGGTAGACGATGTCCTTGGCCAACCCGGCGAACAATTTCGCCTGCACCACGTTGAACAGCAACGCCGTACACCGCAGGGTCAAGGTCACCAGCAGCATCAGGCCAATGTAGCCCGCGGCCTTCTGCCAGCCTTCAGGCAGCGCGTGGTTCATGATCTTCAGCGCGGCATCACCGTGCCCCAGCAACACCTCGTCCACCAGCAACGGCAGGAGCAAGGGAATCGGCACGCTGCACAAGGTCGCCAGCACGGCTACGCCGTTGGCGATCCACAGGGATTTCTTGTGATGCAGGGCCAGGCGGCGGATTTCCGCCCAGCTCAGACGGTCGACACGTTTAGCGGGTGCGACATCATCAGGCAGGTCATGCACAGGCAGCACGCTCCAGCCAGCGGCCGAGCAGCGGGGACAACTCGCTCAACGGCTGATAGCCATTGGTCAACAACGCCAGTTGGCCGTTACGCTCGGCCAGCAGGGTGGGGAAACCGGCAATGCCCAGGTCCTGGACCCAAGTGAAATCGGCTTCAGTCGCAGTGTGCATGTCAGCACGGTCGAAAGCGGCGGCGAACTCGATGCGCGGCACGCCGGCCTGCTCGGCCAGTTCCACCAGCACGCTGGCGCGGGTGACGTCCCGACCTTCGACATAAAACGCATGCTGAATCAGCCCGAGCAGCTTCCAGGCACAATCCGGCGCCAGTCCGCGCGCCGTCACCAGTGCCCGGCAGGCAGGCTCGGTGTCGTAGACAAAGCCATCGGGTAACGCGCCCTCAAACTTGAAGGGCTGGCCGGTGGCCTCGGTGACCGCCTGCCAGTGCTCAAGAATGTAGCGTCGGGTGGTCGGCTCCAGCGCCGCACCGCTACCGGTGCGCAAACCACCTACGATCAAGTGCACATCCACACCCGCGGCTTGCGCCTGCTCGACCAGTGACTTGGCCACGGGGGCAAACCCCCAGCACCAGGAACACATCGGGTCCATCACATAGAGCAGGCGCGCAGACATGGTTCAGGCCTCGGAAGATGCTTGCTTGTAGTTGAAGCCGATCGGGTGAGGCTGGTTACGAGCCTTGGCCAGTTCGATCTGCTTCTGCCGGTCGATCGCACTGCGACGGGTCTTCTCGCTCAGCTTATCCCAGCAATGCGGGCAACTGATGCCGGCCACGTAATGCTCGGACGCGCGGTCTTCCACACTCACCGGTGTGCGGCAGGCATGACATTGATCGTAGTCGCCCTCGCTCAGGTCGTGACGAACGGTCACGCGGTTGTCGAACACGAAGCAATCACCCTGCCACTTGGTTTCTTCCTGCGGCACCTCCTCGAGGTACTTCAGGATGCCACCCTTGAGGTGAAAAACCTCACCGTAGCCCTCGCTGAGCATGTAGCTAGAGGCCTTCTCGCAGCGGATGCCACCGGTGCAGAACATCGCGACCTTCTTGTGCACGGCCGGGTCGAAGTTGGCTTTGATGTAATCGGGAAATTCGCGAAAACTGGTGGTTTTCGGGTCGATGGCGCCTTCGAAGGTACCGATCGAGACTTCGTAGTCGTTACGGGTGTCGATCAACAACACTTCCGGGTCGCTGATCAGCGCGTTCCAGTCCTGCGGATCGACGTAGGTGCCGACCTTTTTGTTCGGGTCCACGCCTTCCACGCCGAGGGTGACGATTTCTTTCTTGAGTTTGACCTTGGTGCGGTAGAACGGCTGCTCGTCGCAGTACGACTCTTTGTGGTCGATGTCGTCCATGCGCGGGTCGTTCTTGAGCCAGGCCATCAGCCCGTCGATGCCTTCGCGGCTGCCGGACACGGTGCCGTTGATGCCTTCTTCGGCAATCAGCAGCGTGCCTTTGATGCCGTTGTCGACCATCGCTTGCAGCAGGGGCTCGCGCAGGGCGACGTAATCTTCCAGGGTGACGAACTTATACAGTGCCGCCACGACAATCTGTTGTGTCATGGGTAAATCTCCAGGTGGCTACCCTCGTAAGGGGTGAACCGGATGCGAAAAAAAACGCGCCGGGTTAGCGGCGCGTTGGGCATTCTAACAAAAAACCGGAGTTTAGTGCTTGCTGCCGCCGGCACAGGTCGGCGAGGCCGGAGCCGCGTCGATCTGTGCCCATTCTTCTGGCGTGTAGGTATGCAGCGCCAACGCATGGAACTCTCCCATCAGCTCGCCGAGCGTGCCGTAGACCTTCTGGTGGCGCTTGACCCGGTTCAGGCCTTCGAACTGCGCACTGACCACCACAGCCTTGAAATGGGTTTGCAGCCCACGGCTGTGCATGTGGCTTTCATCCAGCACTTGCAGATGCTCGGGCTGAAGCAGGCCCAGCGTCGATTCGATGCGTTGTTGCATGGTCATACCGAACTCCGCTTAAGGCTTTTTCTTGGCTGGGGCGGCTGCGTCTTTCGGCGTCAGCTCGGCGGTCATGTCAGCCAGCAGCTTGTTGACCACAGGCACCGCGCTTTCCAGCTTGGCCTGGGTCATCTGGGCCGATTGCTGGGTCAGCTGAGGCATTTTTTCCAGGACTTTCTTGCCCAGTGGCGACTGGTAGAACGCAACCAGGTCCTTGAGCTCGGATTCGGTGAAGTTGGTGGTGTAGAGCTTGACCATGTCCGGTTTCAGCTTGTTCCAGCCAATGGCCTGGTCCAGAGCGGCGTTGGCCTTGGCCTGGTAGGTTTCCAACACGGCCTTTTTCGACTCAGGGGCTTTGGTCTGTTCGAAACGCTGGGCAAACATCTGCTGTACTTGCATGTACACCGGGGTGCCCAGTTTGTCAGCGTGCGCCATGGTCAGGAAAGCCTCGGCACTGGCGTTATGGCTGGCGGTGTCGGCAAGAACCTGGCCGCTGGCGCAGACCAAAGCAACGGCGGTACAGATGGCACGAAGACGAGTCATCGAGTTTCCTTTTCTAGCTGGCGAGGTAAGACCCCAAGGGCGTCCATTCTGCGCCTAAAAAAGTGTGTCGCTCAACCCCAAGCCTTGTCGCACCTGATTTAGAGGGGTTGAATGGTCAAATTCAGACTGATGGAACCACGGCCGTCGATCACGGCCTAAACTGCGCAATCGGACCTACAGGAGTGAGCAAGATGAGCCGTATCGAAACCGACAGCCTCGGCCAGGTTGAAGTCCCGGATGAAGCCTATTGGGGCGCTCAGACGCAACGCTCGCTGATCAACTTCGCCATCGGCAACGAACGCATGCCGCTGGCCGTGTTGCATGCCCTGGCGCTGATCAAGAAAGCCGCGGCACGGGTCAATGATCGCAATGGCGATGTGCCCGCCGATATCGCCCGCCTGATCGAGCAGGCGGCCGACGAAGTGCTCGCCGGCGACCACGACGACCAGTTTCCGCTGGTGGTCTGGCAAACCGGCAGCGGTACCCAGAGCAACATGAACGTCAATGAAGTGATCGCCGGTCGCGCCAACGAGCTGGCCGGCAACCCCCGTGGCGGCAAGTCCCCGGTGCACCCCAACGATCACGTCAATCGCTCCCAGAGCTCCAACGACTGCTTCCCCACCGCCATGCATATCGCAGCCGTCCAGGCGGTGCAACAGCACTTGCTGCCGGCGATCAGCGAACTGTCTGGCGGGCTGGCCGAACTGGCCGCACGCCACATGAAACTGGTCAAGACCGGCCGCACCCACATGATGGATGCGACACCCATCAGCTTCGGCCAGGAAATCTCGGCCTTCATCGCGCAACTCGATTACGCCGAGCGGGCGATCCGCAGCGCACTGCCCGCGGTCTGCGAACTGGCCCAGGGTGGAACGGCCGTCGGCACCGGGCTCAATTCACCCCACGGCTTTGGTGAGGCCATCGCCGCAGAATTGGCCGCCCTCTCCGGTTTGCCGTTTATCACCGCGCCGAACAAGTTTGCCGCGCTGGCCGGTCATGAGCCGCTGACCACGCTGTCCGGCGCGCTGAAAACCCTCGCCGTGACGCTGATGAAAATCGCCAACGATCTGCGCCTGCTGGGTTCCGGCCCGCGCGCCGGCTTCGCCGAAGTCAGGCTGCCGGTCAATGAACCGGGCAGTTCGATCATGCCGGGCAAGGTCAACCCGACCCAATGCGAAGCGCTGTCGATGCTGGCCTGCCAGGTATTGGGCAACGATGTCGCCATCGGCTTTGCCGCCAGTCAGGGCCACTTGCAGCTCAACGTGTTCAAACCGGTGATCATCCACAACCTGCTGCAATCGATCCGTTTACTGGCGGATGGCTGCAGCAACTTCCAGCAGCACTGCGTGGCCGGTCTGGAGCCGGATGCGGAAAAAATGGCTGAGCACCTGGAGCGTGGCTTGATGCTGGTGACGGCGCTCAACCCGCACATCGGCTATGACAAATCGGCGGAGATCGCCAAGAAAGCCTACAGCGAAGGCCTGACCTTGCGCGAAGCGGCGTTGCAGCTCGGGTATCTGACAGACGAAGAGTTCGATGCGTGGGTGAGGCCGGAGAACATGCTGGAGGCTGGCACCAAGGGCTGAGTTTTGTAGCGCCTGACAGTCAGTCTTCGCGAGCAAGCCCGCTCCCACAGGTTTTGCGTCGTCCACAAAGTTGATAAACGACTCGAAACCTGTGGGAGCGTGGCTTGCCCGCGATGAACGATAACGCGGTCTAACTGGCTGCCATCCGCACCTTCCGCGCCTTCAGCCCGGCAATCAACGAAGGCCCCAACGCCACCAGCGCCGACCCCAGCACCACCAGCACCGCACCGCCATATCCCAGGCCATTGATCGTCTCGGCATGCACATAGTCGGGCCACAGCCACGCAGCCATGGCAACCGCGGCAAAGGTCACCAACGGCGTGATGGCCAGCGTCGCGCTGACCCGGGAGGCTTCCCAATGGGCCAGGGCCTCGGCAAACGCGCCATAGGCAATCAGGGTGTTGAGGCAGCACGCCAGCAGCAGCCAACCCTGCAAGGGGCTTAATTGCAACGCTTCGAGCGGATGCACCCACGGCGTCAACAGCGCCGCGCAGAACAGGTAGATCACCATCATCACCTGCAGCGAATTCCACACCGTCAGCAATTGCTTCTGCCCCAGGGCATAGAAGGTCCAGACCGTGGACGCCAGCAACACAAGCAGCACACCGGCGGTGTAGTCGGTCAGAGACGTGAGCAACTCACTCAAGCGCTGGTTGAAAAACAGCGCAAAGCCGATCAGCAGCACCAGCAGGCCAATCCCCTGCCCCAGGCTGAAACGCTCCTTGAACACAAACAGACTGGCGATCAGCAGCATGATCGGTCCCATCTGCACTACCAGTTGCGCCGTACCGGGGCTGAGCAGGTTCAGGCCCATCAGATACAACACATAGTTACCGACTAGGCCGAGCACCGCCATCAGCACCAACCAGCCACCACGAGGACCGAGCACCTTGCGGCTGGGCAGACGCCTGGTGGCCGCCAGGTAAATGAACAGGCAGCCGCCGGATACCATCAGGCGAAACCAGGTCACCGTCACCGGGTCCATTACCAGCAACACTTGTTTGAGCTTGATCGGCAGGATTCCCCACAACAACGCGGTCAACAAGGCCAGGAACAGACCGTAACCCCAGCGACCCGATGAAATGTGCATGTGAACCCCAACGCCAACTGACAGGAGTCGACATTCTAGGCCCGCTGCGGTGGCGTACACAGGCACAGTTTCGGTCTGGCCGCGAATGAAACTGTGCGGGTCGTAATCTTCAGGTGATTTTTTTGACCGTGGCGCACCCATCGCGAGCAAGCTCGCTCCCACAGGTTTTGCGACGTACACAACATTTGTGATCGCCGCTGAACACTGTGGGAGCGAGCTTGCTCGCGATGACTATCGAACTGACAACGAGAAATATCGAGGCTTACCGCACCGCTTCAAACAGCCCGGTTGCCCCCATCCCGCCACCCACGCACATGGTGACGATGCCGTACCGCAGATTGCGTCGCTGCAATTCACGAACCAGATGCCCGACCTGGCGCGAACCGGTCATGCCGAACGGGTGACCGATGGAAATCGAGCCGCCGTTGACGTTGTACCGGGCGTTGTCGATTTCCAGGCGATTGCGGCTGTACAGGCACTGCGAGGCGAACGCTTCGTTGAGTTCCCACAGGTCGATGTCGTCAATCCGCAAGCCTTTGGCCTTGAGCAGTTTCGGGACCGAAAACACCGGGCCGATGCCCATTTCATCCGGCGCGCAACCGGCCACGGTAAAGCCGCGGAAGAACGCTTTCGGCTTGAGCCCCAGCTCCAGCGCTTTCTCCAGGCTCATCACCAGAGTCATGGACGCGCCGTCAGACAGCTGCGAAGAGTTACCCGCCGTGACCGAGCCATCTTCGGCGAACACCGGCTTCAACCCGGTCAGACTTTCCAGGGTGGTGTCCGGGCGGTTGCAGTCATCGCGGTCGACGATGCCGTCGAGGATCTGTGCTTGACCTGTGGCCTTGTCTTCAACGCGATACTTCACCGACATCGGCACGATTTCATCAGTGAACAGCCCGGCGGCCTGAGCCTCTGAGGTGCGCTGCTGGCTTTGCAGCGCATACAGGTCCTGCTCTTGGCGGCTGACGTTGTACCGACGCGCGACGATTTCAGCAGTCTGGCCCATCGGGAAGTAGATGCCCGGCACCTGTTCCTTGAGCAGCGGATTGATCAGGTTGTCGGTGTTGACGCTCTTCATGGTCAGGCTGATGGACTCGACGCCGCCAGCGACGATGATGTCGCTGCAACCCGAAGCGATCTGGTTGGCGGCAATGGCGATCGCCTGCAGGCCCGAGGAACAGAACCGGTTGAGGGTCATGCCGGCCGTGCCGATGCCCAGGCGCGAGAGCACCGCGACATTGCGACCGATATTGAAACCCTGGGCGCCTTCGTTGGAGCCGGCACCAACGATGCAGTCCTCGACGCTCGCCGGATCGATACCGGTGCGCGCCAACAGTGCATCGACACAGTGTGCCGCCATGTCGTCCGGGCGGGTCATGTTGAATTTACCGCGAAAGGATTTGGCCAGGCCGGTCCGCACGCTGTCGACGATCACCACTTCACGCATGACATACCTCATTGTTGTTATCGGTTGAGAGTGGACCGAGCATAAGTCCAGCTCTTCACCCGCCGCGACGATCATTCATCCCGCGTATGCGTAACCATGGCCTCAATCCTTGTCCTTACGCTTGCGTTCATGCTTGGCGGATTTTTCGAAAGCCTCCTCCAGTGCCCGGTTGATGGTGCGCAAGACTTTTACCCGCGCCCAGCGTTTGTCGTTGGCTTCCACCAGGGTCCAGGGCGCAATCTCGGTGCTGGTCCGGTCGACCATGTCGCCGACCGCCGCGCGATAGTCGTCCCATTTATCACGGTTGCGCCAGTCGTCCTCAGTGATCTTGAAGCGTTTGAAGGGGATCTTTTCGCGCTCTTCGAAGCGCTCCAGTTGCGTCTGTTTGTCGATGGACAGCCAGAACTTGACCACGATCACACCGGCGTCGGTGAGCTGTTCTTCGAAATCGTTGATTTCACCGTAGGCACGCAGCCAGTCTGCCGGGCTGCAAAAACCTTCGATGCGCTCCACCAACACCCGGCCATACCAGGAGCGGTCGAACACGGTGAACTTGCCCCGGGCCGGCAGGTGCCGCCAGAAGCGCCACAGATACGGTTGCGCCCGTTCTTCTTCGGTGGGCGCGGCAATCGGCACGATGCTGTACTGGCGCGGATCAAGCGCTGCCGCTACCCGGCGGATCGCCCCGCCCTTGCCGGCCGCGTCGTTGCCTTCGAACACCGCCACCAGCGCGTGGCGGCGCATGCGTTTGTCACGCATCAACCCGGAAAACCGCGCCTGCTCGGTGATCAGTTGTTCTTCGTAATCTTCTTTGTCCAACTGCAGGGTCAGGTCCAGGCTGTCGATCAGGTTCACTTGATCGACACTGGGGAACACTGGCGCAGCGCTGACCTTTTCCGGATGGATCTTCGGTCGCTTCAATGCGCCCTGCAGACCCGCCAGCAGAATCCGCCCCACGGCCAGGCTGCGATAATGGGCATCCGCCCCGGCGATCACATGCCAGGGTGCATAAACGCGACTGGTGCGGCGCAGCGCCCGTTCACCATACTTCACGAACCTGTCGTAGGTTTGCGACTGCTGCCAGTCCAGCGGGCTGATGCGCCAGCTGTGCAGCGGGTCGTCGGCCAGTGCCTTGAGGCGAGCCTTCATTTGCTTCTTGGAGAGGTGGAACCAGAACTTGAAGATCAGCGCACCTTCATCGCAGAGCATCTTTTCCAGGCGCTCGGCGGCATTGATCGCCTGATCCAGACGCGGATCCTTGAACTCGCCATGGACCCGCCCCTGCAGCATCTGGCTGTACCAATTGCCGAAGAAAATCCCCATGCGCCCCTTGGCCGGGAGCATCCGCCAGTACCGCCAGGCCGGTGGCCGCGCCAGCTCTTCATCGGTTTGCTGATCGAACGTGCGGACTTCGATCAGGCGCGGGTCCATCCACTCGTTGAGCACCTTGATCGTCTCACCCTTGCCGGCACCTTCGATGCCATTGATCAAAATGATCACCGGGAAGCGGCGTTGCTGCTGCAATTCGAATTGCGCTTCGAGCAACGCTTCGCGCAGGGCCGGGATTTCGGCGTCGTAGGTTTCTTTGTCGATGGCGTGATCGATTTCGGCGGATTCAAACATGGGCGGCTCCCTTCCAGATGTGAGCAAGACTAGCGGATGGACCTGAAGGTCAGTGGAGATTTTCCGGATGGTTGCGGATTCCTGTGGCGAGGGGGCTTGCCCCCGTTGGGTTGCGAAGCAGCCCTGAATCAACCAACCGGGCCTGTCAGGTAAATCCGGTTGGCTGGTTTTACGACTGCTTCGCAGCCGAACGGGGGCAAGCCCCCTCGCCACAGGGCTTTGTGCAGGTTGATGATTTTCCCGGTTTCAGCCCGTTCATACCTTGCCACGGATCAAGCACCACACCTTCAATCGGCTAGAATGGCCGCCTTGCCGCTGCAGAGCCTGCCATGAAACCTGTATTGCCCCACGCCCAGCTCGACTGGGACGACCAAGGTCGCCCGTATTCGCGAGTGTTCGACGATGTGTACTTCTCCGACAAGTCAGGGCTGGATGAAACCCGCTATGTATTCATCGAGCAGAATCGACTGGCCGAACGCTTTGCCGCCTTGCCCGAGGGTGGGCGGCTGGTCATCGGTGAGACGGGGTTCGGCACCGGGCTGAATTTTTTGTGCGCCTGGCAGGTGTTCGAGCAACACGCAGCGGCCGGAGCGCGGCTGCATTTTGTCAGCGTAGAGAAATACCCGTTGAGCCCGGCCGACCTGCAACGTGCCCTGGCGCTGTGGCCGGAACTCAAGGTATTTGCCGATCAATTGCTTGAGCAATACGTGGCCATCCATCAGGGTTTTCAGCGCCTGACGCTGGACCACGGCCGCGTCACCCTGACGCTGCTGATCGGCGATGCATTGGAGCAACTGCCGCAACTCGATGCCCGAATCGACGCCTGGTTCCTCGACGGTTTCGCCCCGGCGAAAAACCCCGACATGTGGACCGCCGAACTGTTTGCCGAGCTGGCTCGCCTGGCCGCTCCCGGTGCATCCATCAGCACCTTCACCAGCACCGGCTGGGTGCGGCGTCTGCTCAACGCCGCCGGCTTCAAGATGAAACGCACCCCCGGCATCGGCCACAAATGGGAGATCCTGCGCGGCGAGTTCCTCGGCTGGCCCCGGGAAACGCCGGCCCCGACCCTGGATAAACCCTGGTTCGCCCGCCCGGCCCCGCTGACCAGCGAGCGCCAGGCACTGGTGATCGGTGCCGGCCTGGCCGGTTGTGCCAGCGCCGCCAGCCTCGCCGCGCGGGGCTGGCAAGTGACATTGCTGGAGCGCCACGACGCCATCGCCCGGGAAGCCTCGGGCAACCCGCAGGGTGTGCTCTACCTGAAGTTATCCGCCCATGGCACGGCGCTGTCGCAAATGATCGTCAGTGGATTCGGCTACACCCGACGTCTGCTCGAACACTTGCAACGGGGCCGCGACTGGGACGATTGCGGCGTGCTGCAACTGGCCTTCAATGCCAAGGAAGCCGAACGCCAGGCGCAATTGGCCGCGGCGTTTCCCGTGGACTTGCTGCACCTGCTGGATCAACCCGAAGCACAGGCGGTGGCCGGTATCGGACTGGCACACGGCGGCCTGTTCTATCCCGAAGGCGGCTGGGTCCACCCACCGGCGCTGTGCCAGTGGCAGGCTGCGCATCCACTGATTCAATTGCTCACCCATCACGATGCGCTGGAACTGCGCAAGGTTGAAGGCCGTTGGCAAGCCTGGGACGGCGAGCGATTGCTTGCCAGCGCCCCCGTGGTGGTGCTCGCCGGTGCCGCCGAAATCCAGCGTTTCCCCGAGAGCGCCGAGCTGCCGCTCAAGCGCATTCGCGGGCAAATCACCCGCTTGGCGCAAACTCCGCAAAGCCAGGCCCTGAGCACCGTGGTGTGTGCCGAAGGCTATGTCGCCCCCGCCCGTTTGGGCGAACACACCCTGGGGGCCAGTTTCGATTTCAAGAGCGATGACCTGACACCGACCACGGCAGAACACCTGGGCAACCTGGCCATGCTCGAAGAGATTTCCCACGATCTGGTCGAGCGTTTACAGGCCGATAAACTTGCGCCTGAAAGTCTCCAGGGGCGCGCCGCTTTTCGCTGCACCAGCCCCGACTACTTGCCAATCGTCGGCCCCTTGGCCGACACCCAGGCGTTCACTCAGGCGTATGCGGCGCTGGGCAAGGATGCCCGGCAGGTGCCGGACGTCGAATGCCCATGGCTTGACGGTTTGTACATCAACAGCGGTCACGGCTCGCGCGGCCTGATCACCGCGCCGCTGTCCGCAGAACTGCTGGCAGCCTGGCTGGACAACGAACCCCTGCCGTTGCCCAGAAGCGTGGCCGAAGCCTGTCACCCCAACCGATTTGCCCTGCGACGCCTGATCCGGGGCAAGTAGTCGATACAGCAGCCGAAGTCGCCCTCACGGGGCGATTCGGCCGTGGTCTGGCGCGCATATAACTCATCGATCTAAAACTCCCCTTACCGAGGAGGGTCACTTTCTGAGTACCCGCCGTTTCGGCGCGATATCGATCGACCCTCCCCAACGGAAAAACCGGTAAGGAATTTATGTGCGGATTAGCTGGCGAGTTACGTTTTGATCATCAACCTGCAGACCTTGCAGCCATTGAACGAATCACCCATCACCTGGCCCCCCGCGGCCCCGACGCCTGGGGATTTCATAGCCAGGGGCCGGTTGCCCTGGGCCATCGGCGCCTGAAGATCATGGACCTGTCGGACGGTTCGGCGCAGCCGATGATCGACCCGCAACTGGGCCTGTCCATGGCCTTCAACGGGGCGATCTACAACTTTCCGGAACTGCGCGCGGAACTTGAAAGCTTGGGTTACGCCTTCTATTCCGGTGGCGACACCGAAGTGTTGCTCAAGGGTTATCACGCCTGGGGCGAAGCCTTGCTGCCGAAACTCAACGGCATGTTTGCCTTTGCCGTTTGGGAGCGCGATGCCCAACGCCTGTTCATCGCCCGCGACCGTCTCGGCGTGAAACCGCTGTACCTCTCGCGCACCGGCCAGCGCCTGCGCTTCGCCTCGGCGCTGCCGGCATTGCTCAAGGGCGGCGACATCAACCCGATCCTCGATCCCGTGGCGCTCAATCACTATCTGAATTTCCACTCCGTGGTCCCGGCACCGCGCACTTTGCTGGCGGGCATTGAAAAACTGCCGCCGGCCACCTGGATGCGCATCGAAGCCGATGGCCACACCGAGCAGAAAACCTGGTGGACCCTGCCCTACGGCCCTCACGCCGATGAGACGAATCTGACCCTTGAGGACTGGCGCGACCGTGTGCTCGACAGCACCCGCGAAGCGGTAGCGATTCGTCAGCGTGCGGCGGTGGATGTCGGCGTGCTGCTGTCCGGCGGTGTCGATTCAAGCCTGCTGGTGGGTCTATTGCGGGAAGTAGGCGTGGACAATCTGTCGACCTTCTCCATCGGCTTCCAGGATGCCGGCGGCGAACGTGGAGACGAGTTCCAGTATTCGGACCTGATCGCCCGACACTACGGCACGCAGCACCATCAACTGCGCATCGACGAAAAGGAAATCATCGAACAACTGCCCGCCGCGTTCCGTGCCATGAGCGAGCCGATGGTCAGCCATGACTGCATCGCCTTCTACCTGTTGTCACGGGAGGTGGCCAAACACTGCAAAGTCGTCCAGAGCGGCCAGGGCGCCGATGAACTGTTCGCCGGTTACTACTGGTATCCGCAAGTGGACGGCGCGAGTGATCCGTATGCCGCGTACCGCGAAGCGTTTTTCGACCGCAGTTACGACGACTACGCCGCCACCGTGCAACCGAAATGGCTGACCGCGAATGACGCCGCCGGTGACTTCGTCAAAGCCCATTTCGCCCAGCCCGGTGCCGATGCGGCGGTGGACAAGGCCTTGCGTCTGGACAGCACGGTGATGCTGGTGGACGACCCGGTCAAACGGGTCGACAACATGACCATGGCCTGGGGCCTGGAAGCGCGCACGCCGTTTCTCGATTACCGCCTGGTGGAGCTGTCGGCACGGATTCCGGGACGTTTCAAACTGCCGGACGGCGGCAAGCAAGTCTTGAAAGAAGCCGCGCGACAAGTAATTCCCAGTGAAGTGATCGACCGCAAGAAAGGTTACTTCCCGGTGCCGGGCCTCAAGCATTTGCAGGGCGATACGCTGGAATGGGTGCGCGAGCTGCTGCTCGATCCCAGCCAGGATCGCGGCCTGTTCAACCCCGCGATGCTCGACCGTCTGCTGACTGATCCACAGGGGCAATTGACACCGTTGCGCGGCTCGAAGCTGTGGCAACTGGCGGCCCTCAACCTGTGGCTCAGCGAACAAGGAATCTGACCGATGAAACCTCACGCCACGGCTTTCAGCCAACGCCTGTTGCGCGGCCAGTCGCCCTCCTACGAACGCTTGCAGGCACGTCTGGCCGAGGATGGCAGTGAACTCGGCGGGGCGCCGATTGCCGTGCATTGCGGCTGGGGGCGCTTGCTGATCGGCCACACCTTTGCCGATGCCGCGAGCCTGGCCGGGGAGTTGCTCAACGAGCAGCCCGGCGAACGGGACATTGCCCTGTACGTTGCCGCGCCCCAGCAAGTGCTGGGGCTGGAGCCGACGCAGCTGTTCCTCGACCCGTCCGATACCTTGCGCCTGTGGTTCAGCGACTACCGTCAGGCGACCCGGGTGTTTCGCGGTTTCCGCATTCGACGCGCGCAAAGCGATGCCGACTGGCAGGCGATCAATCAGCTGTATCAGGCCCGCGGCATGTTGCCGATCGATGCCACCCTGCTGACGCCGCGCCATCTGGGCGGCCCGGTGTACTGGCTGGCCGAAGACGAGGACAGCGGCGCGGTCATCGGCAGCGTCATGGGCCTCAACCACCACAAGGCCTTCAACGACCCGGAAAACGGCAGCAGCCTGTGGTGCCTGGCGGTCGACCCGCATTGTGCGCGGCCGGGTGTCGGTGAAGTGTTGGTGCGGCATTTGATCGAACACTTCATGAGTCGCGGGCTCGCCTGCCTCGACCTGTCGGTGCTGCACGACAACCGCCAGGCGAAAAACCTTTACGCCAAGCTCGGTTTTCGCAACCTGACGACCTTCGCCATCAAGCGCAAGAACGGCATCAATCAGCCGCTGTTTCTCGGGCCCGGCCCGGAAGCCGCGTTCAACCCCTACGCGCGGATCATTGTCGAAGAAGCACACCGTCGTGGCATCGATGTGCACGTCGATGACGCCGACGCCGGGATGTTCACCCTCAGCCATGGCGGGCGCCGGGTACGCTGCCGTGAATCCCTGAGCGACCTGACCAGCGCCGTCAGCATGACCCTATGCCAGGACAAAAGCCTGACCCACAAAGTGCTCAAGGCAGCAGGGTTGAATCTGCCAGCGCAGCAACTGGCGGGTAACGCCGATGACAATCTGGCCTTCCTCGATGAACACCAGCGCGTGGTGGTCAAGCCACTGGATGGTGAACAGGGCCAAGGGGTGGCGGTGGATTTGCGCACCATAGAGGAAGTGCAGCAAGCCATAGAAGCCGCTCGCCACTTCGACAGCCGCGTGCTGCTGGAAAGTTTCCACGAGGGCCTGGACCTGCGCATTGTGGTGATCGGTTTTGAAGTGGTCGCCGCCGCCATTCGCCGGCCAGCCGAAGTGGTCGGCGACGGCCAACACTCCATCGGTGCATTGATCGAAGCCCAGAGCCGACGGCGACAGGCGGCCACGGGCGGCGAAAGCAAGATCCCGCAGGACCAGGAAACCCTGCGCACCTTGCGTGTCGCCGGATACGACTACAACAGCATTCTGCCGGCCGGTGAGCACCTGTTCGTACGGCGCACGGCGAATCTTCACACCGGCGGCGTGCTTGAGGATGTCACGGCGATCCTGCACCCGACGCTGGTGGACGCCGCCGTCCGCGCGGCTCGGGCCCTGGATATTCCCATGGTCGGCCTCGACTTGATGGTGTCCGCCGCTGACCAGCCGGACTATGTGTTTATCGAAGCCAACGAACGGGCCGGGCTGGCCAACCACGAACCGCAGCCGACGGCGGAGCGGTTTGTGGATCTGTTGTTTCCGTACAGTCAGCCGGTGGTCTCTTAGTGATGCGTTGTCTGGGCTGATGCCATCGCGAGCAAGCTCGCTCCCACCTTTGATCGCATTTCCCTGTGGGAGCGAGCTTGCTCGCGATGGCGGCCTGACAGGCAAAACAAACCCCTCATCGAAACCATCGATGCGCTCAACTCATCAGGAGTTTCCATGACCAGCAAAATCCCCGAACCGGACCTCGGCTATCTGCAAAAAGTGCTGCTGGAAATGCTCGCCATTCCCAGCCCCACCGGGTTCACCGACACCATCGTGCGCTACGTCGCCGAACGTCTTGAAGAACTGGGCATTCCCTTCGAGATGACCCGTCGCGGCACCATCCGCGCCACGCTCAAGGGCAAGAAGAACAGCCCCGACCGCGCCGTTTCCGCCCATCTGGACACCATCGGCGCGGCGGTGCGTGCAGTAAAGGACAACGGCCGTCTGACCCTCGCACCCGTCGGCTGCTGGTCCAGCCGCTTTGCCGAGGGCAGCCGGGTCAGCCTGTTTACCGACAATGGCGTGATCCGCGGCAGCGTCTTGCCGCTGATGGCTTCCGGGCACGCATTCAATACCGCCGTGGATGAGATGCCGATCAGTTGGGATCACATCGAATTGCGTCTGGACGCCTACTGCGCCACCCGTGCCGACTGCGAGTCGCTGGGCATCAGCGTCGGCGATTTCGTCGCCTTCGACCCGCTGCCGGAGTTCACCGAAAGCGGCCACATCAGCGCCCGTCACCTCGACGACAAGGCCGGGGTGGCCGCACTGCTGGCGGCGCTCAAGGCCATTGTCGACAGTGGTGAAGAGCTGATGATCGACTGCCATCCGCTGTTCACCATCACCGAAGAAACCGGCAGCGGCGCGGCGGCGGCGTTGCCCTGGGACGTCAGTGAGTTCGTCGGCATCGACATCGCACCGGTCGCGCCTGGCCAACATTCCAGCGAGCACGCAGTGAGCATCGCGATGCAGGATTCCGGCGGGCCGTATGACTATCACCTGTCGCGCCACCTCCTGCGCCTGGCCAGCGACAACGACTTGCCGGCACGCCGGGACCTGTTCCGCTACTACTTCAGCGACGCCCATTCAGCGGTGACCGCCGGCCACGACATTCGCACCGCCCTGCTCGCCTTCGGCTGCGATGCCACCCACGGTTACGAGCGCACCCACATCGACAGCCTCGCCGCCCTGAGCCGCCTGCTCGGTGCGTACATCCTCAGCCCGCCCGTGTTTGCCAGCGATGCACAACCGGCCAAGGGCTCACTGGACCGCTTCAGCCATCAGCTTGAACATGACACACAGATGGAAAGCGATACACGGGTGCCGTCGGTGGACAGCCTGGTGGGGCAGCGGTCGGAGAGCTGATCCAGGATCTTCATCGCCAGGTATACCGCTATCGCGAGCAAGCTCGTTCCCACACTCGACCGCATTCCCATGAAAGAACCCGGTCGCCTGTGGGAACGAGCTTGCTCGCGATGGCGTCAGAGCAGACGACATCAAACCCCAGGCTAGCCGATACCGGTCATTCGCCGTAGCATCGCGCCATTGATCCAACCGAGGTGCCTATGCTGATCCCCCACGACCAACTTCAAGTCGACACCCTCACCCGCCTGATCGAGGATTTCGTGACCCGCGACGGCACGGACAATGGTGACGACACCCCCCTGGAAACCCGCGTACTGCGCGTGCGCCAGGCCTTGACCAAGGGTCAGGCACTGATTGTCTTCGACCCGGAAAGCGAGCAGTGCCAACTGATGCTCAAGCACGATGTGCCCAAGCACCTGTTCGACTGAAGTCTTCAGCGTCCCTTGGTTTTCGCCAGTTTGTTCTGGATGCGTTCGTAGATTTCACAGCGGTGCACATTGACGTCCTGAGGCGCTTCAACGCCAAAGCGGATGTTGCTTCCGTTGATCGCGAGAACGCGCACGGAAATGTTTTCACCGATGGAAATGGTTTCGCCCACAACGCGAGTGAGTACGAGCATGAGGAGTGTCCTTCAGGGGTTTCTGGCCCTTGAAGATGCCCGGCCCGCGGTACGCCTACAATGCTCCGACAGCAAACCAGACCGGACTGACAGCCCTTGACGCACACCACTTACGGAAAGGTCTGACAGACCGGTTGATTGTAGGACCGATCTGTCAGGACGCGGAGAATCGCGGCCCGAACAGAATGATGCTCGCGCCGATCACACACAGCGCCACGCCGAGCCAGTCCGAACCCAGCGGACGAATCCGCTCAACCACGGCCAGCCAGCCGATTGAGGCAATGATGTAGATGCCGCCGTAAGCGGCGTAGGCGCGGCCGGCGTAGGTGGCTTCGATCCGGGTCAGCAGCAGGGCGAACAGGGTCAGGCTCAGGAGCGCCGGCACCACCCACCACATGCTTTTCCCCTGGCGCAGCCACATCCAGAAAGCAAAGCAACCGGCAATTTCGAACAGCGCGGCGACGAAAAACCACAGGTAATTGAGCATGCAAGCGTCTCGCGAGGATGGCCGATGGCGGCCACCCTAACCACAGCGTTGCCTGCGGGCAAGATCAGCTTGCGGATTGCCTGGCCTTGGCGCGCATTTTGTCGGCCATGGCGGTCATTTCGTTGTAGAGCAATTGCGGGTTCTTCTGCTTGATCGCCCAGGCCATGCGGCCCTGTTCGTGGGGCAGAATCATGAACTCGCCGGCGGCGACCTGCTGATAGATGTAGTCGGCGATGTCGGCGGCGCTGATGGGCGAGCTTTCCAGCAACTTGCCGACCTGGGCTTTCATGGCCGGGGTCGGACCACGGAAGGAGTCCAGCAGGTTGGTCTGGAAGAACGACGGACACACCACATGCACGCCGACTTCCTGATGCGCCAGCTCGATCAGCAGGCTTTCGGACAATGCCACCACGCCCGCCTTGGCCACGTTGTAGTTGCTCATCGCCGGGCCTTGCATCAGCGCGGCCATGGACGCGATGTTAATGATCTTGCCTTTGCTTTTTTCCAGCAGTGGCAGGAAAGCCTTGCAGCCCTTGACCACGCCCATCAGGTTGATCGCGATCTGCCAGTCCCAGTCCTCCAGGGACAACTCACTGAAGAACCCGCCAGACGCTACACCCGCGTTATTGACGATGACATCGATGCCGCCGAGTTTGACCTCGCAGGCCTGGGCGAACGCTGTCAACTGGCTGTAATCGCGTACGTCGCAGCGCTGGATGAAACCGTCGCCGCCCGCTTCGCGGACCAGCTTGAGGGTTTCCTGCAAGCCGGGCTCGCTGACGTCCGACAAAGCCAGTTGCCAGCCTTCACGCGCCCAGCGCAGCGCGATTTCGCGACCCAGGCCAGAGCCTGCACCAGTGATCATCATGCGATTTTGCATAGCAGACAGCCTTGTTGTTCTTGGAAGATGCACCGAGTGTAGCGAAGGAAATTGCCCGACCCACGCTCCATCAGATTGCTGAATGGCCCGAGCAAACTGCGGGAGCGTCTGACGCAATCAA
Source organism: Pseudomonas sp. GW823-FHT02E01 (assembly GCF_058797535.1). Lineage (NCBI taxonomy): Bacteria > Pseudomonadati > Pseudomonadota > Gammaproteobacteria > Pseudomonadales > Pseudomonadaceae > Pseudomonas > Pseudomonas sp. GW823-FHT02E01. The sequence goes on along the minus strand of NZ_JBXAJS010000013.1, from coordinate 83,397 downwards.
GGCAACTACAAAAAATAAGAACCCGTGCGAAATACTTCAAAAAAACTTGGAATTTTCCTGCAAACGCAATAGTCCGAATTTTTAAGCAGCTCGAATTTACTTCATTCCCGCTGACCTTGATTGGCATGGTCAATCCACTGCATTTTCGACAAGGAAATAGACATGGGCACAATACTGATCATCATTCTGATCCTGTTACTGATCGGTGGTTTACCGGTCTTCCCGCACTCCAGAAGTTGGGGTTACGGCCCGTCCGGTATCATCGGCGTCGTATTGGTGGTGCTGTTGATCCTGCTCTTGCTTGGCCGAATATAAGTATCCGCCAGGCAAAAAAAAGAGGCCCTTGAAGGGCCTCTTTTTTTGCGTCACAACTTAGTCCGGCTTGCCATCAACAACACCGGCGGTGTTGTCCAGCAGACTCTTGGTCGCTGTTTGCAGGAACGCTTCGAGCTTGAGTTTCAACTCGGCGGTACGCGGCGCATCAGCAATGACTTCGGCGCGAGGGTTGGCACCCAATTCATACTGATACAACTTCGGCGCCATGTCCTTGTCCTTCGGCAGGACCAGAATCTGGTCCGCGGTGAGGACGGCCGTGGTCTGCTCACTGCCCGACGGCTTGATCACACCAATACCGGCGTCGCCTTCCGGCAGGTTGAGCAGGTCGCGTCCCCAGCACTGATGACGTACTTCGCCACCGATGCGGCCCATGATGGTCGGCACGATGTCGATCTGAGTGCCCACGGTGTGGTCACGCTGGCCGAACTTTTCCTGGATGCCCGGCGCGATCATCAGCATCGGCACGTTGAAGCGGCCCAGGTCCATTTCGGTGATCTGCCGTTCGTTACCAAAACCGTGGTCACCGACGACGACAAACAGGGTTTCCTTGAAGTACGGCTCCTTGCGGGCCTTTTCAAAGAACTGGCCCAGTGCCCAGTCCGAGTAACGCATGGCGGTCAGGTGTTCGTTCAGGTTGCCACGATCGGTCACGCGCTCGACCGGCAATGGCGTCGGCAAGGCGTAAGGCGTGTGGTTGGACAGGGTTTGCAGCAAGGCATAGAACGGCTTGCCGTTTTCCCGCGCCTTGAGCTCGACCAGGCCACGGTCGAACATGTCCTGGTCGGACACGCCCCAGGTCGGATCAGAGAACACCGGATTCACGAAATCGTTACGGCCGATGAAGTTGGTCATGCCCTGGTTGCTGAAGAAACCCGACTGGTTGTCCCAGGCGAAATCGCCGTTGTAGACATACACGTCGTCGAAGTCACGGGCGCTGAGCAACTGCGGCAGACCCGACAGCTTGTGGCTGCCTTCCGGGGTCTGCATCAGGTATTCGAAGCCCGGCAGGTTCGGGAAACAGGCCATGGTGGCGAACATGCCCTGGTGGGTATGGGTACCGTTGGAGAAGAAGCGGTCGAACAGCAAGCCTTCCTTCGACAGCTTGTCGAGGTACGGCGTGATGTTGCCTGGCCCACCCAGCGCACCCACCGAGTGACCGGCCATGCTTTCCATCAGGATCACGACGACGTTCTTGATCGGCAAGGTCTTGTCGGCTGGCGGGGTGTAATCGCGACGTACCGCCGCGGTCTCGCCATCCACCAGTTTGTCATCCGCCATCACCAGCATGTCACGCACCACTTGCTGGGCTTGTGGCTGTGGCAGCGTGGCTTTCCAGATATTGTCGCGATCCTCGGACATCCGGCTCTTGGCGGCGGCGACCAGAGAAAGCGTACCGTTGAGACCCAACTGGTTGGCGAAGTTGGAATCTGTGGTGTAGACATCACCCCAGCGCATCGGCGGGCCTTGGCGCAAGGTGCCACGGGCCGCGACGACGCAGATCAGCAGGCAAACCACGAACACGCCAATGCGTGCATACCACGGCGCGACCTTGCGTGTGCCGATGCTGCCGCCACTGAACGGGCCACGAGGGCGGGTCGCACGGTCGGCGCCCTTGAATGCCATGCTCAGGATCACGGTACCCAGAGCCCACGCCAGCAGATAGCGGACCACCGGAAAACCATACCAGAGCATGCTGGCCACGGTTTTCGGGTCTTCCTTGACGTACTGGAAGACCAGGCCGTTGAGGCGCTGGTGGAATTCACGATAAAAGTCCATCTCCATCAGGCCCAGGAACAGCGCGATGCTGGAGACCACTGTCAGCCAGAGTCGGAACAGCCCGCGTGCCGCCATGGCCCGGACGCTGAACAAGGCCAGCAGCAACGGAATACTGAGATAGACCACCAGGCGCAGGTCGAAACGCAGACCGTTGGCGAATGCCTCGAGGAAGGTCGAAGCCGGTGTGTCGAGGATCATCGAGCTGTTGTAAGCCAGCAGCGCGACGCGCAGCAGACTGAACATGACCATCATGACCAGGGCACACAACAGCGTGTAGGCCAGATGCGATTTGACGGTCGGTTGCAGCAGGCGACTAGAAGCTCGCTGCTGACTCAGGGCGTCCGGGATTGCCATGTCGTTTTAGGACCCATTGGAAGTTGAAGTTTCAAAAATACAGCTGCGCCTTGCCCTCTTTTCGGCCCGTACCAGGCCTGGGGGTTTGCGCGGTGCGCAAATGTTGCACGATCAACGGCAGCATTGCCATTGATAACTACCCTCATCCCGAGTCTTTCATCCTGCATTCAGCCATACGCTGCGCGTTACGGGAGAGCCGGCGAATTGTCTTGGAGAGTGGGTGAAAATTTCGTGCAACGCATATCCGGAAACAAATTAAAACCTGAGCATCGTTCAAAAAAGCAAACGCCCCGATCGAGTCGGGGCGTCACGAAGTCACCTCAAAAGAGTGACACAATTACTTCTCGGCGCGTTCCTTGAGGGCTTTCAAGGTATTGAACGGGGCATCCACCACGAACTTGTTGGCCACCATCGACGGCACGCTGCCGCCCGGCTCGGTGTGCACCTGATAGGTCACTTCGATCTGGTCGCCCTTGGGTACGAACTTCCAGAAACCGTCGACCTTGGTGACCCGGACGAAGCCTTTTTCTTCAGGAATGTATTTCGGCACGCCTTCGAGCTTGCGGGTCAGGCTGCCATCGGCCCCTTCGATGGTGGTGATGTGCAACACCGAATCACGGGGAGTAACCGGCCAAGGGGTGTTGAACTGAGTGTAGGTCCAGCTCTGCTCACCTTCGTGCTTGAGCAGCTTCTGGGTTTTGCATTCGTGAATCCAGGCGCAGGCTCCGGACACGTCGTCCTGCAACGCACGCAGCTTGGCCATGGTGGTCTTCATCAGCGTGACGCCCTGGTAGGCCTTGTAGTCGGAGCCGGCCACTTCACTCAGGGAGATCTTGATGCCGTCTTCGTCTTTCTTGACCTTCCAGTCTTCGGCCTGGGCCGTCGAGGTAGCCAGCACAACCGTCAAACCACACAGCACAGCCATACGATGCAGCGAACCCATAGTCTTATTCCTTATTGTTGAAGTTCCGTTCGTAGAACACATCACGCCGCCGTCATTTGCTCCCACCAGCCAATCAACCGGATGGCTTCTTCGCTGCTGTTTCCGCACACCTCGGGGTCGGCCTCGAAGGCAGAACACACCGCCGGCCGTTCCGGCTGGCCGAAAATACTGCACAGGTTATCGGAGGAAAGTTGCAGGCAACGCTGCCCCGCGGCCTTGCCATTGGGCATACCGGGAATCGGCGAACTGATGGAAGGGGCAATGCAACAAGCGCCACAGCCCTCACGGCATTTCATGACGACAAGCTCCTCGCGACGAGCAATGTGTTAATGGACGGGGCACAGAGTACCCGTTAAAACAGTTGTTTTAAATTACCTGCGGGCGGGTTTTTCAACGCAAACGAGCATGACCGGCCAGTCTCCGACAAAGCGTCTGGCCTGCGGCTCGCGGATCCTGACGGGGTTACTGCTTGAACTCGAAATCCAGTGCCGCGCCTTCGACCTCGTGGCGTTCTTCATTTCGCAGTTGCAGCTGCATTTCGTTGCTGAGCAGGCGGCCGTTGAGCTGGAACTCGCTGTTGCCGCTTTTGTCACCGAACATCTGGGGTAACAACGGTTCGCGCCTGACCAACGGCACCGTTCCGACCGGCTTGAGCTCTTGAACCATATCCTTGGGCAAGCTCAGATCCAGTTTGGTAGATGGAAGCTCAGTCTTTGCCACCTCGCTGGCCGGTTTCGATTTGGAGGCAATGGGCGGACGCTTTTTCACGGGCGTCGCCTGCTTACCGGCCACCGAGGCTTTTTTGACAGGTGCGGTTTCTATCGGTGCGACGTGGAAACTGCCGGTAGTCTGATCCTGCTCGGTGGCAGCCACGACGGATGCCGGCTGAATACTCGCAATCAGGCAGAGCCAAAGCCAGGCGGCAGGAAAAGTCGGTTTCATGTATCCAACGGTGGGTGCAAACGGCAGAGATGCATATGCTCGCCTGTTGCAGCCCACAAGACAAGCGCAGTCGCAGCCTGTTACAAACCGCCAGCCATCTCCTGGCAGAGTTGGGTGGCCAGCATGCCCAGGGTCATCAATGCACGCTCGGCCTCGCGGTTCCACGGGGTGCCGCAGTTGAGCCGGATGCAGTGATTGAATTGCTCGGTATTACTGAAGATCAGTCCCGGCGCGATACTGATGCCCTGCTGCAATGCCCGCACGTGCAACTCTTGCGTGTTGACCCGCCCCGGCAGACTGACCCACAGAATGAAGCCACCGGTAGGTCGGGTCATCTGCGTGCCTTCAGGGAAATACTGTTGCACGGCCAATTGGAAGGCGCTGAGGTTTTTCCGGTACTCCTGACGGATGAAGCGCAAATGCCGGTCGTACCCGCCATTTTCCAGGTACGCGGCAATGCCCATCTGGGTCACGCTGCACGCGGAATGTGTACTGAAGGTCTGCAAGCGCTGGATTTCCTGCTGATACTTGCCGGCAATCATCCAGCCGATCCGCACGCCAGGCGACAGGGTCTTGGAGAAGCTCGAGCAATAGATCACCCGGTCCAGCCGATCGTAGGCCTTGAGAGACTTGGTGCGCCCCTGCTCGAACATCAGCTCACCGTAGATATCGTCTTCGACAATCTGGATATCGAAGTCCGACGCCAGGCGCAGCAATTGTTTCTGCCGCTCCTCCGGCATGGTGCCGCCCAACGGATTGCTCAGGCGGGTGGTCAGCACCAACGCCTTGATCGACCATTGGTTGGCCGCCAGTTGCAGGGCTTCCAGGCTCATGCCCGTGGCTGGATCACTGGGGATCTCGATGACCTTGAGCCCCAACAGGTCGGCCAGTTGCAGCAACCCGTAATAGGTCGGCGACTCGGCCGCGATCAGATCGCCCGGACGGGTCAGCACACGCAAGGACATCTGCAGCGCATCGACGCAACCGTGGGTGATCACCACCTCCGACGGATCGACCACCACGCCGGCATCGCGCATGCGGATCGCCACCTGTCGGCGCAACGGCTCGAAACCAGGGCTGAACATGTAGCTGAAGGCCCGCGGGCTATGGAAACGGGTGACTTTGGCCAATTGCTGATGCAGTGCCCGCACCGGCAAATAGTCGACACTCGGCACCGCAGCGCCCAGCGGGAAGACACCTTCACGACGGGACTCGACCAGGACTTGCTGAATGATGCTGCTGCGGGTGACCAGGCCAGGGCGCTCGACCCGGGCGATGTCCGGCGTCGGCGCGGTGAGTGCCGGCGTCTGGTGCACGTAGTAACCCGACTGCGGCCGGGCGCGGATCAGCCCCTGATCCTCGAGATTGGCATACGCCTGCAACACCGTCGCATGGCTGACATTGAGCTGCGAGCTCATCTTGCGCACCGAAGGCACGCGCTCCCCCGGCTGATAGACCCCACGGCGGATGTCTTCGGCCAGTTGTTGAGCAATACGTTGATAGAGCAAAAGATTGGTCATGACGCAGCACTCGATTTCACGGGCATTTTATTCTTGTGTGAAACAATACCGGAACAGTTTAGAAGTGTACGGGGACAGTTGCCACAATAGTCGACCGTACAGTGCAGTGTCAGCAAAATCTGTACTGTTTTGTGCGGTAATCGGCAGGCAAAAAAAACCCGGCACTGCATGGCAGGCCGGGCTTTCCAGCGACGCAACCCTTAGCGGGCAGCGCCGAGCTGGCCCTTTTCATCGGAAAACACAATTTCCACCCGACGATTCTGCGCCCGGCCCCGTTCCGACGCGTTCGCGTCCACCGGATACTCGTCGCCATAACCCTCGACCTGGATGCGCTTGTCGTCGATACCCAGGTCCATCAGCACGTCAGCCACCGATTGCGCGCGGTCGCGGGACAGCTTGAGGTTTTCCTGCTTGCCCCCGGTACTGTCCGTATAACCTTCGATCCGCACCACTCGCTTGGGGTTGAGTTGCAGGAACTGCACGATCTTCAACACCACACGGTTGGCCGACGGTTTCAATTCCGCTTCACCAGTGTCGAACAGCATGTCGCCCAAGGTCATCACCAGCCCGCGGTCGGTCTGGCTGGTCGTCAATGCCAGGATCTGCTCCTCGAGCCATTTGCCTTGCTGCTGCACGCTGAACAGTTTGGACTCACGCAATGCCAGTTGCAGACGCTGCCGCTCCAGTTCGAGTTTTGCCGCTTGCTCTTCGTTGAGCACCTGATTGGTGTGCTCCCGGGCAATGGCGCTGTAGCGCTGGCTCAGGTAGGCGTAATGCACCACGTCCGAACCGCTGCCCCAATAGCTGGACAGGCGATCGGCACGGGCCAGGGACTCACCGGCGCGAATCACGTCCTTGGGGGCGATTCGCAGCACATTGGAGTCTTCCTTGACCTTCTGAAAGTCGGCACTGGCCTGCTGCAACGCGGACTCGCTGTGCTGGCTGGCGCAGCCAAAGAGGCTCGCGCAGCCTGCCAGGATCAAACCGCCGAGGGCTTTGCTCTTGAGGCTCATTGGGCATCTCCCAGTTGCTTGCGCAGGCGGGCGATGCGGGTGTTGAGCACGTTCAACTGTTCCTCGCTCTTGGCCGTCAACACCTTGGCTTCAGCCAGGCGCGCATCGAGTTCGGCCTGTTCGGCCCGCATGCGTGCGTTTTTGAAGGATTGATCGGTCATGTTGCCCTTGGCGCGGTTGAACTTGTCTTCGGCCAGTTTCATTTCCGGCACATCGTCGGCGGTGGCGCCTACGGCCTTGGCCTGTTCGAGTGCCTGTTCGGTCAGGCGAATCTGTTCATTCGGCGCAGGATCGGTTGCACAACCCGCCAGGGCGGCAAAGGCCACGGCAGCGAAAAGAGGTCGAATACTCACTGAAAATCCTTACTGTTTTGGGGTACTGACGGGTTGTTGCGGGGGGCTTGGCTGTGGTTGTGAGCGTTGCGCTTTCCATCGCTCGATATTGCGCATCAGCACGGCCTCCGTCAGTCCGGACGCGGGCAATTCTGTCATCTTTTTGGCCAACTGTCCGCGCAACCACGGATCGTTGCACGCCGAGTCATGGGAAATCGCCAGGTACAGGCCAGGCTTGTCGACCGGTTGCGAGCGCGCGACCAGGTCAGCGGCCATGCCCAGTGTCTGTGCGGTCGCCATGCCCGAGTAACGCCCTGCCAGTACAAACTCGACTTCGCCCAACAGTAGTTTCTGAAAGGCCTGGGTCAGGTTGGACGTGCGCGTGAGAGTCAGTTGCTGTTCGGCAAAGGTGCTGAATAGCGGGGTCATTCGGGCCTTTTCCGACACGGCACCGGGATGGCCGTGCAGGTCCTGTGCTTCGTTGTAGACCAGTGTCGAGTCCTTGCGAGTCCAGACCAGGTAGTCGTTTTCCAGCAAGGCTGGATGGATGTAGTCCAGGGTCTCCAGTTCGCTGACGGTCAACGTCGCGTCCGCCAGCATGTCCATGCGCCCGCTGCGCACTTCGTCCAGGGCCTGGGCGCGTTTTCCGGCATAAAGCAGTTCGACCTTGAGCCCCAACTCCCCCGCCACTTGCTGCAGCAAATCGGCGCTGGCACCGATCAGGTATTTGGGATTGTGCGGGTCTTGCCACAGGTACGGCGGTGCATCCGGGCTGCCGGTGACCACCAGCCGCTCGCATTTACCCGCGGCGACAGACAGCGCCGGCAATAGCGTCAATCCCAGCAAGCTCCACACACAGCGCAGATCCATGGCTTCACACTCCACTCATACTTGGTTATGCCCCCTGTAGGAGCGAGCCTGCTCGCGATGGATTCAAAGACACCGCGTTTATCCAGGATCGACGCGTCATCGTTAACGTCCATCGCGAGCAAGCTCGCTCCTACAGAATGAAGAGCAAAAAAAAGCCCGACCAAAAGGCCGGGCTCTTTATAAGTGAAGCAGCCGGATTAGACCAGCTTCTCCAACTCAGGGATGGCTTCGAACAGGTCCGCCACCAGGCCGTAATCGGCCACCTGGAAGATCGGCGCTTCTTCGTCCTTGTTGATCGCAACGATCACTTTGGAGTCTTTCATGCCGGCCAGGTGCTGGATCGCGCCGGAGATACCGACGGCGATGTACAGCTGTGGTGCAACGATCTTGCCGGTCTGACCGACCTGCATGTCGTTGGGAACAAAACCTGCGTCGACCGCGGCGCGCGATGCACCGACGGCAGCGCCCAGCTTGTCGGCCAGGGCGTACAGGTGTTTGAAGTTGTCGCCGTTCTGCATGCCGCGACCGCCGGAAACGACGATCTTGGCAGCGGTCAGTTCCGGACGATCGGACTTGGCCAGTTCTTCGCCAACGAAGCTGGAGATGCCAGCGTCGTGGGCAGCGCCAACAGCTTCAACGGCAGCGGAGCCACCTTCGGCTGCAACCGGGTCGAAACCGGTGGCACGCACGGTGATCACCTTGACCGCAGCGTTCGACTGAACGGTAGCGATGGCGTTACCGGCGTAGATCGGGCGCTTGAAGGTGTCAGCGCTTTCTACCGAGATGATCTCGGAGATCTGGTCAACGTCCAGTGCAGCGGCAACGCGCGGCAGGATGTTTTTGCCGTTGGAAGTAGCGGCAGCCAGGATGTGGCTGTAGCCCTTGCCCAGCTCTGCAACCAGAGGAGCGACGTTTTCCGGCAGCTGGTGAGCGTAGGCAGCGTTATCGGCTACCAGCACTTTAGCCACGCCAGCGACTTTCGCAGCGGCTTCAGCCACGGCGCCAGCGCCCTGACCTGCAACCAGCACGTGGATGTCGCCACCGATTTTGGCGGCAGCAGCAACGGTGTTCAGCGTGGCCGGGGCCAGCACTTTGTTGTCGTGTTCAGCAATAACCAAGATAGTCATTTAGATTACCTTCGCTTCGTTTTTCAGTTTCTCGACCAGTTCAGCCACCGACTTGACTTTGATACCCGCGCTGCGTGCAGCCGGCGCTTCGACTTTCAAAGTCTTGTTGGTGGAGGCGGTGGAAACGCCCAAAGCATCCGGAGTCAGCACTTCGAGAGGCTTCTTCTTGGCTTTCATGATGTTTGGCAGAGACGCGTAGCGCGGCTCGTTCAAACGCAGGTCGGTGGTGACGATCGCCGGCAGCTTCAGGGAAACTGTCTGCGCGCCGCCGTCGATTTCACGGGTCACAGCTACGCTGTCGCCGCTGATTTCGACTTTCGAAGCGAACGTGCCCTGCCCGTAACCGCTCAATGCAGCAAGCATCTGGCCAGTCTGGTTGTTGTCGCTGTCGATGGCCTGTTTGCCAAGGATCACCAGCTGAGGCTGTTCCTTGTCGACAACAGCTTTCAACAGTTTGGCAACAGCCAGGGAAGTCAGGTCTTCGGCGGACTCGACGAGGATGGCGCGGTCGGCACCCAGAGCCAGCGCAGTGCGCAGTTGCTCTTGAGCGGTGGACGGGCCTACGGAGACGACGACGATTTCAGTCGCAACACCCTTCTCTTTCAGGCGTACGGCTTCTTCCACGGCGATTTCGCAGAACGGGTTCATCGACATCTTGACGTTGGCAAGATCGACGCCGGAATTGTCCGCCTTGACGCGAACCTTGACGTTGTAATCCACAACGCGTTTGACAGCTACAAGAACCTTCATGGATTCCTCGTTACTCTCCGGTGAAAAGAAAGTCGCCTAGGCGAACCTGGCGGTTGATGCTCATCGGGCGCAAGGGCACCTCCAAAAACGCCGGCAAAGCTGTCAAGTGACCATCGCTCATGATCTGGATGACCGTTGGTCAGTGGTGACTGACGAGTCATTCAACATCGCGGCGTGTAAACTGCACATCAAACCCGCGCAGCGCATCACTCTCTACTGCCATCGCCCTGTCTTTAGAGGTGCTCTTGAAACCAACAGCCAGCCTACGGCGAGCGCAAAACCGCCCGTATCTTGACCGGAACGCCTATTCCGGTCAATACGCCAAAATGGCCGTTCATAAGGCGCGTGACTTTGATTTCTCTGGCTTTGAGCCAATTCAAACAAACGTTTGTATTGGACGCTGAGAGTGGTGTAGATATAATGCGCCACCAAAAGAGAAAGGTGGTCAATCGATTGTCCTCTTCCGGCGTTGCGCCGGAATTCATGGATGCGACACCCGACTTCCAAATTAGAAAAAAAACTGTTGAGCCTTGAGTAGGAGATAACCTGTGGAACGCGAATACATGGAATTCGACGTGGTCATCGTCGGTGCCGGCCCCGCTGGTCTTTCCGCCGCCTGCCGCTTGAAGCAGAAGGCCGCCGAAGCCGGTAAGGAAATCAGCGTCTGCGTGGTCGAAAAAGGCTCCGAAGTCGGTGCTCACATTCTGTCCGGCGCCGTGTTCGAACCACGGGCCCTGAACGAACTGTTCCCGAACTGGAAAGAACTCGGCGCGCCGCTGAACACGCCCGTCACCCGCGACGACATCTTCGTGCTCAAGAACGCTGAAAGCGCGCAGAAAATTCCAGACTTCTTTGTGCCCAAGACCATGCACAACGAAGGCAACTACATCATCTCCCTGGGCAACCTGTGCCGCTGGCTGGCCCAGCAGGCCGAGAACCTGGGCGTGGAAATCTACCCTGGCTTCGCCGCTCAGGAAGCGCTGATCGACGAAAACGGCGTGGTTCGCGGGATCATCACCGGCGACCTGGGCGTTGACCGCGAAGGCAACCCGAAGGAAGGCCTGTACACTCCGGGCATGGAATTGCGTGGCAAGTACACGCTGTTCGCCGAAGGTTGCCGTGGCCACATCGGCAAGCAACTGATCAAGCGCTTCAACCTGGACACTGACGCTGATGCCCAGCACTACGGCATCGGCCTGAAGGAAATCTGGGAAGTCGACCCGGCCAAGCATCAGCCAGGCCTGGTAGTGCACACCGCCGGTTGGCCGATGGACATCATGGGCACCGAGAACACCGGTGGCTCGTTCCTCTATCACCTGGAAAACAACCAGGTCGTGGTTGGCCTGATCGTCGACCTGTCCTACAGCAACACCTACCTGTCGCCGTTCGACGAGTTCCAGCGTCTCAAGCATCACCCGGTGCTTGCTCAGTACCTGGAAGGCGGCAAGCGCATCAGCTACGGCGCACGTGCCATCTGCAAGGGCGGCCTGAACTCGCTGCCGAAAATGGTGTTCAAGGGCGGCGCGCTGATCGGTTGCGACCTCGGTACCCTGAACTTCGCCAAGATCAAAGGCAGCCACACCGCGATGAAGTCGGGCATGCTCGCCGCTGAATCCGTGGCCGAGGCGCTGTTCGCCGAGAAGGACGGCACCGAAGAGCTGACCACTTATGTGGACGCGTTCAAGAAGAGCTGGCTCTACGAAGAACTGTTCGCCAGCCGCAACTTCGGCCCGGCGATCCACAAGTTCGGCGCCATCGTCGGCGGCGGTTTCAACTGGCTCGACCAGAACATCTTCGGCGGCAAACTGCCGTTCACCCTGCACGACACCAAGCCGGATTACGCTTGCCTCAAGCTCGCGGCCGACTGCAAGAAGATCGACTACCCGAAACCGGACGGCAAGCTCAGCTTCGACAAATTGAGCTCAGTGTTCATCTCCGGTACCAACCACGAAGAAGAACAGCCGTGCCACCTGAAGCTGGCCGACGCGAGCATCCCGATCAGCAAGAACCTGCCGCTGTACGATGAGCCGGCACAGCGTTACTGCCCGGCCGGCGTGTATGAAGTGATCACCAAGGAAGACGGCGAGAAGCGCTTCCAGATCAACGCCCAGAACTGCGTTCACTGCAAGACCTGCGACATCAAGGATCCTGCTCAGAACATCACCTGGGTGGCGCCGGAAGGTGCCGGCGGCCCGACTTACCCGAACATGTAAGCCGAACCGCTGAACATCAAGGCTCCCGAAACGGGGGCCTTTTTGTTGCGTGCGATTCAGGACATAACACCGCCCCCTGTGGGAGCGAGCTTGCTCGCGATAGCGGAGTGTCAGTCGACATAAATGTTGGATGTTAAGCCGCTATCGCGAGCAAGCTCGCTCCCACAGGGGATCTATTACCAACTCAGGCAGCGCGTTCATCCCCGGGATTACGCTCGAAGTACCGCTTGTACTCGCGACTGAACTGCGACGTGCTCTGATACCCCACCCGATGCGCCACCTGCGCCACACCTAGCCCCTCCCCCACCAACAACTGCTGCGCCCGCAGCAGACGCAATCGCTTCAGGTACTGCACCGGTGACAACAAGGTGCTGCGCTTGAAATGCTCGTGAAAGGTCGACGCACTCATGTTGGCGCAACTGGCCAGGGTCTCGACGTTCAACGGTTCGGTGTAATGCGCATGCAGATGACTGAGGGATGCCGCGATCCGGGCGAACTGCCCCTGCTGCTCAACCAGTGCCCGCAATACATCGGCTTGCGGACCGCGCAAGGCGACGAACAGCAACTCACGCAAACGCGCTTGCCCCATGATCTGGCATTCCAGCGGATCGTGCAGGCAACGCAGCAGCCGCTCGACACAACCGCGCATGGCGTCATCGAGCACTGCCGAGGTCATGGACTCCGGTGTTTGCGCCGGAATATGCCGCACCGGCGCCAGGCCCATCGCCAACACCAACTCGCCCAGCATCACCCGGTCGATCGCGACGGAAACACCCAGCATCGGCCCGCTGGGCGCGGCAAAGGTTTCACACTCGAACGGCACCGGCAGCGCCTGAATCAGGTAATGCCCAGCACCATATTCCAGGGTGCGCGGCCCCAGGTACGCCAGTTTGCTGCCCTGGGCGATGATCACCAGGCTCGGCTCATAGATCTGCGGCCCACGGGCCACGTCGCAACTGGCCCGCAGAACCTGTACGCCCGGCAACGCAGTCGGGACGAAACCGTCGCGAGTGGACAGCGGCTCGATCAGCGAAACCAGGGTGGCATTGGCATCAAGGTAACGGGTCAACAGCATCGGGGCTCTTCACAAAAAAGGTCACGGAATAAGGGACGAAAGCATCATCGCAGGTCTGATTGCCAATGGGTTCGAACAGAGGCGGATGCCGGAGGAATAGGCATGACACCCGGAGGAATCGCCATGGCCGGTACAGGGGACGACGCCCAAAATGCGCCACCTCACCCGTCAGCGCTTTTGCGAGGTTCACCATGTACACCGCCATTGGATACGCCGCCCAGTCGGCCACCACTCCCCTCGCCCCCGTGAAATTCGAACGTCGCAGCCCAAGGCCTGACGACGTTGCCATCGAGATTCTCTACTGCGGCGTCTGCCATTCCGACATCCATCAGGCCCGCAACGAGTGGGGCATTGCCGTTTACCCGCTGATGCCTGGCCACGAAATCGTAGGCAAGGTGACCGCCGTGGGTGCGAGTGTCACCCAGCATAAAGTCGGCGATCTGGTCGGTGTCGGCTGCATGGTCGACTCGTGCCGCAGCTGCGAAGCCTGCCAGGCCAACCTCGAGCAATACTGCCTCGAAGGTCCGACCATGACCTACGCCACCCCGGACCGCGTGGATGGCAGCAACACCATGGGCGGCTACTCCGACAGCATCGTGGTCAGCGAGCACTTTGTGGTGCGTATCCCGGAAAAACTGCCCCTGGCCAGCGCCGCGCCGATCCTGTGCGCCGGCATCACCACCTACTCACCGCTCAAGCACTACGGCGTGAAGGCCGGTGACAAGGTCGGGATTCTCGGCATGGGCGGCCTGGGCCACATGGGCATCAAGTTCGCCAAGGCCATGGGCGCCGAGGTGACCTTGTTCACCCGTTCGGCGAGCAAGGCCGAAGAGGCTCGTCGTCAGGGCGCGGACCATGTGATCGTGTCCACCGATGATGCCCAGATGCAGGCTGCGGCCGGGCACTTCGATTTCCTGCTCGACACCATTCCGGTGCAGCACGACCTCAACCCTTACCTCGATACGCTGCGATTCGACGGCGTACATATCCTGGTGGGGTTGATCGAACCGGTGGAGCCACCGGTACATGCCGCCAAACTGGTGTTGGGGCGTCGCGTGCTCGCCGGCTCGCTGATCGGCGGCATCGCCGAAACCCAGGAAGTGCTGGATTTCTGCGCCGAACACAACATCACCTGCGACATCGAGATGCTCGACATCCGCCAGATCAACGAGGCTTACGCCCGCATGATCGCCGGTGACGTGAAGTACCGCTTCGTCATCGACATGGCGACCTTGAAAATCTAAACCTTTAAGCCAAGCTCCGCCGACAGCCGGGCCGTGACCCCTTTGACCAGGGGAATCAGCTCGGCCATTTTTTCCAGCGGCATGTAAGGCACGGTACTGGCAATGCTGATGCCGGCGACGATGCGCTTGCTGGCATCACGGATCGGAGCGGCCACACAGCGGATCGACGGTTCGTTGTCTTCCAGGTCGAACGCATAACCGCCGGCCACATACTCGACCATGCGCTGCTGAAACTGCTCCCAGGATTGCTCCGGGTGCTGCGGCCAGAACTGGTTTTTCCCACCCACCGGCAGGCTGACTTCGTACAGGCGCTGCCACTCTTGCGGTGAATCATCGAGCATCAGCGCCTTGCCGATCCCGGTGCGCGCCAACGGCATGCGATGGCCAACCCGCGAACGCATTTCCGGGCCATTGCGCCCCGGATTCTTGTGCAGGTACAGCACTTCGTCGCCTTCACGGATCGCCAGGTGAATGGTGTCGCCGGTCAACGCCGACAACTCATCCAGGTACGGCCCGGCCAGGGTCACCAACGGCAGCTCTTCACGGGCCTGAAAGCCCAGTTCGATCAGTTTCGGCCCCAGCAAATAACCGACTTGCGGCACCACCCGCAGATAACGCTCGTCCACCAGGCAACTGGCCAGGCGATGGGTGGTGCTGCGCGTGGTGCCGATCAGCCGGGCGATTTCCTTGAGATCGCGGGCGCCGCTGGCCACGGCCTGGACCACACCCAACCCGCGAAGCAGGGTCTGGGTGCCGGTCGGCGCGGCGTCCTTGGCGATTTTTGGGGCGTCTTCCTGCATATCCAGCCTTTACCGTTGAGCGAGTGAACGGGCGGCATTATGGTCGCCCGCGTGCCACGACTACAACTTGATACGCTCGACCTTGCCTACCAGCAAGATGTAGGACAGTGCGCCAATCAGTGCCAGCACCGAGATGTAGGTGATCGCCGGGGCAAAAGAATCACCCGTCGCGAGGAAGCCGATCACGATAGGCGTGGCAATCGCCGACAGGTTGCCGATGAAGTTGAACACACCGCCGGTCAGCCCGAGCAAACGCGCCGGAGCCAAGGTCGATACCAGCGACCAGGTAATCGAAGCCAGGCCATTGCCGAAGAATGCCAGCGCGAGGAAGGCAATCACCAACGGCGTCGACTCGACAAAGTTGGCGCCGATGATCGAGGTGGAAATCAGCAGGCCGCTGATGATCGGCAACTTGCGGGCGAAACCTACCGTGTAACCGCGACGGATCAAAAAGTCCGAGAAGAAACCGGAACACAGCACACCGATAAACGCGGCGAGAAACGGCAGCGATGCCAACAGGCCGGACTTGATGAAGTCCATGCCGCGATACTTCACCAGGTAGGTCGGGAACCAGGTGAGGAAGAACCACAGTGTCGAGTTGAGGCAGAACTGCCCGAGATAAATGCCCCAGAGCTTGCGCTTGGTCAGGACAATCCCCAGGTCGGTCCAGCTGAATTTGGCTTTGACCCTGGCCTGTTCGGCCTGGATATCCACCAGCCCGCCGCCCTCGCGGATCAAATCGATTTCCGCGTCATTGGCACCTTTGAAATCCCGTGGCTCGCGATACACCGCGTACCAGATCACCGCCCACACAATGCCCACCGCGCCAGTGGTGACGAACACCATGTGCCAGCCGAATTCGTGCTGCAGCCAGGCCAGCACCGGCGTCAGGAAGGCCAGACCGACAAATTGCCCAGAGGTATAGAAACCGATGGCCGTGGCACGCTCGCGCTCGGGGAACCAGGTGGTGACCACACGGCTGTTGATCGGGTACGCCGGCGCTTCCAGGGCGCCGACTGCCATGCGCAACACGAACAGCGCGATGAAGCTGCCGGCGAAGCCGAGCATCACCGTGGCCACCGACCACAGCAGCAAGGCAACACTGTAAAGGATGCGCGGTGGCACGCGATCCACCAGCCAGCCGCCGGGGATTTGCATGGCCGCGTAGGTCCAGCCGAACGCGGAGAAGATCAGACCGACGTGGATCGGGTCGATGCCCAGGTCACTGGTCAATGCCGGGGCAGCGATGGACAGGTTGCTGCGGTCCAGGTAGTTGATCACCACGGTGATGAACAACAGCACCATGATGAAAAAACGCTTGCGGCTGGGCGTCACCAACGACGCCTGCCCGGTGAGGGTTTGCGGTTGCATGAGGGGGTGCCTCTTCTTATGGTTATTGAGGTCAATTTGAAACTTCGTGCAGACCCCTTGTAGGAGCGAGCCTGCTCGCGATGGTGTGTCAGTCGACATCAGGCTGAATGACACACCATCGCGAGCAAGCTCGCTCCTACAGGGGATAAGTAGTGGATCAGGGAGTGATCACCACTCGGCAAAACTGCCATCGGCATGGCGCCAGATCGGGTTGCGCCAGCGGTGGCCGATGGCGGCGCGTTCGATCACGTATTCCTCGTTGATCTCGATGCCCAGGCCCGGGCCGTTCGGGATTTTCACGAAGCCTTTGTCGTAGTCGAACACCCTTGGGTCTTTGACGTAGTCGAGCAGGTCGTTGCTCTCGTTGTAATGGATGCCCAGGCTCTGTTCCTGGATGAACGCGTTGTAGCAAGCCGCGTCCAGTTGCAGGCACGCCGCCAGGGCAATCGGGCCCAACGGGCAATGCAGCGCCAGCGCCACGTCGTAGGCTTCGGCCATGTTGGCGATCTTGCGGGTCTCGGTGATGCCACCGGCGTGGGAGGCATCCGGCTGGATGATGTCGACATAACCTTCGCTGAGCACGCGCTTGAAATCCCAGCGCGAGAACAGCCGTTCGCCCAGGGCAATCGGCGTACTGGTCAGCGGCGCCAACTCTTTGAGCGCTTCGTAGTTTTCGCTCAGCACCGGCTCTTCGATGAACATCAGCTTGTACGGATCAAGCTCCTTCATCAGCACCTTGGCCATGGGCTTGTGCACCCTGCCATGGAAGTCCACGCCTATGCCGACGTTCGGGCCGACGGCATCGCGCACGGCAGCGACGTTGGCCAGGGCCTGGTCGACCTTGTCGAAGGTATCGAGGAATTGCAGCTCTTCGGTGCCGTTCATTTTTACCGCGGTAAAACCACGCTCGACCGCTTCTTTCGCCGCACGCGCGGTGTCCGCTGGACGGTCACCGCCGATCCACGAGTACACACGAATCTTGTCCCGCACCTGGCCACCCAGCAGATCGCTGACAGACACGCCCAGCGCCTTGCCCTTGATGTCCCACAAGGCCTGATCGATACCGGCCAGAGCGCTCATGTGGATCGCGCCGCCACGGTAGAAGCCGCCGCGATAGAGCACGGTCCAGATGTCTTCGATGTTGCGCGGGTCTTTACCGATCAGGTAGTCGGACAATTCTTCAACGGCAGCGGCAACGGTGTGGGCGCGGCCTTCGACCACGGGCTCACCCCAACCGGTGACGCCCTCGTCGGTTTCGACTTTGAGGAAGCACCAGCGCGGCGGAACGATGAAGGTGGTCAGTTTGGTGATTTTCATCTTTTGGCTCTCTTATTAGATGCAGCGCGCTCGGCGCTCAATGAAGTCTTAGCGAAGGGCTTTCCAGGCAGCGACGTAGGCCTCGGCATTGGCCGCCACTTGCGTAGGCGTCATGCCCGGTTTGAACAGGCCGGAACCGAGGCCGAAACCTTTGACGCCGGCGTCGATGAACGACTGCATGTTGTCCGGCGTGATCCCGCCGACCGGCGCCAGCAGGGTTCCGGCAGGCAATACGGCGAGCCAGGCTTTGACGACTGCCGGCCCCATCTGCTCGGCCGGAAACAGCTTCAGCACATCCGCGCCTTCAGCCAGTGCCGTGAAGGCTTCGGTCGGCGTGGCGACACCCGGCGACAGGTACAGCCCTGCCGCTTTCGCCGCGCGCAAGACCTTCGGATCACTATGGGGCATGACGATCACTTGGCCGCCCGCGGCTTTCACTTGCTCGACCTGCTCCGGCGTCAACACCGTACCGGCACCGATCAGGCAATCGGCGGGCAAGGTACTGCGCAGGATGCGAATACTTTCGTACGGTTCAGGGGAATTGAGCGGCACTTCGATGACGCGAAATCCGGCGGCGTACAGGACTTCGCCGATGGCCGCCGCTTCCTGCGGGCGCAGGCCACGCAGGATCGCGATCAGGCCGTTTTGCGCCAGGGCTTGTTTGAGCATGTCAGGACTCCAGTCAGGTTTAACGGGATGCGGTGCACGTGACCAGGCCGGCAGCCAACGCCAGTTGCCACAACCCGCGTTCGGTGGCCTGTTCGGCCAGGGTCACCCGGGCAAAACCGCAGGCGTCGAGCGCACGGCTGTAGCGGGCACAGAGTTGGGTGTTGCCGATGAGGATGATCGAAGGCAGATGCACACTGTTGCGTCGGCGCCGCTGGACATTGGCCACGGCCGTCAACTCGTGGCCGATCAGCAGGCCGGACAGATAGTCCGCCTGGGCGATTGCGCTCAACTCGCCGGTCAGCCCGAGACTGCGGGCGCTGAACATCGTCGACAGCAGGCCGATTTCACCGTGCGCCGACGACGCGACCTTCACGCCGCGATCAAACGCATCGCCATCGAAAGACGCGCCACATTGTTGGGTGCGTCCGAGAATGCTGTGTTGACTGAGCACTGCGAAGACTTCGCCGGTCATGAAAGTGTCGAAGTGCACGATGCAGCCGTCGGCCACTTCCACCCATTTCGAATGGCTGCCCGGCAGGCCGATCAGCAGATCAGCGCCCGCCTCGCTCGTCAGGTTTTGCAGCACGCCGAGTACCTGGGTTTCTTCGCCACGCATCACGTTCGGCAAAGGCGAACGCTCGATGACGCCGGGCACGATGTGCACATCGACGCCGCGCCGGCTGCGCACGGTTTGCAAGGAAGTACCGAGCGTGGCGACGTTCGCCGGCGTGTCCCGGTAGGCCGCTTCACTCCAACCCTGGGCGCTGCCGACCATGCCGCAGGCAATCACCGGTAAATCCGGCTGGGCGTCGAGCCAGTCGCCACAAGCCTCATCGAAGGCCAGTTCGAAACCATCGGCGCATTCCCGGCCGCCAATGATTCGCGGCGCTTTCGGCAGCTGCATGATCCCCGACGACAGCGAACGCTGTTCGAGCACTTGCCCGCCTTCGGCCAGTTTGTAAGCACGTAATGAGGTTGTCCCCCAGTCGAGCGCGATCAATTGCGCCTGCATCGCTTCACCTGTTTTGGTTTTTGGCAGTGAGTGAGCGGGACTATAAACCTGCGAGGGGACAAATCTCAATATATAAATATCAATCCCATATTGTGAGACGAGACAAAAAAATCGCAGCTCGAAGGCTGCGATCTTTTAGAAGCGATCAGTTACCCGCTGCAAAATCCCGCAACACCGCCCCATCCATCCGATAGCGCACCCACTCCTCCTGCGGCTGCGCGCCCAGGGATTTGTAGAAATCGATGGCCGGCGTATTCCATTCCAGCACGCTCCACTCGAAACGGCCGCAGTCGTTGGCGCAGGCGATTTTCGCCAGATGCCGCAACAGGGTCTTGCCCGCGCCACCGCCGCGTTGCTCCGGGGTGATGTAGAGGTCTTCGAGGTACAGGCAGTTGCTGCCAAGCCAGGTGGAATAGCTGAAGAAGAACACCGCGAAACCGATGGGTGCACCCTCGCGCAGGCAGATCAGACCATGGGCTGTGGCGCCTTCGCTGAACAGGCTGCGCTCGATATCGGCAACGCTGGCGATGACTTCATGGCGGGCACGTTCGTAGTCGGCCAGTTCAGTGATGAACGCGAGGATTTGCGGTGCGTCACTGGGGGTCGCCGGGCGGATTTCGATCGTCATGGACGTGCCTTGTCAAAAGTGGAAAACGCCATACTAAGTCGGCGCGGTATTTGTGGCGAGGGAACTGTCCCAACACCTGTAGGAGCGAGCTCGCTCGCGATGGTCGTTAACGATAACGCGTGCTTTCTGGATACACGCGGTGTTCTCGGATTCATCGCGAGCAAGCTCGCTCCTACAAAGGGGGTTTACTCCGGCCGGCACTAACCCTGGAATCGATAACCTCGGACCTAATATTCGGGGTCTGCGTGGTTAGATAGACGCGCTGCTCATTTATCCGGTCAAGGAACCGCGTCATGCCCACCGCAACACCCCCAGTTTCAAACAAGCTGTTCGGCCTTTTTTGCCTCGCCAGTTACCTGTTGTCATTGTCCTACGGCTCGACGTTTCTGCTGTCGTTGCTGATTGGTTCTCGCGGCGGTAACGAACACGACGCCGGAAGTGTGATTTCGGCGGCAATGCTCAGCACCTTTGCAGCGGTGATTGTTTCCGGTCATTTGTCCGACCTGCTCGGTGCCGCCCGCTCGGTGGCGCTGTTCGGTGTATTGCTGGTAGCCGCCAGCCTGGGCTTCGCCCTGACCCCGGGCTTCGGTCACCTGTTGTTGTTTTTCGGCCTGCTGCTGGGCTTGGGCTGGGGCGTGTTCTACACCCTGGGGCCGATCATCGTGGCAAGCCTGGTGACACCCGCGCAGCGCGCCAGATACTTCGCCCTGTTGTCCGGAAGCATGATGACCGGGATCGGCAGCGGCCCTTTGCTCGGCGCGCGGCGAGTGCGCTTGGCTATCCGGTGACCGCGGCGTTTTACCTGGCGGCACTGGCCAGCCTGATCGGCGTATTGCTGTTCTGGCGCCTGGATCGACAACTGAAACCGGCGCCCGCGCAATCTGGCAGCGTGTCGCGAATTTCCTGGCGTGCAGCGGGTCAGGTGCTGTCGTCCAGGGCCGTTTTCCCGATCATCATGGTTGGTCTCGGCGGCTGCGTGTTCGGTGGTCTGTCGAGCTTTCAAACCAGTTATGCCGCAGCGCGCTCGCTCGACTATTCGCTGTTCTTCCTCGGCTTCATGAGCGCGGCGATCATCGGCCGCATGCTGGTTGCCGGTTTCGTGGTCAAGCGCGATCCATTGCGTGCATCGTGCCTGCTTTCGGGGCTGATGCTGGCATCGATCGTGATGTTCGGTGTTGTCGTCGACAGCAGCGTCAGCTACGTGCTCGCGGCGGTGATGCTCGGGATCGGTTACGGCCTGACCTACTCGGTGATCAACGGCCTGGCCGCCAATGAAGCGCCGAACGGCACCACCGCACAATCCTTGCTGCTGTTCAGCCTGTCGTACTTCATCGGCGTGTTCGGATTTCCATTGCTGGCAGGGAAAATCATCGTCGAGCAAGGCATGCCCACACTATTGCTCACGGTGTTGGCGGTTGCCTCGCTCAACTGGCTGATCACCGTGGGCCGCTTGATCTGGCGTAGAGCCACAGCGGTCAGGGCACTGGAGGAGGCCTGAGCCGTTCGTCGCTGACAATGCACCCATCCGGATCGAGGGCGGACTAATCAGGTAAGGACTCTACTCGCTGGAGACACCACCATGACCCTGTCCAGGTTGACCGCCCTCGTTCTCACTGCCCTTTTATCCGCCGCCTCCTTCGCCGGAACCATCGGCTCGAGCACCGGCCCGACCAATCCGGTGGAAAAACCCAGGGCTCCCGCCATCCAGAGTGCCCCCGGCATGAACACCGATGGCACGACGATCGACCAAAACCTGCCGCCCGCCACCGGCACCGACCCGCGGATTCAAGGCAACGACGCGGGACGTCAGGGCGGGACGAACCTGCCGGACAAAAAAACACCCGGCAGTGGCGGCCTCGGTTCAAGCACCACCGAGGACGAGGAAAGCCATTTGAGAGAGTAATGAAGCCAGTCCGTCATCGCGAGCAAGCTCGCACACAGGTGTAATGGGGTGTCAGCGCTGTTTCAGGCGGTCAATCACGACGGCCAGAAGCAAAATCGAACCCCGGATCACATACTGATAAAACGTATCGATGTTCTTCAGGTTCATCGCATTTTCGATGATCGCCAGAATCAACACCCCGGCGATCACGTGCCGGATCATGCCGATCCCGCCACTCAATGACACCCCGCCCAGCACGCAGGCCGAGATCACCGTCAATTCGAAACCCTGGCCGATCATTGGCTGGCCGGAGGTCATGCGCGAGGCCAGGATCACCCCGGCCAACGCGCCGATCACACCGTGCACGGCGAAGATGATGATCTTGGTCCGGTCGACATTCACACCGGCCAGCAGCGCCGCTTCCTGGTTGCCGCCGATGGCCATGGTATTGCGCCCGTAGGTGGTGTAGTTCAGCAGCCAGCCGAAGAACAGGAAGCAGACGATGGTGATCAGGATCGGTACCGGCACGCCAAACATCTGGCCGTTACCGAACACAAAGAACGATTCCTGGGACACCCCCACCGCTTTGCCGTTGGCGAAGATGTAGGCCAGACCGCGCACGATCTGCATGGTCGCCAGCGTGGTGATCAGCGCATTGACCCGCAGCTTGGCGATCACTATCCCGTTGATCAACCCGACGATCAGGCCCATCACCAGCGCCGCACAGACACCGAGAAACACGCTGTCGGTGTCGCGCATCACCACCGCCGCGACCACCCCGGCACAGGCAATCACCGAGCCCACCGACAAGTCGAAATGCCCGGACGCCAGGCAATACAACATGGTGCAGGCAGCAATGCCGGTGGTGGAAATCGCCAGGCCCAGGCCACGCATGTTCAGCGGTGAAAGGAAGTTGTCGATCAGCAAGGTGCAGGCGACAAAGATGCCGACCGCCGCCAGCAGCATCACCCAGTCATCAAGGAAGCGCCGCAGGTCCAGCGGTTTACGCGTGGTCGGCAGGGTGTTGTTTTGGGTTGTCATCATAGTCACCTCTCAGTTCGCCACGCCGTCGGCGCGTTGGCGCGGCAAAGCCAGTTGCAGCAGGTTGGATTCGTTGGCCTGTTCGCGGCTCAGCTCGCCACGCAGGGCGCCTTCGCACAGCACCAGGATGCGGTCGGAAATGCCCATGACTTCCATCAAGTCGCTGGACACCACAATCACCGCGATCCCCTTGGCTGCCAGGTTATGGATGATCTGGTAGATCTCGGCCTTGGCACCGATGTCGATGCCGCGTGTGGGTTCGTCGAGCAGCAGCACTTTCATCGGCATCGACAGCCAGCGACCGAGAATGGCCTTCTGCTGATTGCCACCGGACAGGTACATGATTTTCTGCGTCGCGTTGGGCGTCTTCACTTTCAACGCCTTGATCTGCTGCTCGGCGTTGTCCTTCTCCCACAGGCCACGCAACAGGCAACCGAAGGTGGAGTGGGCGCCGCGCGCACTGATGTTGATGTTCTCGGCGACGCTGGCCAGCGGCAGGATGCCTTCCTTCTTGCGGTCTTCGGGGCACAACAGGATCCCGGCGGCAATCGCGTCCCGGGGTGAACGCAGCTTCAGTTCATGGCCTCGAAGTTTCAGCTGTCCGGCGCTGTTGCGCGCCAGGCCACTGAGCAGGCGCAACAGCTCGGTGCGACCGGCCCCAACCAGCCCGAACAGCCCGAGGATTTCGCCTTTGTGCACCTCGAAACTCACTGGCTCGCGCAACCCCGGCCCGAGCAGTCCGTCGACCTTGAGTGCCACCGCGCCGCGCTGGCGCGGGCGGTAATCGTAGATGTCCTGGATGTCGCGCCCGACCATGCAGGTGACCAGTTGATCGTGGGTCAGTTGGCTCATGTCATCGAACGTGCGCACGTAGCGCCCGTCCTTGAACACCGTCACCGCGTTGCAGATGCGGAATACTTCTTCCATGCGATGGGAGACATAGAGCACCACTTTTCCCTCGTCCCGCAGCCGGCCGATGATCGCCATCAAGCGGTCGATCTCCCTTGCCGAAAGGCTGCTGGTGGGTTCGTCGAAGGCAATCACGTGGGCGCCACGGGACAAAGCCTTGGCGATTTCCACCAGTTGCCGCTGGCCGAGAGACAGGCGCCCGACTTTCTCCTGCGGGTCGATTTCATCGGCCAGGCCTTTGAGGCAGGCCAGTGCCTGCTGGCGCAGGGTGCTGCGATTGATCAGGCCGAAACTGGCTGGCAGATGCCCGAGAAACAGGTTCTCGGCCACGGTCATTTCCGGCACCAGATGCAGCTCCTGGTGGATCACCGCGACGCCACTGCCGATGCTGTCGGCGGTGGACTTGAAGTCCATCGTCCGCTCGCCGATCTGCAAGGCACCGCTGCAAGGCGTGTAGGCCCCGCCGAGAATTTTCAGCAGCGTCGACTTGCCGGCGCCGTTCTCGCCCATCAAGGCGTGAACCTGTCCCGGATGGGCGACGAAGCTGATGTTGTCCAGCGCCTTCACCCCGGGAAAGGTCTTGCCGATCCCGTTGAAGCGCAAGCTGCCGGTAAGGCTGTGTTCGTGTTGGATTGTTTGCGCGTGCATAACCACCTCTTCACACCGATCAGGCGACCCCGCCGCCGAGGCCGCCGCTGAAGTCAAACGGCCGTCAGTTCCACAGGCCGATCTTTTCCAGTTCCTGCTTGAAGTTGTCGCGGGTGATCAGCGTCACGTCATCCATGGCGGTGTACTTCGCCGGTTCTTTGCCGGTGGTGACCCACTCGTACATCATGCTGGCGGTGTTGTAGCCCTCGATGTGCGGGCTCGGCAGCATCGAGCCGTAGAAGCCGCTGTCGGGTTTCTTCAGCTCGCCGATGGCGTCGGTACCGTTGATGCCGATGCCGATCACGTTGGCTGCGGCGAAACCGGCGCTCTCGGTGGCGCGCACACCGCCGAGCACGGTGTTGTCGTTCATGCCGCCGATGATCAGGTTTTTCGCCGCCCCTGGCAGTTTCACCAGGGCCGAATTGGTAGCGTCCATGCTGCCCGGCACGTCGAGGGTCTTGAGGGCCGCGAACAGGATGTGGTCTTTCGGCATGCCGGCATCCTGCAGCGCTTTCACCGAACCGTCGGTGCGCTTCTTGCCGGTGTCGAGCTCGTTGTAGGTGTTGATCACCGCATAGGTGTCTTTCCAGTCCCAGCCGCGTTTCTTCGCTTCGGTCGCCATGGCATTACCTTGTTTCTGGCCGACTTCGAAAGCGGCCATGCCGAGGTACGGCACGTCTTCCATGAACTTGCCGCTGGCATCGACGAAACGGTCATCGACGGCGATCACTTTCAACCCGTTGAGTTTGGCCTTGGCCATGATCGCCGGGCCAAGGGACACGTCCGGCGGGCAGATCACGAACCCCTTGGCGCCATTGGCCGCGAGGCTGTCGATGGCAGAAAGGGTTTTCTCACCGTCGGGCACAGCGATCTTGATCAGGGTGAAGCCTTTCTCTTTCGCGGCCTTTTCGGCAAAGGCCCACTCGGTCTGGAACCAGGGTTCTTCGGCCTGCTTGACCAGGAAACCGATCTTCACTTCCTCGACTGCCAGCAGCGTGTTGCTCAGGCTGAACGCCGAGACCGCCAACGCGGCACAGCACAGGGAACGGATAGCATGACGACGATTCATAAGCTGACTCCTTGTTATTTTTCTTGAGCACTCGTTGAAAGCGTTCTTTGTTAACCAACGGGCGGTAAAAACATACTGCCAATAGTCATATCGTATGATGATTGGATTTCAGGCGTAGCAAGGCGCCGGAAAGCCCGATCACTCAGTCGTGGTACATCACCGAGCGACCACCATCGATGGTGATGCATGAGGCATTGATGAACGGCGCTTCATCACTGGCCAGGAACACGGCGGTCATTGCCACTTCGATCGGCTGCCCGATACGGCGCGGCGGGTGCAGGTCAAACGCTCGCTGGCGTTCGGCGTGGGGGTCGGCAAAACCGTTCCAGTAATCGACGTTCAACTGGGTTTCGATGTAGCCCGGCGCAATCGCGTTGACGCGCACACCCTTGGGCGCATATTCGATGCCCAGCGCGCGGGTCAGGCCGAGCAGGCCATGCTTGGCCACCGGGTACGGGAAGCAGCCAGGAATGATGTGGGTGGAATGGGTGGACGCGATATTGATGATGCTGCCGACGCCCTGCTCGATCATCTGCGGCAGCACCGCCTTGCAACCGTACCAGGCACCATCGAGGTCGATGGCAAAGCAGCGACGCCAGTCTTCCTCGGTCATTTCCAGCGGATCGCGGAATACGTTGACCCCGGCGCAGTTGACCAGCACATCGATCCGGCCGTGCAGGTCGATCGCCAGCCGGGCCATGGCGTGCAGGTCCTGCTGACGCGACACGTCGGCCTTGATCGCCACCACATCGGCGCCCTGGTCTCGCCAATGCGCCGCGACTTTCTCGACTTTCTCGGCCTGAATGTCGCTGATGATCAGCCTGGCCTGCTGGGACGCGAAGGTCGCCACAATCGCTTCGCCAATACCCTGGGCGGCACCGGTCAGCAAGACGACCTTGTTTTTCAGGCGTTCGCCCCTGGGCGGTTCGGGCACCGGTGGCAATGACAATGGTTCAGCCATGGATCAAGACTCCTGTTCGAAAACACGACGAAAACCGGGCATCTGTCGATGTCCGGTCAAAAAGGCGCTGGGTAGGAAACAGGTGAGTGTGAAAACGTTTCAGCCTGGAAACGTTCTGAGGCACAGGCTCCGCAAGGGAGCACGGGGGAAATTCGCTGCATCACTTCACCTGTTTTGTTTTTTTAAGTGTGAGTGCATGTAACTGGTGGGGCCGACTATAAACCCGGCCCGCGACAAATCTCAATATATATATTTACATCCCATATTTTGGGATTTATCCAGCAAAGCGCGTGCAATGTTTTCCAACCACATCCACTGCGATCGACAACACAGCCCCATCCAACGGATGGCCCAGCGGACTGGCCGCACTGGTGATGTACAGGGTTTTGAGGTCTGAACCGCCGAACACGCAACTGGTGGGACGACTGACCGGCAGTTCGATGATCCGATCGACTTTGCCGTCCGGGCTCAACCTGAGCAGGCAGCTGCCGTCCCAACGGGCATTCCAGATAAAACCTTCGGCATCCATCGCTGAACCATCCGGGCCGCCACGCTCGTGCGGACCAAACCAGACCTGCGGCGCATCGAGGGTTCCGTCGGTACGGATGAAATGTCGATACAAGGTGCCGTCGAAGCTGTCGCCGAAATACACGCTGGTGGCGTCATCGCTCCACAGCAGCGTGTTGGGAATGCCCAGATTGCGCAGCAACGGCGCAACCCGCCCGGCGCGATCGATGCGGAACAGTCCACCGGAACGGTGGACGATGGGCAGGTCTTCGCCGTTTGCGCCGATGTTGTTTTGCATGGTGCCGAGCCAGAGCCGGCCTTGGGCGTCGCAACGGGCTTCATTGGGGCGGTTGCCCGGTTGCGGATCGGCAACGCAAAACAGTGTCAGGCGCGGCGCCAGGCCCGGTGAATCGAGATCGAGCCGATACACGCCGCTGCTCAATGCCACCAGGGCATCGCCGCTTTCGCAGGGAATGAACGCCGACACGTGCTCCGGCATCTGCCAGATCTGCACGTTGGCGCCGATCAACCGCAACGCCTGCTTACCGGCGATATCCACCCAGTACAGGGCTTGGGTCGGCGCATCCCAGAACGGGCCTTCGCCCAGTCGTGCCCGATGCTCGGTCACCGCAGTCCACGCCATGAAACCTCCTGCGTTGTTCTTGTTTTTATTGTGTAGGAGCCAGCTTGCTCGCGAAGGTGTGCCAGTCGACCTGGTGGTAGCTGAATACACCATCGCGAGCAAGCTCGCTCCTACAGTGGTTCGAGCTGTCAGCTGGCTTTTTTATCGGCCATGACTTGCGGGTAGTAACGCTTGATCGCAAGGTCCGCGTTATCGATCAGGGTCATGCAGGCCCAGACACCCCGGGCGGTATCCCGGGCTGCGATAGCCTCGGCCAGGTCCCGGTGAATCGGCAGGGTGCGACGCAGTTCATCCGGGTCGGCGGCGGACACTTCAAAGGCCACCGCCAGCAACGCGCCGAGGGCGGGAACCATTTGTTCAATGAATTGATTGTGGCTGGCGGCGAGGATGCACTCGTGGAAGAACTGATCGGCGCGGTTGTAATCGATGCCGCTGTCCACCGCCCGTTCCAGCGCGTTGCAGGCCAACAGGATCTCGTTCACCTGTTCGCCGGTTGCGCGCTCGCAGGCCCAGCGCACGGCCATCGGTTCGATGGTGCGGCGCAGGTCGAGCAGATCGTCGACGAAGTTTTCCGGTAAGCCGCTGCGCGACAACCAGCCAACGACTTGTGGATCGAAGAGGTTCCAGCGCCGCACTGGCAATACCCGCGTGCCGACTTTCGGCCCGACCTCGAGCATGCCTTTGGCAACCAGGGTCTTGATGGCTTCACGGATGACCGTGCGGCTCACGCCGAGTTGTTCGCCGAGGTCGGCTTCGACCTTGAGTGACTCACCTGGCTTGACCTGCCCCGTGGCGAGCCAGCAACCCAGCCAGTCAACCGTCGATGCATGAAAGCTGCTGGACATGGACACCTCAATGCCGTTCGCAATGGAGGCCCACGCTAATCATCATATGATTGGATGTCAATTTGATTTTTTGAGTGTTCGCAGAAACCACTGTGGGAGCGAGCTTGCTCGCGATGACGGAGTAACAGGCAACATGGATGTTGAATGTTATGCCCTCATCGCGAGCAAGCTCGCTCCCACAGGGTTATGGGTCAGGGTTCGAGACCGATGGGGAAGAACTCGCCGCCACTCCATACACCGAGCCAGCGCTGGCCGTCGATCTCGCGACTCACCGCCAGCTCCACCAATTGATAGAACACGTTGCGATGGATCAACGCTTCAAGATTGCTGCGCACATGCACGTAAGGGGCAGGCTCTTGCGTTACCGGGTCGATGACCACACGCATCGGATGATCGGCGCCGGCCTCGGTGGTTTCATCGACGTTGGTGGTAAAGCGCAACACCTGCGCCTCGCCCTCGCCTTCCACGTCCACCGCGATCGCCACGAACGGCGCATCGTCAACCTTGATCCCGACCTTTTCCACCGGAGTGATCAGGAAATAATCATCGCCGTCGCGGCGAATGATAGTGGAGAACAGTTTGACCATCGGCTTGCGCCCGATCGGCGTGCCCAGGTAATACCAGGTGCCGTCCCGGGCGATGCGCATGTCGATGTCGCCGCAGAAATCGGGATTCCACAGGTGCACCGGCGGCAAGCCTTTGGTCTTGGGGATTTGCCCCAGCAAGTCGTTGGCTTTTTGCGGGCCACTCATGGCGTTCTCCTTGAAATTACTGGTCGCTGAGCCCCAGCAGGCTGCGCGCGTATTGCTCCAGCGGCGGGCCCATCAGGTCTTCGGGTTTTTTATCGTGGAACGTCAGTAAACCGCCACGACTCTTGATGGTTGCAGTATCAATCAAATACTGGGTGCTGGTCTCGATCAACATGATCTGAATCATACCGCTGTCGATGCCGAGACGATCCAGGGCTTCCTGGTCCAGCCACTCGTCCGAGTTGCCGATACGGTCGTCAGACTTGGCAAACCGGGTGTAGAGCAGATAGTGCGCACCGGCCGCACGGGCTTCGCCCATGGCCTGGTCGAGGCCTTCCGGCGTACGGGCACGGCGGACCATCGGGAAATATTCGACGAAGCCGTCGAACGCGACTTCGGCAATCACGTTGGGCCGTGGATAAACGGCGCTGCCCGGCGGCATGAAAGCGCCCTGGGCGATGTAGACGAACGAGTCCGGCTGAATGCGCAGGTTGTTTACGCGACGACTGTCACTGTGATCAAGCAGCCCCGCATCGCTCATATGGTAACGAGTCCCTTCGGCCATATCGCTGACGTTCATGCAGCCACCAAGTGCCAAAACGGCCAGCAGCAAAACCAGGCTACGCATCCTATCCTCCAGAGGCCGGTGTCGGAAAACCGGCGAATGGCCGTAGGATGCAGCTTCCGCGCCAGCTCATTAACATCAGCATCTGACAGACCGAATCGCGAGCAAGCTCGCTCCCACAGGGGATTGCATATCACCCGTGGGAGCGAGCTTGCTCGCGATTGCGCAGGTTCAACCGCCGATAATCTTCATGACAGTCGCGCCGCCAGAGAACGCCACTTCCTGCTTGTCACCCAAGGCTTTCACCAGCAGCCGCTGCAAGGCCGGCAGGGCCTGATGGCGTGGCTTGTCCAGCAGATCACCGATGTAATGGCGATTGCTCGACGACAGGCAGCCATGCAGCCACCCGGTGGAAGACAAACGAAGTCGCGAACAGGTACGGCAGAAAGGCACGCTCTCGTTGGCGATCACGCCGAAATAACCCTGGCCGGGAATTTCATATCGAACGGCCGTCGCATCGACCGGGGCATCGGCTTGCAGGTATTCGTAGCGCTCGCCGATCAGGCTCAGCAATTGCTGGAGACTGACGAACTGCTGCAGAAAAGCATTGGCATCGTTGGCCAGGTGGCCCATGCGCATCAGTTCGATGAAGCGCAATTCATAACCGCGCTCCAGGCAGTAGTCGAGCAGCGGCATCACTTGATCGAGGTTCTGTCCGCGCAGCGGCACCATGTTGACCTTGATCTTCATGCCGGCCGCACTGGCCTCGCTCATGCCGTCGAGCACGGTGGCCAGGTCGCCGCCCCGGGCAATACTGCGGAACGCACTGGCGTCGAGAGTATCGAGGGAGACGTTGAGGCGCCGAATGCCGGCGTTCACCAGCAGCGGCAGTTTCTTCGCCAGTAACTGTCCATTGGTGGTCAGGCTGATGTCTTCCAGGCCCATCTGCCCGACCGCCGTCATGAACGCTTCGAGTTTCGGGCTGACCAGCGGCTCGCCGCCGGTAATGCGCAGACGCTCGATGCCCGCCGCTTCAATCAGATAAGCCACGCCGCGCGCCATGGCTTCGGCCGACAATTCATCCTGCGCAGCCACCAGCCGCTTGCCGTTGGGCACGCAGTAGGTACAGGCGTAATTGCAGGCTGAGGTCAGACTGATTCGCAAGTTGCGAAAACGCCTGCCTTGACGATCAACGATCATGGTCACTCCGGCGGAAGAATATCGGGCCGCTAAAACTTGACTCAGAAATCAAGTTTTAGCAAGTCCTCTACCTGAGTATATTCCTGCGCTACTGCGCCATGTAGCGAAATCATGGCGCAATAAGGCAACTGAATGGCTCAGTTGCCGGAAGTGTCGGTGTCACGCTTGCGCTTGTTGCCCATGCGCACGCCGATGTCCATCAGGAACTGGAAGAAACCTTCCTGATCTTCCAGCACATTGCTCCAGAACGGCGAGTGATACAGCGCGACGGCACCGTGCACCAGCGCCCAGGACGCGCAGTAGTGGAAGTAAGGTGGCACGTCTTCCAGCTTGCCTTCGCTGATCCGGCCCTTGATCAGCAAGGTCAGGCGTTCGAAGTTCGAGGCACGGATCTTGTGCAGCTCCTCGATCATCTCCGGCACCTGGTTGCCCTTGACCACTTTCTCTTCGAGGCGGTCGAACAGGCGATAGCGTTGTGGATCGCGCATGCGGAATTCGAAGTAGGCCCGGGACAGGGCTTCCTTGTCCTTGTCGACATCGGCCGAATGCAGCAGAGCGTTCAAATCGCGCTCGTAGTCGAGCATCAGGCGCAGATAGATTTCCGCCTTGGATTTGAAGTGCTTGTAGATCGTGCCTTTGCCGATACCGACGGCATCAGCAATCATCTCGACGGTGACACTGTCTTCACCTTGTTCGAGGAACAGCTTGAGCGCGGTATCGAGAATTTCCTGCTCGCGGCGACGGAATTCACGGACCTTACGAGGTTCTTTATGCATAAGAAAAGGTCTGTCGGGGTCAAAATTCGAAGCCGCGTATTATGCCTAACTTACGCAAAAATGCACGGATCATCCGACCATATCTGCGCTTTCTGGTCATTCCGCGTACGTTTACAGGGTGATGAGAACTCTTCCGAAGCGCACGTATTCCAAATTTGTTTAAAAACCCGGACCGGTAAACTGGACGAGGCGCAATCCTGATCAATACTTGAACTGTCGGCGGGGCATCTCCCCCAAGTGTCACGCCGATATTGGTACCAACGGACCGCGTGCCATTGTTTTACTCCTAATGGTCTTAACCCGGATTCACCCCCCAGAACCCGGGTTTTTTTTGCCTGCGATTTAACCTTTTACGTGTGCCAGCGGGAACAGTCGCTTGAAATTCGCCGTGGTTTGCTCAGCAAACCGCTCGTAGGGCTCACCGCGCAACATTGACAGAAATTCCGCAACTTCACGCACGTACTGCGGCAGGTTTGGTTTGCCGCGATAGGGGATCGGTGCCAGGTACGGCGAGTCGGTTTCCACCAGCAAACGGTCGGCCGGCACCTTGCTGGCCACATCACGCAATGCGTCGGCATTGCGAAAAGTGACAATCCCGGACAGGGAAATGTAATAGCCCATGTCCAGCGCGGCCTTCGCCATCTCCCAGTCTTCGGTGAAGCAATGCAACACGCCTGCCTGGGGCAGCGCCGCGTCCCGCAGCAAGTCCAGGGTATCGGTGCGGGCGCCACGGGTATGGATGATTACCGGTTTGCCGGTCTGCTGCGCCGCTTGCAGGTGCAGGCGGAACGATTCCTGCTGCAACTCTGCCGCTTCCGGCTCGTAGTGGTAATCGAGGCCGGTTTCGCCAATCGCCACCACCCGCGGGTGATTGAGCTCCTGCAACAGCCAGTCCAGCGCCGGCGCGGCCCCCGGCTGCACATCCAGAGGGTGCACGCCTACCGAGCAGTCGACATCGTCATAACGTTCGGCCAGGGCCTTGACGTCGGCCGCGTTGTCCGCGCTGACACCGATACACAGAAAGTGCCCCACCCCACGCTGCCGGGCAGCTTCCAGGGCAGCATCCAGGGAGCCCTCGTGGGCGGTCAGGTCAAGGCGATCAAGGTGACAATGGGAATCTACGAGCATAAAGGGCTGCAACTTGTATGGGTGGGACGGTCGGATGTTCTGATACTCAGAGTCTAGGCGCAGACAGTCATCGTTGGGCAGGCAACGACACCCATTGCACCAGCAATGCTTCCAGCAACAAGGCCGGGTTGAGGTTGGCCTTGCTCAGAACTTTCTGCCGCTGGGCGAGGATCCAGTCCTGAATATCGAGGACTTTGCCCTGGGCGCTTTTCTGCGCCAGGTATTGCACGACCTTGCGCATGTCGGTCAGGCCGAGGCCGGCTTCATCCTGAGTCAATTGATAGCGCAGGATCAGGCTCGACCAATCGCAGAACCAATCGAACAGGCGCAACATCGGAATGTTTTTCCATTCTTCGGCCAGTTGCGTCGGCGACTGCTGTTGCTTGAGGAGTTTTTTCACCCCTTCCACCACTTGCGCGCGCTGTTCACGCACGCCCTGGGCCTGGAGATTGACCGCCGCCAGCGGCGAACCGGCAGCCAGCGTCAGCAGTTCGACGCGCTCATCTTCGGAGCACTCCGGCAACGCCTGGGCCAACCACTTCAAGCTCATGGCCTCGCCCGGTAGCGGACAGGCCTGCTGCACGCAGCGACTCTTGATGGTTGGCAACAAGCGGCTCGGCTGATGGCTGACCAGCAACAGAACGGTATCGCCGGACGGTTCTTCAAGGCTTTTGAGCAAGGCGTTGGCGGCGTTGATGTTCATCGACTCGGCCGGCTCGATCAGCACCACTTTGCGCCCGCCCAACTGCGCGGTCTGCACCACGAAACCGACCAGGTCGCGAACCTGGTCGACCTTGATCGCCTTGTCGGCTTCTTCCGGCTCCAGGATGTAGTTATCCGGATGGCTGCCAGCCTTGAGCAGCAGGCAGGATTTGCATTCGCCGCAGGCTTGCAGCGCGTTCGGGCGCTGGCACAGCAAGCTGGCCATCAAGCGCTCGGCCAGTGCCCGCTTGCCGATTCCGGCAGGGCCATGCAGCAGGTAGGCGTGCGCATGCTGGGTGCGACCGGCCAGTTGCTGCCAGAGGTTTTCCTGCCACGGATAGGCCTCAGCCACGGCTCAACTCCAGCAGGCGCGGCAGCAAGGCATCCAGCGATTGCTGAACCTGTGCCAACGGCTGGGCAGCATCGACCAGCACATAACGCGCCGGATCCGCCTTGGCCCGCTTGAGGAAGGCACTGCGTACCGCGTCGAAAAAGGTCCGGCCTTCGAGCTCGAAGCGATCCAGACGACCACGAGCGCTGGCGCGGGCCAGGCCGACCTCGACAGGCAGATCGAAAATCAGAGTGAGGTCCGGGCGCAGATCGCCCTGGACGAAGGTTTCCAGGGTCGCGATGCGCTCCAGCGACAAGCCGCGACCGCCGCCTTGATAGGCGTATGTCGAGTCGGTAAAACGATCACACAAGACCACGGCACCGCGGGCCAGCGCCGGGCGAATCACCTCGGCCAGATGCTGGGCACGCGCCGCGAACACCAACAGCAACTCGGTATCCGGGTTCATGACTTCATCGACCGGGGCCAGCAGCACTTCACGAATGCGCTCGGCCAACGGCGTGCCACCCGGCTCGCGGGTCAGCACCACCTCGATGCCGGCGGCGCGCAGGCGCTCGGCCAGGTATTCGCGATTGGTGCTCTTGCCGGCGCCTTCCGGGCCTTCCAGAGTAATAAACAAGCCAGTCACAGGCAGTCCTTAATCAGAGTCATTGCGGGCTTTTCGGTACGCTTGCATCGGGTTCGGGCGTTTCAGGGGCTGGCGCAGGATCTTGCGCCGGTACTTGTGGCAGCCCCTCGGGAGCCGTGTTCGGTGAAGCGGCCGGGATCGGCGCCTGCTCCTGCGAAGACTTGGCCTCCTGCATACCGTTTTGCTCAGCCTGGATTGGCGGCATCTCGGGCGCAGTAGCGGGAGCCGGGCTGGAGCGGTAATCGGCGCGGCGCTTGATCTGGAACTCCTTCACGGCATTGTTGTGGGCATCCAGGTCGTCGGAGAACACATGGGTGCCATCGCCACGCGCCACGAAGTAAAGGCTGTTGCCGTCCACCGGATTGAGTGCCGCATGGATGGCTTCGCGACCGACCATCGAAATCGGCGTCGGCGGCAATCCCGCATTCATGTAAGTGTTATACGGCGTCGATTCCCTGAGGTGAGCCCGGGTCAGCTTGCCGCTGTAGCGGTCGCCGAGGCCGTAGATCACCGTCGGGTCGGTCTGCAGCAGCATGCCCATCGCCATGCGCCGCACAAACACGCCGGCAATCTGCCCGCGCTCCTGCGGTACGCCGGTTTCCTTTTCCACCAGCGAAGCCATGATCAGCGCCTGGTAGGGTTCGGTGTACGGTGTATCTGCAGCGCGCTTCTCCCACTCCTTGGCGAGCACTTCATCGAGGCGGTCGTAAGCGGTTTTCAGCACCTCGACATCGGACATGCCCCGCACGTAGCGATAGGTGTCCGGGAAGAAGCGCCCTTCCGGAAAAATCCCGGTGTGGCCGAGCTTGTCCATGACCTGGCTATCGCTCAAACCGTCGAGGCTATGTTCGAGCTTCTCTTCCCTGGCCAGCGCTGCGCGGACCTGACGGAAACTCCAGCCTTCGACCAGGGTCAGGCTGTACTGAACCATTTCCCCGCGTTTCCACAGGTCGATCAGGCCTTCGACGGTCATGCCGGGCTGAATGCGGTATTCACCGCTGTGCAGGGGTTGTCTGGCGAGGTTGAAGCGCCAATACACCCGCAGCCAGAATGCGTCCTTGATGACGCCGTTGGCTTCGAGTCGGTAGAGGGTGCGGGTCGGCGTGGTGCCCTTGGGCACATCCAGCAATTGTTCCTGGGTAATGTTCAGCGGCTGTACCAGCGCCGAATGAATCTTCCAGGCTGAAGCACCCATCAGCAGCCCCGCCAGAACCACACCGGTTTCCAGCAGCAGCAAGAGTTTACGTCTCACGTATCAAGCATCCAGTAGCACACGGGCAATGGTTTGGAGTTTACGGGTGAGCGGCCCAACCGGCCAGTGAAGAGCAGCATAGGCGCGCACCGGCCAGACACCATACACGCTGTTGCAGACAAAGACTTCGTCAGCCCATTGCAGCTGTTCGAGGGGGATATCGGTGATTTGCGTGGGAATTCCCAGCGACTTGGCCTGAAACAATATTTCTGCGCGCATCACGCCTGCCACGCCGCAGCGCTTGAGGTCCGCTGTGATGAGCACGTCATCCCGCACCAGGAACAAGTTGCTGAACACACCCTCAATTACGCGCCCGGCCTGATCGAGCATCAAGCCTTCGGCATGCTCGGTGTCCTGCCATTCGGCACGGGCGAGGACTTGTTCAAGACGATTGAGGTGTTTGAGGCCGGCCAGTAATGGCTGCCTGGACAATCGCGTGGCGCAAGGAAACAAACGAACACCCTGTTCACCATGCGCGGCAGGGTAAGCCGCAGGTGGACTGCCTTGCACAATGCGTCGGGCCTGGGCCGAAGGATCGGGGGCATAACCGCGCAGACCGTCGCCACGGGTGAGAATGAGCTTGAGCACCCCGTCACCCAGTGCCGCGGCGTAGGCCAGCAGTTCGTTGCGGATCAGCTCCTGCTCGGCCGTTATCGCCAGGCGCGAACAGCCGTCCGCCAGACGCGACAGATGCCGGTCCAGCAACACGGGCTGGCCGCTGCGCACGGCGATGGTCTCGAACAGACCATCGCCATAAGCCAGGCCGCGATCCTTCAGCGACAAAGCGTCAGCCGGCTGACCGTCGACCCAGCTGTCCATCAGCCTGCGAACCGACGGAACACCAGCGAACCGTTGGTGCCGCCAAAACCGAAGGAGTTGGAAACGACCACATCGATATCCATGTTGCGCGCCGTGTGCGGCACAAAATCGAGATCGCAGCCTTCGTCCGGCTCATCGAGGTTGATGGTCGGCGGCGCTACCTGACTGTTGATTGCCAGCACGCTGAAGATCGCCTCGACCGCGCCCGCCGCACCCAGCAGGTGACCGGTCATGGACTTGGTGGAACTGACGGCCAGCTTGTAGGCGTGCTCGCCGAATACCGACTTGATCGCATTGACTTCGGCCAGGTCGCCTGCAGGAGTCGAGGTGCCGTGGGCGTTGATGTACTGCACTTGATCGCCATTGATTTTGGCATCGCGCAGCGCATTGGTGATGCAGCGCGCAGCACCCGCACCATCGGCTGGCGGCGAGGTCATGTGGTAGGCATCGCCACTGGTGCCGAAGCCGATCAGCTCGGCGTAGATGGTCGCGCCACGCGCCTTGGCGTGCTCGAGTTCTTCCAGTACCAGCGCACCGGCACCATTGGACAACACGAAGCCATCGCGGCCCTTGTCCCATGGACGGCTGGCGCGGGTCGGCTCGTCGTTGCGGGTCGACAGCGCGCGGGAAGCACCGAAGCCGCCCATGCCCAGACCGCAGGCCGCCATCTCGGCGCCGCCGGCAATCATCACGTCAGCTTCGTCGTACATGATGTTGCGGGCAGCCATGCCAATGCAGTGTGTACCGGTGGTACAGGCCGTGGCGATGGCGTAGTTGGGTCCCTGTGCACCGAGGTGGATGGACAGGAAACCGGAAATCATATTGATGATCGAGCCTGGCACGAAGAACGGAGAGATCCGTCGTGGGCCGGTCTCGTGCAGCGTGCGGGCGGTTTCTTCGATATTGGTCAGACCGCCAATACCCGAGCCCATGGCAACGCCGATACGCTCACGGTTGGCGTCAGTAACTTCCAGACCGGCATTGCGTACCGCCTGAAAACCTGCGGCCAGACCGTATTGAATGAACAGGTCGAGCTTGCGGGCTTCCTTGACCGACAGGTATTCCTCGACATTGAAGTCCTTTACCGAGCCGCCAAAACGGGTGGAATAGGCAGAAAGGTCGGTGTGTTCGATCAGACCAATGCCACTGCGGCCAGCCAGAATGCCCTGCCAGCTGCTCGGCACATCCGTGCCCAGTGGCGACAACATACCCATACCGGTGACTACGACGCGTCTACGCGACACAGCACTCTCCTTTTTTCAAATGACGACTTTGCATCAGGCCTAAAGAAAAAACCGCACGCCATGATGGCAGTGCGGTTTTTCCATGACAGCGAGCAACGATTACAAACTATTACGCCTGGTGGCTAGTAACGTAGTCGATTGCAGCTTGTACAGTAGTGATCTTCTCGGCTTCTTCGTCAGGGATTTCGGTCTCGAATTCCTCTTCCAGAGCCATCACCAGCTCAACGGTGTCAAGGGAGTCGGCACCCAGGTCTTCAACGAAGGAAGCAGTGTTGACCACTTCTTCTTCTTTAACGCCCAGTTGCTCAGCAACGATTTTCTTGACGCGCTCTTCGATGGTGCTCATACCTTGTTTTCACTCCTAATGGACAAATTCAGGCAGCTGGCCAGTGGGTAAGTGTATAGAAAGGCTTTTCAGCTTTTCAACTGAAAGCTTCACTCCTCGAACCCGGTGACCCTCTGCCTATAAATAGATTGCAGCTTTATAACGGATTTTAGACAGCTCGTATGACATTTTTTTGAAGCAATCCGTCACATTTGAATTACATGTACATCCCGCCGTTCACCGGGATTGTAGCTCCGGTAACGTAAGCCGCACCGTCCGACGCAAGAAAAGCGACCACGGACGCAATCTCTTGAGCCTGCCCCAGACGACCCAGCGGAATCTGCGACTGCAAGGCTTCACGCTGTGCCTCGGGAAGTTCACGGGTCATATCGGTATCGATGAACCCAGGAGCCACCGAGTTTACCGTAATCGAACGCGAACCGACTTCGCGCGCCAGAGCACGGCTGAAACCTTCCAGACCGGCCTTGGCGGCAGCGTAGTTTACTTGGCCTGCGTTGCCCATGGCACCCACAACCGAGCCAATACTGATAATTCGGCCCCAACGAGCTTTGGTCATGCCGCGCAAAACGCCCTTGGACAGGCGGAACAGACTGTTCAGATTGGTATCGACAACGTCGTGCCACTCGTCGTCTTTCATGCGCATCATCAGGTTATCGCGGGTGATACCGGCATTATTGACCAGAATCGCCGGCGCACCGAATTGCTCCTGAATGCTCGCCAGAACACTTGCCACGGACTCGTCGCTGGTGACATTGAGTTCCAGGCCAGTGCCCTGAATACCGTTTTCCTTCAGGGTCGCAGCAATGCGCTCAGCACCCGACGCGGAGGTCGCGGTACCAACAACGATGGCGCCCTGACGACCCAGTTCCAGGGCGATAGCCTGGCCGATGCCACGGCTGGCACCGGTGACCAGTGCAACTTTACCTTGCAGACTCATGCAAGCTTCTCCTGATTCAGGCCAACGCTGCACGGGCGGCAGCGAAAGCGTCTGGGGTATTGAGGTTGGATGTCGACACGCCTTCGGCGCAACGCTTGTTCAGACCGGCCAGCACTTTACCCGGGCCACACTCGACCAGGTTGGTCGCGCCCTTGGCGGCCAGTGCCTGGACCGATTCAACCCAGCGTACTGGCTTGTACAGTTGCTCGAGCAGATCGCGCTTGAGGGTTTCCAGATCGGCCGGCACCTGGGCACTGACGTTCTGCACCACGGGAATCTGCGGTGGCTGCCAGTCGATCGCCGCGATCGATTCGGCGAAACGCTCGGCAGCCGGGCACATCAGTTCGCAGTGCGACGGCACGCTGACCGGCAACGGCATGGCACGCTTGGCGCCACGCGCCTTGCAGCCCTCGATGGCGCGCTCGACGGCAGCCTTGGCACCAGCGATGACCACCTGGCCCGGCGAGTTGAAATTGACCGCGCTGACCACTTCGCCTTGCGCCGCTTCGGCACAGGCTGCCAGTACGTCGGCATCTTCCAGACCCAGGATGGCGGCCATGCCGCCCTGCCCGGCCGGAACGGCTTCCTGCATCAGCTGGCCACGACGCTCGACGAGCTTCACCGCATCGCCCAGGCTCAGACTGCCTGCCGCGACCAGCGCGCTGTATTCACCCAGGCTGTGCCCGGCAACGTAAGCCGGGCGCGCACCACCTTCGGCCAGCCACAAACGCCACAGGGCGATAGAGGCGGTCAGAATGGCTGGCTGGGTTTTATCGGTTTGATTGAGTTGCTCTTCCGGCCCTTGCTGGGTCAGTGCCCACAGGTCGTAACCCAGTGCATCGGAAGCTTCTTTGAATGTTTCAAGGACAACCGGATGTTGCGCGCCCAGCTCGGCCAGCATGCCGAGGGACTGCGAACCCTGTCCTGGAAAGACGAATGCGAGGGAAGCAGACATGTAACAAGCCCCTAATGATCTTGTCGTCGGAGAGTTGGCGCCCCGCTTTGGGGACGCAAGAAACTGACAGTTGGATGGCCCATCGAACCAAGCGGTCACATTTAAGCATTGTCCGACGAAAACGCCTAAAGCAACAAATCCTCCAGACGACCGTGCAGGCGCTCGGGAAGATTCTCCTGAATCTCGATCAAGGCGCGCTGAATGGCACTCTGAAACCCCTGAACCCCTGCAGAACCGTGGCTTTTCACCACAATGCCCTGCAAGCCGAGAAAGCTCGCACCGTTGTGCCGGGCAGGTGCCAGATCGGCCTGCAGGCGCTTCATCAACGGTAGTGCAAGCGCACCGACCACGCGAGAGGCTACGCTCTTCCTGAACAACGCTTCGATGCGCCCGGCAATCATGGTCGCCAGACCTTCGCTGGATTTGAGCAGGATGTTGCCGACAAAACCGTCACACACCACCACATCCGCTTCGCCACGGTACAAACCGTCGCCCTCGATAAAGCCGATGTAATTGATGCCACGGGCGCCTTGCAACAAAGTCGCGGCCAGCTTGACCTGTTGATTGCCCTTGATGTCTTCGGTGCCGATGTTCAGTAACGCCACCCGAGGACGCGCTATGCCCAGGGTCTCGGCCGCCACCGAACCCATGACCGCAAACTGCAACAGATGCTCGGCACTGCAATCGACGTTGGCGCCCAGGTCGAGCAACTGGCAATAACCCTTTTGTGTCGGAATCGCCGCCACCATGGCCGGACGGTCAATGCCGGGCAAGGTCTTGAGCACGAACCGCGACAACGCCATCAGCGCACCGGTATTACCGGCACTGACACAAGCCTGGACCTTGCCATCACGCAACAACTCAAGCGCCACGCGCATCGACGAGTCGGGCTTGCCGCGCAAGGCCTGGGCAGGCTTTTCGTCCATGGTGATGACTTCGGACGCTGGCATTATTGACAGGCGCGCGCGATCCACAGCCGGATGGCCAGCGATCAGTTCTTCAAGAAGGGAGGGTTGACCGACGAGGGTCAGGTGCAGCGAGGGTGTAGCAGACAGACAAGCAAGGCTGGCCTGGACAATGCTGCGGGGACCGAAGTCCCCGCCCATTGCGTCAATCGCGATGACTTGAGCGGACAAGTGATTACTCGTCAGCGCCCTTGTCGATCACTTTACGGCCACGGTATACGCCTTCTGGCGATACGTGGTGACGCAGGTGAACTTCACCGGTGGTTTTTTCTACAGACAGGGTGCTAGCCTCGAGAGCGTCGTGCGAACGGCGCATGTCACGGGCAGAGCGGGATTTTTTGTTCTGCTGAACAGCCATAATTGATTAACTCCTAAACGTTTGGGTCACGCTTTAACTGCGCCAATACACTGAACGGGTTGGACCGCGTTACCTCGTCCTCGCTCGGTTCGGGCTCATCTGCTCCCGCCGGCTGCTGGCATTCTTCCGGATGATGAGCAGGCACAATGGGCAAGGCGAGCAGAAGCTCCTCCTCGATCAGTGACTGCAGATCCAAAGGATCTTCGCCCAGTTCCAGCACGTCATAACCTTTCGGCAACGACTGGGTATTCGCACCCTCCTTCACCACAGCGTAACTGCATTCGCTATGGATCGGCAGGGTGACCAGCTCAAGACAACGCTGGCAAACCATTTTGACTTCAGTGTCGATAAAGCTGTGGATGACCACAGATTTACGTTCATCTCGTTCAAAAACGAATTTAGCCTGCACCGTACCGACATTGTCGGAAAGCGGGTCGCAGAGTCTCTCCAAATCGGCCAGCAGCATTTCACCTTGAAGGGTGGTGCCACGATCAGCCAATTTGCGCGGGTCAACGTGAGGTGGAATCGGGTCATTCAACATAGGCGCAGCATTATAGGGATGCACCCGCCCATGTCAAAGGAAATTCAGCCCTGTCCGTCACTTGGAAGCCTCGCTAGAATTCGCACACGCCTTATGGAGTTGTGCATGCTGCCTTTATTACTCGCTTCCAGCTCGGCCTATCGCCGGGAATTGCTGACCCGCCTGCAGCTGCCTTTCACTTGCAGCTCGCCGGATATCGACGAAAGCCATCGCCCGGGTGAGTCCGCCATCGAGCTGGTCAAGCGCCTCGCCGAAGAGAAAGCGCGCGCCCTGGCCGACAGCCATACCGCTCATCTGATAATCGGCTCCGACCAGGTCGCCGTGCTGGGAGAGCGGATTATCGGCAAACCCCACACATTCGAAAAAGCCCGGGAACAACTGCTGGCCGCCAGCGGTGCCAGCGTGACGTTCCTCACCGGCCTGGCCCTGCTCAATAGCCAGACAGGGCGCTGCCAGGTCGATTGCGTGCCGTTCACCGTACACATGCGCACACTCGACGCACCTCGCATCGAACGCTACTTGCGCGCCGAACAACCCTACGACTGCGCAGGCAGCTTCAAGGCCGAAGGCCTGGGGGTCAGCCTGTTTCGCAGCACCGAGGGACCTGACGCCACCAGCCTGATCGGCCTGCCGCTGATTCGCCTGATCGACATGCTGCTGACTGAAGGCGTACAGGTTCCCTGAATCCCGATACCAAAAAACCGGCCACGCAGGCCGGTTTTTCATGTCACATCAGAATCAGCGCAGCGACGGACCGTTAAAACCCATCCACATCGCCAAATGCTCAGCCACGCTGGCGCCGAGCTTTTTCGAAAAGCGATCGAATGGCGATTCCTGAACGGTGAAGTCCACCAGTTCTTTCTCACCGATCACATCCCGCGCAACCGAACTGGCATTACCCAGCCCATCGATCAACCCCAATGGCAGTGCCTGCTCGCCGGACCA
Organism: Pseudomonas sp. GW823-FHT02E01; assembly: GCF_058797535.1. Lineage (NCBI taxonomy): Bacteria > Pseudomonadati > Pseudomonadota > Gammaproteobacteria > Pseudomonadales > Pseudomonadaceae > Pseudomonas > Pseudomonas sp. GW823-FHT02E01. The sequence goes on along the minus strand of NZ_JBXAJS010000013.1, from coordinate 40,141 downwards.
GACCAGGCCAGAGAACAACTCCGGATGCTCCTTGTCCTTCAGGCGGTCGCCACGACCCTGCTTGACGCTATTGATGAACTGCTTGTGGGTCGTATCGAGCACGCCCTGCCAGAAGGCGGTTTCTTCCGGCTTCTGTGGCTGGAACGGATCGAGGAACGACTTGTGCTCGCCAGACGTGTAGGTACGACGTTCGACACCCAGCTTCTCCATGGTGCCGACAAAGCCATAACCGGCTGCCGTCACACCGATGGAGCCGACCAGGCTCGCCTTGTCGGCGTAGATCTGATCCGCCGCACTGGCGATGTAGTAAGCGCCGGAAGCCCCCAGATCGGAAATCACCGCATACAACTTGATATCCGGGTGCAGACCGCGCAGACGCTTGATCTCGTCATAGACATAACCCGACTGCACCGGACTGCCGCCCGGGCTGTTGATGCGCAGGATGACGCCCTTGACCTTCTTGTCCTCGAAAGCCGCACGCAAGCTGCCAACGATATTGTCTGCACTGGCCGACTCCTTGTCGGCAATCATGCCTCTCACATCGATCAACGCCGTGTAATTGGCACTAAGGGTGCCGGCCTTTTCCATATCCATCAGAGGCGAAAACAGGACAATGGCGCCGAACAGATACACAAAAATCAGAAACTTGAAGAATATCCCCCAGCGACGGGACCGGCGCTGCTCCTGTATGCCGGCCAGCAGGGTCTTTTCCAGCAGCTTCCAGCTTTTGTCGTCACCGCTCTCTGCGCTTGCCTTGGCGGGCGCCTTCCATTCGTCGGTCATGCCATCCACCCCAAAAACAACCGGTTAAGCCCGCTGATTCAGCCAGGCATGCAATTCTGAAAAACGGTCGATGGCCAGTCGCGGCTCATACAACCTCAACGCATCGATCGATTGAGCGCCATAACTGACGGCCACCGAACCCATGCCGGCGTTGCGCGCCATCTGCAAATCAAAGGACGAATCACCCACCATCAACGCCTGTTCCGGGCGGACCTCGCAATGGGCGAGAATCTGTTCGAGCATCAGCGGATGGGGCTTGCTGGCGGTTTCGTCGGCGGCGCGAGTGATATCGAAGTAATTCTCCCAGCCATGGGACTTCAACACCCGATCCAGCCCGCGACGGGCCTTGCCGGTCGCCACAGCCAGATGATAGCCCTCGGCACGAAATGCCTCGAGCGACTCGACCACACCCTCGAACAGCGGCGAAGGCTCAGCCTCCGACGCGATGTAATGCTCAGCATAGTGCTCGCGGAACGCGATCAGCTCGGCGTCGCCGATTTCGGGGTACAGGGTGCGAATCGCTTCCGGCAAGCCCAGGCCGATGATGCCCTTGACGGCCAGATCATCGCGCAGCTCAAAACCGGAACGCTGCGAGGCAACGTGCATCGCCTCGACAATCCGACCAATGGAATCGGCCAGAGTGCCGTCCCAATCAAAGATCAACAGCTTGTAGTCAGATGGGCGCACTCAATCGCTCCACGGTTTTGGCCCACATCTCGTCGACCGGCGCTTGCAGCTTCAGCTCACCACCATCGGGGAGCGGCACCGTCAGCATGTAGGCGTGCAGGAACAGGCGCTTGCCGCCCAGATCGCGGATTTCCTTGCTGAAACCTTCGTCGCCATACTTGGTGTCGCCAGCGATGCAATGCCCGGCGTGCAAGGTATGGACGCGGATCTGGTGAGTCCGGCCGGTAATCGGCTTGGCTTCGATCAGGGTGGCAAAGTCGCCGAAGCGGCGCAGGACCTTGAACACGGTCACGGACTCCTTCCCCTCCTCCTCGTCGACCTCGACCATGCGCTCGCCGGAGCGCAGATTGCTCTTGCCCAGCGACGCACGGACTTGCTTGATCGAGCTCGCCCAGTTACCGCGGACCAGCGCCATGTAGCGCTTGTCGACGCCATCACCGCGCAATGCGGTGTGCAAGTGGCGCAACATGCTGCGCTTCTTGGCGATCATCAACAGGCCGGACGTATCACGGTCGAGACGGTGAACCAGTTCGAGCTCTTTGCAATCGGGGCGCAACTGACGAAAGGCTTCGATCACCCCGAAAGTCAGGCCGCTGCCACCATGAACAGCAATGCCCGCGGGCTTGTTGATCACGATCAGCGCCTTGTCTTCGAAGACAATCGAGGCCTCGAGCCGCTGCAACAGGCCTTGTGCCAGCGGCACCGGTTCGTCGCGCTCTGGCACGCGAACCGGCGGCACGCGCACGATATCGCCCGCCTGCAGCTTGTACTCGGGCTTGATCCGACCTTTGTTCACGCGCACTTCGCCCTTGCGCAAAATGCGATAAATCAAGGTCTTGGGCACGCCTTTGAGTCGGGCGAGAAGGAAATTATCAATGCGTTGGCCGGCATATTCCGGCGAGACCTCAAGCAGTTGTACGCCTGGAGTCGGGGGGGTAGTCGTCGTCATGGCGCGGATGATAACAATTTTTTATGGAATTGAAGCACTTAATCATTGCTGCTATAGTCGCGAACGTCGCCAAAAGCGGCCTGGACAGCGGACCAACGGTCAAAAACCGGCCCTGACCAACGCAATTCACCAGGACGCGAGGCCGTCCTACGGGGCTTTCGCTACGTAACGGTGGAGTTTGCAGGTGTAACGAGCGCAGGTGACATGAGGCCTGAATCACGCCACAAAGCAGAGTTTTCCACTCGTTTTGCGAGCCATATTCACGGCCAGTTCACAAAGTGCAGTCAGCTGCGAATGACCCCGAGCGAAGGCATCGGAAACAACGCCTAAATTAGCCATGATGCGTGACCTCCCCTTTCGGAGCTCACGGTAAATGCCAACCCGCTGCGGATTCTGCGCGCGGCAGCACCCGAATTATCAGGGATACGTGTAGGGTGGAGATGCACAACCGCCGGACTGTGTAGCAACAGGCTTTCTCAAGACGCTTCATCTCGTCCACAGCCGCTGGTTGATTCCTCCTCCTGACTGAGTGCTTAAGTAGCCACAGCAAGCAGGACGCGTACGTCGCGATGAAGGCCCACATTGGCCGGACTTCGCTGGACACGGGAAATGGCCAACCACTCCCGACGCACCTGACACCGACCGTGAGAAGTCGTGTGTGCCGAACGCCGTTTCCGGCAGCCCGGAAACCGACGGTACTACATGAAAAGAATGCTGATTAACGCAACTCAACCCGAAGAGTTGCGTGTTGCACTGGTAGATGGCCAGCGCCTCTACGACCTGGACATCGAATCCGGTGCACGCGAGCAGAAGAAGGCCAACATCTATAAAGGCCGGATTACTCGCATCGAACCAAGCCTCGAGGCTGCCTTTGTCGATTTCGGCTCTGAGCGCCACGGCTTCCTGCCCCTCAAAGAAATCTCCCGCGAATACTTCAAGAAAGCCCCGGAAGGTCGCGTCAACATCAAGGACGTCCTGAGCGAAGGCCAGGAAGTCATCGTTCAGGTCGAAAAAGAAGAACGTGGCAACAAGGGCGCCGCCCTGACCACCTTCATCAGCCTGGCCGGTCGTTACCTGGTGCTGATGCCGAACAACCCGCGTGCCGGCGGTATCTCCCGTCGCATCGAAGGCGAAGAGCGCAACGAACTGCGTGAAGCCCTGAACGGTCTGGTTGCCCCGGCCGACATGGGCCTGATCGTGCGCACTGCAGGCCTTGGCCGCAGCAGCGAAGAAATGCAGTGGGACCTCGACTACCTGCTGCAACTGTGGACCGCCATCAAGGAAGCTTCGCTGGACCGCGCCGCGCCATTCCTGATCTACCAGGAAAGCAACGTGATCATCCGCGCGATCCGCGATTACCTGCGCCAGGACATCGGCGAAGTGCTGATCGACAGCGTTGAAGCCCAGGACGAAGCCCTGACCTTCATCCGCCAGGTAATGCCGCAGTACGCCAGCAAGATCAAGCTGTACGAAGACAGCGTTCCGCTGTTCAACCGTTTCCAGATCGAAAGCCAGATCGAAACCGCTTTCCAGCGCGTTGTCGAACTGCCTTCCGGCGGTTCCATCGTGATCGATCCGACCGAGGCCCTGGTGTCCATCGACATCAACTCGGCGCGTGCCACCAAAGGCAGCGACATCGAAGAAACCGCGCTGCAAACCAACCTTGAAGCGGCCGAGGAAATCGCCCGTCAGTTGCGCCTGCGCGACATCGGCGGCCTGATCGTCATCGACTTCATCGACATGACCCCTGCCAAGAACCAGCGCGCCGTGGAAGAAAAAGTCCGCGAATGCCTGGAAGCCGACCGCGCTCGCGTGCAAGTCGGTCGCATTTCGCGCTTCGGCCTGCTGGAAATGTCCCGTCAGCGCCTGCGTCCATCCCTGGGTGAAAGCAGCGGTATCGTCTGCCCGCGTTGCAACGGCACCGGCATCATCCGTGACGTTGAATCGCTGTCCCTGGCGATCCTGCGCCTGATCGAAGAAGAAGCCCTGAAAGACCGTACCGCCGAAGTTCGTGCACAAGTGCCGATCCCGGTGGCGGCGTTCCTGCTCAACGAAAAACGCAACTCGATCACCAAGATCGAACTGCGCACCCGCGCCCGCATCGTCATCCTGCCGAACGATCACCTCGAAACGCCGCACTTCGAAGTACAGCGCCTGCGTGACGACAGCCCGGAAGCCGCGACCAACCAGTCCAGCTACGAAATCGCCGCTGCCGCTGCCGAAGTCGAAGAAGTCCAGCCAGCCGCTGCGACCCGCACCCTGGTTCGCCAGGAAGCTGCGGTCAAAACGGCCCCGGCCCGTGCCAACGCTCCTGTGCCAACAGAGGTGGCCGCTCCAGCCCCTGCCCCGGCCGCCGTACCGGAGCCAAGCCTGTTCAAAGGCCTGGTGAAGTCGCTGGTGAGCCTGTTCGCCACCAAGGAAGAGCCTGCCGCACCGGTTGTGGTTGAAAAACCTGCCGCCGAGCGTCCGGCCCGCAACGAAGAGCGTCGCAACGGTCGCCAGCAGAGCCGCAACCGTAACGGTCGCCGCGATGAAGAGCGCAAGCCTCGCGAAGAGCGTGCACCGCGTGAAGAACGCGCACCACGTGAGCCGCGTGAAGAGCGTCAGCCACGGGAAGTGCGTGAACCTCGCGAAACCCGCGAAGAAACGCCAGCGGTAGCCCGCGAAGAACGCGCACCACGCGCGCCTCGTGAAGAACGTGCACCGCGCGCTCCGCGTGAAGATCGCAAGCCACGTGGCGAGCGTGAAGAACGCGTTCGTGAACTGCGCGAGCCTCTGGATGCCGCTCCGGCTGCTCCGGCCGCCGCTGCTACCGCTACGGCAGCTACCGCTGAAGAACGCCCGGCTCGTCAGCCACGTGAAGAACGCGCGCCACGCCCACCGCGTGAAGAACGTCAGCCACGTGCCGAACAAGCTGCCGCAGCCGCAACTGAAGAAGAACTGACCACCAACGAAGAGCAATTGTCGGAAGACGGTCAGGAAAGCGCCGAAGGCGATCGTCCACGCCGCCGCTCCCGCGGTCAGCGTCGTCGCAGCAACCGTCGCGAGCGTCAGCGTGACGCCAACGGTAACGTGATCGAAGGTTCGGAAGAGTCCGAGTCCGGCGAAAACGCTGAAGCGCCAAGCACTGCCGATCTGGCCGCCGGACTGGCTGTCACCGCAGCTGTTGCCAGCAGCGTGATCAGCGCTCCAGCAGAAGCTGAAGCCAATGTGCAAGCCGAACGCGCCACTGCCGCGACCCTGGAAGCAGCTCCGGTTGAAGCACCAGTCGTTGAAGCGACCACACCGGTCGAAGTCACCGCCTCGCCGGAAATCGAAGTGGCGCCAGCGCCAGAAGCTCAGCCTGCTGTTGAAGCGGCTGCCGAGCCAGCGCCAGTGGTAGAAGCACCTGCCCAGGCTGCGGAAGCGGTTGTTGAAACCGTGACAGACACCGTGCGTGAAGTTCGCGAAGAGCAAACCGCATTCAACTGGGTTGCCGAGCCAGCCGTCGCTGAAGCCGCTGCACCTGCCGCTGAAACCCAAGTGGCTGAAACCATGGTTTCCGAGCCGGTGGTTGCCGCAGCAGAACCGGCTCCAGCACCGGTGGTTGAAGCGCCAGTCGTTGAAGCACCGGTCGTTGCCCAGGCACCTGCTCCGGTAGTCGAAGCCGCTCCTGCCAGCGCCCTGACGCCAAGTGGCCGTGCGCCTAACGACCCGCGTGAAGTGCGTCGTCGCAAGCGTGAAGCCGAGCGTCTGCAGAAGGAAGCTGAACTGGCTGCCGCTGCGGCTCCAGCTGAAGCGGTTGTCGCCGCCGAGCCTGCACCGGTTGCTGCTGAAGTGGTTGAGGCAGCTCCTGCCCCGGCTGCCGAAGTGGCTGCCGAGCCGGTTGAGTCGGTGATCCACGAAGCACCGCGCTCCGTTCAGGAAGCGGTAGAGCAACACGAGCAAGCCCTGGAAAAAGAGCACGAGCCTAAACCTCTCGTCTGATTCCATCGGCCACTAAAAAGCCCCGCCTGGTGATCCCAGGCGGGGCTTTTTTTACATCTGTGAAATCACACCATTCCCCTGTGGGTGCAGCCGGTCGACGCTCGATTGCTCGCGATGGCGGAATGACATTCAACATTGGTGCTAGCTGATCCACCGCTATCGCGAGCAAGCTCGCTCCCACAAGGATCTATGCTGGCCTGAAGGTTAGTGCTTCAGGCACATCCACATCCCACACCACACCAGGATCATCCACGCTCACTTCAACCACCCGGCCTTGGGCGAACAGCGGCTTGGCGCCGCGATCCCCCGATAACGCCATCAACCCCGCCGCGAAGTCCCGTCCGAACCCGACCGGATGCCCGTACCCGCCGTCCTGCACGGGCACGCTGATACTGTCATCGCCAATCCCCGCCACCACTTGCTCGATACTCGATGGCAGGATGAACGGCATATCCCCCAGCACCATCAGCCAGCCATCGAGTTGCTTGCAGGCAGCGACTCCCGCGGCAATGCTGTCGCCCATTCCCGTCGATTCGATCAGCACAATCTCGCAGCCATAGGCCTGAGCCATGCGAATCACTTGCGGGCGGTCAGCAGTGGTCACCAGTACGCGCTTGTCCAGCGTCGCCGGCAGGTTGACCAATGTGTGCTCGATGACGGACCGCACCACGCCGTCACGCCCGATGCAATCGGCCACCAATTTATCCTTTTCGGCACCCGCCACCTGACGAAACCGGCTGCCCTGCCCCGCCGCCAACACGATAACGCCGATGGATTTGCTCATACGCTCTCCCGCAGGACTTTCTTCTGTTTCAGTTCGATGCCGTTTTTGACCGCCACGATTTCCGCTATGAGCGACAAGGCAATTTCCGCTGGATTATGACTGCCGATGTGCAAACCGATCGGACCATGCAAGCGGTCAATCGCCGATTGCGACAACCCCAGTTGAGCCAGGTTTTCCCGGCGCTTCTGGCTGTTGACCCGCGATCCCAGCGCTCCGACGTAAAAAGCCCTGGAATCCAGGGCCGTGAGCAGCGCCATGTCATCCAGACGCGGATCATGGGTCAAGGCCACGATAGCCGTGCGTTCATCGGTCTGGATATTCAATACCGCCTCATCTGGCATGCCCGAAACAAATCGTCCGTGCTGTTCCTCCCAGCCATAGACGAACTCACTACGCGGGTCGCAAATCAGCACCTCGAAATCCAGCAGCCGGGCCATTTCCGCCACATAGCGCGACAGCTGCCCCGCGCCGATCAGCAGCAAGCGCCAGCGCGGGCCATGGATCACCCGCAGGGTCTGCCCGTCGAACGTCAACACGTCATCTTTACTGGCCGGCTGCAAAAGTACTTCGCCGGTGGTCAGGTTCAGTTCACGCGCAACGATTTCATGGGCCTCGCAACGGGCGAGCAATTGCTCGACCCAATCCCCATCGTCGATACGCTCCTCGGTCAAGCGCAAGGTGCCACCGCAGGGCAAGCCGAAACGCGCGGCCTCCTCGCGGGTCACGCCGTAGGTGATCAATTGCACCGGCGGCCCGTCAAGTGCGAGGCGTCCGTCGTGCAGCCGGGCAATCAAGTCATCTTCGACACACCCGCCCGAGACCGAACCAATCACCATGCCGTCTTCGCGCAGGGCCAGCATGGCGCCGGGTGCCCGGGGCGCAGTGCCCCAGGTTTCGACCACGCTGTACAACACCACCTGCTGACCGGCGCGATGCCATTGCAACACGCTGCGCAGGACGTTCAGATCGGCACTGTCCATCAGGCGCCAGCCTTCTGCCAACCCGACAGCTGATAACGAACCGGCAAATTGCGGACGCGTTTGCCGGTGGCGGCGAAGATCGCGTTGCACAGTGCCGGCGCAATCGGTGGCACGCCCGGTTCACCCACACCACCCAACGGAACATTGCCCGGCGGCGTCACCAGATGCACCGCCACTTCTTTCGGCGCCAGGGACATGCGCGCCACTTCGTACATATGGAAGTTATCCTGCTGGACCTTGCCGTCCTTGAAGCTGATTTCCCCCAGCACCGCATTACCCAGGCCCATGACGCAGGCGCCTTCGAATTGCGCGCGAATCCGCTCGGGGTTGATCTGCGGCCCGCAATCGACGGCGATGTCAGCCTTGTGCACCACCAGCGTACCGTCGTCCTTGACCTCCACCTCGATCACCGCCGCCACATACGTCACGAAGCTGTAATGCACTGCCAGGCCCAGGCCGCGTCCCTTGGGCAACTCACGCCCCCAACCGGCGGCTTTGGCGGCGGTCTCCAGTACCGTGCGCAGGCGCGCGGTGTCGATCGGATAACGCTCGGGGGATTCGCCGTAGTTCCACTCTTCACTCAAGGTACGCGGATCGATCTGACGGTCCGGGCCGAGCAATCTGATCTGGTACTTCAGCGGATCCTGCCCGGCCTTGTGCGCCAGTTCATCGATAAAACTCTGGATCGCGAAACCATGGGGAATGTTCGACACCGAGCGATACCAACCTACCCGGGTATGCACCGTTGCCTCGGGGTTTTCCAGGCGAATGTTGGGGATCGCATACGCCATGTTGGTGAACCCCATGCCCAGTTCGAACGCCGCCTCATGGTTCATGCCCGGCGCAAACAACGCGGTGATGCTCGGCGCCACCGTACGGTGCAACCAGCCGGATGGCAGGCCATCCTTGTTCAGGCTGGCCTTGAGGTATTCGGCCGACACGGTGTGAAAATAGGAACAGTGGATGTCGTCTTCGCGGGTCCATTGCACCCGCACCGCTTTGCCGGGGAATTCCTTGGCGAGGATGGCGGCCTCAATGATGAAGTCAGGCTTGGACTTGCGCCCGAACCCGCCCCCGAGCAGAGTCACGTTGAACGTGACCTTGTCGAACGGCAGGCCCAGGCGCTCACCGATCCGTTCCCGGGTGACCTGCGGCGCCTGGCTTGGCCCCCAGGCTTGGCACGCACCGTCCTTGAACCGCGCAATGGCGACCATCGGTTCCATCGGCGACTGTGACAAATGCGGCAAGTAGTAGGAGGCTTCCAGCGTGCTATCGGCGCTGACCATGGCCTCATCGAGGTTGCCGGTATTGCGCACCACCTTGCCGGGCTTGAGCGAGGCGGCTTCGAGTTCCTTGCGATAGGCAATCGAGTCGTAGCTGGCGTTGGGGCCGTCGTCCCATTCGATTTTCAGTGCCTCACGGCCCTTTATCGCCGCCCAGGTATTGCTCGCCACCACGGCGATGCCGCCCAGGGGTTGGAACTCCGAAGGCAACGGACGGCTTTCGATCTGTACCACTTTGACCACGCCTGGGACTTTCATCGCCGCGCTGCCATCGAAGCTTTTGACCTTGCCGCCATACACCGTAGGCCGCGCGATGGTCGCGTACAGCATGCCGTCGAAATGCACGTCGGCGCCGTACACCGCACGACCATTGACGATGTCCTCACCGTCGATGGCCTTGGTGCCTTCCTTACCGATATATCGAAATTCCGCAGGTTGCTTGAGTCTCAGGCTTTCACGCGCAGGCACGGCCAAAGCGCCAGCGGCGGCGGCCAGCGCGCCATAGCCCAGTTCGCGGCCCGACGGTTTATGAATGACTTTATGAAGTTGCGCCTGGCACTCACCGACTGACACTTTCCATTGGTCAGCGGCGGCTTGTTCCAGCATCGCGCGTGCGGCGGCACCGCAGCGACGCATCGGCTCGTACCAGTGACGCATGCTGCGCGAGCCGTCGGTGTCCTGGTTGCCGAAGCGCGCTTCATCGCCGGGGGCCTGCTGTACCTTGACCATCGCCCAGTCGGCTTCCAGTTCATCGGCCACCACCATGGTCAAGCTGGTGCGCACGCCCTGGCCCATCTCCGAGCGGTTGCAGATAACGGTCACCGTGCCATCGGCGGCGATGCTCACATAGACTTTCGGATCGTCGACCCAGCCGTGGGGCATGCCGTCGGCGCCGAACTTCTTCTCTTTCTCTTCGGCAAACGCGTCTTGCCAGCCCCAACTCGCGGCGACCACCAGCGCACCGGTCGCCCCCACGCCCTTGAGAAAACCACGGCGACTGAGGTTGCTCAGGGTGAAATCATTCGGTAACCGGCTCATGCCTTGGCCTCCTTCAGGTGAGTGGAAGCCTGACGGATCGCGGTCTTGATACGGTTATAGGTGCCGCAGCGGCAGATGTTGCCGACCATGGCTTCTTCGATCTGCTCGTCGCTCGGGTTCGGATGGGTCTTGAGCAGTGCCGTCGCCGACATGATTTGCCCACCCTGGCAGAAGCCGCATTGAGCCACTGCCGTGTCGAGCCAGGCTTGCTGCACGACTTTGCCGATCGGATCGGCGTGCAGGTTGTCGATGGTGCTGACATTCTGCCCGACGACTGAACCGATGGGCGTAATGCAACTGCGTGCCGGAGCCCCTTCGATATGAATGGTACAGGCGCCGCACAGGCCCATGCCGCAGCCGAATTTGGTGCCGTTGTAACCGGCCACGTCGCGGATCGCCCAGAGCAGCGGCATGTCCTCGGTGACGTCGAGTTGATGGTCTTGACCATTGAGTTTCAGGGTAATCATGGGCACGCCCGCATAGGTCTTGAGTTATGGGGTCGAGCAATCTGCCGCTGGATCTCGGTGGGTCGCACGCAGATCGACTCAGGCTAATGGGCTCTCTTATGCTGACTCAAACGGTCTGCACCGGGCCTTTGGTGGAGCAAGAGTGTGCATCGTTAGCTGACTAAGTTAACCGAGCATTAACAAAAAAGCCCTGCACAATAAACATTGTGCAGGGCTTTTTGATCCGTCCTGAAAGCTTAGCTCAATACCGGTTCGGCTCCATTTCCAGATCGACATGGAAACGCTCGAGAATGTCTTTCTGGATGCGCTGCGCCAGGTTCAACAGTTGCAGGCCCGTCGCGCCTCCATAGTTGACCAGCACCAGCGCCTGCAATTTATGCACGCCAGCATCAGCTTCACGGAAACCTTTCCACCCTGCCCGCTCGATCAGCCAACCGGCGGCCAGTTTCATCTGCCCGTCGGGTTGCGCATAGGCCACCAGGTCCGGGTATTCGCCCTTGAGCCGTGCAGCCAGCGCCGACGACACCAAAGGGTTCTTGAAAAAGCTGCCGGCATTGCCGAGTACGGCCGGGTCCGGGAGTTTTTCGTTGCGGATGCTGCAAATGGCCTGGCTGACATCGCTGGCGGTCGGATGCTCGATGCCTTGTTCGGTCAGGCGCTGGCGCACCGGGCCGTACTCCAGGTGCAGATGCGCGGCGCGGTCGAGGGCGAAACGCACACGCAGGATCAACCAACGCCCCGGCTCCTGCTTGAACAGGCTGTCGCGGTAGGCGAAGTTGCACTCTTGCAGGGTAAAGTCGCGCAGTTCGCCGGTCTGGCGATCGAGGGCGGTCAGGCCGGCGAACACGTCCTTGATCTCGACGCCATAAGCGCCGATGTTCTGCATCGGTGCCGCACCGACAGTGCCGGGAATCAGGCTGAGATTTTCCAGGCCGGACAGCCCCAGGGACAGTGTGTGTTGCACAAATGGATGCCAGGGCTCGCCTGCCTCGGCCTCGATCACCACTTTGCCGCCCTCATCGCTCAACACGCGAATCCCGCGCGTGGCCATGCGCAGTACCAGTGATTCGATATCCGCCGTCAGCAACAGGTTGCTGCCGCCGCCGATCACCAGCACCGGGACCTTGTGCTCCAGCCCATAGGCCAGAGCTTCGCGCACATCGGCGTCGCTATGGGCCTGGGCAAACAGCCGGGCCTGGACATCCACGCCAAAGCTGTTGAACGGTTTGAGCGAAACCTGTGATTGAACCTGCAAACTCATAACCGTCCCTTCAATTCGATCACCAGCAAATCACTGGCGTGCTCGATCAGGTCCAGCACCTGCTCGAAGCCTTGTTCGCCGTCGTAGTACGGGTCCGGCACTTCATCGACTGGCGACTGGTAGCGACGCAGGAACAGGTCCAATTCGGCCTTGCCCTTGGCCGGCTGCAAGGCCTTGAGGTTGCGCAGGTTGCTGTTGTCCATCGCCAGGATCAGGTCGTAGGTGGCGAAATCGGCACGACTGACTTGCCGGGCGCGCTGGGCGGACAAGTCATAACCGCGCAGCTTCGCCGCGGCCTGACTGCGCTTGTCCGGCGCCTTGCCGACATGCCAGTCACCGGTGCCGGCGGAAGCGACTTCGACCTGATCGGCCAAGCCGGCCTCGCGCAACTTATGCCGCAGCACGCCTTCGGCCGTGGGCGAGCGACAGATGTTGCCCAGGCAGACAAACAGAACCCGCATCACGCCTCCAGCAGGCGACGAACGCGCTCAAGGTCTTCAACGGTGTCGACACCGGGTGGCGGCGCGATCAGTGCATCGGCGACGTGAATTCGTACGCCGTGCCACAGCGCACGCAGCTGTTCCAGACACTCGGTGTTTTCCAGCCAGCATGGACCCCAGCTGACGAAATCCTGCAGGAATCCGGCGCGATAGGCATAAATGCCGATATGGCGGCGGTACGGCACACCTTCGGGCAACTGCTCACGGTTCACGGCGAAGGCATCCCGCGCCCAGGGCAAGGTAGAACGGCTGAACGTCAGCGCCAGGCCATTGAGGTCGCTGACGACCTTGACCACGTTGGGATTGAACAGGGTGTCCACGTCTTCGATCGGCTCGGCCAGGGTGGCCATGCGCGCTTCGGCGTGGGCTGCCAGGTTGGCGGCCACCTGATCGATCACGTTCGGCGGGATCAGCGGCTCGTCGCCCTGGACGTTGACCACGATAGCGTCGGGCGCCAGGCCCAGCTTCATCGCGACTTCGGCCAGGCGATCGGTGCCGGAGTTGTGATCTTCACGGGTCAACACCACTTCGGCGCCAAAGCCATTGCAGGCCTCGACGATGCGCGCGTCGTCGGTGGCCACCACCACCCGCTCGGCGCTGCTTTTGCTCGCCTGTTCCCAGACGTGCTGGATCATCGGCTTGCCGGCGATCAGCAGCAACGGCTTGCCGGGCAGGCGTGTGGAGGCGTAACGCGATGGAATGACGACGGTAAAGGCTGTGGTCATTTATCCAGGCGCTCGTCGGTGGTCAGGGTGCGCGCTTCGGATTCGAGCATCACCGGGATGCCGTCGCGAATCGGGTAGGCCAGGCCTGCGCCCTTGCTGATCAGCTCGGTCTTGTCGGCGCTGAGCTTGAGCGGGCCTTTGCAGACCGGACAAGCGAGGATATCGAGCAATTTGGTGTCCATGAGCATTCCCTGGAAAAAACGGAGTTAAGGCAACAAACGAGCCGGCAGCAGGCGCATCAACTGCGTGTCGAACCAGGCCACGAAGGCCGGCGACGGCACAGCATCGACCGCCAGGTACCACCAGTCGGCGGCGGCAAAGGCACGGCATTTCACCGCGTCCTTTTCCGTCATCACCAATGGCAATGACGGCATGAAATTCAACGCCTCCACGCTGTATTCGGCGTGGTCGGCAAACGCATGTGGGACCGGCTGCCAGTGTAGCGTTTCGAGAGTCTTGAAGAAACGTTGTGGATTGCCGATGCCGGCCACCGCGTGCACGGCCTGGCCTGCGCCAAAGTGGTCGAGGGGACGCCGTTCGCCGCTGCGCAGGTTGACCAGCGCGGTGGGTTGCAACTGGAAGGCAAATCCATCATCGCGGTCGGTCACGGCACCGTTGTAGAGGACCGCGTCGACGCTTTGCAGGCGCTCGACCGGCTCACGCAACGGCCCGGCAGGCAGGCAACGGCGATTGCCCAGGCCACGGGCGGCATCGATCAGCACCAGTTCCAGGTCACGGGCCATGCGGTAGTGCTGCATGCCGTCGTCGGACAGGATCAGGTCCAGCGGCTCACTGGCCAACAAGGTTTTGACGGCGTTGCTGCGATTGGGGTCGATCATCAGCGGGACGCCCGTGCGCTGGACGATCAGCAACGGCTCGTCACCGGCGACGTCGGCGCTTTGCTCGGCCTCGACTCGCCATGGCAGTTGCGGCGGTTTGGCGCCGTAGCCGCGGCTGACCACGCCGACCCGCAGGCCGCTGCGCTGGCAGTGCTCGATCATCCACAGAATCAGCGGTGTCTTGCCGGTGCCACCCACGGTGATGTTGCCGACCACGATCAGCGGCACCGGTGGCTGATAGATCTCGCCCTCTCCGGCCAGAAAGCGCTTGCGCTTGTTCATGACCACGCGCCGGTACAGCCATTCCAGCGGCTGCAACAGTTTCAGGGTCGGATGACCTGCGTACCACGCGGCGAGCAATCGATCGGACATGGCCATCAGGACGCGGGGGGCGCCGCTTCGACAGTGGTCATGCGCAAATGGCTGAAACCGAGCTTGCCGGCCGCATCCATGGCGGTGATGACGGACTGATGCTGTGTCTTGCCATCAGCGCTGATCGACAGTGGCCGGTTGGTGTCGCCATTGGCTTCCTTTTGCAGCGCGTCCATCAGCGAAGCCAGGTCGCTTTTCGGCAGGATCTGGTTGTTCACCGAGAACACACCGTCGGCACTGATGGCAATGTCCAGAGGCTTGTTCTGATCGTCGGCCGGCGCGCCGCTGACCGCTTCCGGCAGATCGACGCGCAGCTGGGTTTCACGGGTGAAGGTGGTGGTCACGACAAAAAACAGCAGCAGGATGAACACCACGTCGATCAGCGACGCGAGGTTGATGTCCACCGTTTCCCGTGGTTTGCGGCGGAATTTCACGCTTTGCTCCCGGCCAGGTCCACATCGCGGTCGCCCTGCACTACCTCGACCAGTTTGATCGCTTCCTGCTCCATCCCTACCACCAGTTCATCGATCCGGCGTTGCAGGAATCGATGGAAGAATACCGCCGGGATACCAACCATCAAACCGGCAGCCGTGGTGATCAGGGCCTTGGAAATACCACCGGCCAGTACCGAGGCGTTGGTGGTCATGCCTGAGCCTGTGAACGCGCTGAAAATATCGATCATGCCCAGCACGGTACCGAGCAAGCCCAGCAACGGGGCCATGGCAGCAATGGTGCCCAGGGCGTTGACGTAGCGTTCGAGCTCATGGATGACCCGTTGAGCGGCCTCTTCGATGCACTCCTTCATGATCTCGCGACCATGCTTGGAGTTGGCCAGGCCGGCCGCCAGGATCTCGCCCAAAGGCGAATTGGCGCGCAGTTCCTTGAGCTTTTCCTTATTGAGCTGTTTGTCCTTGATCCAGACCCATACCTGCCCGAGCAAGTGCTCCGGGGTCACGCGGCTGGCCCGCAGGGTCCACAGACGCTCGGCAACGATCGCCATGGCCGCGATGGAGCTCAAAATGATCGGCAGCATCATCCAGCCGCCGGATTTGACCAATTCCCACACAGTGACAGCCCCCTCGAAAAAGTGCGCCACTCTAACATAGGGGGTGGACGCACCGAAGACCGTGATGTCGCATCCGGTCGGGCTTTGATAACGCTCGGTTATGGGTTCAAGGGCGGCGGATCGCGCCAGAAACGCCGTTCCTGGCGCAATGACCACGGCGGCTCGAAGCGCCCCAATTGCAGACGAATGGCACCCTGTTCGACGCTGTCGTAGATCGCCATTCCACGTTTTTGATAACGGGCGATGACCGTGGGATGCGGATGGCCAAACGAATTGCCCTGCCCGCGGGAGATCAGCGCACCTTTGGGTTGCAGGACATCCAGCAGGGCATTGGACGACGAACTGCGACTGCCGTGGTGTGGCGCCTGCAGCCAATCGGTGGGCCGGGCCAACGGACTGTCCAGCAGGGCTCTCTCGGCGGCGGCATCGATGTCGCCACTCAACAGCAGCCGTTCGCCATTGGCCTCGATCAGCAAGACACAAGAGTTCTGGTTGCTATCGCCGGCCAATGGCCAGTGCCAAAGCTGGAAATCGACTTCATCCCAGGTCCATCGCCGACCGCTCTCACATCTCCCGGCCTGCAGTTGCGCAGGCAAGTCTGACGGTTCACCACTGACCACCTGTTTCACCGGCAACCCCCTGGCGATCGCCGGGGCACCGCCGGCATGATCGGCGTGGGCGTGGCTGATCAGCATCAGGTCTATGCCCTTTACCCCCAGTTTGCGCAATGCTGGCAGCACCACCCGTTCCCCCTGGTCGAGTTCTCCGAAACGCGGTCCGGCGTCATACAGCAACGTGTGATGCCGGGTGCGCACCAGGATCGCCAGGCCTTGACCGACATCCAGTTGCCAGACTTCCGCCATGCCCTCCTGCAACATCGGCCTGGGCGAAAAAAACAGCATCAACAGCATGGGCCACCCTAACGGGCGCATCGGCAAGCCTCGCGGCAGCAAGAGCAAAAAGGCGCCAATAGCACCGATTGCCCAGGCCCATAGTGGGACTGCCGCGGGCACCCACGCAGGAACCTGACCGGAGACGAACCCCAATCCGCTGAACCAACCGTCGATCAGACCGCCCGCCAGCCACAGCAATTTCTCACCCACATAAGGCACCGGCAGCAACAGCGTCCCGAGCAACGCCGGTGGCAGTACCACCAGACTGATCCAGGGCACCGCAAACAAATTGGCCAGCGGCCCGCTCAGACTGATGGGCAACCCCAGTGCCAATAACAACGGACACAGCCCGATTGCAATCAGCCACTGGGCACGGGTCCAGGTCTGCCACCAACGCCACGGCCCCAAACGTCCGCCGAACGTCACTATCAAGACTGCCACGGCCGCGAAAGACAGCCAGAAACCAGGCTGGAGACTCGCCAGCGGCGCCAGCAGCAAAATGCCGTTGAGTGCCAACAACAGTGGCCACCACGCACCGAGATGACGGAACCGCAGACGCCACAACAACACCAGACCAATCATCAAGCAGGCCCGTCGCACCGGCACCTCGAAACCGGCCAGCATCCCGTAGCCGAGCGCAGCGGCGAATGCCAGGCCACACGCCCAGGGCAACCATGGCAGACGGTTCGGCCATAACCCAAAGCGGGCCAGGCCGGCGATCAGCAGATACACGACGCCCGCCAGCAATCCGATGTGCTGCCCGGAAATCACCAACAGATGAACCGTGCCGGTGTCCTGCAATATCTGCCAGTCTTCGCGACTCAACCCGGCGCCGTCCCCGAGCACCAACGCCGTCAACGCGCCGTTTCGCCCTTGGGCATCCACCGCAAGCAAACGCTGACGGATTGCATCGCGCCAGGCCCATTGGGCCGGCGCAAGGCGTTCGCCCTGCTTGATCGTCCCGGTCGCCCCGATGCGTTGTGCCAGCAACCAGGCCTGGTAGTCGAAGGCCTGCGGATTGAGCAGCCCTACCGGACGCTTCAACTTGACTGCCAGGCGCCAGCGCTCGCCACTGTTCACCGGCGGCCCGCCATACCAGGCCAGACGCATTTGCTGCGGCAGCCGGGTACGTCGGGACTGGATGTCGGTCAACTCGAAACGCACGACACCGTCGTCATGCCGGGGCAAGCCAGTGACCCGCCCTTCGACCCAACGGGTTTCTCCGTCCAGCGCCGGCGGTAACCGGTCATCCAGCGCCCACTGCGCATTCGCGCATGCCCAGCTCAAGCCGAACAAGTAAAACGCCACCGGATAAGTCCTGAACGGCAGCAACATCAAACCCGCCACCGGCATCGCCAGCCATAACCAGACCGGCGGTAATGCCGGTAAAAAACGCAAGGTCAAAAGACCCAACGCCAGCGCCATCATCCCTGTGCGCATAAGCCCGTCCTTGAAAGTCCCCTTCAAGGCTTAGCCCGCTCGTCGCATGGGCGCCGTCAATAATTGTCACAAAATCTGAATAGGCAGTTCATGGAATCCAGACATACTTGCCGCCCTGACCGACCGAGAAGCCTTATGCCCCGGCGCTTATTCAAACGCTACATGCCAGACCCGATGAGCATCAGGGAACACAAGTCCTTACGCTTTCTCGGCACGCTGTTGCATGACCCGAACCTGTGGCACCTCAACCGCCACTCCGTTGCCCGCGCCATGGCGGTGGGGCTGTTCGCCGCGTTCCTGCCGATCCCGCTACAGATGCTGCTGGCGGCAATCCTCGCCATCATCGTGCGCGGCAACATGCCGATTGCCGTGAGTCTGGTCTGGCTGACCAATCCGATCACCATGCCTGCCGTGTTCTTCTGCACCTACCAGACCGGCGCCTGGCTGATGGACGTTCCCGCCCGGCAGTTGCCGGACTCACTGAACTGGGAATGGATCACGGGTGAAATCTCGACCTTGTGGCAACCGTTTCTGTTGGGCTCGGTGGTAACCGGGCTGGTACTCGGCGCACTGGCCTACTTCCTGGTGATGATGTATTGGCGCTGGTGGGTGGCCAGGCAGTGGAAGCGGCGCAAGAAGAGCCGGATGTGAGAATGCAAAACGGCCTCCACTTGGGAGGCCGTTTTTTTGCGGTGTCCGGGCTGACGCCATCGCGAGCAAGCTCGCTCCCACAGGGATCTTCAGTGCTACATGGATCCATGTGTGGGAGCGAGCTTGCTCGCGATGCAGGCGACGCGGTATTCCTTAAGTCCGCATCCCGCGCCCGCTGACCAGCAACCTTGCACTACCGAGATACAGCACCGCGGTCGCAACCAGCATGAAGGCGATGGCCACGCTGATGCGGATATCCGATACGCCAAGGATGCCGTAGCGGAACGCGTTGACCATGTGCAGCACCGGGTTGGCCAAGGACACGGTCTGCCAGAACGGTGGCAGCAAGGTGATCGAGTAGAAGACCCCGCCCAGGTAGGTCAGTGGCGTCAGCACGAAAGTCGGGATGATCGAAATGTCATCGAAGTTGCGCGCAAACACGGCGTTGATGAAGCCCAGCAACGAGAAGATGGTCGCGGTCAGCACCACCACCAGAATGGTCACGCCCAGGTGATGCACCTGCAAGTGGGTGAAGAACAGCGACAGCAGGGTCACGATGATCCCCACCATCAGGCCACGCAGCACGCCGCCCAGGGTATAGCCAATCAGAATGGTGTGCGGCGACAACGGCGAGACCATCAATTCTTCAATGGACCGCTGGAACTTGCTGCCGAAGAAACTCGACACCACGTTGCCGTAGGAGTTGGTGATCACCGACATCATGATCAGCCCCGGCACGATGTACTCCATGTAAGTGAAGCCACCCATGTCGCCGATCTGCCGACCGATCAGATTACCGAAGATCACGAAGTACAGGACCATGGTGATGGCCGGCGGCAGCAGGGTCTGGGGCCAGATCCGGGTGAAACGCCGGACTTCACGGTAAACGATGGTGTTGAGGGCAACGAGGTTGGGGCGCAGCTCGGAACTCATACCGCCACCTTCGACAGATTTTTCTCCACCAGGGACACGAACAACTCCTCGAGGCGATTGGTTTTGTTACGCAGGCTCAGCACTTCGATGTTCTGCTGCGCCAACTGGGTGAACAGCGCGGTGATGCCCATGGACTTTTCCACCTGGACTTCCAGGGTGTGGCTGTCGATCAGCCGGGACGGATAGCCGAGCAACTGCGGCGCAGCTGGCAGGTCGCCCTTGAGGTCCAAGAGGAAGGTTTCGACATGCAGCTGGCTGAGCAACTGCCGCATGCTGGTGTTCTCGACGATGGTGCCGTGGTCGATGATGCCGATGTTGCGGCACAGCTGCTCAGCCTCTTCCAGATAGTGGGTCGTGAGGATGATGGTGATGCCTTTCTCGTTCAGCTCGGTGAGGAAGCTCCACATCGAGCGACGCAGCTCGATGTCCACCCCGGCGGTCGGCTCGTCGAGGATCAGCAGACGCGGTTCATGAACCAGCGCGCGGGCGATCATCAGGCGACGCTTCATACCGCCGGACAGCGAGCGCGATGGCACGTCCTTCTTGTCCCACAGGCCGAGCTGGGTCAGGTACTGTTCGGCGCGTTCCTTGGCGATTTTCGCCGGGATGCCGTAGTAGCCGGCCTGGGTCACGACGATGTCGAAGGTCTTTTCGAACTGGTTGAAGTTGAATTCCTGAGGCACCACGCCGATGGAGCGCTTGAGCTGCGCAGGATTCCTGTCCAGGTCGTGACCGAAGATGTTCACCGTGCCGCTGGTCTTGTTCACCAGGGTCGAGAGAATGCCGATGGTCGTGGACTTGCCGGCGCCGTTCGGGCCTAGCAAGGCGAAAAAGTCACCTTCGGCGACATCCAGATCGATACCACTCAGGGCCTGGAAACCGTTGCCGTAGGTTTTGGTTAGCTGCCGGATGGACAGAGCGGAACTCATATCTGATTTACGCACCAAGAAGGGAAGAAAAGGATAAGTATGGGCGGCGGCGAACAAAACAACCGCAGCGGAGTGGCACAATGGTGCTTGTCGCCGCCACACAAGTACAGTCAAGCGTGTCGATAGTGAGTATTAAGTCAACGCGGTCATGACCGCCTTTTGATACGCCGGACGCTGTTTCAACCGGCCATACCAGGCCTGCAGATGCGGTTGTGGCGCACGTTCGATCGGCATCTCGAACCAGGCATAAATGAAACTGCCCAGGGGAATATCGCCCATGCCGATCTCGTCTCCGGACAGGTAGGGCTTGTTCGCCAACGCCTGATCGGCCATTGCCAGCAGCGTGTCGCACTCCTTGATCGCCGCCTTGATGGCGGGCCAGTCCTGCTGGTCTGCCGGGGTACGCAGCACACCCCAGAACACGGTACGGAACGGGCCGGCAAAGCTTGAGGTGGTCCAGTCCATCCACTTGTCGGCAGTGGCCCGGGCCTTGGGACTATTCGGGTACCAGGCCGTGCCGTCGGCATGCAAGGCCATCAGGTAACGCACGATGGCGTTGGACTCCCACAACACAAAACCGTCGTCTTCAATGACAGGCACGCGACCATTGGGATTCATGGCGCGGTATTCGGGTGTATCGACGACACCAAAGGCGCCACCGGCATCGATCGCCTCGTAGGCCAGTCCCAGTTCTTCGGCGGCCCACAATGGTTTTCTGACATTCGACGAGTTTTTCCGACCCCAGATCTTCAGCATGACCGCCTCTTTTTCGGTAAGTGGGCAGGCAGCATACGCCGGATCAGGCGCGACTCAAATCGCTCTGCATGTCGCCCAATAGTGGTTGCTGTTGCTCACCGAACAGGTGCGGATAGCACTTTTCCAGGTGTTCGAAAAAGAACGCTTCAGGTACGTCGGCGAACTGGCCGTGATCGACCAGGTACTCCATCAGCTTCGCGCCATCGCGGTTGAAGGGATGAAAAACGCTGTCGTTGATCCCGTCGAATTCCAGCGGCGCCACATTGAACAGGTCGCAGAGTTTGCGGTTGAACGCGGGTGTCGCCTTGACCCAGCGATCCTGCAAGTAAAACTCGGTGTAGCCGTGCATGGCGAACATGTCGCTCTTGAGCAATTCGAGCAGCCGTGGCGTCGACAAATGATTGCGCACATCCGCCAGGCCGATCCGCGCGGGAATCCCGCAATGCCGCGCTGCACCTGCCAGCAACGTGGCCTTGGGCACGCAGTAACTCTCCCCGGCCGCCAGCGCATAACTGCCGCGCAGGGTCTGCGGGTCGCGACTGAACGTGTACGGGTTGTAGCGCACCGCTTCGCGCACGGCGTAATAGAGACTGATCGCCTGCTCTAGCGGATCGCGACTGGTGCCACGGTGCTTTTCGGCGAACTCCACCACGGACGGATGGTCACTATCGATGAAGCGGCCGGGACTCAGATACTCGCGCATGAAAATAATCTCCTGGGGAAGCCCCGAGTCTAGCGAGAGCTTCAGCACAGAGATAACGACGTTTCGGCCAAACATGGCCGCTTTGCCGCTCGTTCAATGAACGTATTTCCCACGTGTGCGGCCCATTTGTCGCACGAAAATCATCCGGGGTTTCCCACGATTCGAATCACATCGCTCCAACCAGCCTGTTTCGCGGATGCCGTCTAAGCTCTGTGGGCTGGTTCGCCCTGGTTTCACGGAGGAATGAATATGCTGTTGTTGTGGATACTGGTTTTGCTGGTCGGGATTGCTTATTTGGCCCACCGCCGCATCGCCCCGCTGCCCGCCTTGGTCATCGTGGCCATCTATGTCGTGGCCATGGGCGCTTTCAGCCGCGCACCGGGCTGGCTGCTGCTGGTTTTCTGGGTGTTGATCGCCGCCGTCGCCGCGCCTTTGCTGCTGCCCGACCTGCGCCGCAAATTGTTCAGTGCGCCGATGTTCAACTGGTTCCAGAAAACCCTGCCGCCGATGTCGCAAACCGAACGCGATGCCATCGACGCTGGCACGGTCTGGTGGGACGGCGAACTGTTCAGTGGCCGTCCGGACTGGAGCAAGCTGCTGTCCTATCCCAAGGCGCAATTGAATGAAGAGGAACAGGCCTTCATCGACGGGCCGACCGAAACACTCTGCGCCATGGTCAGTGAATGGCAGCTCGGTCAAACCATGGACCTGCCGCCGCAAGCCTGGACATTCATCAAGGACAACGGCTTTTTCGCCCTGATCATCCCCAAGGAGTTTGGCGGCAAGGGCTTCTCCGCCTATGCCCACTCGCAAGTGGCGATGAAACTGGCGAGCCACAGCGGCGACCTTGCTTCAACCGTGATGGTCCCCAATTCCCTCGGCCCGGCCGAACTGTTGCTGCATTACGGCACCGACGAACAACGCAATCACTACCTGCCTCGCCTGGCGCGCGGCGACGACATCCCGTGCTTTGCCCTGACCGGTCCGCTGGCCGGCTCCGACGCCGGCGGCATGCCGGACTCTGGAGTGATCTGCAAAGGTGAATGGGAGGGCCAGGAAGTCCTCGGCCTGCGCCTGAACTGGGAAAAACGCTACATCACCCTCGGTCCGGTGGCCACCCTCCTCGGCCTGGCCTTCAAGGCCTACGATCCGGATCACCTGCTGGGTGACAAGGAAGACCTGGGCATCAGCCTGGCACTGATTCCGACCGACATCGCCGGTGTCGAGATCGGCCGCCGGCATCTGCCATTGGGCGCGGCATTCATGAATGGCCCGAACTCGGGCAAGGACGTGTTCGTCCCGCTGGAGTTCCTCATCGGCGGCCAGGAGATGCTCGGCAAAGGCTGGATGATGCTGATGAACTGCCTGTCGGTCGGGCGTTCGATTTCCCTGCCGGCGGTGGGCACCGGCATGGCCAAGTTCACCAGTCTGGTAACGGGCCAATACGCTCAGGTTCGCGAGCAGTTCAATGTGCCGATTGCCTCGTTCGAAGGCATCCAGGAAG
Organism: Pseudomonas sp. GW823-FHT02E01; assembly: GCF_058797535.1. Taxonomy (NCBI): domain Bacteria; kingdom Pseudomonadati; phylum Pseudomonadota; class Gammaproteobacteria; order Pseudomonadales; family Pseudomonadaceae; genus Pseudomonas; species Pseudomonas sp. GW823-FHT02E01. The sequence goes on along the minus strand of NZ_JBXAJS010000013.1, from coordinate 16,632 downwards.
CCATGGCCCGCATTGGCGGCAACGCCTGGATGATGGACGCCGCCCGCATGCTGACCGCCAATGCAGTCGATCTGGGCGAGAAACCGTCGGTGCTGTCGGCAATTCTCAAGTACCACCTGACCGAACGCGCCCGCGACTGCATTAGCGACGCCATGGATGTGCACGGCGGCAAGGCGATCATCATGGGGCCGAACAACTACCTCGGTCGCAAATGGAACGGCGCGCCGATTTTCATCACCGTCGAAGGCGCGAACATTCTCTCGCGCAACCTGATGATCTTCGGCCAGGGCGCGATTCGCTGCCATCCCTTCGTGCTCAAGGAAATGGCCCTCGCCGGCCGTGAAGACAAGGATCAGGCGCTCAGAGAATTCGATGACCTGCTGCTCAAGCACATCGGTTTCGCCGTGGGAAACGCCGCCAGTACGCTGGTGCTCAATCTCGGTTTCGGGCATCTGGAGCACACCCCGGGCGACAAACTCAGCCAGGGTTATTTCCGCGCACTCAACCGTCAGGCCGCTGCTTTCGCCCTGCTCGCCGACCTGAGCATGATGTTGCTGGGCGGCGCACTGAAACGCCGCGAACGCCTGTCTGCACGGCTAGGCGACGTATTGAGCAACCTTTACCTGGCGTCCGCCGCGCTCAAGCGCTACAACGACCTTGACTCACCGCAGTACATGGCACCACTGCTGACCTGGGCCATGGAAGAAAGCCTGGGCCAGGCGGAACGGGCGATGGATGAACTGCTGAGCAACTTCCCGAATAAAGTCGCGGGCTGTCTGTTGCGAGTGATCGTGTTCCCGTTCGGGCGCCGGCACAAAGGGCCATCGGACAAACTCGGCGCCGAAGTCGCAGGGGTGATCGGCCGCGCCAAGGGCGACCCGGCACTGGAGGAAGTGCTCCTGGGGTGCTACCGCCCGCAAGCGAGCGACGATCCGGTCGGTGCATTGCAACACGCCTGCAATCTGTTGAGCGCCGCACAGCCGCAGCAGAAAAAACTGCATATGGCACTCAAGAGTGGCCAGGTCAAACCGGTGGCCGGCGAGTCGGTGATCGATGCCGCCCTCGAGGCTGGCGTATTGCAGCCGGTGGAGGCCCAAACCCTGCGAGAAGCCGAGGCGGCCCGGCGCAAGGTGATCGATGTCGATGACTTTGGCAAAGAGGCCTTGGCACTGGCGGAGGGAAAAGTCCGCTGATCCCGTCAAGCATGTAAAAACGGGCGCGGGCGCTTTATACTCCCGCGCCCGTTTTGCTCTTGAGGACTTATCTCGTGTCCAACATCGTTGCCGATCATCTCGTTTTACTCGACCACCTGCGCAGCATCCTGGTCGCCGTAGGTGAGGCCGAGCAGGTTCCCGACGAAAGTCATGCCTTGTTCCTTGAGCGCTTCGACGAACTGCTTGCGTTACTGCCTGTCGACCCGATCGAAAGCCAGTACCTGGGCCAGGACATCCTGTGCCAGGTCATCACTCGCTATCCGCAAATCGCTCACCTGGTCCCGCGCGACCTGCTGTGGTATTTCGCCGGCGACTGCCTGCACTACATGCCCGATGATGAAATCGACCTGTATCAGGCACTGGAAGAGCGCCGCTTCGAAGCCGAACAGAACGACGAGCCCTTCGACTGGAACCAGGAAAAGCAGTTGCTGGCGCTGTCGAACCAGGACAGCAAGCACTGATCATCAATCAGTGATGCCAAAGGCCCGCATGCTTGAGCATGCGGGCCTTTTTTTTCCTTCAGCGCACCCCGTCAACTTCAGGCAACCGCACTGTGCCGCGACCTTTTCCGCAGCGTCCGCCTGCCTAGCTCCAGCCTTTGCACCAATAGTTTTCTCTCTATCTCATGGCACTTTGGTTTGATTGAACTACCTTCAAACTACAAGAAGTCATAACGGCTCGAGTTTTCACGTTAGCTTCAGTGATCAGATAGCGGATTGGCAAAAGGAGTTACCTCACCATGATCCTGGCAGGCGTTTTCCGGCTCTGTACCTGCATTGCCGATGACTTTCCGGGGGGACCAGGTCGAACCATAGGCGCGAGTATCGCTCCGACAGGCAGTCCAGGTCACCGGATCACTGAAAACCGTTTCAGCAATGGTCGCTCGCTATCCAGCCAGATCAGCGAATTGCGCCCGCTCGTGTGTAGCACGCAAGGAATAACGCCAAGGCCGTGGATAAGTGGTCTGGCGCATTGGGAGAGGTAGTCCGGTCCCCGTGAGTGATCCGAGACAACTTAGTCAGCCTGAAGATGGCCTATCCAGCGAGGATGTCCTTAATGAGCTTTCGTACCGAGCCCGCTTTCAAGCGAATTATCCATGGCCTGTTCTGGATGGGCCTCAGCGTGGATGCGGCTCAGGCCGCGCCGGCCAATTGTTCACAACTGGATAATTGGCCGACAACGTACGAGGTCGGTCAGGGGCTGCAGAATGAACTGCGCAGCCCCGTTCCAGTAACACAACTGGCGGTGGGTGACCCGAAAATTGCCGACGTGCAGCCCAGCGGCAGCAGCGCGTTCATACTCACGGGCGTTGCGCCGGGGACCACCAGCCTGATGGTCTGGACCGCCTGTTCGAAAACGCCACGCCAAAGCATGGTGTTCGTCAAGGGTAGAGCCACATCGGCGCTGACCAGTGTGCCGTCGGTACCTTCCGACGATCCGTTGCTGCCGAGCCAGGTGCAGACCGATGTCCGTTTCGTTGAAGTCAGCCGGACCAAGCTCAAGGAAGCCTCCGCCTCGATTTTCGGCGTCCGAGGCAACTGGCTGTTCGGCTCGCCGAGAACCTTGCCCACCATCGGCGGCATTGTCACGCCGGCGATACCGGTGAGAAACGACCAGTTCAACCTCACGTTTGCTACCGGCAGTACCCTGGTGGCGATCAACGCGCTGGAAGGCAGCGGTTTTGCCTACACCCTGGCGCGACCAAGCCTGGTTGCGCTCAGTGGGCAAAGTGCGAGCTTCCTGGCCGGCGGTGAAGTACCGATTCCAGTGCCCAGTTCAGGCAGCGATAACGTGTCCATCGAGTACAAGGAATTCGGTATCCGCCTGACACTGACGCCGACCATTGTCGGGAAAAACCGTATCGCACTGAAGGTGGCGCCGGAAGTCAGTGAACTGGACTTCACCAACGCCGTGAGCATCGCCGGCACGATAGTCCCGGCCCTGACCGTGCGCCGGACCGATACCAGCATCTCCCTGGCCGACGGCGAAAGCTTCGTCATCAGCGGCCTGATCAGCACCCACAACGACTCCCAGGTGAACAAGTTTCCGGGCTTGGGCGATATCCCGGTTCTGGGCGCCTTTTTCCGCGACAACACCATTAACCGTGAAGAGCGCGAACTGCTGATGATCGTCACCCCCCATCTGGTCCAGCCACTGGCTGCCGATGCACAACTACCGACATTGCCTGGCGAGCAGCTGCGCAATTACGACCCGAACTTCTACCGCATGTTTTTCCTGGAAAATGGCGACTTCGACAATCTCAGCGGGCTCTCGAAATGAACCGGAGCCTGAACCAGACTTGCCTCGCCCTCACTCGTAATGGTGACTTTGAACGCTTGCCGGGCCAGCCTTATTGCCATTGGCCAGGCGTTCAACCTGTTGTCGCCAGGGGACACTCGATGAAAGCAGTCATTGCAATAGCGGCGACGTTAATGCTTGCAGGTTGTGCCAGCAATGGCATGACTTCGCGGCCAGCCAGCTGTGCCAAGCCCGGTTCGGAGCAAGAACTGGCCCTGAACCTGGCCGACAACATGGCTGAAGAAGGCCGTTTATATGCCAGCCTGGCGAATCTGGAAGGTTTGCCCGATAGCATGGTCCAGGTTCGCCTGCGCAAGGCTAGGGTGTTGCGCTTGATGGGGCGTAATGGCGACGCGCAGCCATTGTACGAAAGCTTGCTCGGTACCTGTCTGGCGGCTGAAGGGGAACATGGCCTTGGTCAGTTGGCCGCCGCCAAAAATGATAACGCCACCGCTGCCACTCACCTTGAGCGTGCGGTGAGGATGGCCCCCACCGACGACAGGATGCGAAATGACCTGGGGGTCGTCTACCTCAATCAGCAACGGATCCCTGAAGCACGCTTTGAGTTCATGACCGCCATGGAACTCAAGCAGGCAAACACACTGGCGGCACTCAATATGGTGACGCTGCTGATCTACCAGGATAACTGGAAGGCGGCCGCCGAACTCGTGACCCGCGCCGACTTGAGCCCCAAGCAAGTCGTAGAGGCTCAAACCCGCGCGGAAAAACTCAAGACCTCCGCCAAAAAAGTGGTGGCTACCGATGGGAATCGCAAGACTGAGGTAGCCGATGCCTCTACCAGTGCGAACAAGTAGAACGTACGAGGAGTCGAGATGAATACCAAAAGGCTGTTGATCGTGTGCATGGCTTGCCTGTCAACCACTGCCTGGGCCATTGAGCCGGGCCCTTCTTCGCCGTATCAACAAGGTACCGAGCAGTGGTTGCAGCTGCAGATTCGCGGTGTGGTTGCCTCCCCTCACCTGCAAACCGCTTCGGCTACCGAACGTGACCTGGCCATGCAGCGCTGGCTGAACAGCTTCAACTACCCGATTCCGGAATTTTATGACCAGGATACAGCGGGAGACTTGAGCATCAGCGGCGGCAACTGAGGCATATCGATGGGTGATCAACTTCTGGCTTAATTCAGAGTGGCCTGGCTGCAACGCCGGGCTTGATGTTGTGCGCGACAAAAGCAGTGGCATCTACGCATTATCCACCCTTGGACGGATTACCCTGGAGCAGATGTGTAGATCCTTGGCGGGAAAGTGCAGGTCAGGTACGGGTGGCAAGGCCGTCGCACTCGACAGCCTCAAACCGTTTGACCTCACCCGAATGCTCTCAAGACCCCGATCAGGGCTGGACCGATGGCAACCAGAAAGAAGCTCGGCCACAGGCAAAAGATCAGCGGAAATATCAGTTTGGTGCCGATTTTCGCCCCCGCCTCTTCGGCGGCCTGGGTGCGCCGGTCACGGAATTCATCGGCATAGATGCGCAGGGTGTCGGCCACGCTGGTACCAAAGCGGATGCTCTGCGCCAACAAGCTGACCAACCCTTGTACGTCATCCAGGCCGGTGCGCACAGCCAGTTGCTTGAGTGCCTCGGTACTGGTAATGCCCGCGCGGATTTGCGCATTGACCTGGGCCAGTTCCTCCGCCAGCTCAACATGGCTGACCGACATCTCTTCAGCCACACGTTCGATGGTCGTGGGCAGGGCCAAGCCCGACTCCACGCAGACGACCATCAAGTCCAGCGCATCTGGAAACCCGACACGCAGCCGGTTTTGACGCAATTCCTTACGCTTGCTGACATACAGTGCCGGCAGCAACCAGCCGATACCGGCCGCCATGGTCACCACTAACAGACCGATCATCAATGAGACCTTGGGGATCAACGGCAACAGCAGCAACGCAAGGCCAATCAATAGCAGCGGTAACATCAGGCGCACCGCCCAGTACATCTGCACCGCCGAAGAGGAACGATAACCCGCATGCATCAACAGGGTCCGGGTTGCGGACGTCTTGGTCGACTCGGCCGAAGCAAAGCGCTGGCCGACCCGTTCCAGCAGCAATTGCAGGTTACCCGGAGCCTCCTGCCCGACCGCATTGCCTAAATTACCACGCTTGATCAACGCCAGGCGGCGCTGCACCGGGTCCTGAAGGCCCAACATCAGCAACATCAGGGCGACGACCGCAAACACCGTACTTAAACCGATCACGCTGATGAACAATAAGCGCGCCAGTTCTTCGTTCCCCGTAAGCCGACTGAACAACCCCAGTAAAAAGTCCATGATCCTGTACCTCCCGGTAGCGAGTACCGCTTAAACCTGAATCCGGATGATTTTTTTTATCCAGAAAATCCCGATCAACATGGCGCCGAAAGCCCCGATGATCAGCTTATGGCCCGTGGGATCATTGATCAGCACAGGAAGGTAACTGGGGCTTGTAACGATGATCGCAATCGCCAGCACGAAAGGAATCGCCACCAGCACCCAAGCCGACATACGTCCTTCCGCCGACAAGGTCTTGATCTTGCGCTGAAAGCGGAAGCGGCCTCGGATCAGCCGACTCAGGCGTTCCAGCACTTCCGTCAGATTGCCGCCGGTCTCGCGATGGATGAGGATCGACGTCACCAGCATCATCACCGTCATGCTTGGCATGCGCTCCAGCAGGCCGAGCATGGCCCGGCGAACATCGTTGCCATAGTTGATATCGGAGAAGGTCAGGCCAAACTCATGAGCGACCGCCCCTCGGTGTTCCTCGGCGACCAGGCGCAGGGTTTCGTTGAACGGGTGCCCGGCGCGCAGGGCCCGGCACATGGCATCCAACGCATCCGGCAAACCTTCCTCGAACTGCGCAAAACGCTTGTTGCGATCACGCAGGATTTTCAGGACCGGGATCCAGGCCACTACAAAAGCCACCGCCAGCGCCATCCACCAGATCGCCGAAAACATCAGGACTACTGCGCCGGCTGCAACGCCGAGGGCAAGCCCGAGCAATATCACCCGATAAGCACGATATTCATGGCCCGACTGCTCGATCAGCTGTGTCAGGTTCGCCATAAAAGGCAACTGCTCGAGCATCGCCTCCAGTGGCGACAAGCGCGTCAGGTACTTCTGCCTCAGTACCGTTTGCATGTTGGGTAGATGGTTGGCTTTCTCCAGTACATGCAAGCGGCCGCGGATGAGCTTGCGCATCTTCCCGGCTTCGCCGAATACCGGCACCGCCACGCCCTGGGACAGAAGGAAGACGGCGATAAACACCATGCCAAGGAACATCAGAATGAATTCACCGGGAACCTGATTCATGACTGCCGTGCCTCCATCCACTCAGGCCTGAACATCGTAAGCGGCAACTCGATGCCGCGCTTGGCAAGCACATCGCGGAAGGCGGGGATCATGCCGCTGGGCCGGTATTCACCCAGCACTTCGCCGTTTTCACCCAAGCCATGGCGCGAAAAGGAGAAGATTTCGGTCATGGTGATGATCTCGCCCTCCATGCCGTTGATTTCCTGCACGCTGACCAGACGGCGCTTACCGTCCTCCTGACGTTCCAGCTGGATCACCACATCGATGGCCGAAGCAATCTGTTGACGCATGGCTTTGATCGGGAAGGTCGCCCCGGTCATCGACACCATGTTCTCGACCCGCCCCAATGCATCACGCGCGGTGTTGGCATGGATCGTGGTCAACGAGCCATCGTGGCCGGTATTCATAGCAGTCAGCATGTCCAGCGCCTCGACGCCGCGCACTTCTCCGATCACGATGCGGTCAGGACGCATCCGCAGGCTGTTGCGCACCAATTCCCGCTGGCTCACCTCGCCGCGCCCCTCGATATTCGAAGGCCGGGTTTCCAGACGCACCACATGGGGCTGCTGCAGTTGCAGTTCGGCCGAATCCTCGATGGTGACGATCCGCTCGTTGTGCGGAATGAAACTGGACAGGACATTGAGCATGGTGGTCTTGCCGCTGCCGGTACCGCCGGAAATCAGCACGTTCAAGCGCCCACGGACAATCGCCTTGAGCAGCAGGGCGATTGCCGGGGTCAACGTCCCCACCTGGATCAGGCTGTCGGTATTGAGCAGATCCACCGCAAAGCGCCGGATCGACATGCTCGGGCCGTCAATGGCCAGCGGCGGGATAATCGCGTTGACCCGCGAACCGTCCTTGAGCCGGGCATCCACCAACGGCGAGGACTCGTCGATACGCCGCCCCAAGCTGGAGACGATGCGGTCGATGATGTTCAACAAATGCTGATCATCGCGAAAGCGCACATCGGTGCGTTGCAGTTTGCCGAAGCGCTCGACATAGACCGAGGCAAAGCCGTTGACCAGGATGTCGGACACGCTGTGATCGGCCAGCAAGGGCTCCAGGGGGCCAAGGCCGAGCACCTCGTCGGTGATCTGCTTGATGATCAATTGGCGGCTGGAAGTACTCACCGGTGCCGAATGCTCATCGAGCAGACGCTGGCAAATATCACGAATCTGCCGCGCGGCCTCAGCCTGCTCAAGGGAGTCCAGCAAGGACAGGTCCATGACCTTGAGCAACTGCTGGTAGATCTTTTCCCGCCACTCGGCCTCCACCGGGGTGACCTGGGTTCTGGTTTCGTACATGACATCCGGGATTGCGTGCTCCCAGGCCATCAATTGATCTGCCGGATCCGGCTGGTCACCGTCCAACGGGGTCACCGACGATGAGGCGGTTTTACCGGACTGTTTGCGCAAGCGGTTACGAAAGTCGCTGATCATGGGTCATCCCCCGAAAAAACGGTTGAAGGCGCGTTTGAATAAGCCTTTGTTCCCTACAGCCTGTTGACCGACCAGATCCTCGGTCATGTCGCGCAGTGCAACAGTGATCGCTGCCTTCGGCGCATGCAGCCCCAACGGCACGCCAGTGTTCTGACTCTGGCTGACCAGGTTGAAGTCGTTGGGTAATTTCGACAGGTTCGTGCAGCGCAGCGCCTCGCCGATATCCTTGAGACTGACCGCTGCCGACTTGTCATAGCGGTTGACCACTATCTGCAATTGATCCCCACGCACGCCCAGATCTTCGCGAAGAATCCGCACCAGGGAGCTGGCATCGCGCAGATGGCTGACGCTCTGCTGCACCACCACGTACACCCGGTCCGCCTGTTCCAGCACGGAGCCGGTGAGGTGGTCGATTTGCCGTGGCAGATCGATCACTACCCAGTCATAGCTGGCGCGGGCCAACTGCAACAAGGTGTCAAGTTGCTCGGGTTGGGCATCCTGCGGCAGACACAGCTCACCGGCCCGGCCACCCAGCACATGCAAGGTCGGGCTGAAGTGGCTGCAAAAACCCCGTAGCGCAACACTGTCCATGCCGTCGATCTGATGCAACACCTCAAGATGGCTGTGGGTTTGCGCCACATCCAGGTAATGCGTCACGCTGCCAAATTGCAGGTCCATATCCAGCAACAGGGCAGTGCCACCCTTCATGCTGAGCTGCTGAGCCAGGTTGCAGGCCAGCATGGTGCCGCCGGATCCGCCCTTGGAACTGGTCACGGCGATCAGTTTCCCTTCTGTCCCGCTGCCGGTCCGAACCTCCAGGACCAGCCGATTCAAGGCGGCGACCAGTTCTGCCTCGGCGACGGGCTCGGGCAGCACGTCCCGGGCGCCGGCCTGCATCGCCAGACGCATGCCTTCCTGTTCGCTCAGTAGACCGCACACCAACATCGGCGGACGCTCATGGGCCGGGCGCTGCAACAGTGCCGCCAGCTCCTCGCGCCACAGGTGGCTGACGCGCAACAGCAAAAGATCGGGCATCCGGTCTAGGCCGTAGAGCGGGTCGACATGCCCATTGCTCACCAACCGAGTACTCACCTCCAGGCTGGGCATGCGTTGGCAGACACTCTGCAGGTCACGCAACGACGTGGCATCACGGCTGCTGATCAGCAACCTGAGCCCGGTTTTACCGGTCGAACTGGAAAGTGGAGTGTCCTTGGTATTCAGCATGGCGTGATCTCCCCGGAATCGGAATGACGCCCGAGGCTTTCGCGTGGCAAGGTTGCCCTGAATGTTGGCAGGGTAATGGGCACGCCGAACCCGGGAATAAACAGGTTGAAAACGAAGTTTTGCAGACTCAACTGGACATAGCGGATGGCACGGAACCCATTGGCCCCACTCGTATCGGCAGGGTTGGCCACCACTGCACCGTCTACGTCCAGATAGCTCAGCGTCAGGTTGGTGGTGGCCAGATTGCCGATCAGCTGGCTCGTACCAGCATCGCCCGCGGCATTGAAGATAGCCCGCCGCAACACCACCGGATCGCTGATATTGCAAACCGCCGCCAGGCGCGTACCACGGCGAACGGCTTCATCCAGCGCATTGACCGTAAAGTACAGGCGGCCCATTTCCACTACGCCGAACAACAACGTGAACACCAGCAGCCCAATGAAAGAGAACTCCACTATGTAGGTGCCGCGCATGTGTTTTCTGTTCATCACAGCGCCCTCATCACGGTAGTGGCGACCAGCGGAATGCTCAGTGCAATCTGATTGCCAAAAAATCCTGGAATCGCTCCATTACAATTGCCACTGCCAATCACCGGGCAAAAGTTATAGGTAATGGTGACCCGTACATGGTCGACGCCCACTGCGGCGACCACTACGTTTGTGGTCGTCAACCCGGAAACCACCGGCGTGCCTGTCTGGCTGGGTACGCCATACACCGCCACATTTTTTGTCTGGGTCTGCAGCGTACTGCTCAGGGCAACCATGCCAAGCGTCGAGTTCCAGGCCTGACTGGCAACAAAACGGTCGGCGTCGCGGCTGGCCTGCAGCAATACGTTGTACTGGTAGAGCATGCGGCCTAACTCGCCGAGGCTCAGCAACAACAGGAGCAAAACCGGCAGCACCAGGGTGAACTCCACCAGCGCCACGCCTTGTTGGGCCTGTGGTCGTTTAAACGAGTGATGTCTCATGACGCCTCCTATGAGTCAGTGCTCGGAGTGCCGCTGCCGTTGAGATAGGTTTTGTAAAGCTGGATGATCTGCGGGCCGGAATCGGTTGACGGCGAGGGGCCGGCCACGTTGTCGCCTTCGCACTCGCGCACAAATTGGCCGAAGATCTGCGCTTGCGTGCCGCCGCCATCCATAGGCTGCACCACGAAATAGCAGCCAAAGCCCAGAACAGGGATCGTGGTTGAACCGCCCTGTTTGCCGGTGCAGTTACCAACGACGATTTTCAACATCCGACGCTCGAATACCCCACCGCTCTGACAACCACTGCCGGACCCCGCCACACAGTCGGCAACCCTTGCCTTCCAGTCGTTGTAGTCCAGTATCGCTTCGCCACCCGCGGTGAGACTGCCCCCACTCGAAGTAACGGGCTGCCCCTTGTACTGCGTCTGCGCCGGAGTGACTGAGTCGTTGTAAGTGATCGCCGGATTGCTCGACGACGTCACAATGTCTGGCGGATAGCTCGAGGCACTGACCGGGCCGTTGTAGATGCCGAAGCGCGTATTCAAGCCCTGAGATGCAGGGCCGACCGTGTTACCGGGTGAGGTCTGGACAGTCTCCCCTACATTGCGGCAGACCGAGCCGCCACCGGCCAGATCTTCTCTGACCGAACTGCCGCCCGAACCGAAATCGAGCAATTGAAAGTTACCAGGGCCAATGGCGGACGAATTGTTGGCAGCTGACTTCAACACCTGCAAATCACCAAACTGGAAACCCCAGAACATGCCAGCGGCCGGGTCGTATTTAGTCGAGTCGCCACAGATCATTAACGGTGCGACATCACATGGGTTGGTAGGGCTGGGACCGGCGGTTGCGATCGCCGCCACCGCTTTGGGTCCCAGGCCACCAGCGCCGAAGACCTGGGCGAAGTTCCAGAAAAATCCTGTCAGGCCATAGCTCGGTACCGATACCCGGACGTACTTGGCATCCGTCGGTCCGGGATAGGAGAACGGGCCATAGACGCTGCTTGCCAGTTCCACCACCGCAAATGCCCCGGCGTTGCCGCCCACAGCCGTGGCCAACTCGTTGTTGCCCGCGGCATTGGCATTCTGTACCAGCGTATTGAGCGCGGCGGTGCGCGTCGCGCTGGCACTGTTGGTGCCACCCTCCACCTGGCTCAGGGTTTTGGCGCCACTCAGGGCGGCGGCGTCCACCGCATTCTGCAGGCGCGTCTTGTTCAGCATGATATGCCCGCCGTCCAGAGCCAGCGCCGCCATCAGGCCGATCACTCCCAGCGTGATCACCATCAATACACTCACCGATCCTTCCTGGCGCCTTGGCGTCGAAGTGAACGGCCGCTGAATACGAAGATTCATCATCAAGCCCTCGATTGGCGATACTGATCCGGATAGGCTCCGCCATTACACTGGTGCCAAGGTACGGTTGTACCCTGTCAGCGAATGTTGACTACTTTGGCTTCGGTCCCGCGGATAACGGTGATACCCCCGCCCTCGCCGCTGCGCTGTACCACGCGTTTTGGCGCCTCGGCGGTGGCCACAGCCATGGCCGGGGCAACAGGTGCAACAGGCGTGGCTGGCGCAACGGCCGCCGCTTTCTTCTCGAGGTTCAGCGGGTTACGCAGCGCCAGTTGCAACTTGCCTTCCGTCTGTGCCGTGACCAGGGTTTCCGCTTCAGCGGCCGACATCTCCAGGGTCACTGCGCGTACCACTACCGGCTGGGTCTTGTCGGTGCCTGCGGTCTGATCCACCGCCAACACTCGCAAGTTCTCGAGGATGGTCCTGGACGTGGCGTTGTTACTGCCAGCATTGGTGGTTTTGGTCGCCAGTACATCGACCCGGTTACCCGGCAACAGGAACCCGCCCACGCCGACCACATCGTCCACGCGTACCGATATGGCGCGTTTGTCAGGATCAATCAAGGAAGCCAGGGTACTGCCCCCCAGGTGTTCGCTAAGCCGTGCACCGCGCACGATGTCGCCCCGCAGAATGTCGAAGGTTGCGATCTTGCCCACGGCTTTTTCGCTGGCATCGAAGGCATCGTCCGGGATCGTATCCATGGGCATGCGTACGGTCGTGACCTGTTGGGGCTCGACCATCTGCCCGAATGGAATTTCTACCGTGGCGACCACCACGTTTCGAAGGTGGTCATCCGGGCTGGCATTGAGCCGCGCGCTCAGCCAGGAATCGGCCATCCATGCAGCCCCCAGGCCCATGGCCAGGGAAACGCCTATCAGGGTAAGGGTACGAGAGCTCATGTCAGTATCTCCGCATCAAAGAAAGTTGAGCTGGACGAAGTAGTTGTGCCAGGCCCATTCCAACTCTTTCGGTGACAGTGGTCCGGAACCGCCGATATAACGCTGGCGATCGAGCGCCATGTTCAGGAGATCTCGGGGATGGCAGGGCACCAGGGGCATGCCTTCACTTGCATAAAGCCTTTGCAGCACATAACGCACCAGCAGCGGGTCATAAGAAATACCCAGACGCTCGCTTTCCATACGCCAGATCTTTTCGTACTCCTCGGGCTTCAGGTAACCGAATTGCAGCTTGTAGCCAATCCGGCGAAGGAAGGCCTCATCGGCCAGCTCCAGGGGATTGAGGTTGGTGGAAAACACCAGAATCAGATCGAATGGCAGCTCGCAATGCCGACCACCGCCCAGGTTGAGGAAATCGCGCTTCTCTTCCATCGGGACGATCCAGCGATTCAACAGCTCGGCGGGTGCCATGCGCTGGCGCCCCATGTCGTCGATGATGAACAGGCCATTGCTGGCCTTGAGCTGCAGGGCAGCCTGGTATTGACGGGTGAAAGGGTCATAACGAACGTCCAACTGTTCCATGCTCAACTCGCCGCCAGTGATGACGATCGGGCGTTTGCAGCACAGCAGTCGACGGTCGATCCCTTCGTTGAGCATCAGGGTGTTCTGTTGAGCGTTGTCATCGAGCCGCTGATGCACTTGCGGGTCATAGATCTCGATCACCGACTCGTTGATCACGATGGCATGAGGGACCCAGATGGCCTCGGCGAACAGACGGATCAGCCGACTGCTGACATAGGTCTTGCCGGTACCCGCGGGGCCATAAATCATGATCGCGCGCCCGGAGTTCATCGCCACACCCAACTGATCGAGCATCTCCTCCGTGAGCACTACGCCTGCCAGGGCATTGCGCATATCGTTGGCGTTGATGCGACCATGGTGAATGGTCTGTAGCTTGATCAGGGACCGGTAAGTACTCACCGGGAAAGGTGCCGCACCGATATAGCCACTGCGGGACAGGGCATCGCGGGCGACACTGCGACCACGTTCGGTCAGGCCATAACGCAACATCTGCCCGCCCGTTTGACTCACCTGGCCGAGTACTTCGACACGGCCATCCTTGCGCAGAAACGCCAGGACCTCTTCAAGTACCGCGCCGGTCAGCGCCAGGCGGTCCACCAGCCGCGACATGTCCAGCACACCGGCGTCAAACAAATGCTTGCACACCAACTCGCCGAGAAAACTGTCGGTCAGACCAGTTTCGCGGATTGTGCACGGCTGAGGAGCCAGTCGCTGCACCGCTTCCCGCTCATTGGGGAAGGCATCAGTATCAACCATGACATGCATGACTAATCTCCCAACCCACTGGCAACGAGTTGCCAGTAGATGCTGCCCAGCGTGCCGAGCAAAATTGCAATCGAATAAGGAAAAGGCTTGCCGGCTACTTCATCCGAAGTTGGCGCCAGATAAGCCTGTGCCCTTAGAATCAGCCAATAACGCCCCAGGGTCTGAAACAGTTGACCGCGATACAGCACTATCAAAAAACCGCATACGCCGCCGGCTATCAAACTGAACATTGCAGCCCACAACGCAAAATGGAATGGTAGAAAACTGCCGACCATGGCCATCAACTTGACGTCGCCAGCGGCCATCCCACCGAAGGCGTACATTGGCAGGAACAGCGCAAAACAGATCAGAATGCCCAACAGACTGTCACCCAATCCGCTGATGCCACCCGAATACATTTGAGCCCCCAGTCCCAGGGCAAGGCCCAACAGAACCAGCATGTTGGGAATACGGTGGCGAAGCAGATCGCTCACCACCGCGACGCCCAGCAGTCCTAGCAGCACAACTGTCGATACCAGCAATTCCATGGACATGGCGCGTCTCCCCTACCGAGATTATCGTTAGCAGGCAGCACCTTTGACCGCAGCGCACAGCGCGGTGATCTTGGTGTTCACCTCGCCGCCCAAAGTTACAAACATTGCGGCAACAGCTACCGTAATTAACCCACCGGCAACGGCGTACTCCACAATGGTCAGGCCATCTTCATCTTTGGCGAACTTGCTTATCGAAGTTCTGATTGTTTGCAGAGTCATTTTTGTGAACCTCACTTCAGCGGCCATACGGCTCAGAAAGTACATTGGCGGGGACAGCGCGAAGTCCATTGAGTTGCCCGGTCTATTAATGAAACAGTAAAAACCGGTTGCTCCATGGATATCACCGCGCCCCGCCACCGTGAGTTGCAATCATCAGCAGGCAGCACCTTTGACCGCAGCGCACAGCGCAGTGATCTTGGTGTTCACGTTGGTACCCAAAGTTACAAACATTGCGGCGACAGCCACCGTAATCAGCCCACCGGCCACCGCATACTCCACAATGGTCAGGCCATCTTCGTCTTTGATGAACTTCAGTACCGAAGCCTTGATTGTTTGCATGATCATTTTGCCCACCTCACTCGAATGTTGTTTTTTCTGAGGCAGTACGTTCTGCGCTGCCTGAGTGCAACACTAGTCAGGGGCAAGGCATAGGCGTTAGGAAGATTTTGCACATCGTTAGGACTTTTTTGCGGGACGGCTAAATACGGGGCATTGGCCTTTGCAGCAGTAATGGAAGGGGTAAACAAGGCGTTGAAAACCAAAGGCAATTGCCATTGATTCACATGCGACAGGCGGTTCAACCAGGTTTTTTCGAAGACACACGAGCAAACAATCGCCCGTAGCTGCCTTCCAGGCGATCCATAGAGCGAATAGAACTAAAAATCGTCTTTTCTATCAGGATTAAATCTGCAAAGTGATGGCACCTTGGCAATACTCCTTAGCGAGAGAGTCACCAAGAACCTCAGAGTAGAGACATGACGTCCAATGTAACCAGAAGGCCATCACTCTTATGGTTCGATCTGACTCATGATCGTTCCACGAAAGAACTCGTCGCGCAGTTCGAGGGTTCCTGCGACTGCAATCTGGCGAAAAACTCCGTGCTGCCCATCCGGGAACAGGCAGACATGATCTGCGTCCATTTTGATCGCCCCGACACGCCAGGCTTGAGGCTGTTGCTGGAGATCAAACGCACCACCCCCAGCATCCCGATCACCATGTTCACCGTGCAGCACTCGGAGGAACTGGCTGTCTGGGCCATGCGCTCCAGCGTCTGGGAATACATGGTGCTCCCGCTCTCGACCACCGAGAAGAAGCGTTACCTGACGGCGGTGGTGCAGCTCTGCGAGCTGCGCCGAAATGCCCACGGCCAGGTCAAATCATCGCAAATCGACCACGCCCCGACCCTGCCGGACAGCATCCGGCGGACCTCAGGACATCAAAAACACCAGGCGCTGAGCAATGTCATGCTGTACATCGAACAGCACTTTCGAGACAGCATCGATCAGAGGGAATTGGCTCAGCGTTGCGGCATGACGACATTTCGCTTCAGCCGCCTGTTCAAGGAAGCCAATGGACTTGGCTTCACGGATTACATCCTGGACAAGCGCATGAACTTCGCCAAAGATCTGCTCGACAACAGCCAGATGCCGATTACCAGCATTGGCTATGAGGCCGGCTTCAAGGATCCTTCCTACTTCGCTCGTGCGTTCAAGCAGTTCGCCAACTGCACGCCCAGCGAATACCGCCTGGCACGCCAACTCAGAGCGGCTGCCGCTGTGCAACTGGAGCAGGATGAAGAAACCTCTGAAGCGCTCGAAAGCCTGGTACAAAGCCTCAGCAGTTGACCTGTTTTTTTACGCGCAAACAAAAACGCCGCTCAATGAGCGGCGTTTTCGTTAAATATGGAGCGGGAAACGAGACTCGAACTCGCGACCCCGACCTTGGCAAGGTCGTGCTCTACCAACTGAGCTATTCCCGCAAATGGCGTCCCCTAGGGGACTCGAACCCCTGTTACCGCCGTGAAAGGGCGGTGTCCTAGGCCACTAGACGAAGGGGACA
>NZ_JBXAJS010000012.1:0-141106 GCF_058797535.1 Pseudomonas sp. GW823-FHT02E01 | reverse complement strand
AGATGATCCATTTGTCCGGCCTGAGCGTCCGCTCGGAAAAAAACCTGAATGGTGACATCGCTATCGAATTCACCGGGCTGCGTCCGGGCGAGAAGCTTTACGAAGAGCTGCTGATCGGTGACAACGTGGCGGCCACTCAGCACCCGATGATCATGACGGCCAACGAGGATCACCTGTCCTGGGATTTGCTGAAGGTCAAGTTGACCGAGTTGCTCGCTGCGGTGGATCAGGACGACTATGCGCGCGTCCGCCAGCTGTTGCGCGACACGGTCAGCGGCTATGCCCCAGACGGAGAGATTGTCGACTGGATCTACCAGCAGCGCCGCCTCGAACCCTGATTGTTTCATATCCTGTAACGTACACGTTTTTGACAGTCCCATGACATAGCCTAAGTTTAGAGAGCAGCTTAGGAAAAGCTTCTTCTTTCAATTCATGTCATGGAGCATCATCATGCGCAAAGGTTACTTCTACTCTTTGGTTTTTGCCCTTTTGAGCGGCGCTTCTGTTGCAGCTATTGCTGCTCCGGAAGCTAAAGCTGTTGAGTCTTCCGTGGTCACGGAAGCTGGTACTAGAGCGAAGGCCAATAAAGTTGATCTCAATGGTGCAGATGCACCAACACTTCAACGTGAGCTAGCCGGTGTTGGGGAGGCGAAGGCCAAGGCAATTGTTGCGTATCGTGACAATAATGGGCCGTTTGCGTCAGTGGATGAACTCCTTGAGGTCAAGGGGATTGGTAAGGCAATTCTGGAAAGTAACCGAGACAAGATTGAAGTGAATTAATCGCGAGAGTAATAAAAAGGCCGATCATTGATCGGCCTTTTTATTAGAGCGGGAAATAAGCTTGCAGCTAGTCTGCAGTGCTTTTGTCAGTCGGTTTTTTAGGCAGCATGATTGTCCGGGCAGCAGCGAGCATTGTTCCGAGCATCAGTCCGAATATCAAACCTAAGCCAACGATTAACGCTTTCTTCGGCTTGATAGGGGCTTGCGGGGGAGACGCCGGTCTGTCGATATTAACCAGATTAAATTGTTCAAAATTGACATGCAGGTTTTTCAGGTGTGCCAGCTCTTCCCGGATCTCACCTAAGCCTTTTAAGAACAGCTCTTCGTTATTACGCTGTTTAAGCAAGGCAACTTTCCGGTTATTGGCGAGGAGGTTAAGCTCCTTCTGGATTTCATCAACGCGAGGCTCAGTAAAGTCATCGGAGTTTCGGGAGACGAGTGTTGTGCGCTCTGCTTCAAGTGCCGACTGACCCATAAAATAAAGAGGTATTTGTTGGTTGCTTACTTCTGTACGAATCATGTTGCCTTGCCTTGTCTGCCCAGCCTCTCCAAGGGCAGATGGCGTGGTAGGCGCAACAATTCCCAGCTTTTTGGCAATCGATATTGCCTCATCCAACTGTTTCACACGATTTTGTCGACGAGTTTGCAATTGTTGCCGTAGGGCTTTGAGTTCGTCTTGTAGAGTTTCTTTTTTTAACTGATCCTTTTCAAGGAGTTCTGCGATTTCCGAGTCTTTGTTGGCTTCGTATGCAGCTTTCTTGGATAACAGCTTTCTTTCTGTTTGCGCGATCCGGTTCTCAACAAGAGTTTTAAAGTCCGCTTCGACCTTCTCTTTTTCGCGCTTGACTACAAACTCGGTAAAGTTGTTAACAATAGCCACCCCATCCACGCCAGATGGATACTCTACGCTAAATTTAATTGCCTCCGAAAGATTAGAGGTTTTTTTAGGGTCGATTTGCTCAACCGTAAACGCATTAGTATTGAAGCGTTCGAGGGTCTCTTCGATTGACTTGCCGTCGACTTGTATGGGAGCGAGTAAATCCGGATTGGTCTGGAAGAAACTTAAACGTTCGGTATAAGAACCCATGGACGAACCAATACGTCTTAAGGCTTGCTCTGGTTGAATCTTATAAAGACCGGATTCGTTTAACATATCCAAATCTGCAGTCGCTACAGGCCTGATTTCGTTCTGAACTTTATATTGAGGTTGCGCCGTTAATGCATAAGTTATTGCGGCTGCTGTGGAAAGCCCGGTGAAGAGTAGAATAATCCTTCTTTGGTTCCATAAGTCGCGAAGAAATTCTGTAATATCGATTTCATGACGCTCACTGTCAGGACGTATTTTTGTAGGGAAGTTCATGAAACCCTCAAGTCACAAAAAGTCAGCTGGCGTTGAGAAATGCTCTATCGGTCTTCGCTGACTGTGTTGGTGAAAAATATTTAGAAATATTTTGCATTCTCCCGTATCTACATTCTGGCGGCAAGCTGTTGACAAGTTAAACTGCTATTTATGCAGTCTATTCCTACTCGGCGGAGCCGGCAGAATCCACGGGATGCGGCAGCCAGGTCTTTGATGCGCTGCTGTAAGCGTTCGAATTACCGTTGTGCTGAAGGAAGGGACAGGAAGGGGCCATATTTTGGGGCTTGTCCGCTTGTCCGCTTGTCCGCTTGTCCGCGCAGTAAAATTATGCGTGTAATAAATCGTTTGAATTATGCGTATAATAAAATCCTTGTTCTCATCCTCGTGTCCCCAGGAGCATAGTCATGAATACTACCCAGTTCCAAGGTACAGCCCTCGTCACTGGCGCTTCATCCGGCATCGGGGCGATCTACGCCATGCGTCTGGCTGCGCGTGGTTTTAATTTGTTGCTGGTTGCTCGCGATCAGGATCGCCTTGAAGCCGCCGCCAGCAAGCTGCGCGCCGAGCACGGTGTTCAGGTGGAAGTTCTCAAGGCTGATTTGACCCAAAGCGCGGACGTTCTGAAGCTTGAACAACGGTTACGCAGCGATTCAAGTATCAGCCTCTTGCTCAATAACGCGGGTGTGGCGGCGGATGGACTTTTGGCTAATGCCAATCTGGATCAACTGGAACGCTTGATTCAGTTGAACGTCACAACCGTCACGCGGCTTGCCTCAGCAGCAGCCGCAAGCTTTGCCAAGGCGGGGCGAGGAACGATCATTAATATTGCTTCAGTTGTCGCGCTGTACCCTGAGCGCTTCAACGCGACGTACAGCGCCAGCAAGGCATATGTTCTGAGCTTGACTCAGTCTTTGAACGCCGAACTGGACGGCACCGGCGTCAAGGTTCAAGCCGTTCTGCCAGGCGTCACACGTACTGAAATATGGGAACGCTCCGGTATCGATGCTTCACAAATTCCGGCGGATATGGTGATGGAGGCGGGGGAGATGGTTGATGCCGCGTTGGCGGGCCTGGATCAGGGTGAGTTGATCACCATTCCTTCGTTACCGGACGCAGCCGATTGGGATGCCTTTGTAGCGGCGCGTCTAGTCCTGGCGCCAAATCTTTCCAAAAGCAAAGCTGCCGCACGTTACAAGTGAGGCGCCATCCATTGGCTTGAGGTGTGAGCGGTATGAGTGATCGTCGAGTGGTTGTTACGGGCATGGGGCTGGTGTCTCCGTTGGGCTGTGGTGTTGATGCTGTCTGGGAACGTTTGTTGGCGGGACGTTCAGGCTTGCGAAATTTGCCTGACAACGTGGTTGCCGATTTACCGGCCAAGGTTGGCGGGGTGGTGCCGACACTGGCAGATGATGCCAAGGCCGGTTTCAATCCGGACCTCGCAACGCCGCCCAAAGAACAGAAAAAAATGGACCGATTCATTCTGTTCGCGATGGAGGCTGCGCGTCAGGCTCTGGAGCAGGCCGGCTGGCAGGCGCTCGACGCCGAAGCCCAGGAGCGCACGGCAACCATCATCGGGTCCGGCGTCGGTGGTTTTGGCGCGATTGCGGATGCGGTACGTACGACCGACAGCCGTGGGCCGCGACGCTTGTCTCCGTTCACAATTCCTTCGTTTTTGGTCAATCTCGCGGCCGGCCATGTCTCGATAGCGCATGGCTTCAAAGGTCCATTGGGTGCGCCAGTTACGGCTTGCGCGGCCGGTGTGCAGGCAATCGGCGATGCGGCGCGTTTGATTCGTGCGGGGGAAGCGGACATTGCGGTATGCGGTGGCGCCGAAGCGGCGATCGATCGGGTCAGCCTTGCCGGGTTTGCGGCTGCTCGCGCCTTGTCCAGCGCTTACAACGAAACGCCTGAGCGCGCTTCGCGACCGTTCGACAGTGGTCGAGATGGATTTGTCATGGGAGAAGGGGCCGGGCTGCTGGTCATCGAGTCTCTGGACCATGCACTGGCCCGGGGGGCACACCCGCTGGCGGAGCTGGTCGGCTACGGCACCAGCGCCGATGCCTTTCACCTGACCGCCGGCCCCGAGGACGGCAGCGGTGCGCGGCGAGCGATGTCGTTGGCGTTGGCACAAGCAGGTGTTTCACCGGCTCAGGTTCAGCATCTGAATGCGCATGCAACCTCGACTCCGGTGGGGGATCTGGGAGAGCTGGCGGCGATCAAGGCATTGTTCGGCGCGCAAAACGGCATCGCCGTGACGTCGACCAAGTCGGCGACCGGGCATTTGCTCGGTGCAGCGGGTGGACTCGAAGCGATCTTTACGCTGCTGGCGATCCGCGACCAGATCGTGCCGGCGACCCTCAACTTCGAAAACCCGGACCCTGCCGCTGAAGGCGTGGACATCGTTCATGGCAATGCTCGGCCGATGGCCATCGAATACGCATTGTCCAACGGCTTCGGATTTGGCGGGGTCAATGCCAGTGTGCTGTTCAAGCGTTGGCAGGGTTAATCCTGCGAGTGTTTGAGGTGTTCGCGTGCGACGTCGAGAATCCGTTGGGCAAATTCGGCGTCGGCAACGCTACGCGATAACAGCAAGGCGCCGACCAGCGTAGACATGATCACAATGCTGCGCTCGGCGCTCCGCTCTCCGTCAAGGGTGTGCTGGATCTGATCGAGTCGCGCCTGGAGCACGACATCGCTGGTTGGACTCGGTTGACCACGCAGTCCCAGTTCCGAAGAAATGGTCAACAGCGGGCAGCCTTCCTGAGGTGAGGTTTGATGCCATTCGGACAGATAAGCGTCGATGAAGGATTCGAGTGGATGCTCCTCGGCGAAGATTTGCGCGCACAACTCGTCGACTTGTGCGCCAGCCTCTTGCAAGGCTTTCTCTACCAGTTCGTCTTTGGACTTGAAGTGCGAGTAAAAGCCACCGTGGGTCAAGCCCAGTGCTTTCATCAGGGGTTGCAGCCCGGTCGCGCCGATACCATCGCGTCGAAATCGCGCTGAAGCTTCTTTGATTATGCGTTGGTGGGTCTGGGCTTTATGGTCCTGCGAGTAACGCATCTGATATCTCCGCATCAATGCGGACATATTAACCAATGAAAATTGCATGGTGACTGTACTTCTACTTCTAAAAAACATGCAGATGCTTCGATATAGGTCAAAAGCGGCATGATTTCAGGTGCTTTCACGCAAAAACAAACCCCGCCGTTCCAGGCGGGGTTTTCAGTCAGCGGTCCTGCGCTTCCTTGGCGTCCATTTCCGCATTGCGTTCGGCGACGCGCTTACGTTGCTCTTCGGTCAGTTCGACCTTGTTGGCGGTGTCGCGCAGCAGCATCAGACCACCAACGATCGAGCCGATGGCAACGACCAGAATCAACCAGGCATACCAGGGCATAGGACTCTCCTTGAAAGCAGGCGGGTTGGCGAGGGTTCGCCAACCGATCGTGCATACCACTTTGAGTGATGGGGTTTTGTCGCAGTTCCATCGCTATTACTCCCATTCTATGCCTGTTGTTCAAGGTTCACTCGAACGCTTTCAATGTCCGGTCAACATCGCATCCGCCGGTGCGTCGGCGCGCAATTGAGCGGTTAGCATGAAGTACAGGAAACCGGCCGCCATGAACCCCAGGAAGATCAGGCCGATCAATGTGTTGAACCAGGCCATCGCCACCAGGCACACCACCGCCAGCATCAGTGCAATGAACGGCACCAGCGGGTAGCACGGGGCGCGGAAGGTGCGCTCCAGGTTCGGCTCGGTTTTACGCAGTTTGAACAGGCTGAGCATGCTCATGATGTACATCACGATGGCGCCGAACACGGCCATGGTGATCATCGCGGCGGTCAGTGTCATGCCGCCGAGGTTGATCAGGCCGTCGCTGTAGATGGCTGCAATGCCGATCACACCGCCGGCGATGATTGCCCGGTGCGGGGTTTGAAAACGCGACAATCTGGCCAGGGACGCCGGCAGGTAACCGGCCCGGGCGAGGGCGAAGAACTGCCGCGAGTAGCCGAGGATGATCCCGTGGAAACTCGCCACCAGGCCGAACAGGCCGATCCACACCAGCATGTGCAGCCAGCCCGAGCTTTCGCCGACCACGGTTTTCATTGCCTGCGGCAGCGGGTCGTTGATGTTCGACAGGGTGCGCCAGTCACCGACACCACCGGCGAAGAACATCACACCCATCGCCAGCAGCACAAGGGTCAGAATACCGCTGATGTAAGCCTTGGGAATCGTGCGTTTCGGGTCCTTGGCTTCTTCGGCGGCCATGGCTGCGCCTTCGATGGCGAGGAAGAACCAGATGGCAAAGGGGATGGCCGCGAACATCCCGGCAATCGCCGGGGCGCCGAACACGTCGGAGCCGGCCCAGCCATTGAGCGCGAAGTTGCTGAAGCTGAATGCCGGTGCGACCACGCCCATGAACACCAGCAATTCAGCGACCGCCAACACGCAGACCACCAGTTCGAAGGTCGCTGCCAGTTTCACGCCGAGGATGTTGAGGCCCATGAATACGAGGTAGGCACCGACTGCCGCGTGTTTCGGGTCCAAGGCAGGAAACTGGACATTGAGGTAGGCGCCGATGGCCAGGGCAATCGCCGGTGGGGCGAAGACGAATTCGATCAGTGTCGCCAGTCCGGCGATCAAGCCGCCTTTCTCGCCAAAGGCGCGACGACTGTAGGCAAAGGGACCGCCAGCGTGAGGAATGGCGGTGGTCAGTTCGGTGAAGCTGAAAATGAAGCAGGTGTACATGGTGGCGACCATGAACGAAGTCACCAGAAAGCCCAAGGTTCCGGCCACGCCCCAGCCATAGCTCCAGCCGAAATACTCTCCGGAAATCACCAGCCCGACCGCAATGCCCCACAGGTGCAAGGTGCCCAGCGTGGGTTTGAGTTGTGTGTTCATGGGTTTGCTCCCTGAGTGGTTTGGAAAGCTCAGGGGAGGCCAGTGCAGTGGGCGTGCCATTTCGCGATTGCACGTCGTAATGGGCTGAAAGCTGTCGTATCGGGGATGTTCGCCACTGGATGCGCGAATATTGTGCGTCAGTCAGGGGCGCGCCGGTTTCAAATGCGGCTTTCGCGAGCAAGCCCGCATACCCGCTCCCCACACCGCTGCAACGCGCAGGCTTGGTGTTTCAATGCCGGTGCGGGCAGCGGTTGATATTCAGGCTTGCAGATTGAGGCACTCGCGCAACGCCGTTTGCCAGTCTGGTTGACTGACACCCCAGTCGCGTTGCAAGCGACTGCAATCCAGGCGCGAGTTGAGCGGCCGGGCTGCGGGTGTCGGGTAGTCGCTGGACGGGATCGGTAACAGGTCGGCGCAGGGCTTGCCCTGTTGTCGCAGCGCTTCACCGATCGCCTGGGCGAAGCCGAACCAGGAGGTCTCACCTTGAGCGCTCAGGTGATAAGTACCCCAGTTGGTAACCTGACTCGTCTGCCAGCGTTGAATCAGGGCAAGGGTGCTATTGGCGATTGTACCGGCCCATGTAGGTGCACCGATTTGATCGGCGACTACACGTAACTCAGGTTTCTCTTGCAGCAGACGTTGCATCGTCAGTAGAAAATTGCGGCCATGAGTCGAGTAGACCCAGCTGGTACGCAGAATCAGATATTGACCTTGCACGTCCCTGATGGCCTGTTCGCCGGCCAGCTTGCTCTTGCCGTACACCCCGAGCGGGTTGGGCGTGTCGTCCTCGTTGTAAGGTCCGGCTTTCATCCCGTCGAATACATAGTCCGTGGAGTAATGTATCAACGGGATGTCGAGAGCCAGCGCTTCTTCGGCAAGGATGCCGGGAGCTACGGCGTTAATGGCAAAGGCTGATTGCGGTTCACTTTCTGCCAGATCAACCGCTGTATGGGCCGCCGCGTTGATGATCAGATCGGGTCGAATGTTTTGCACTTGATGGCGAATCTGATCGGGCTGCGCGAGATCGAGCTGATCGCGACCCAATACGACCAGTTCGCCGACAGCCCCCAGCCGCTGTTGCAATTCATGTGAAACCTGACCGTGTCGGCCATTGATGAGTATTTTCACGGGAACAGTCCAGTCTCGTTACCGGGCGAATCGGGCTCACACAGGTTCATTGCTCTTCCCCTGCCAGCTTGGCCAGGTACTGGCCATACCCGGTTTTGCCAAAGTACCGGGCGCGCTCCATCAACTGTTCGCGGTTGATCCAGGCGTTTTCATAGGCGATCTCTTCGAGACAGGCGACTTTGAGACCCTGGCGGTGTTCGATGGTCTGCACGTACTGAGAGGCTTCGAGCAAGCTATCGTGGGTGCCGGTGTCGAGCCAGGCGAAACCTCGACCAAAACGCTCGACCTGCAGATCGCCACGTTGCAGATAGGCATTGTTGACGTCTGTGATTTCCAGCTCGCCGCGAGGCGAAGGTTTCACCGCCTTGGCGATCTCGATCACATCGTTGTCGTAGAAGTACAGGCCGGTAACGGCATAACTGGATTTCGGCGCTTTCGGTTTTTCTTCGATCGAAAGGGCACGGCCATCGCTGTCGAAATCAATCACGCCGAAGCGCTCGGGGTCCTTGACCCAGTAGCCGAATACGGTGGCGCCGGAGGTGCGTTTTGCCGCGTTCTGCAATTGTTCACCAAAGTGCTGACCATGGAAGATGTTGTCGCCCAGGATCAGGCACACAGGGTCATCGCCAATGAACTCTTCGCCAATCAGAAAGGCCTGGGCCAGACCGTCCGGTGATGGCTGCTCGGCAAAGCTGAAATTCACCCCGAACTGGCTGCCGTCACCCAGCAGATTGCGATACTGGGGCAGATCCTGCGGGGTGGAGATCAGCAGAATATCCTTGATGCCGGCCAGCATCAGCACCGAAATCGGATAGTAGATCATTGGCTTGTCGTAGACCGGCAACAGCTGTTTCGACACTCCAAGCGTAATCGGGTGCAGGCGCGTGCCCGAGCCACCCGCCAAAACGATGCCTTTCATCATGCGAGCAGCTCCTTGGGATTGATGGCGCCAAGGCGTTCGCCCTGATAGCTGCCGTCTTGAACGCGGCGGCACCATTCCAGATTGTCCAGGTACCATTGAACGGTTTTGCGCAGGCCGGTTTCGAAGGTCTCTTCGGGCACCCAGCCCAGTTCGCGTTCAATCTTGCTGGCGTCGATTGCGTAACGCAGGTCATGACCAGGGCGATCCTGGACGAACGTGATGAGGTCGGCGTAATGCGCAACGCCCTCGGGCTTGTGCGGTGCCAATTCTTCGAGCAGGGCGCAGATGCCACGCACCACGTCGATGTTCTTTTGTTCGTTATGCCCGCCGATGTTGTAAGTCTCGCCGACGGTGCCGGTGGTCACCACTTTGAGCAGCGCACGGGCGTGATCTTCGACGAACAGCCAGTCGCGCACTTGCAGGCCATTGCCATACACCGGCAGCGGCTTGCCGGCCAACGCATTGAGGATGACCAGCGGAATCAATTTCTCGGGGAAGTGGAACGGCCCGTAATTGTTCGAGCAATTGGTCAGCAGCACCGGCAAGCCATAGGTCCGTTGCCAGGCGCGGACCAGGTGGTCGGACGCTGCCTTGCTGGCGGAGTAGGGCGAGCTCGGCGCGTAGGGCGTCGTTTCCGTGAACAGATCATCGACACCGTGCAGGTCGCCGTAAACCTCGTCAGTGGAAATGTGATGAAAGCGGAAGGCGCTTTTCTCAGGTTCCGGGAGGGCTTGCCAATAGGCTCGGGCGGCTTCTAGCAGGCTGTAGGTGCCGACAATGTTGGTCTGGATGAATTCCGATGGCCCGTCGATGGAACGATCGACGTGGGACTCCGCTGCCAGGTGCATGATCGCGTGAGGCTGAAAGCGCGCCAGCACTGCACTGACGGTCGCCTGATCGACAATATCGGCCTGAACGAACTCGTAGCGAGTGTCGTTGGCAATGCTGGTCAGCGACTCGAGATTGCCGGCATACGTCAGTTTGTCCAGGTTGAGCACTTCATGCTCAGTGTGTTGAATCAGCTCGCGGACAAGGGCCGAGCCTATGAAACCGGCTCCGCCGGTAATTAGGATACGCACGTTGGGCCAGCCTTTTTCAGTAATGCGAATAGAGGTAGCTTGCAGGCGCAAGCGGGGAGGTGCAAGAGATCCTGACCCCATTCGGTTGCGTCGCGTCATTTGGGCTGGATTATCCATGACTTGCAGCCTTCACTCACTACTCGCGCGCACAATTTAGAGCGCTATATGCGACACCCCACCGTTTTTCTCCTTTCTGGAGCGCCTTCGCGCACCCTGTAAACCCGGCGTAAACCCACTCTTTACGCTTTCTTTATGCCCTGCGGGCACCCTCGATCTCGTTCCTTTACAGCCTCCTTCCCGACAATGACTCCACACGCGGCAATACGCCGTAACACGGAGAACTTCCATGAGCGTTCTGGACGGGGTGTCGCTGCTGCTGGCAGTGGGGCTGTTCATTTATCTGTTGGTTGCGCTGCTGCGCGCGGACCGGAACTAGGAGCGGCTATGCACAGTTATGACTATTGGCTGATCCTCGGTTTTTTTACCCTGGTTTTGGTTCCGGCGCCGTTTCTCGGGCGCTTCTACTACAAGGTGATGGAAGGGCAGCGCACCTGGCTGACGCCGATTCTCGGTCCGGTCGAACGTGGTTGTTATCGCCTGGCCGGCGTCGATCCGCAAGCCGAGCAGAGCTGGCAGAAATACGCCCTGGCCTTGATTGCCTTCAACCTCGCGGGTTTCCTGCTGCTGTTCACGATCCTGTTGTTCCAGGACCACCTGCCGCTCAACCCGCAGAACCTGCCGGGTCAGGAGTGGACGCTGGCGTTCAACACCGCCGTCAGCTTCATGACCAACACCAACTGGCAGGCCTACAGCGGAGAAGCGTCCCTGAGCTACTTGAGCCAGATGGCTGGCCTCACCGTGCAGAACTTCGTCAGCGCCGCCACCGGTCTGGCGGTACTGGTCGCGCTGTGTCGCGGCATCGGCCGCAAATCCACCCGGACTCTGGGCAACTTCTGGGTCGACATGACCCGCGCCACCCTCTACGGCTTGCTGCCGCTGTGCCTGCTGCTGGCGCTGTACCTGGTCTGGCAGGGCGTGCCACAAACTTTCGCGCAGTACGTGAATGCAGTGACTATGCAGGGTGTTGACCAAGTTATTCCGCTGGGGCCGGCTGCCAGTCAGATCGCGATCAAGCAATTGGGCACCAATGGTGGTGGCTTCTTCGGCGTGAACTCGGCGCATCCGTTCGAGAACCCGACGGCGTGGAGCAATCTGTTCGAAGTGGCCTCGATCATCCTGATCCCGGTGGCGCTGGTGTTCACCTTCGGTCACTACGTAAAGGACCTGCGTCAGAGTCGCGCGATCATCGCCTGCATGCTGGCGCTGTTCCTGATCGGCGGCGCGACCTCGCTGTGGGCTGAATACCAACCTAACCCTGCCTTGAACAACGTCGCTGTCGAGCAGACCGCGCCGCTGGAAGGCAAGGAAGCGCGTTTCGGCACCACCGCCACCGTGCTCTGGTCGGTGACCACTACGTCCGCGTCGAACGGTTCGGTAAACGGCATGCACGACAGCCTCAACCCACTGAGCGGCATGGTGGCCCTGGTCAACATGATGGTCGGCGAAGTGATCTTCGGCGGCGTTGGCGCCGGGCTCTACGGCATGTTGCTCAACGTGCTGATCGCGGTGTTCCTCGCCGGCCTGATGATCGGTCGTACTCCGGAATACCTCGGCAAGAAACTGCAAGCCAGGGAAGTGCAATTGCTGGTGGTGACCCTGATGGTCATGCCGATTGGCGTACTGGTGCTCGGCGCGATCGCCGCCAGCCTGCCAGGCCCGGTGGCTGCGGTGAGCAACCCTGGGCCTCACGGATTCAGTCAGCTGCTCTACGCCTACACCTCGGCCAGTGCCAACAACGGTTCCGCTTTCGCTGGCTTCGGCGCCAACACCCCCTTCCACAACCTGATGCTGGGCCTGGGCATGTTGATCGGTCGCTTCGGCTACATCCTCCCGGTCCTGGCCCTGGCCGGCAGCCTGGCGCTGAAGAAAACCGCTCCGATCGGGCAGAACAGCTTCCCGACCCACGGCCCGCTGTTCGTGACCCTGCTGACCGTGACCATTTTGCTGGTGGGCGGCCTGACATTCTTGCCGACTTTGGCGTTGGGGCCTATCGCTGAACATCTGAGCATGGGCTTCTGAGGATCTGATGATGAATATGCCCGTAACTAAACCGGTCGCCACCGTCAAAGCGCCGGAACAACCAAAAACCGCAATCTCGGCCCTCTGGCGCCCGGCGTTGCTGCAAGCCTTCGTCAAACTCGACCCACGGCAGTTGCAGCGTGCGCCGGTGATGCTGGTGGTCGAACTGACGGCGATCCTGACCACCGTGCTGTGCTTCATTCCCGACACCGCAGTGCCGACTTTCGTCGCCGCGCAAATCGCTGTGTGGCTGTGGTTCACCGTCCTGTTCGCCAACTTCGCCGAGGCCCTGGCCGAAGGTCGCGGCAAGGCCCGCGCCGACAGCCTCAAGGCCGGCAGTGAAGGCTTGAGCGCCCGGCGCAAGACCGGCAACGGCAGCTTTCAGGTGGTGCCCGCCGCCAACCTGCGCAAGGGCGATGTGGTGCGCGTCGAAGCCGGGGAGATGATCCCCGGTGACGGCGAGGTGATCGAAGGCATCGCGGCAGTCAACGAAGCGGCGATTACCGGTGAATCGGCCCCCGTGATTCGCGAGTCCGGTGGCGACCGTTCTGCCGTCACCGGCAACACGCGGCTGGTGTCCGACTGGCTGCTGGTGAAGATTACCGCCAACCCCGGTGAGTCGACCCTGGACCGCATGATCGCCCTGGTCGAAGGCGCCAAGCGCCAGAAAACCCCGAACGAAGTGGCGCTCGATATCCTGCTGATCGGCCTGACCCTGATCTTCCTGCTGGTGGTCGTCACCCTGCAACCGTTCGCCCACTTCGCCAACGGCAGCCTGCCGCTGGTGTTCCTGGTGGCGCTGTTGGTCACGTTGATTCCGACCACCATCGGCGGCTTGCTGTCGGCCATCGGTATCGCCGGTATGGATCGCCTGGTGCGCCTGAACGTGATCGCCAAGTCCGGTCGTGCGGTGGAAGCGGCGGGGGACGTGCACGTCCTGCTGCTGGACAAGACCGGCACCATCACCTTCGGTAACCGTCGTTGCTCGGCGGTGTATGCCGCGCCTGGCGTGACAGCCGGGGAGTTGGCCGAAGGCGCGTTGCTGGCCTCGCTGGCCGACGACACTGCGGAAGGCAAGTCGATCGTCGAGTACCTGCGCGGCACCCATCCGCAACCGGAACCGTCCGCTGAGGTGCTGACAGCCGTGCCATTCAGTGCCGAAACCCGCTTGTCCGGTGTCGACTACCAGGGGCGCGTGTACCGCAAGGGCGCGGTGGATTCGTTGCTGGCGTTCGTTGGTCTCAAGCGTGCTGACCTGGCACCGGCCCTGTCCCGTGAAATCGACAAGATCGCCCAAAGCGGCGGCACCCCGTTGCTGGTGTGTGCCGACGGCAAGTTGCTCGGGGCGATCCACCTCAAGGACGTGGTCAAGCCCGGTATCCGCGAGCGTTTCGCCGAGTTGCGCAAACTGGGGATCCGCACCGTCATGGTCACCGGCGACAACCCATTGACCGCCGCTGCCATCGCCGCTGAGGCGGGTGTGGACGATGTGTTGGCCGAAGCCACGCCGGAGAAAAAACTGGCGCGCATTCGTCACGAGCAAAACGACGGTCGTCTGGTCGCCATGTGCGGCGACGGCGCCAACGACGCTCCGGCCCTGGCCCAGGCGGACGTCGGCATGGCGATGAACGACGGCACGCAGGCGGCCCGTGAAGCGGCCAACATGGTCGACCTCGACAGCGACCCGACCAAGCTGCTGGACGTGGTGCAGATCGGCAAGGAGTTGCTGGTAACCCGGGGTGCGCTGACGACGTTTTCCATCGCCAACGACGTGGCCAAGTATTTCGCAATCCTGCCGGCGCTGTTCGCCGCGATCTACCCGCAACTGGGCGTGCTCAATGTGATGCACCTGAGCAGCCCGCAGAGCGCGATTCTCTCGGCGATCGTGTTTAACGCCCTGATCATTGTGGTGCTGATTCCGCTGGCGCTGCGCGGTGTGCGGGTTCACGCGGCGAGTGCGGCAGCGTTGTTGCGGCGCAATCTGCTGATCTACGGCCTGGGTGGGATTCTGGTGCCGTTCGTGGGGATCAAGGCGATCGACATGCTGTTGACGGCGTTGCATTGGGTTTGACTGAACCCCCCCTGTAGGAGCGAGCTCGCTCGCGATGGTGGTTAACGATAACGCGCCCTTTCTGACAAAGCGTGGCGCCTTCAGATCCATCGCGAGCAAGCTCGCTCCTACAGGTTTTTCCTGTGAATTCGAGGATTTTCAAATGTCCACATTGATACGTCCGGCCCTGAGCCTGCTGGTCCTGATGACGCTGATCACCGGCGTCGCTTATCCACTGGTGGTCACCGGCGTGGCCCAGGTCGCGTTCCCGGATCAGGCCAACGGGAGCCTGGTGCGGGATGCCGAGGGCAAGGTCCGCGGGTCCTCTCTGATCGCTCAGGATTTCGTTGGCGACGCCTGGTTCCACCCGCGTCCTTCGGCCGGTGCCTTTGCCACCGTGTCGAGCAGTGCCAGCAACCTGTCGCCGAGCAACCCGGCGCTGGCGATGCGGGTGATCGACGATGCCAGCAAACTGCTGGTGCCAGGCCAGGGACCGGTGCCATTGGCGCTGGTCACTACGTCCGGCAGCGGTCTCGATCCGCACTTGCCACCGGCGGCGATTGCCTATCAACTGGCGCGTGTTGCGACGGCGCGCAATCTGCCGGTAGCGACCCTGCAACAACTGCTGGACGCCCACATCGAGCAGCCATTGGTAGGCCCGCCGGTGGTGAATGTGCTTGAGTTGAATCGGGCGCTGGAAAAACTGTAAATCAGCGGCGCAGCCATTCGCGAGCAGGCTCGCTCCCACAGGAGTACGCATTTCAACTTGTGGGAGCGAGCCTGCTCGCGAAGGCGTCAGAACAGTCGCTATATCAATTCCAGAAAAAAAGAGAGCTTCATACATGAGCAACTCCGGCCGCGCCGACGCGCTGTTAGCAGACCTGCCCCGCGATGGCCGTGGCCGGCTCAAAGTGTTTCTCGGTGCCGCGCCGGGTGTCGGTAAGACCTACGCCATGCTGCAAGCGGCCCACACCCAGTTGCGCCAAGGGGTGAAAGTCATTGCCGGCGTCGTCGAAACCCACGGCCGGGCCGAAACCGAAGCACTGCTCGGCGGCTTGTCGCAGCAGCCGTTGGTACGATCCGAATACCGTGGCGTGTTGCTCGAAGAAATGGACCTTGACGGTCTGCTCCTCGCCAAACCCAAGCTGGTGCTGGTCGACGAACTGGCGCACACCAACGCACCCGGCAGTCGTCACGAAAAACGCTGGCAGGACATTCAGGAACTGCTCGCCGCCGGCATCGATGTGTACACCACGGTCAACGTCCAGCATCTGGAAAGCCTCAACGATCAGGTGCGTGGCATCACCGGCGTGCAGGTCCGCGAAACCCTGCCGGACTGGGTATTGCAGGAAGCCTACGAACTGCTGCTGATCGACTTGCCACCACGGGAACTGCTGGAGCGATTGCGCGATGGCAAGGTCTATGTGCCGGAGCAGGCGCGGGCGGCCATCGATGCGTTCTTTTCCCAGACCAACCTGACGGCCCTGCGCGAACTGGCGATGCAAACCGCGGCGGCTCAAGTCGATAACGATCTGGCCCAAGGGTATCGTCAGTTGGGGCAAGCGGCGCCGGCCGTGCGCGGGCGTTTGCTGGTAGGGGTCGACGGCGATGCCAAGGCCGAGCGCCTGGTGCGTCATGCCAGTCGCGTGGCCCAGCGGCGGCACCTGCCCTGGAGCCTGGTGCACGTAGACAATGGCAGCGGGCGTGACGAGCAGTCCCGCCTGCGTCTGCAAAGCGCCCAGCAACTGGCCGAGCGCCTGGGCGGCGAAGTGGTGTTGCTGCGCGCCGGTGAAGTGGCGAAAACCTTGATCCAGCATGCCGCCGAACGCCGCGCCAGCCTGGTGCTGGTGGGCCAGTCCCGGCCGCGTTTGCGCCGACGTCTGTTCGGTGGCGGGTTGGCGGCGCGTCTGCTGCGTAATGCGCGCGGGCTGGAAATCAACGTTCTCGACAGCGATCACCAACCGCATCAACCCCATCGGCGGTCGATGCATTCACTGGTCTGGTTCGACTACGCATTGGCCGTGGTGGCGACGATTCTGGCCAGCGCTCTGGCCTGGGCCGTGGAGAGCGTACTGCCACTGCCGAACATCTCCCTGGTGTTCCTTGCGGCGGTATTGCTGGTGGCGGTGCGCAGCAGTCTCGGGCCGGCGCTGGCCTGTGCGGCGCTGTCGTTCCTGACCTATGACTTCCTGTTCATTCCGCCGAATTTTTCTTTCAGCATCCAGCGCGAAGAAGACGTGCTGACCTTGCTGTTTTTCCTACTGATGGCGGCCCTCACCGGCAACCTCGCGGCGCGCCAGCGCAGGCAATTGCAGGCACTGCGCGATACCCAGGAAGAGACCACCGAACTGCTCGACCTGTCACGCAAACTGACCGCCGCCACCGACCGCCAGGCCGTGGTCAGCGCGGCTGCCCAGCACCTCAACGGTTGGAGCGACGTGCAACTGTGCCTGCTCAATCGCGACGGGCAAAACGGCTGGAAAGTCGAAACCGGTGGCCCGCTGGAGTTCACCGAAGCTGAGCGCGCCGCCGCCGATTGGGCCTGGCAGCACGATCAACCCGCGGGTGCGGGCACCGGCACCTTGCCGTTCGGTCGCTGGTGGTGGTGGCCGTTATCGGTGGAAGACGGCCCGCTGGCGTTGCTCGGCGTGTGCGCCAGGGAAGGCCAGACCCTGAGCGGCCAACGCCGACGCTTGTTGACCGCGCTGACCCAACCGCTGGCCCAGGCGCTGGCCCGGGCGCAACTGGCCGATGATCTGGAAGCGGCGCGGCTGCACGGCGAAACCGAGCAATTGCGCAGCGCCTTGCTGGCTTCGGTGTCCCACGATTTACGCACACCGTTGACATCCATGCGCGGCAGTATCGATAGCCTGCTGGCCCTGGGTGAAGCGATCCCGCTGGAGGATCGACGTGAACTGCTCGAAGGCACCCGTGATGAAGCCGAGCGCCTGGACCGCTACATTCAAAATCTGCTCGACATGACCCGGCTCGGCCACGGTGCCCTGAAGCTGGCACGGGACTGGGTATCGCCGGCAGACATCGTCGGCAGTGCGCTCAACCGTCTGCGGACAGTCCTTGCGCCGTTGCAGGTCAGCACCGACGTGCCGGCGGAGTTACCGTTGCTGTTCGTGCATGCCGCACTGATCGAACAGGCACTGATCAACGTGATGGAAAACGCCGCGCGGTTTTCGCCACCCCACGGGCGTTTGCAATTGTGCGCAGGGGCTGATGACAGTGAGCTGTTTTTCTCGGTCAGCGACGAGGGCCCGGGGATTCCGGAGGAGGATCGGGCGAAGATTTTCGACATGTTCTATACCGCGGCGCGGGGTGATCGCGGCGGGCAGGGTACCGGGCTGGGGCTGGCAATTTGTCAGGGCATGGTCGGTGCCCATGGCGGGCGTATCAGCGTTGCCGACGGCATCGAGGGGCGCGGCACCTGCATCACGTTGCACCTGCCGCTACAGGCTCAGCCGGGATACGAAAGTGAAGCCTGATCGCGCTTGCGCTACTCTCTTGCCACTTCTTTGTGTTGATGTGAATTCATGAGCCAGACCGCGACCATTTTGGTCATTGACGACGAACCGCAGATCCGCAAATTCCTGCGCATCAGCCTCGCTTCCCAGGGCTACAAAGTGCTGGAGGCGGGCACCGGAAGTGAAGGATTGGCGCAAGCTGCGTTGAACAAACCGGACTTGCTGGTACTCGATCTCGGCCTGCCGGACATGGACGGCCAACAGGTATTGCGCGATTTTCGCGAATGGTCGACGGTGCCGGTACTGGTGCTCTCCGTGCGCGCCGGTGAAGGGCAGAAAGTCGAGGCCCTGGATGGCGGCGCCAATGACTATGTGACCAAGCCATTCGGCATTCAGGAGTTCCTGGCGCGGATCCGTGCGTTATTGCGCCAGGCGCCCGCAGGCGAGGTGCAACAAGCGGAGCTGAACTTCGGTCCGTTGACGGTCGACCTGGCGTATCGCCGGGTGCTGCTCGACGATGTTGAAGTCGCGCTGACTCGCAAGGAGTACGCCGTGCTGGCGCAACTGGCGCGGCATCCCGGGCGGGTGATCACCCAGCAGCAATTGCTCAAGGACATCTGGGGGCCGACCCATACCGAAGACACTCACTACCTGCGCATCGTGGTCGGGCATTTGCGCCAGAAACTGGCGGATGACCCGACCCGGCCACGGTTCATCGTGACCGAGGCTGGGGTGGGGTATCGGTTGTTGAGTGAAGGCAGCCTTTAGAACTTCGTTGCCTGGTCTGACGTCATCGCGAGCAAGCTCGCTCCCACATAGGATCCTGGTCAGACACACATTTTGTGAACACCAAAGATTCACTGTGGGAGCGAGCTTGCTCGCGATGAGGCCCTTGCATTCAATCGAGAATTTTCAGACGTTCAGTTCTGCTCATTCTCATACCGGTCCAGCGTATCCCGCGCAATCTCCCGTCCCAGCGCGATCAACTCCGGCGCCTTGTAGAACTCGAAAAACCGACACACGCGCTTGGGCACGTTGATCAGGATGTCCGGCGGATACCCGGCAATCTTGTACTGCGCCAGCGACGTCTGCATCACCTCGAAACTCTGGTTGATCAAATCCAGCAAGGACGCCGGCCCGACGTTGTCGATGATGAACGAACCGGTGGCGGAGCGGGGGGCGCCACTGGTTTCCGGAGCGGCCGCGGGTTGCTGCGCCTGGGGCTCGGCGGATTCGATCCACGGGTTGAGCTCCGCACCTTCGGCCTTCAAGGCTTCCTGTTCCAGAATCAACAATTGCTCGGCTTGTTTGCGCCGGAACGGCAACTTCGAGCCGACGGAGTTGATCAGGCTGTCGAAGCGGGTCTTGAAGGCGGCGGGACGCTGGATGATCGGCAATTGATAGTGGCGCTGGTTGGTGGCGTTGAGGTTGACCGCGATGATCAAGTCGCAATGGCTCGACACCACCGGCACGATCGGCAGCGGGTTGAGAATGCCGCCGTCCACCAGCATGCGGTTGCCTTGCATCACCGGGGTAAACAGGCTGGGAATCGCTGCCGAGGCGCGCATGGCCTGATGCAGGCAACCTTCCTGGAACCAGATTTCCTGCTGGTTGGTCAGGTCGGTGGCAACCGCGGTGTAGGGGATACGCAAATCTTCGATGTTGATCTCGCCGACGATCTTGCGGATCTGTCCGAAGACTTTCTCGCCACGGATCGCCCCCAGACGAAAACTGACGTCCACCAGACGCAACACGTCGAGATAATCCAGGCTCTCGATCCAGTCACGGTAGTCATTGAGTTTGCCGGCGGCGTAGATCCCTCCCACCACCGCGCCCATGGAGCATCCGGCGATACAGGCAATGTCATAGCCGCGCCGTTCGATCTCTTCAATGACCCCGATATGTGCATAACCCCGGGCTCCACCCGAGCCCAATACCAGTGCGACACGCTTTTTCATGAATCGCCCTCGTTTCAATGGTTCAACAATGCACCCATCGAGGGCCATGCTTCAATCGCCATGGTCGTTCGAGGGGACAAGAGCGTCGTATTTTCGACACTCCATGGCGGCACATGGTTATTCTCGTCGGCGCTATAGTTTGCACAGCGGACCAACGGCACTTTTCAGGTGCCACAACGTCTTACCTGCATGACTGTTGACCTATTCTTGAGGAGTGAGTGATGAAAGCCTGGATCTGCGTGCCTTTGATTGCCCTGGCGTTGGCTGGTTGTGCCGGCAAAACCGCTTATCGCGACAGCTGCGGTAGTAACCTGGATGCGGCATGGCATGAA
Organism: Pseudomonas sp. GW823-FHT02E01; assembly: GCF_058797535.1. Taxonomy (NCBI): domain Bacteria; kingdom Pseudomonadati; phylum Pseudomonadota; class Gammaproteobacteria; order Pseudomonadales; family Pseudomonadaceae; genus Pseudomonas; species Pseudomonas sp. GW823-FHT02E01. The sequence continues at coordinate 120,985 of NZ_JBXAJS010000012.1, read as the reverse complement.
CTGGACCTGGCCAAAGCCGAAGGTTTCGCCGGGACCGTCAGCTACTCCAAGGCCCTGTCGTTGTTGACCGCGGCCAAGACCCAGCAGCAATTCGAGGGATTCGAAGGCTGCACCAAGAAAGCCGAGAAGGCTCGTTTCTATATTCGTGAATCGCGCGCAGGGCGTTAAAAGCAAAAAGCGGTGACAAGCTCTAAGCTGCAAGAGCCTTCGAGCTTTCAGCCTGGAGCTTGCAACCTGGCGCTGTTTACGGAGTAAACCCCCATGATCGATCGGTTGGTGGCTCAGGTTCTGGGCCTGGAAGTTCGTCTGCTGGCCTGTCAGGCCCGCTTGAAAGAGCGTACAGACCCTGAAGCGTTACATGATCTGCGTACAACCATGCGACGGTTACGCAGCCTGTTGCGACCCTTGCGCGGGTTGCCCGGCGTCGAACAACTGGAAGTGGCGGCCTCCCGGGTGGGCGATCTGACCACACCATTGCGTGATCGCGAAGTGCTGGCGGCGTACCTGCTCCAGCACCATCAACCCCAAGCCGCACAGTGGCGCATGGCGCAAATGGCCGAGGCTTACCCGGCCGTGGCGACCAGTCCCGAACTTGCGCAAATGCTGATCGTCCTCGATGCGTTTCCGCGTTTTCTGCGTGCCGCTCAGCGCCAGGGATTGCTCAAGGGCCTGCGCAAGCGCATCGAAAAACGCCTGGGCAAGCAATGGAAAAAACTCGACGAGGCACTGCACGATCCGACCCACGACCGTCATCGGCTGCGCCTGCTGATCAAGCGCGTGCGCTATGGCATCGACGCTTACCCCGAACTGGACCGTTTGCCGAAAGCGGCCATGCCCCGGCTGAAATCGGCCCAGGGGGCGCTGGGTGACTGGCACGATTGCGTGCAATGGCTGGCGATGGCTGAACGGGAAGCGGATTTGCAACCCTGTGTTGCCGTGTGGGAAGCCACCATGGCCGAGGCCGAAACCCGAGCGGACCGCGTTCTGGAAAAGTTCAGCAAGGCCTGTTTCAAATCCTGAGACCACTCGAGATCCTTTGTGGGAGCGAGCTTGCTCGCGATGAGGTCGTGACATTCAACATTGATGTTGGCTGTCCGGGCGCTATCGCGAGCAGGCTCGCTCCTGCAGGTTATATGTCCGGCACGAGCCTTGTGCGACTTATCTGTCAGTCAATTTGGCCGGAATAGGCGATGTATCCACGTCGCCAGATGGTTAAGATCCCTTCATCTTTTTCCATTCCCAGAGGTTTTCATGCGTTTTTCCGAACTGCTCAACGCTGTCCGCAGCCAGCCGATGGAGCTGTCTATCCCGGCCTCATGGGCCCAGGGGCGAGCCAGTTTCGGTGGCCTGGTGGCCGCTTTGCAGTACGAAGCCATGCGCGCCCGGGTTCCGGCGGATCGACCGGTGCGTTCGTTGGCAATCACCTTTGTCGGCCCGGTTGAGCCCGAGGTGCCGGTCAGTTTTGACGTCGAGGTGCTGCGCGAAGGCAAGGCCGTCAGCCAAGTGCTGGGCCGGGTGATGCAGAAGGGCCAGGTGGTGACGTTGATCCAGGGCAGCTTCGGTGCCTCGCGACCTTCGGAAGTGGCGGTGGCCGCTGAAACGGCACCTGAAATGAAGCACTGGGACGAATGCCAGGAATTGCCTTTCGTCGAAGGCGTCATCCCGGAGTTCATGCGGCATCTGGCGATGCGCTGGAGTGTCGGTGGGCTGCCGTTCAGCGGTAGCACATCCCGGCAAATGGGTGGCTGGGTACGCTTGCGCGGCGACGTAAAGGAAGAGGCTATCGGCGAGGCGCATATCCTGGCGCTAGTGGACGCCTGGCCGCCGGCCCTGATGCCGTTTTTGAAGAAGCCGGCGATGGGCAGCACGCTGACCTGGACCATCGAATTCGTGCAGCCGCTGCTGGAACTGAACACCCTGGACTGGTGCAAATACCTCGTCGAAACCGAATACGCCGCCGACGGCTACGGGCATGCCGCCGCAAAAATGTGGAGCGCGGATGGTCGGTTGATCGCCATGAGCCGGCAGACCGTGACTGTGTTCGCCTGATCAGTGCCGGCGGTGGCGCTCACGCCAGGCGCGCCACCAGCCGCCGCTGAGGAAGAACCGTGGAAACGTCAGGAACTGCTCGACCAACAGGCGTGATACCGCATCCTTGCGATCACTGAAGGGTTCGGAGGCTTGGGTCTCCAGGTTGTGGCCGTGGCGTTGCAAGGCCAGCGCCGCAATGACACCGATTACGCCGATGGCGATATTTGCCAGGCTCAGGCTGAACACCCCGGTCACAATCAGCAGAAATGCCACGATGAACAGCGGCACCGCGATCAGGTGCAGCACCAGATTGGTCGGGTGCTGATGATTGTTCGGGTAGGCTCGCCATTGCCAGGCGGGTAGGTTGGGGTGACGTTTGCCCATGATGCCGATCCTCGATCCATGTTGAACACATGTGATTAAGAATAGGCCCGGTCTATGCTGGCGGCGAATCAAGGCTGGCTATTGGCTTGATAGGTGCCATGACTGGAATAGATGGTGCCAGTTCTGAAGCCTTCGCGAGCAATCCCGTTCCTACATTTTGACCGTATTCCAATGAAAGAACGCGGTCACCTGTGGGAGCGGGCTTGCCCGCGAAGAGGCTCTCAAAGTTTCAGTTGACCTATCGCCTTGCTCAACTCACCGGCCAACGCCGCCAGCTCATTGCTGGTGGTCGCCGACGTCACCGTCTGCTGCACCGTGTTCTCAGTCACGTCACGGATGCTCACCACCGCCCGGTTCATCTCCTCCGCCACCTGGCTCTGTTGCTCGGCCGCCACCGCGATCTGCGTGTTGCTTTCACGCATCTGCGCCACCGCTCCGGTGATCTCGGCCAATGCCGCGCCGGCCTCTTGCGCCTGTTGTACGCAGTCGTCGGCCTTGAACGAGCTCTCTTGCATGAAGTCCACGGCGTCCCGTGTGCCGGCCTGTAACGCCGAAACCATGAGGGTGATCTCATCCGTGGAGGTCTGCACGCGTTTGGCGAGGTTGCGTACTTCATCGGCGACTACCGCGAAACCGCGACCCATCTCGCCGGCCCGGGCCGCTTCGATGGCGGCGTTCAGCGCCAACAGGTTGGTTTGCTCGGCGATGCTGTGAATCACGTTGACCACGCCGTTGATTTTCTGGCTGTCCTCGGCCAGGCGTTGAATCATCTCGGCAGTCTGCTGGACGCCGGTGGACAGTCCGGCAATCGACCGCTGCACCCGTGTCACAACCGCCTGCCCGCTGCCGGCCAGGGTATCGGCCGATTGCGAAAGGTCACGGGTGGCACCGGCGTGTTGAGCGATGTGATAGACCGTGGCGGTCATTTCGTTGATCGCTGTGGCGGCCTGATCGGTTTCGCTTTGCTGGCCCAGCATGCCGTGGCGCACTTCATTCATGCTGGCCGCCAGCCGTGCGGCGCCGACGTCCAGTTGCCGGGCGGTGCTGGCGACGGTGTTGACCACCCGTTGATAACCGGCCTGCATGGCGTTGAAGGCGTTGGCCATTTGCCCGACTTCGTCGCTGCAGGCCAATGGCACGCGGGCCGACAGGTCGCCGGTTTTCTCCACGTGCAACATGACGTCTTTCAAGGTGTTGAGCTGGCTGAGCAGGAAGCGGATCAATAACTGCGATGCACCGAGCATTGCCAGCATCAGGATGAACACCGCCACCGCGTAGTTGGCAAAACGCTCGTTGAACACCTGGCTCAGGCTCGGACCATGGGCAATCACGGCGACCCGCTGGCCGTCGGCACGGGTAAACACTTCGGCACCCATCAGCGGATTGTCACCGAACAGCGGCATCACGTTGATCTCGACCCAGCCATTGGCGTCGGCCAGTTGTTGCACGGGTTGCTCATTGAGCGTGGGTGCCTGTCCTCGGCTGAACGCAAGGAAGTTGTCGGCGTGGGGCAACGTTTGCCCGGCGGGCCAGGCTTCGAGCAATCGCGCCTGAGCCTGGGCCGAAGCCTGGGCGGCGCGACTGCGGGCCTGCTGTTCGAGTTGTACCGCGTACAGCACCAGCAACAGAGTGGTGACGAAAGCGACGGCGTTGACCGCCCAGAATTTGTATTTCAGCGAGATATTGCTAAGCCAGGCACCCATGGAGGTCTTCTCTGATAGCGGAAACAGTTTTGGCAAGACGCCATCATTGTGCCGCTATACAGGTGACTGACTCTTGATGCAGATCAACTTCAAACCTGTGGGATTTATGGCAATCAGGAGATCAATGGCAGACCATAAAACGCCCGCGCGCACGCGGTGGTATGCGCTGCCAGATCTTCCTGGCTTTCCCCGCGATGCAGTGCCACTTCGCGCAGCACTTCGGTCAGGTACGCCGGCTCGTTTCGCCCGTTTTTCGGCTTGGGGCGCAGGCTGCGCGGCAGCAGATACGGTGCATCGCTTTCGAGCATCAGGCGCCCGCGCTTGATCTCCTTGACCAGCGGATGCAAATGCGTGCCCCGGCGCTCGTCACAGATCCAGCCGGTAATGCCGATGTGCAAGTCCAGGTCGAGATAGCTGAACAGTGCCTTCTGCTCTCCAGTGAAGCAGTGCACTACGGCGGCCGGCAGTCGGTCGCGGAAGTCGCGCAGGATTTCCAGCAGGCGCTGGCTGGCGTCGCGTTCGTGCAGAAAAACCGGCAGCTGCAATTCGACGGCCATGGCCAGGTGTTCTTCGAGGACCTTCTCCTGTTGCGGGCGCGGCGAGAAATCACGGTTGAAATCCAGCCCGCATTCGCCCACGGCCACCACATTCGGCTCCAGGAGCAAGCTGCGCAAACGTCGGGCGCTGTCGGCGTTCCAGTCGCTGGCGCAGTGAGGGTGAATACCGGCGGTGGCGAACAGGCGCTGGGCGCTTTCGTCCAGTTGCTGGCACAGCTCAAGGGCATGTTCACTGCCCTCGACACTGGTGCCGGTCAGCACCAGTTGGCACACGCCGGCCGCGTAGGCGCGGTCAAGTACGGCCTGGTGTTTGTCGGCAAAACTGGCGTTGGTCAGGTTGACGCCGATATCGATGAGTTGCATGGTGCTACCTCGGCCCAAAGGCCGGAAAGCATATCAGAGCCGTGGATTTATAAGAAAAACCAAGAACTACAACGGGTTAACGCTGTCTCTTGAGCCGTGGACCAGACCTGGTTGGTAGTTTTGCCATCATTGTGCCAGTCTTTCGCACGTTGCCAGCGCCTTGGGCGCTCTGTTTTTGTCGCCGCGCTTGATGGTTTTCGTCATTGAAGCGGGCCTCATATTCTTTCCGGAGAGTGGATGATTCGTCCCTCGGTTTTGCTACTACTGTGTTGTTCGCTGCTACTGCCGATGACGGCGGTCGCGCGTCTGCCCGGGCCGTTGCAAGCGGTACCGGCGAGCAAGGTGCGCGACCTTGCGGAAATACGCAGCAGTCGTGTGCTGCGGGTGTTGGTCAACCAGAGCCGCAACAGTTCCGGTGAAGTCCAGGGGCAGGCGATCGGGGTCGAGTACCATCGCCTGAGAGCGTTCGAGCAATACCTCAACGGCCACGCCCGTGACGGTCAGGAAATCACCCTCAAGATCATTCCCAAGGCCAAGGATCAACTGCTTGGCGCATTGCAGCGGGGGGAGGGCGATCTGGTGGCGCCAGGCGAGTTGCTCGAACTGCAACCCGGCTTCGCCGTCAGCACCAGTGAGCCGATTGCCAGCAACATCCCGTTGGTCCTGGTGGGCATCAAGGGCGAACGCCGCTACACCAGGCTTGAACAGCTTTCCGGCAAGACCCTGGCATTACCTGCAGGCAGTGCCGCCGGGGATGCCGTCAGCCAGATCAATCAAAAGCTCGCCTTGCACAAACTGCCACCGGTCACGATCGAATGGGTCGATCCGAGCCTTGCCGTCGAGGATGTACTGGAGATGGTGCAGGGCGGGATCTTCCACCTGACCATCGTCGAGCAACCGATCGCCGAACGCTGGGGCAAGATCCTGCCCAGGCTGCGTTTCGACAAACAGGTACTCGTCAGTGATCCGGGAGAGGAATTCTGGTTCGTGCGCCGTGATGCCTCGATGCTGCGGGCCAGCATTGATCGCTTCCTCACCGTCTACAAAAAACCATCGGATCAGGACGCCGCGTTCCTGCGGATCTATCGTCGTCTCTATCAAGTGCACTATCCACTGGCCGAGGCGGACCGACAGCGTCTGGAAAAACTTCGCCCGGTGCTGCAGAAACATGCCGACGCCCAGGGCATGGACTGGCTGAACCTGGCGGCGCTGGCCTTCAAGGAGTCATCCCTGCAACCCGCCGCCCGCAGTGGCGGTGGCCCCACCGGTCTGATGCAGATCACGCCTTCTGCGGCGCAGCGGGTGGGGGTCAACAATATTCAGGACCTTGATGGCAATGTGCAGGCCGGGGCCAAGTACCTGGCGATGATCCGGCGCAAATTCTTTGCCAGTCCGAAACTCAACGAGCGCGAACGCATGGCCTTCGTGCTGGCGGCCTACAACATCGGGCCGGAGCGGGTGCAAGGCATGCGCGCCGAAGCCCGCCGGCGAGGCTTGAATCCCAACCAGTGGTTCTTCCAGGTCGAACGCATTGCCATGGAGCAAGTGGGTATGGGGCCTGTCAGTTATGTTAATAGCGTGAACAAGTATTACTTGGCGTTCGACCGGGAGCGGGAGTCGTTGGAGCCCCAGGGGCAAAAGGTTGTCTCACGCAAATGATCAATTAATCTGATTGTTATGATGGGTTTTTTGCGCTTTTAGTATGTGAATTACTGATTAATATAGCGGCCAACCCACACACACTGACAAGGAATGAAACAGCATGAGCACACTGATCAATAAGGTACTGTCTACACGCGCTGGCTACGGTCTGACCGTTCTGCGCATCGTGGTCGGTATTGTTTTCGCCGCTCACGGTTCGCAGAAGCTCTTCGGAGCATTCGGTGGCTATGGTCTGGCTGGAACCGCGCAGTACATGGAAAGCCTCGGACTGACGCCGGGTTACCTGATGGCGGCACTGGCGGGCGGCACCGAATTCTTCGCCGGCCTGGCCCTGATCATCGGCTTGCTGGTTCGCCCGGCCGCACTGGGCCTGATCTTCCTGTCGCTGGTTGCGATTTTCTCGGTGCACATCAGCAACGGTCTGTTCATGGCCAACAACGGTTATGAGTTCGCCCTGGCGTTGCTCGGTGGCAGTCTCGCGGTATTGATCGAAGGTGCGGGCAAGCTCTCGGCGGACCGTGCCATCGCCGGTTGACCGCTCTGGTTCAACGAAAAGGCCCGCATTGTGCGGGCCTTTTTTGTTGAGCGTCATTCTTGACACTGTCCAGTCAGCTTCTCTAGGATGTTGCTCATGCGCCGATTTAAACAGCTACTTGCGGGGCGCCAGGTGACTCATCCAGTTGCCGATAGAAGCCGGAACAGGCTTCGAAATACCGCTAAAGCGCTGGTTCGGTGTTGCCTCTCACCTGCCATGCAGACTTTTGAGGCAGAGACACGACACAATGAATGCACTAAACCCCGTTGTACGTCCCGCGCCGATCACGGCACATCTCACCCAGCGCAATCCAAAAATCCTGCTTGGCGGCAAACATCAGCCGACGCTCTTGCGTTATCTCGATGGCTGGCCACGTCGTACCGGCGGTCCCGCTGCCTTCCTGATCCAGTTTGTCGAAGACGGTGAGTCGCTCGCTCGTTTCGCCAACGACAGTTTCGATCTGGCAGTGATTCAGTCCCCCAGCCTCGAAGATGCGCCTGAAGTGATTCGGCAACTGACCCGCGTTGCCCGGCAGGGGCTGATTACCCGGCTTTAACGCTCACGGGTACTCGATTGCCACGATGTACACGCACTGCTCACCCGTCGGTGTCTGGACCCGGACTTCGGCGTCCAGTGCCTTGCCGATCAATGCGCGGGCCAGGGGCGAGTCGATGCTGATCAGGCCCTGTTTGAGGTCCAGTTCATCCGGCCCGACAATGCGGTAGCGCGACTCTTTGCCATCCTCGTCCTCGATCGTGACCCAGGCGCCGAAATAGACCTTGTTCGGATCGCTGGGTTTTTCGCTGACCACCTTGAGCGCTTCCAGGCGTTTGGTGAGAAAACGCACGCGGCTGTCGATCTCTCGCAGCATCTTTTTGCCATAGGTGTATTCGGCGTTCTCCGAGCGATCACCCTGGGCCGCGGCTTCGCTGACAGCCTGGGTAACCTGGGGCCGACGTACATGCCACAACTCATGGAACTCGGCGCGCATCCGCGCTTCACCCTCGGGGGTGATCAGCGCGGTGCCAGCGGTGCGGGGAGGGCGGTAACGGCTCATGACAGCTTCTTGTGGTGAGGATGGCAGGAGTCTATCAACCCTCGCGCAGAACTGTCAGCGGGCTGGCGTTCAATGCCCGACGGGTGCCGAACACCCCTGCACCACCAATGAGCACGGCGCCCACCAGTGGGAGCAACAACAGCCATGGATGTGGATGCCACGGCAGGTCAAAGGCGTAGCGATAGAGCACCCAACTCACCACTTCCGAACCCAGTGCCGCCAGCAAGCCACTGACTGCGCCCAGCAAACCGAACTCGATACGCCGGGCCTTGACCAGCAATTGCCGCTCCGCCCCCAGCGCACGCAACAGCGCGCCCTGGCGAATGCGTTCATCCAGCGTCGCTTGCAGGCCGGAGAACAGCACCGCCATCCCCGCCGCCAACACGAACAACAACACGTACTCCACTGCCAGGGTCACCTGGGCGAGGATGCTGCGCAGTTGCTCCAGCAAGGCTTCGACCTGCAGGATGGTCACCGCCGGGAAGGCGCGGGACAGGTCGACAATCTGTTGGTCGTGACCCGCTGCCAGATAGAAACTGGTCAGGTAGGTCGCTGGCAGATCCTTGAGGGTGCCGGGCTGGAAGATCATGAAGAAGTTCGGCTGGAAGTTGTCCCAGTTGATCTCCCGCAGGCTGGTGACCTTCGCCTCGCGATTGACTCCGCCAACGCTGAATACCAGGTGGTCGCCGAGCTTTATTTTCAAACTCTCGGCGACCTTGCCTTCTACCGACACGCCGGGAACATCGTCCGGCATCTGTTGGTTCCACCAATTGCCGGCCGTGAGTTTGTTGCCCGACGGCAGGTCCGCGGCCCAGGTCAGGCTCAGGTCGCGCTGGATCGCCCGGTCCCCGGCCGATTCCTTGGTGACGATTTGCTGTACAGGCTCGCCGTTGATGCTGATCAAGCGTCCAGGCACTACCGGGTACAACGGTGCCGATTGCGCCGATACGGTGATCAGGTGATCGGTGAAGGCCTGTTTGTCCGCCGGCAGGATGTTCAGCGCGAAGTAGTTTGGAGCGTTTTTCGGCAGCTGGTTCTGCCAGGTGTCCAGCAACTCGCCGCGCAGCAGCGCAATCAGCGCCATTGACAGCAGAATCAGGCCGAACGCCAGGGACTGGCCCGCGGCAGCGAGCGGGTGACGCAGCAGTTGGCCCAGTCCCAGGCGCCAGGGCAAGGACGCACGAGCAAGCATGCGCCGCAGGCTCTTCAACAGCAGCAACAACAAGCCGCCCAGCACCAACGCTGCAATCACGCCGCCGCCGAGCAGGGCAAAGGTCAGCACCAGGTCCAGGCTCAGGCGCCACATGATCAGGGCGAGGGCGCCCAGCGCTGCGCCGTAGACCATCCAGGTGCTGGAAGGGATCGGCAGCATGTCCCGGCGCAGCACGCGCAATGGCGGAACCCGACCCAGAGCCGCCAGTGGCGGCAAGGCGAATCCGGCCAACGCCACCAATCCGGTACCGATCCCGGCAATGGCCGGAAACAGCCCGCCCGGAGGCACGTCGGTCGGCAACAAGTCATGCAGCAGGGCAAACAACCCCAGCTGTGCGAGCCAGCCGAGGAGGGCGCCGCTGATGCTGGCCAGCAGCCCGAGGACAGTCAGTTGCAGGCTGAACAGCACCATGGTTTCCCGGCGCGACAGCCCGAGGCAGCGCAGCAAGGCACTGGCATCGAACCGTCGGGTGGCGAAGCGGGTTGCCGACAGCGCCACCGCCACGCCGGACAGCAACACCGCCACCAGGCTGGCCATGTTCAGGTAGCGTTCGGCTTTGCCCAGGGCGCCACCGATCTGTCGATTACCGTCGCGGGCGTCCTGCAAGCGCTGGTTGGCGGCAAGCCCCGGTTTGATCAGTTGCCGATACGTCTCGAGTGCCTGAGCGCTGCCTCGCCATAATTCGCGATAGCTGACCCTGCTGCCGGGCTGCACCACGCCGGTGGCTGCAAGGTCGTCGAGGTTGATCAGCACCCGCGGTGTCAGGCTGTAGAAATTGCCGGCGCGATCGGGTTCGTAAGTCAGCACCCGCGCCAGTTTCAGGGTTTTCATGCCGACATCGATGCTGTCGCCGATCTTCAGGTCCAGGGCGGTCAGCAGGCGTCCCTCGACCCAGGCTTCACCGGGGTGCGGTCCGCCACCGACTATTTGCGTGGCAAAGGGGGCGGGCGCGCTTTTCAATTCGCCGCGTAGCGGATAGGTGTCATCGGCCGCCTTGATGCTGGACAGCTGAATGCTGTTGTCGGTGGCGATGACGCTGGAGAACTCCACCACTTGAGCGTGTTCCAGACCCAGTTCGGTGCCGCTTCTTATCTGTTCGGGGCGCGCAGGCGAACTGCCTTCGAGCAGCAGGTCGGCACCAAGGAATTCGGTAGCGCGCAGCATCATGGCGCCGTTCAGGCGCGCGCCAAAGTAACCGATGGCAGTGCTGGCGGCCACGGCCACCAGCAAGGCGAAAAACAACACGCGCAATTCACCGGCGCGGGCATCGCGCAGCAATTGGCGGATGGCGAGACTGAACAGGCGCAACAGCGGCAGGCGTGCCATCAAGGCTCCAGAGGGGCGACCAGCAGGCCGGCTTCAAGACGGATCAGGCGCCGGCAGCGATGGGCCAGGCGTTCATCGTGAGTCACCAGCACCAGGGTCGTGCCGCGCTCCTGGTTGAGCTCGAACAGCAAGTCGCTGATGCGCTCGCCGGTGTGGCTGTCGAGGTTGCCGGTCGGTTCGTCGGCGAACAGCACATCGGGCTCGGCGGCGAATGCGCGGGCAATCGCCACGCGTTGTTGCTCGCCTCCGGAGAGCTGGCGCGGCGAGTGAGTCAGGCGTTGGCCCAGTCCCACCCGTTGCAGCAATTGGGTGGCGCGTTCGCGGGCGTCTTTGCGGCCATCGAGCTCCAGTGGCAACATGACGTTTTCCAGGGCATTGAGACTGTCGAGCAGCTGAAACGATTGAAAGACAAAACCCACGTGCTCGGCGCGGATGCGCGCACGCTGGTCTTCATCGAGGTTGCTCAGGCCTTGCCCGGCGAGTGTGACTTCGCCGCTGCTCGGCAGGTCGAGGCCGGCAAGCAGACCCAGCAGGGTGGACTTGCCGGAGCCGGAAGCGCCGACGATGGCCAGGCTGTCGCCCTTGTTCAGTTCCAGGCTGAGTTGGTGCAGGATGGTCAGTTCACCTTCCGCGCTGGGAACCACTTTGCTAAGGTCCTTCGCGATGAGAATGCTTGCGCCCATGGAGAGTCCGATGCGTGTCTGGTTTTTGAGTGCTGGCCTGGCCTTGATGTGCATGGCCCAAAACGCAGCGGCGGGTACAGTCCTGATCGTTGGCGATAGTATCAGCGCCGGTTTCGGGCTGGATACCCGGCTGGGGTGGGTGTCGCTGCTTGAGCAACGGCTCAGGCACGAAGGTTTCGACGACAAAGTGATCAATGCGTCCATCAGTGGCGACACCAGTGCCGGAGGCCAGGCGCGCCTGCCCGCGCTGCTTGCAGAGCATAAACCGGAACTGGTGATCCTCGAGCTGGGCGGCAATGATGGTCTGCGCGGGATGCTGCCAACTCAATTGCAACAAAATCTTGCTTCGATGATCGACAGCTCCCGGGCCAGCGGTGCCAAGGTGTTGCTGCTCGGCATGCAATTGCCACCCAATTATGGTGCGCGTTACACCAAGGCGTTCGCCGAGGTCTACAGCAACCTGGCCGATGAGAAAAAGATCCCGCTGGTGCCGTTTTTCCTCGATGGCGTAGGCGGCCATCCGGACTTGATGCAGGCTGACGGCATACATCCGGCGGCCGGGGCCCAGGACAAGTTGCTGGAAAATGTCTGGCCTACTCTAAAACCGCTGTTATGACACTTTTCTAGAAGCAGGCTTTCGGCTAAGGTGGCGCCCCCGATTTGGAGCCCCCGATGCCGCGTCCCGCCTGGTCACTATTTGCCTATCAACTGATCGAGCCTGACGAACAGCTGGATCTGTTCGCCTGCCAGGAAGTGCGAGTGCATCTGGTGACCCGTCAACTGGAGTTGGGCGGTTCGGCGGACCGGACCCTGTGCGGCAGTCTGTTGCCGGCGCAACCGCGCTGGTCGAGTGTTGATCGCCGGGTGTTTCAGGACCAGCGGCTGTGTTCGTTGTGCCGGGCCATTCTTGAGTCGCAGAAGCGGGGGACGTCGCCGATCTGGCCGGAATTGCGGTTTGAGCTTTGATCCGTCATTGCGCGTTAGCCTTTTGCCGACTGTGCGTGTATCCGTTTCTACGGTAACGGCGGCATTGCCCTCTGGTCAGTTGCGCTCGGCCTGTTGAGTGGTGAAGAGCACGGGTGTGCGCCGACCTGCCGTTGCTCTGCTCTTCTGTAGGAGCGAGCTTGCTCGCGATGGACGTCAACGATAACGCGTGCTGCCTGAATGCCCGCGTTGTCCTGGCGTTTTTCGCGAGCAAGCTCGCTCCTACAGGGAAACGCGTTCAGTTGTGATCGGCCCGGCCAGCAGGCCGCCTCACCCTCAAAAAACCACACCGCCTGCCCTACAGCCTTCGCGAGCAGGCCCGCTCCCACACGGGATCGAAGATAATCGCAAAATCGGCCCGCACTGCCTGTAATCGGGCGATCTCCCCGAAATAACGGACTGCAGTGTACAATCGCGTTCTTATACTCTCAGTTGATCATGCATAGGATTTTCCGGATGTTGTCGCGCTTTCCTGCCGTCACCCGCTGCCTGACTCTTGCCGCCCTCTTTGTGGCCGGTCCAGTCGCAGCATTGGAGCTTCCCCTGCCACCGCCCGGTGAGGACATCATCGGCCAGGTGCAGGTGATCAAGGCCAAGTACGAAGATACCTTCGCCGACCTTGGTACCGCCTACGATCTGGGCTACACGGAAATGGTCGCGGCCAACCCGGGTGTCGATGCCTGGTTGCCTGGCGCCGGTACGGAAATCATTCTGCCGACTCGCTTCATCCTGCCACCAGGTCCGCGTGAAGGCATCGTGATCAACCTGGCCGAGTACCGCCTCTATTACTACCCGAAAGGCAAGAACGTGGTGTACACGTTCCCGCTGGGTATCGGTCGTGAAGGCTGGGGCTCGCCGATTGCCCACACCAGCATCACCGCCAAGACACCGAACCCTACCTGGACGCCTCCGGCTTCGATCAAGGCCGAGCACGCAGCAGACGGTGATCCGCTGCCCAACGTCGTGCCGGCCGGCCCTGACAACCCGCTGGGGCCGTTCAAGTTCACCCTGGGCACACCGGGCTACCTGATCCACGGTTCGAACAAGAAGTTCGGTATCGGCATGCGCACCAGCCACGGTTGCTTCCGCATGTTCAACAACAACGTGCTGGAAATGGCGGGCATGGTGCCGGTCGGAACGTCGGTGCGGATCATCAACGACCCGTACAAGTTTGGTCTCAGTGGCGGCAAGGTCTATCTGGAGGCGCATACGCCGCTGGACGACAAGGGCAACCCGTCGGTGGTCGACAAGCACACCGCAGTCATCAATGCGATGCTCAAGCGTGAAGACATCACCAACAACCTGCGTATGAACTGGGATGTGGTGCGTGATGTGGTCGCCGCTGAAGACGGCCTGCCGGTTGAGATCGCTGTGCCGGGCAACGGCGTTGCACCGATGGTATCGAGCATGCCGATCGACCCGCTGCAGTAACGCTGGCAAAGAGCCCGTCGGCGCGGACAGCGTCGACGGGTTTTTTATTGCCTGGAGAAACGCCAGGCAATAAAAAAGCCGACCCAAAAAATGGGTCGGCTTGATAACAATCCCGAAGGATTATTACTTGCGGCTAGCTTTGTCCAGCATGCGCAGAGCACGCTCGTTAGCTTCGTCAGCAGTCTGTTGTGCTTTTTGAGCAGCAGCCAGAGCTTCATCAGCTTTACGGTAAGCTTCGTCTGCACGAGCCTGGGAGCGAGCAGCTGCGTCTTCAGTAGCGGTCAGACGTGCTTCGGTTTCTTTCGATGCGCTGCTGCAACCGGTAGCCAGAACTGCGGCCAGAGCCAGAGCAGAGAATTTCAGAACGTTGTTCATCGTGTTCCCCTTCAAGGACTTTCTATTAAGTAGCTATCTCCTCCGATTGAGGAAAGAGCCGGCGTACATACTACCCATTACTTGTAGTAAGTAAAACTGACGTGACGCAAGAAGCAAAAAAAATTGTAGGCGTTGATTCTTTTTCGAGCAACTTTTAACTGAACTGTTTAAAAAATATCCAGCTGCAAGGCCCGTGGCTGAGCGAACTGGAGAGAAAAAGTTCCTTCGGCACACCGCTCTTTTTCCCGCCTGGCTAAAGTCCGCCTACATGGATTCGTCTACACTTTTGTTCGGCTTTTGCGTAGCGCCTCCCAATATCTTTCTCGATGTTCAGGTGACTTTAACAGCGGGCGCTCGTCTTAAGTCTCAACATCCGGCAATGTTCAGGCTATCGACCCGGAGTGATCTTCGGTCGAGCGCAATCCTGCGTGATCCGGAGCAGCACCCGCCAACCCGCACGATGACGAGCGCACCTTGAGCATTTCTGCCAATGGTGCCTACTATTTGTACGTGCTCGGTAGCGCGAGATCGGTGCAGCTCTTCTCGGTGCCCACTCAGGCACGGGGTGGCGTAGATGTTCCTTCGCCGGAAAAACATCGGTAAGGTAGGGGTCGGAATTCCAGACCCGCGAGGAGTAGTGATGAGCGAGGCGTTGTCCATCCACCATGACCAGGCTGGTCATCAGTTCGAGACCAATGTGGACGGTCATCGTGCCTATCTGACCTATATGGATCTGGGGAAACAGACCCTGGATATCTATCGCACCTTCGTGCCCAACGCATTGCGTGGTCGCGGTATTGCGGCAGCCTTGACCGAGAAGGCGCTGGAGTACGCTGACGAAATGGGCTACACCGTCATTCCATCGTGCTCCTACGTCGAGCGCTACATGGAGCGTCACCAGCGGCATGCGGCCAAGCTGAGTCAGTGACCTTCAACAAAACGAACACATAAAAAAACGCCGGGTCCAGCCCGGCGTTTTTTTTGTGTGTGCTTTTTGCGCCGCCAAACAGGCGATCAGCTGCGATCGCGTTTAGGCAGCACATCCTTGAGCTTGGCATGCATGCTGCGCAAGGTGTTTTCGGTCGCGGTCCAGTCGATGCAGGCGTCGGTGATCGACACGCCGTATTGCAGGTCGGCGAGGTCTTTCGGGATCGCCTGGGCGCCCCAGTTCAAGTGGCTTTCAACCATCAGGCCGATGATCGACTTGTTGCCTTCGAGGATCTGGTTGGCGACGTTCTCCATCACCAGCGGTTGCAGGGCCGGATCCTTGTTGGAGTTGGCGTGGCTGCAATCGACCATGATGTTCGGCTTGATCTTCGCCTTGTTCAGCGCCTGCTCGCAGAGCGCAACGCTGACCGAATCGTAGTTCGGTTTGCCGTTGCCGCCGCGCAGCACCACGTGACCGTAGGCATTGCCCTTGGTGGTCACGATCGACACGCCACCTTCCTGGTTGATACCCAGGAAGCGGTGCGGGCTGGAAACCGATTGCAGGGCGTTGATCGCCACGGTCAGGCCGCCATCTGTGCCGTTCTTGAAGCCGACGGCCGAGGACAGCCCGGAGGCCATTTCACGGTGAGTCTGGGATTCGGTGGTGCGTGCGCCGATGGCCGACCAGCTGATCAGGTCCTGCAAGTATTGCGGGGAGATCGGGTCGAGGGCTTCGGTGGCGGTCGGCAGGCCTTTTTCGGCCAGGTCCAGCAGCAACTGGCGACCGATGTGCAAGCCGTCCTGGATCTTGAACGAGTCGTCCAGATACGGGTCGTTGATCAAGCCTTTCCAGCCGACGGTGGTACGTGGCTTCTCGAAGTACACGCGCATGACCAGATACAGGGTATCGGACACTTCGGCGGCGAGAACTTTCAGGCGCTCGGCATATTCGTGGGCGGCCTTGATGTCGTGGATCGAGCAAGGCCCGATGACGACGAACAGGCGATGGTCGGTGCCATCCAGAATGTTGCGAATGACTTCGCGGCCCTTGGTGACGGTGCGCAGTGCGGCGTCGCTCAGGGGAATATCGCGCTTGAGCTGATCGGGAGTGATCAGTGTCTCGTTGGAGGCGACGTTTAGGTCGTTGATCGGTAAATCAGCCATCGTTTACTCGTCAGGTCACGGGTGCCGGCCGCCAGCGAACCCGCGCGGCGGAGCACAGCAAATTAAGCGCGTCGGGGAGCTGAACCTTAGCGCGTTACACCGTGGCTCGACAATGGGCAGACGCCGGTTTGGTGGGGTTTCGCAGTCAGTTTCCCTGCCGCGAGGGGCAAACCGATCAAGAATGCCTCTATTCCAGCACCGGTTGCGCAAAAGCCTTGCGCACCGAATCGTGAGAGAACTCGTCGGCATGCTCCTGGACCCATTCGAGGGCCAGGGCCTGGATGTCCTGCAAGTCTTCGTGGGCCTCATGCAGGCGGCAGTAGCGTTCGATCTGGCACACCTGTTCGCCCATCCGGGCGCTGAACAGCGTTTGTTCATCGACGAAAGCGATGCCTACCAGATAACCGCGCTTGCGTCGCAGGCACCAGGCGACATAGCCCAGGTAGCGCATGTCCGGGTTCACGGTCGGCATGCGTACCTCCAGCGCCGTGCCGTGACGCCACGCACGGTGATAATTGCAAGCCATGCCCCCGAGACTGATAGTGTGCAGCTGTCGTCGCGAAAGACACTCAGGTTTCAGCAACGTTAATTCGACGGGCACATCGTCAGGGTGAGGAATGAATCGTCCCATGAACACAGACTCCATGTGTCGGCCATCTGACATTGTTCCTCCCAGTATAGTGGTCGAATTGGAACTGACCGATTTTGACGCCGACCAACGGCTGCTGGCGATGAGCGGTGTATCGCTGGTCATTTTCACCAGTGTCGGCTGCGCCAGTTGCCGTTTTGCCCGCGAGCAATTGCCGACACTCGACCTGGCAGTCGATCGGCTGTGCTGGATCGATGCCGGCAACAACGGCGGGGTGGTCGAGCGTTATCAGGTTTTTCACTTGCCGGCGCTGTTTGTCGTTCGCGACGGTGAATTCTTTGGAGCACTGAAATCGCGCCTGACCGGCACCGAGCTCAATCGGGCCGTGCACCAGGCGCTGAGTCGAACAGCAGAGGAGTTGCCATGATGGGGACAGTTGCCAAGCCGACGATCGGCATTATCGGGACCGGCGCAATCGGCGGTTTCTACGGGGTGATGCTGGCACGTGCCGGTTTTGATGTGCATTTTCTGCTGCGCAGCGAGTTCTCCGCGGTGGCCGAGCATGGCTTGCGAGTCGATAGCGCGCCCCACGGTGTACTGACGTTGAACCCGGTGCAGGCCTATTCGGACGCGCAAGACATGCCACCTTGCGATTGGCTGCTGGTGGGCGCGAAAACCACCAGCAACGCCGACCTGGCACCTGCCATCCTGCAGGCGGCGGCACCGAACGCCAAGGTACTGCTGTTGCAAAACGGCCTGGACGTCGAAGACAGCCTGCGCGCGTTGCTCCCCGATTCGTTGCATGTGCTTGGAGGGCTCTGCTACATCTGCGTCCATCGCGAGGCGCCGGGTGTCATTACCCATCAGGCGCTGGGCGCGGTCCATGTGGGTTATCACAGCGGTCCCGCCGATGGGCCGGCACGCAGCGCAATTGTCGAGGAGGGCGTCGGGCTGTTTCGCAGCGCCGGCCTCGATTCCCAGGCCATGGCGAATCTGCATCAGGCGCGTTGGCAAAAACTGGTCTGGAATATCCCTTACAACGGTCTCTCGGTTTTGCTGGGGGCGAGCACCACACCGTTGATGGCCGATGCCGACAGCCGCGAGCTGATCAAGGCGCTGATGGCTGAAGTGGTCCAAGGCGCTGTTGCCTGCGGGCACGACGTACCGGCAGGCTATGCCGAGCATTTGTTCATGGTGACCGAAAAGATGCCCGACTACTGGCCGAGCATGTACCACGATTATTTGCACAAGCGACCGCTGGAACTGGCCGCGATCTACGCCCGGCCTTTGGCGGCGGCGAAGGCTGCCGGGTGTGAGATGCCACGCATCGAGGCCTTGTATCGCAGTTTGAGTTTCATTGATCGACGCAATACCTGATTCGACCGACCTGAGGGGGAAGGGCATGCCAAAGGCAATTGACGACAAGCTGGTGCTGGCGATTTCTTCGCGGGCGCTGTTCGACCTGAGCGAAAGCCACAAGGTCTACCTGTCGAGTGGTGTCGAGGCCTACCGGCAATATCAGATCGAACACGAAGACGAAATCCTCGAGCCCGGCGATGCCTTCCCGCTGGTGCAGAAACTCCTGAACCTCAACAACAGCCTCGGCCGCGCCCGGGTCGAGGTGATTCTGGTGTCGCGCAACAGCGCCGACACCGGGCTGCGGGTGTTCAACTCGATTGACCACTACGGACTGGCCATTTCCCGTGCGGCCTTTGTCGGCGGGCGCAGTCCGTATCCCTACCTCAAGGCCTTTGGCTGCGACCTGTTTCTCTCGACCCACGCTGAAGACGTGCGCAATGCACTGGACGCCGGGTTCGCGGCAGCGACCATTCTGTCGGGCGGTGCCAGCCGTGCGGCCAGCGACGAGTTACGCATTGCCTTCGATGGAGACGCGGTACTGTTTTCCGATGAGTCGGAACGCATTTATCAGGCCGGTGGTCTGGAGGCGTTCCAGGCCAGCGAGCGTGAGGCCGCCCGCGAACCGTTGCGCGGTGGGCCGTTCAAAGGGTTTCTCGCGGCCCTCAACCTGTTGCAGCGTGAGTTCCCGGAGGACACCTGTCCGATCCGTACCGCGCTGGTCACGGCGCGATCGGCGCCGGCCCATGAGCGGGTCATTCGCACATTGCGCGAATGGGACATCCGTCTCGACGAGTCGCTGTTCCTCGGCGGCCTGACCAAGTCGGCCTTTCTCGAAGCCTTCGCGGCCGACGTGTTTTTCGACGATCAGGCCGGTCACTGCGAGTTGGCCAGAGAAGTCGTCGCCACCGGTCATGTGCCCCATGGCATAAGCAACGAGCAAAAGGTTTAAGCCCACCGTTCAATGCGTTGCGCGGGACGTCGTAGTCGCCAAGGCACTGCTAAGCTGAATCAAATCTCCGCCATGTTGGCAGTCGAGGAGGTCATATGATTCGTTCGATGCTGTATGCCACTGACCTTGGTCTGTACGCGCCCGTGGTGATGCAGCATGCCCTGGAACTGGCCAGGACCTTCAATGCCAGTTTGTATGTCGTGCATGCGGTTGAACCCATGGGGTTGTTTGCCGAATCGGTGCTGCAAAGTTATCTCGATGAACAGGCGCTGAACGAGTTTCACAGCCAGGGCCTCAATACGGTGATTGCCAGTATCGAGCAGCGGGTGCTCGACAGTTTTCGTGAGGAGTTGGGGGATGAAGGGGAGCACGACCTGGAGCGGATTCAGGCAGTACGGGTGCTGCAGGGCGATCCGTCGCAGGTGATTCTGGACCAGGCGCAGAAACTCTCCGTGGATTTGTTGATCGTAGGTAGTCACAGCCATGGTGCTGGTGCGGAAACGCCTCTGGGGCGAACCGCCGCCCGAGTGTTGCAACTGTCCAAGGTGCCGGTCTATCTGGTGCCGCTGGTGCAACGTCGTCGTCAAGGGGATCGCTAGAACACGAATAATGGCAATTTGATAAAAAAGTTCTAGATTTATTCTTCGAGCCATTAATATAGTTATATACCGTCGCTGATGCCCGTGGCGTCTACCTGCTTTGAGGGATTCATATGAAGCTTCAACAATTGCGCTACATCTGGGAAGTGGCGCACCACGACCTCAACGTTTCCGCTACAGCCCAAAGCCTTTACACCTCTCAACCGGGCATCAGCAAGCAGATCCGTCTGCTGGAAGACGAACTGGGCGTCGAGGTTTTTGCCCGTAGCGGCAAGCACCTGACCCGTGTCACCCCGGCCGGCGAGCGCATCATCACCACCGCTGGCGAGATTCTGCGCAAGGTTGAAAGCATCAAGCAGATCGCCCAGGAGTTCTCCAACGAGAAGAAAGGCACCCTGTCGATTGCCACCACTCATACCCAGGCGCGTTATGCGTTGCCGCCGGTAATCAGCAATTTCATCAAGCAATACCCGGACGTGGCCCTGCACATGCATCAGGGATCGCCGATGCAAATCGCCGAAATGGCCGCTGACGGCACCGTGGATTTCGCCATTGCCACCGAAGCGCTCGAGCTGTTCGGTGATCTGGTGATGATGCCGTGCTACCGCTGGAACCGTTGCGTGGTCGTGCCTCAGGGCCACCCGCTGACCAAACTGTCGAAACTGACCCTCGAAGCACTGGCCGAATACCCGATCGTGACGTACGTGTTCGGTTTTACCGGCCGTTCGAAACTCGACGAAGCCTTCAGCCATCGCGGCCTGACGCCGAAAGTGGTGTTCACCGCCGCCGACGCCGACGTGATCAAGACCTATGTTCGCCTGGGTCTGGGCGTAGGCATCGTGGCCAAAATGGCTGTCGACACCAAGCTCGATAGCGACCTGGTGGTACTCGATGCCAGCGAACTGTTCGAGTCCAGCGTAACCAAGATCGGCTTCCGTCGCGGCACCTTCCTGCGGGGTTTCATGTGCGACTTCATCGAGAAGTTTGCGCCGCACCTGACCCGCGAAGTCATGGCCAAGGCCATTCAGTGCCACAACAAGCAGGAACTGGAAGAGCTGTTCGAAGGCGTCGAACTACCCGTTCACTGATAGCGTTTCCTGCCGGTCAAACCACCTCGGTGACAGCGAACTGTTGCCGAGCGCCCGCCACCATGATCTCCACCTCATCGCCCTCGAACTTGCCCAGCAGGCTTTTGCCCAGCGGTGAGCGCGGGGTGATGACGGTAATCAGTTGCCCCACCAGATCGACCTTCAACCCTGCTGCATCGGGGGCCAGAAACAGCCATTGTTCGCGCCCCTTTTCGTCCTCCAGCCCCAGCAGCGCGCCCACTTCGATGCCCCACTGATCGTCATACGGACGCAGGGCGAGGTTCTGGCAGAGGCTCAGTGACTGGCGAATTTCCTCGACCCGCCTGGCTTGCCCGGCCGCGAGATAGGACGCTTCCAGCCCCAGGGTGTCGTACTTGTTCTCGGCGATGTTTTCTTCGTGGGTCGCCGTTTCGTAGGCGGTTTGCGCGGCCCGCTCGGCGATGTCGAGATCGATCCGCAGCCTGTCGAGAATCAGTTGGTGGACGGTTTGCTTATTCATGATCAATCGCAGAATTGCAGGACGTTGGCGCGGCTTTTTTCGCTGGGTGCAGTCCGGTCCTGTTGCAGCCAGAACTGACAGTTCGGGTTGGCCAGGTTGCGACTGCTGCTGCGTGCCTGATCAAGCCGTTGCTGCTGTTCGTTCTTGCGCAGGTTTTCTTCATATTGCTCGAACAGCGGGCTCTGTGGCGGAATGTTCGGCAGCGGTTGAGCCGCTGCGGGTGGTTGGGCCAGCTGCTCAACCGCCGCCGCGACCGGGGCGAGTTGCTCGCTGAAAAGCAGGCGTGACGCGAGCCAGCAGGTCAACACAATGGCAATGAACCCGAGCCACATGCCGAGGGCGATACTGCCGGTCAGTTGCAGGGCGCTGAGGCTGATCGGGAAGGATCGGCGCGGAGTGGGGCGGTGGGGCATGGTTGCTTCCTGGCGAAAGGTCACTGGCGAGTGGCGATTGTCGCATGAAGAATAATCGCCGTCGGCTCTTCTGCACGGGGTAATTTATGCGGACAATCGGCGCCTTTGCCAACGGGAGCCTGGAATGCCTGAAATGAAAACCCGCTGGGATATTTTTTGCACCGTGGTCGACAACTTCGGCGACATCGGCGTGACCTGGCGACTGGCCCGGCAACTGGTGGCCGAACATGGGCTGGCGGTGCGTCTATGGGTCGATGACCTGCGAGCGTTCGAGCGCCTGTGCCCGGAAATCGACATCCATGCTCCCAGGCAGTTGCAGCAAGGCGTCGAAGTGCGCCAATGGCCAGCCGAGTGGCAACCGACCGAAGCCGCCGATGTGGTGATCGCTGCATTTGCCTGCCAATTGCCGAGCGCCTATATGGAGGCCATGGCCGAACGGGAGAAGACGCCGCTGTGGATGAACCTGGATTACCTGAGCGCCGAGGACTGGGTCATCGGCTGCCACGGTTTGCCCTCGGTGAAGTACAAAAACGTGCAGAAGTTCTTCTTCTTCCCAGGATTCCAGAAGGGCACCGGCGGACTGCTGCGTGAGCGAGGGTTGCTGGAACGGCGTCGGCAATTTCAGCAAAACCCGCAGGCTCAAAGAAAATTCCTGCAAGGCTTGGGAATTGATCCTGCGCCCGGCGCGCAGCTGATCTCATTGTTTGCCTACGAAAACACCGGTCTGGCCAGTTGGCTTGATGCAATGGCCGGCGATTCTACTGCCACTCATCTGCTGGTGCCGGAAGGGCGGATTCTCGGCGACGTCGAGCGTTGGCTCGGTGTACAGGGTTTGGCGGCCGGTGCCGTGCATGTGCGTGATGCCTTGACCGTGCAAGTGCTGCCATTCGTCCGCCAGGACCAGTACGACCGGTTGCTGTGGTGCTGCGATTTCAATGCCGTGCGCGGCGAAGATTCCTTTGTGCGCGCGCAATGGGCTGGCCGGCCATTTCTCTGGCATATCTACCGGCAGGAAGAAGACATCCACCTGGACAAGCTCGAAGCCTTCCTCGAACTCTATGTGAAGGGGTTATCTGCGCCTGCGCGGGAGGCGATCAGCGGTCTCTGGCGGGCGTGGAACGCCGGTGAAAAAATGGCCGACCACTGGCAATTCACTCGTAAACACTGGCCAGAGCTGGAAAAACACGCCGAGGCGTGGTGTCTGGAGCAGGCCTTGCAGGCCGATCTTGCCACGGCGCTGGTACAGTTTTATGGAAATTGGATATGATACGCGGCCTAGATTTTTGTAAATCCCATCCAAATTCGGATATTCGCAATGAAAACTGGTAAAGAACTGAAACCCGGGACCGTGATTCGTCTCGAAAACGATCCTTGGCTGGTTCAGAAAGCTGAATTCACCAAGTCTGGTCGTAACAGCGCGATCATGAAGACCAAGCTGAAAAACCTGCTGACCGGTTACAAGACCGAGATCGTTTACAGCGCCGACGACAAACTGGACGACGTAATCCTCGACCGCAAAGAAGCGACCCTGTCCTTCATCAGCGGCGACACCTACACGTTCATGGACACCACCGACTACACCATGTACGAGCTGAACGCTGAAGACATCGAAGCCGTTCTGCCTTTCGTTGAAGAAGGCATGACCGATGTTTGCGAAGCGATCTTCTTCGAAGAGCGTCTGGTTTCCGTAGAGCTGCCGACCACTATCGTGCGTCAGGTTGACTACACCGAAGGTTCCGCTCGCGGCGACACTTCCGGCAAGGTGATGAAGCCTGCCAAACTGAAGAACGGTACCGAGCTGTCGGTTGCTGACTTCATCGAAATCGGCGACATGATCGAGATCGATACCCGCGAAGGCGGTTCCTACAAAGGCCGTGCCAAATAAGCACAGCTTCAGGAATGAAAAAGCCCGACCATTGAGTCGGGCTTTTTTTTGCCTGAAACACTCCACCCTCTGTAGGAGCGAGCTTGCTCGCGATGGTCGTTAACGATAACGCGGGCTATCTAAATGACCGCGTTGTCTGGCCGTCCATCGCGAGCAAGCTCGCTCCTACAGAGGCAGTGTTATTTCTTCAGGTGTTGCTTGAGTTCTTCAGACGCCTGCAACATCGCCGAACGCACCGCTGGCACCTGGCTCACCACGTTGAGCAAACCGTAGTCGTGGATCAGGCCGTTGTAGCGAACCGAGGTCACCGGCACACCGGCCTCGTCCAGCTTGCGGGCGTAGGCTTCGCCTTCGTCGCGCAATACGTCGGCCCCGGCGGTCTGCACCAGCGCTGGAGGCAATCCTTTCAACTGGGCGGTGGTTGCGCGCTGTGGCGAGGCGTAGATCTCGTTCCGTTGCTTGGCGTCGGTGGTGTAGTTGTCCCAGAACCACTTCATCATGTTTTTGGTGAGGAAGTGCCCTTCGGCAAACTGGTTGTAGGACGCGGTTTCGAAGTTGGCATCAGTCACCGGCCACAACAGCACCTGGAACCTGATCGCCGGTGTGCCCTTGTCCTTGGCCATCAGCGCAACCACAGCCGCCATGTTGCCGCCGACACTGTTGCCGGCTACCGCCAGGCGCTGGCCATCGACGTTGATCTCTTTGCCGTGCTCGGCCACCCATCGGGTTGCGGCGTAAGCCTGGTTGATCGCCACCGGGTAATGCGCTTCCGGCGACGGCGTGTAGTTCACGAATACGGCCGCGGCACCCGAACCCGTCACCAGGTCACGCACCAGCCGCTCGTGGGTCGGGAAGTCCCCCAGCACCCAGCCACCGCCGTGGAAGAACATGAACACCGGCAGCTCGCCCTTGACCCCGGCCGGCCGGACGATGGTCAGGCTGATCGGTTGGCCGTCGACTTGAATGGTCTTCTGGCTGACATCGGCTTTTGGCAGCGTCAGCTTCACCCCGGCCTGCGCGCCCACCAGCACGGCGCGGGCCTCGGCGGGCGTCATTTGCTCCATCGGCTTGCCGGTTCCAGCGTTGAGAACGTCGAGGAACGCCTGGGTGTTGTGTTCAACCCCGGTACCTGCGAACGCGTTGCTGATGGACAAGGTGAGAAGGGTACCGGTCAAGACTTTGCTGAAAGTGTTCATGTGCGTTTCCTGTTCGGGCCTGGGTAGTCAGCGCTTAGACGGTTACGTGCAGACGCACATCGACGTTGCCACGGGTGGCGTTGGAGTACGGGCAGACCTGGTGGGCCGCATCGACCAGTGCTTGAGCATCGGCTTGTTCAAGACCCGGCAGGCTGATGTGCAGGTCGATGTCCAGGCCGAAGCCGCCAGGGATCTGGCCGATGCCGACATGAGCGGTGATCGAAGCGTCGTTAGGAATGCTGCGCTTGGTCTGGCTGGCCACGAATTTCAGGGCACCGATGAAGCAGGCGGAGTAGCCGGCAGCGAACAGTTGCTCTGGGTTGGTGGCTGCGCCGCCGGCACCGCCGAGTTCTTTGGGCGTGGCGAGCTTGACGTCGAGGATGTTGTCGCTGGAAACCGCACGACCGTCACGGCCGCCGGTGGAGGTTGCGATTGCGGTGTAGAGAGTTTGCATGGTGAAAGCCTCGTTTAGGGTTTTGTTTGTTTTGCGCTAAATGTTTGCGCGCTAAGTAAGTGCGAAATAAATGTATCGCGCTAATGTTTAGTGCGCAAGATAAATTTTCAAGGAAATTTGAAAAAAGACGCAAGGCTGTGAGGTGGTTTAGGTTGAAAGTATTGAGCTAGAGCTATCGAGGGGGATTTTCAGCGGGTTTTTTTCTGGGGAGGGTGGCGAACCCGGTTTTCTGGTGGGCCGCAGAGCCGCTGTGGGAGCGAGCTTGCTCGCGATTGCAGTCTCACATTCAGCAATGATGCTGACTGATACACCGCCATCGCGAGCAAGCTCGCTCTCACAAGGGATTTGTGGTGGTTTGGAGACTAGAGGCTGTCTTGCAGGTGGCGACGCAACTCCTGCAGTTCCGCCTGCAGGTTTTTCAGGCGCTCCAGGGTCATCCCGCTGGCGCCGAGGATGCATTGGGGAATGTCCCGGGCCTTGTCGCGCAACGCCCGGCCCTGTTCGGTGAGTTCGACGATCACCACCCGCTCATCTTCGCGGCTGCGGGTTCGGCTGAGCAGGCCTTCGGCTTCCAGGCGCTTGAGCAGCGGCGTCAACGAGCCAGGATCGGTCAGCAACCGCGTGCTGATTTCACCTACGGTCAAACCGTCCTTTTCCCACAACACCATCATCGCCAGGTATTGCGGGTAGGTCAGGCCCAGCGCTTGCAGCAAGGGTTTGTAGACCTTGGTCATCATCAGCGAAGTGGAATGCAGGGCGAAGCACGCCTGATTGTCCAGCATCAGGTTGTCGCAGTTGTCCGGGGTGTTGCGCTCGGTGGTCATGTCGAAGCCTTGATCTGTGATCTGAAGAATCTAGCGGGCGAATCTTTAATGCGCCAGATAATTTTGATCAGTGCCGTTGCAAATGGGTTTGCAGCTCCAGGTCCCAGGGCGGAATCGGGCTGAAGCGGGTTTTCAGGTACTCCAGCAACAAGCGACTGCGGGAGTTTGGCTGCTGTTCCAGGCGCAAGGCATAGATGCCGGCGCTTTCCGGTTTCGGCAGACCGCTGTCGCAGAACAGCGGCAGCAACTCACCCCGCAACAGGTATTCGCTGGCCAGCCAGGTCGGCAGGTGCGCGATACCGAGTCCGGCCAATGCGCCGCACACCAGCGCCTCGGCATTGTTGGCGCTCATGCGGATCCGCGCCGGCCGGTGCAAGTGCATTTGCCCGTCGCGCTCGAAACGCCAGGCGAAGGGCGGAGCCAGGCCATCCCAGTCGAGTCCGTCGTGTTCAATCAGCTGTGTCGGCTCGGTCGGCACGCCGCGACGCCGCAAATAATCAGGGCTGGCGCAGGCGATACGCACCATGCTCGCCAGTGGTGTGGCCACCAGCCGGGTATCGGCCAGTTGCCCGGCGCGCAGCACCAGATCGACCTTGCCGAGGTTCAGGCCCTGCATGTCGACGAAGCTGTCGATCAAGTGCAGCTGCACATCGAGCCCGGGGTAGAGCATCAGGAAATCGGCAATCACCGGTGCCAGGTGCCGGCGACCAAAGGCTGCCGGCGCATCGATACGAATCAGGCCTTCCGGCGCGCTGCTCAGGGACACCGCCTCGGCCCGGGCCAGGCGCAATTCGGCGACGATCCGCCGTGCGCGCTCGGCAAAGGCCAATCCCGCCGGCGTGGCGCGTACCGCATGCGTGCTGCGCAGGAACAGCTGACTGCCGACCGCGCTTTCCAGGCTGTCGATACGCCGTGCCACGGCCGAAGGGGTTAGCGGATGACGGCGCGAGGCGGCGGAAAAACTGCCGGTTTCCAGCACGTCGAGGAACAAGGCCAGTTGGTCGGTCAGTTGATTGGGGTTCATGGCAGGTTTGTGCTTGTGCGAATTTGGCACAGCCATTGTGCGTTGCTATGCGTTTCCGTGCCAGAAGCAACTGCGTAGGATCAAAGGCCTGACGGCAACGGGGAAAATGCTGTGATTGAGTTCTTGATGTATCTGGTGTTCGGCGCTGCGTTGGGCACGCTCGGCGGTTTGTTTGGCATCGGCGGCGGCCTGATCGCCATTCCGCTGCTGGGCGTGCTGTTCGGGCTCGATCAGCAGATTGCCCAAGGCACCGCGCTGGTGATGGTGGTGCCGAACGTGATGCTGGCGCTGTGGCGCTATCATCAGCGCATCCGTATCGAACTGCGTCACGCGTTACCGCTGGCCATCATGGGGTTTTGCTTCGCCTGGCTCGGGTCGATCTGGGCGGTGGGCATTGATGCGCAAACCATGCGCATAGGCTTTGTCGCCTTTCTGATCGCACTGTCGGCGTACAACCTCGTTCGCATGTTCGCCGCCAGTGCTCCGCCGGCTTCGCAGATGAACTACTCATGGCCCTGGCTGGGCCTGCTTGGCGCTGCATCCGGCACGATGGGCGGGCTGTTCGGCGTGGGTGGCGCGGTGGTGGCGACACCGGTGCTGACCAGTCTGTTCGGCACGAGCCAAGTGGTTGCGCAGGGGCTGTCGTTGGCGCTGGCCTTGCCGAGTACGGGGGTGACGCTGGTGACTTACGCCGCACACCATCAGGTCAGCTGGGTGATCGGCTTGCCCTTGGCGGTCGGTGGGCTGATGAGCATCAGTTGGGGCGTGAAGGTTGCCCACGCATTGCCGGAGCGGCTGCTGCGCGGGCTGTTTTGCGGGTTCCTGGTGTTCTGTGCGGTGATGCTCGCCTTCAAAGTTTGAAGCCTTCGATGATGTGCTCGGCCAGGCACTCGGTGATGGGTGACGGGTTATGCAGGTTGCGCACGAGCATGATGCTGGCCTCGGGCAGCAGCGGCAGGTCCTGGGCCTCACCGAGGATGCGCATGTCCGCGGTGATCAGGCTTTCAAGTTGCGCCGTGACGGCCAGGCCGGCGCTGACCACGGCCATGATCGCCGACAGGCTGTCGCTGTTGTACGCCACCCGGTAATCGCGCCCCCGGGCATCCAGGGCATTGCAGGCCCACTGGCGGCAGAAGCAATCACTGTTGAACATCGCCAGTGGCAGCGGCGTCTGCTCGTGGGCGCTGTAGCATTGTGCCTCGGCCCAGACAAAGCGTTCCTTGCGCAACAACTGGCCGATTTCGCTGCCCGGTTCACGGGTCACGATGGACAGGTCGAGGTCCTGGCGCATCAGCAGTTGTTTTGATGATTCGCAGTGCACTTCTATCTGAATCAGCGGGTAAGACTGGGCAAACCGGCGCAGAATCCCCGGGAGGAACCGCATCACATAATCGTCCGGCGTGCCGATACGCACCGTGCCAACCATGTCGGGCTCACGCAACGTATTGAAGACCTCGCTGTGCAGCTTGAGGATGCGTCGCGCATAGCCGAGCAGCACCTGGCCTTCAGCCGTCAGTCGCACCTGCCGCCCGTCGCGCTGGAACAACTGACGCTGCAGCACATCTTCTTCCAGTCGTTTCATCTGCATGCTGACGGCGGACTGGGTGCGGTTGACCAATTCCCCGGCGCGGGTAAAGCCGCCCTGGTCGGCGATGGCGACGAAGGTGCGCAAGACTTCGGTATCGATACTCGGGTAGGCGGACATCCATCAATCTCCGAGATATGTGACATCAGAAACATTCGTTGGATTGATCTTAGACCCGGCGCGAGACTGGAGCCATCCAAACGGAGGGCAACAAGATGAAAGGTCAACATGAGTTCCAAGGATCAGAAAAACACTCGATTCACGTGATATCCGATCTGCTGCACAAGGTCGGCCGCTGGTACGAATTGCATCGCGAGCGCGAATTGCTGGCGAGCTTGAGCGACGAAGCACTCAAGGACATCGGCATGAGCCGTGCGGATGTGGAGAACGAGTCGATCAAGCCGTTCTGGAATGACCCGATGCATAAATGATGAATGCCACGCTACACAAACCCCTTACCGGTGAGGTAGGTTGCGAGCAGACAAGGAGGCACCCATGCCCGCAACGTTGTCCTTTACCCTCAAACAGGCTCGGCGTCTGGCGCTGGCCGCCCAAGGGTTCAACGGGCGGTCGCCGCCAGCGGCGATCAAGGCTGTTGCGCTCAATCGCCTGATCGAACGGCTGGGCATTTTGCAGATCGATTCGGTCAATGCATTGGTGCGTTCGCACTACCTTCCGCTATTTTCCCGCCTCGGTAACTACTCCTCCGATTTGCTCGACCAGGCTGCCTGGAGTCAGGGCCGGCGCCGTACGTTGTTCGAGTATTGGGGCCACGAAGCCTCGTTGTTGCCACTTTCCATGTTCCCGCTGATGCGCTGGCGCATGCAGCGTGCCAGACGTGGCGAGGATATTTATCAGCAGCTGGCGCGCTTCGGTCGTGAGCAACAGGACACAATTCGCCGGGTGCTGGCCTCGGTCGAGGAGCAGGGCGCGCTGGGGGCCGGCAGCCTGTCGACCCGTCAGGAACGGGCCGGCCCCTGGTGGGACTGGAGCGCGGAAAAGCATGCGCTGGAATGGTTGTTCGCTGCCGGTGAAGTGACTGTTGCCGGACGGCGCGGATTCGAAAGGCTCTACGATCTGCCGGAGCGAGTGATTCCCTCGGCGGTGCTTGCGCACCCCGTCCTGAGTGAAGACGAGGCCCAGCGCGGCCTGTTGCGGCATGCGGCAACGGCCTTGGGGGTCGGTACGGAGAAGGATTTGCGTGACTATTTCCGCTTGAACCCTGCGGACAGTCGTCCACGTTTGGCCGAGTTGGTCGAGGCCGGGGAATTGCTGACCTGCGAAGTGCAGGGCTGGCGACAACCGGCCTATTGTCTGCCCGAGCCAAAAGTGCCGCGTAAAGTCGTGGCCAGTGCCTTGCTCTCGCCGTTCGATTCGCTGATCTGGGAACGCAGCCGGACCGAGCGGCTGTTTGATTTCCGCTATCGGCTGGAGATTTACACGCCGCCGGACAAACGGGTGTACGGCTATTACGTCCTGCCGTTTTTGCACAACGAACGGATTGCCGCACGAGTCGATCTGCGCGCCGAACGGGGGGTGGGCCGTTTGGCGGTGCATGCGGTGCATGAGGAGGAGGCGGGGCTGGATGACGAGGGGATGTTGGCGTTGGCGGTCAATCTGCGGCAGATGGCGGATTGGCTGGGGCTGGCACAGGTTCAGCTGAATTGCCCGCGGGCGAGTGCGGCGAGGTTGCGGGTGGCACTGGCACAGATTGAGGGTGGCTGAGCTGGCCTCTTCGCGAGCAAGCTCGCTCCCACAGGGGAGCGCGGTCCAATGTGGGAGCGAGCTTGCTCGCGATGGCGGTCTATCAGAGAAGCAAAATCTAGCGCCGAACCTGCTTCAAGGTTTCAGCAATCAAAAACGCCAGCTCCAGCGACTGATCGGCATTCATCCGCGGGTCGCAGTGGGTGTGATAGCGATCCGACAAGCCATCCTCGGTAATCGGGCGCGCACCACCGATGCACTCGGTCACGTTCTGCCCGGTCATTTCGATGTGGATACCCCCGGCATAACTGCCTTCGGCTTCGTGTACCTGGAAGAACTGCTTCACCTCGCCGAGGATCTGCGCAAAGTCGCGGGTCTTGTAGCCGCTGCTGGCCTTGATGGTGTTGCCGTGCATCGGGTCCGAACTCCACAGCACCTGCTTGCCTTCGCGCTGGACGGCGCGGATCAGCTGCGGCAAGTGATCGCCGACCTTGTTCGCGCCCATCCGTGCGATCAGGTTCAGGCGACCCGGATCGTTCTGCGGGTTGAGCACGTCGATCAAGCGAATCAGGTCGTCCGGGTTCATGCTCGGGCCGACCTTGACCCCGATCGGGTTGTTCACCCCGCGCAGGAATTCGACGTGGGCGCCGTCCAGCTGACGGGTGCGATCGCCGATCCACAGCATGTGGGCCGAGCAGTCGTAGTAGTCGTTGGTCAGGCTGTCGCGACGCACGAAGGCTTCTTCGTAGTTCAGCAGCAGCGCTTCGTGGGCGGTGAAGAAACTGGTTTCGCGCAACTGCGGCGAACTGTCCATGCCGCAGGCGCGCATGAATGCCAGGGTTTCATCGATACGGTCGGCCAGGTGGCTGTACTTTTCCGCCAGCGCCGAGTTGGCAATGAAGTCCAGGTTCCACTTGTGCACCTGGTGCAGATCGGCAAAACCGCCCTGGGCAAATGCACGCAACAGGTTCAGGGTGGCGGTGGACTGGTGATAGGACTGCAGCAGGCGTTCCGGGTCCGGTACGCGGCTTTTTTCGTCGAAACCGATGCCGTTGACGATGTCGCCACGGTAGGCGGGCAAGGTCACGCCATCGATGGTTTCGTCATTGGCCGAACGGGGCTTGGCGAACTGCCCGGCCATGCGCCCGACCTTGACCACTGGGCAGCCGGCGGCAAAGGTCATCACGATCGCCATCTGCAACAACACCTTAAAGGTGTCGCGGATTTTCGCCGCGGAGAATTCGGCGAAGCTTTCGGCGCAGTCGCCACCCTGCAACAGAAACGCGCGGCCCTGGGTCACCTCGGCAAACTGACGGCGCAACTCCCGGGCTTCACCGGCAAACACCAGTGGCGGATAGCTGGCCAGGGTCTGCTCGACCTGCTGCAGATGCGCGGCGTCGGGGTATTGGGGTTGTTGCTGGATCGGCAAGGCGCGCCAGCTGTCGGGGCTCCAGGGTTGGCTCATCGCGGTCTCTAGTGTTTTCGCTCGGACCTCCATGTTATCAGCAAATTAGTGCGTGACCTGTTCCCGTCGCTTCGCCGACAATCTCGCCTTTGCCGCTCTCTACACGCGGTGTTATTGCGTTGCCGGCCCCGGTGACGATCAGGAGATGAAATGACTGAGGAGCGCGTCGAGCATCTGCTCGCCGAGGTACAGGACGAGTTCGGCGTGATTCGTGTGCTGGAAGTGGCCGATTATCGTTTTCTCGAATTCGGTGATGCCATCGAGCAAAGCTGCGTGTTCACGGCCGATCCGAGCTGGCTCGAGTACGACTACACCCGGGCGATGCTGATTGGTGCGCTGTGCCACCAGCAACCGGAAAGTGCGCTGTTTCTCGGCCTCGGCGCCGGGACGCTGACCCAGGCCTGCCTCAAGTTCCTGCCGCTGGAAGATGTCGAAGCCATCGAACTACGCCCGGACGTACCGCGCCTGGCTATTGAATATCTGGGGCTGGATGACGATCCGCGCCTGTACATCCGCGTTGGCGATGCGCTGGAACTGCTGGACACCGCTGAGTCGGCCGACCTGATTTTCGTCGACCTTTATACCGATGTCGGTCCGGGTGTCGGTCATCTGGCATGGAGCTTTCTGGAAAACTGCCAGAAGCGATTGAATCCGGGTGGCTGGCTGGTCATCAATCAGTGGGCGACCGACGATGGCAAACCCCTGGGCGCCGCCTTGTTGCGCGGTTTGTATCACCGACATTACTGGGAGCTGCCGGTGAAGGAGGGCAACGTGATTCTGATCGTGCCGTCGGAGCTGGACCAGGAACTGGACATGGACGGCCTGATCGCCCGCGCCGAAGCGCTGGCGCCGCGGTTGGGGTACTCGCTGGATTCGTTGATCAAGTGCATTCGTCCGGCTACCTGAGTTATCAGTGATGGCCCCATCGCGAGCAGGCTCGCTCCCACATTTGACCGCGATCCCCTGTGGGAGCGAGCTTGCTCGCGATAGCTTTCTTACTGGCAATACAAGGCTAAAGCCCTTTGAAGACACCCGGCCGCCGCTCCACCATCGACCGCACACCTTCCTTGACGTCCTCGGTAGCCATCAACTTCTTGACTAGCTGCGGCAACGCCTGTGCCGCCGCGGTTTCCCCTTCATACCGGGCCTGTCGCGCAGACATCAGCGTCGCCTGCACGCCAAGCGGTGCCTGACGGGCGATCCGTTCGGCCAGTTCAATCGCCCGGGGCAGCAAGTCCTCACTGGCCATGACCTCCTGCACCAGACCCAGGTGCAAGGCATCACGGGCGTCGAATTCATCACCGGTCAACAACCAGCGCATGGCATTGCCCCAGCCGGCCACTTGATGCAGGCGCAGGGTCGCACCGCCGAACGGGAAGATTCCGCGTTGCACTTCCATCTGCGCGAACCGGGTGTTGCTGGCGCACAGGTTGATGTCGGCGGCCAGCATCAACTCGATGCCGATGGTCAAGCAATAGCCCTGGGCGGCGACGATTACCGGTTTGCTGACCCTGGGACCTGCGAACACCGCCCACGGATCACAGCCGCCGGGTGGAACCTGCCAGCCATCTGTCAGTGTGACGCTGGCATTGACCAGGTCGAGCCCGGCGGTGAAGTGTTCGCCATGAGCGAACACCACCGCCACCCGCGCCTCGCTGTCGGCTTCGAACTCGCCATAGGCCAGGCTCAACGCGTTGAGCAGGTCGAGATCGAAGGCATTGCGCTTGGCCACCCGATCCAGACCTATCAGGAACACATGACCATGCCGTTCGCGGCTGACTCGACTGGAGCTGGGCTGATTCATGGAGCGTTCCTCGGGGTGGGAAAGGCGTGCCAGACCGGCGGTCTGCACGGTAAAGGGTGAACCGTTTTAGCGCCATCACCCGCAAGGCCGGGCCTTTGAAAAATAGACGGCTGACCGATTATTCGCAAAGCCTGTTACACAACGGTGTATCCGGTGGATTTCCGATAAAAAAAGCTCCCTTTTTGGGCGAATTCCGGTATAGTGCGCGCCGGCCTTTAACCGGGCCGCGTTTAGGTAGCGCAATTCCCCGAAGCCAGCTTCGGCTGCACGTCCGCCCAGCGGACTCTTCCTTGACGATTCTTTTCATTCATTCGTTTTCGCAAATCCCCGCCGACAAAGCTGCCAGGGCGACTCTTGAGTCTCAACACGGCATGTGCAGCTTTGGAGCATGGGTCTTTGCGGATGCACTTAGAGGCAGACCCATGACCCAGGAAATCGGCGGCTTCGCCGCTCTTGAACTTCATCCAAATATTGTCGCTGCAGTAGTCGCTACCGGCTATGAAGAGCCTTCGGCCATTCAGCAGCAGTCGATCCCGATCATTCTCGCCGGTCACGATATGATTGGTCAGGCGCAAACCGGTACCGGTAAAACCGCTGCCTTTGCCCTGCCAATTCTGCACCGCATTGATCCGTCCAAGCGCGAGCCGCAAGCTCTGATCCTGGCCCCAACTCGTGAGTTGGCGCTACAAGTTGCAACCGCTTTCGAAACCTACGCCAAGCAAATGCCGGGCGTGACTGTTGTGGCTGTCTACGGCGGCGCGCCGATGGGCCCACAACTGAAAGCAATCCGTAATGGCGCACAAATCGTTGTCGCCACTCCGGGCCGTCTGTGCGACCACCTGCGTCGCGACGAAAAAGTACTGGCGACCGTGAACCACCTGGTTCTCGACGAAGCCGACGAAATGCTCAAGCTGGGCTTCATGGACGACCTGGAAGTCATCTTCAAGGCCATGCCGGAAACCCGTCAGACCGTACTGTTCTCGGCCACCTTGCCTCAATCGATCCGTGCCATCGCCGAACGCCACCTGCGCGATCCGAAGCACGTCAAGATTCAGAGCAAGACCCAGACCGTTACCGCGATCGAGCAGGCTCACCTGCTGGTTCACGCTGACCAGAAGACTTCGGCCGTTCTCAGCTTGCTGGAAGTGGAAGATTTCGACGCCCTGATCATGTTCGTGCGCACCAAGCAAGCGACCCTGGACCTGGCCAGTGCCCTGGAAGCCAAAGGCTACAAAGCCGCTGCGCTGAACGGTGACATCGCCCAGAACCAGCGTGAGCGCGTGATCGACTCCCTCAAGGATGGCCGTCTGGACATCGTTGTGGCGACCGACGTTGCCGCTCGTGGCCTGGACGTTCCGCGCATCACTCACGTGTTCAACGTTGACATGCCGTACGATCCAGAGTCCTACGTTCACCGTATCGGCCGTACCGGCCGTGCCGGTCGCGAAGGTCGTGCACTGCTGCTGGTGACTCCGCGTGAGCGCCGCATGCTGCAAGTGATCGAGCGTGTAACCGGTCAAAAGGTTGCTGAAGTTCGCCTGCCGGACGCTCAAGCCGTTCTGGATGCGCGCATCAAGAAGCTGACCAATAGCCTGTCGCCGCTGGTGGCTGAAGCCGAATCGACCCACGGTGATCTGCTCGATCGCCTGACCGCCGACATCGGTTGCAGCCCGCGTGCCCTGGCCGCAGCCCTGCTGCGCAAGGCTACCAACGGTCAAGCGCTGAACCTGGCCGCTATCGAGAAAGAGCGTCCACTGGTGCCGAACAATGCACCGCGTGGCGATCGTCCAGAGCGTTCCGGTGATCGTCCTGAGCGTGGTGACCGCGAGCGTCGCGCTCCGATGCCACTGGGCGAAGGCCGTGCACGTTGCCGCACCGCGCTGGGCGCGCGTGACGGTATCGCCGCCAAGAACCTGCTGGGCGCCATCCTCAACGAAGGTGGCCTGGCGCGTGAAGCGATCGGTCGCATCCAGGTGCGTGACAGCTTCAGCCTCGTCGAGCTGCCGGAAGATGGTCTGGAGAAGTTGCTGACCAAGCTGAAGGACACTCGCGTTGCCGGTAAGCAGTTGAAGCTGCGTCGCTACCGCGAAGATTGATCCGCTCTCGGGCTGATTGATCGAACATAAAAAATCCCCGACTGGTTCGGGGATTTTTTTTGCCTTTCAATCGGCGGTGCGGCATTCGCGAGCAGGCTCGCTCCCACAGGTGCCGCAGATCAAATGTGGGAGCGAGCCTGCTCGCGATGGGGGCGACTCGGTCTGTCTGTCAGCCGAAGCGGTAAATATCCATGCCCAGCGCTCCCATGGTGAACCCTTGGTGAGCAACGCTGAACTGCCCGCCAGCGGCTCGGGCAAAGTACAACGGCAACAAGTGCTCATCACTCGGATGATTGCGTACAGCGTTTGGTGCCTGTGCGCGATAGTCGTGCAGCGCGGCTTCGTCGTTCGCTGCGAGTTTGTCGATCATCCAGTCGCGAAACGCCAGGGCCCAGGGCTCAACGCTCTCGGGGCCGGCATGCCAGTCCAGTTCTCGCAGGTTGTGAGTGATGCTGCCGGAGCCGATCAGCAGGACGCCATGCTCGCGCAGGCTGGCCAGCGCGTGGCCAACACGGGTCTGCAGGGCGGGACCGCCACGGGTGGGCAATGAGACCTGGACAATCGGGATGTCTGCCAGCGGATACATCAGCGATAAAGGCACCCAGACGCCATGGTCAAAAGGCCGATTGCTGTCGATACGTGCAGCAAAGCCAGCGGTTTTCAATAGTTCGGCAACCTCGGCGGCGAGTCGTGGGTCACCGGGAGCCGGGTACTGGACTTCGAACAGGGCTTTGGGGAAGCCGCCGAAGTCATGCCAGGTTTCCGGTTGTGGATTGCCGCTGACCAGCAGCTCATTGCTTTCCCAGTGCGCGGAAACAATCACGATGGCCTTGGGCTTCGGTATCTCGGTGGCCAGGCGGGCAAGTGCCGGCCCGCTGGCGCCGGGTTCCAGGGCGAGCATGGGGGAGCCGTGGGATATGTACAGGCTGGGGAACATGAATGAGCTCCTGAGAGTTAAGATGCAACATCTTCAGTCAGATCATTAATCTAAATCTAATATAAGTTTTAGAGTGTTTTGATCGAATTTTCGGGGTTATTTATGCAGCCGGAGTTTTGGCACAAGAAATGGGCGGCGAACCAGATCGGCTTTCATCTGCCGCAGGTGAACCCTCATCTGAAGCGGTTCTGGCCAGCGTTAAGCCTTGAAGAAGGCGCACGCGTGTTGGTGCCGTTATGTGGAAAAAGCCTGGATTTGCTATGGCTCGCCCATCAAGGCCATGAGGTCTTGGGGGTCGAACTGTCGGAAAAAGCCGTCGAGGAGTTTTTCAGCGAACATGGCTTTGATCCGGCCATCAGCGAGCAGGGGCCGTTCAAGGTTTATCGGGCAGGTTCCATTGAGCTGTGGTGCGGCGATTTCTTCGAGCTGACGGCAGGCGATGTGGCCGACTGCTCCGCGCTTTATGATCGCGCGGCGTTGATCGCGCTGCCGACGGAAATGCGAGAGCGCTACGCCGCCCATTTGAAGCGGATATTGCCGAAGGAGTCCCATGGCCTGGTGATTACCCTGGACTATGACCAGGCGCAAATGCCCGGCCCGCCGTTTGCTGTGCTCGATGATGAGGTGCGGCGGTTGTTCGGGGACTCATGGGCGCTGAAGATCCTGGAAGATCAGGATGTGTTGAGCGAGAGCGGGAAATTCCTGGAGGCGGGTGTCACGCGGCTTGAGGAGCGGGTTTATCGGGTTTCCAGTCGGTAATAGTGGCTGGCCGTACTGGCCTCATCGCGAGCAAGCTCGCTCCCACAGGGAATTTGTGTGCGACTCAGAACCTGTGTGGGAGCGAGCCTGCTCGCGATGAGGCCAGAATGAGCACCGCGGCAATCTGCAGATAAAAAAGGCCCGCATCGCTGCGGGCCTTTTGCTTTGCTGTGGGGTGTATCAGCCCCGACGACGAGCCAGAGCGTCGATGCGCTCTTCCAGCGGCGGGTGGCTCATGAACATGCGAGCGAAGCCTTGCTTGATGCCACCGTTGATGCCGAAGGCGTTCAGGGTGTCGGGCATGTGCACCGGCAGTCCTTGTTCCGCCCGCAGGCGTTGCAGGGCGCCAATCATCGCGGCGGTGCCGGCCAGGTTTGCACCGGCTTCGTCGGCACGGAATTCACGCTTGCGCGAGAACCACATGACGATGGCGCTGGCCAGGATGCCCAGAACCAGTTCGGCGAAGATGGTCGCCACGTAGTAGGCAATACCCTGGCCTTCTTCGTTCTTGAAGATCACCTTGTCGACGAAATTGCCGATGATCCGTGCGAAGAACATCACGAAGGTGTTCACCACGCCCTGGATCAACGCCAGGGTGACCATGTCACCATTGGCCACGTGACCGATTTCGTGGGCCAGGACGGCTTTCACTTCATCCGGCGAGAAGCGCTCGAGCAATCCCTGGCTGACCGCGACCAATGCGTCGTTCTTGTTCCAGCCGGTGGCGAAGGCGTTCGCCTCGTAGGCCGGGAAGATGCCGACTTCGGGCATCTTGATCCCGGCTTCGCGAGACAGTTGCTCGACGGTTTGCAGCAGCCATTGCTCGTGACGGGTGCGTGGCTGGGTGATGATCTGGGTGCTGGTGCTCATCTTCGCCATCCACTTGGAGATGAACAGCGAGAACAGCGAACCTGCGAAACCAAAGACCGCACAGAAGATCAGCAGCTGATTGAGGTTGAGGTCAACCCCATTGGCCGCCATGAACCCGTTGAAGCCGAAAAGGCTCAGGGTGATGCTGGCAATCAGCACGACCGCCAGGTTAGTGGCCAAGAACAGCAGGATGCGCATCATGGTTGTAGAAATCTCCTCATGCTAAAGATGTGGCGTACTGCGGGGTATATAAGGTGCTGCACCGGGGTATTCAACCGGGTGACTATTTCAAACTGTGTCCTACGGCAACAGTCTAGCTGCTTGCAGGGCATTTCCGACAAGTATGCGGGAAGTGTTTGTCAGTCAATTCATGTCGAAGGCCCCGCCTTTGTTAGGCGCGAGCAGGCAAGGCGCGATCCGGCAGCGGTCAAGGCGACCGTCAGTGGCGCAATGCAAACAAATGTTGCCGGATGAATCACCGTGCGACGTTCGGGAACGTCGCACGGTGACAGATCGCTTACTGGCGGTAGGACTTGAGGAAGCCGCCAATGCGTCCGATGGCCATCTCCAGGTCATCGACACGGGGCAGGGTCACGACGCGGAAGTGGTCTGGCCATGGCCAGTTGAAAGCGGTGCCTTGAACCACCAGCAGCTTCTCGGAGAGCAGCAGGTCGAGGACGAACTTTTCGTCATTATGGATCGGGCAGACCTTGGGGTCGATCCGCGGGAATGCATACAGCGCCCCCATCGGCTTGACGCAGCTCACGCCCGGAATGTCGTTGAGCAACTCCCAGGTGCGGTTGCGTTGCTCCAGCAGGCGGCCCTGGGGCAGCACCAGGTCATTGATGCTCTGATAGCCACCCAGGGCGGTCTGGATCGCATGCTGACTCGGCACGTTGGCACACAGGCGCATGTTGGCCAGCATGTCGATGCCTTCGATGTAGCTCTGGGCGTGGTGTTTCGGGCCGGAGATGGCGATCCAGCCGGAACGGAAACCGGCCACGCGATAGGACTTGGACAGGCCGTTGAAGGTCAGGCAGAGCAGGTCCGGCGCCAGGGAGGCGGTGCAGATGTGCACGGCGTCATCGTAAAGGATCTTGTCGTAGATCTCGTCGGAGAACACCACCAGATTGTGCTGGCGGGCCAGTTCCAGCATGCCCAACAGGACTTCTTTGGAGTACACCGCGCCGGTCGGGTTGTTCGGGTTGATGATCACCAGGGCTTTGGTGTTCGGGGTGATCTTGGCCTTGATGTCGGCCAGGTCTGGCCACCAGTTGGCTTGCTCGTCGCACAGGTAATGCACCGGGTTACCGCCCGATAGGCTCACCGCTGCGGTCCACAACGGATAGTCCGGCGCTGGCACCAGCACTTCGTCGCCGTTGTTGAGCAGGGCTTGCATCGACATCACGATCAGTTCGGAAACGCCGTTGCCCAGGTAGATGTCTTCAATGCCGACGCCTTCCACCTGCTTTTGCTGGTAGTACTGCATGACGGCCTTGCGCGCACTGAACAGGCCCTTGGAATCGCTGTAGCCCTGGGCGGTCGGCAGGTTGCGGATTACGTCCTGGAGGATTTCATCCGGTGCTTCGAAACCAAAGGGCGCCGGGTTGCCGATGTTCAGCTTGAGGATGCGATGGCCTTCCTCTTCCAGGCGCTTGGCGTGCTTGAGCACCGGGCCGCGAATGTCGTAGCAGACGTTGGCGAGCTTGTTCGATTTGCTGACCTGCATGGCGATGTGTTCCCGAAAATGAACGATCCAGACGGCGTTTGGGCAACCGTGCTGGGAATCCTGCGTATTCACACAGGCCTGACGCCTTGAGATGCAGCACCCATATTTCCGTTTGAATGCGCGTGGTCTGGCTGCCAGACTGGCGTTTGACGAGGCGCAATCATACGTGCCGCCCGATCCGTGGAAAAGGTACAGATCGGGCTTTTTCAGCCGCTGAGGTGTGATGATGGAAAAGTTGGAAAAAACCCTGGAAGAATGGAAGGCGATGCTCGACCCGGAGCAGTACAACGTGTGCCGCCTCAAAGGCACCGAACGACCGTTTTCCGGCAAGTACAACGCCACCAAGACCGACGGTATCTACCACTGCATCTGCTGTAACGAGCCGCTGTTCGACTCCAAAACCAAGTTCGACTCGGGTTGCGGCTGGCCGAGCTTCTACGCGCCAATCGGCGACAGCGCCATGACCGAAATCCGTGATGTCAGTCACGGCATGATCCGCACCGAAGTGGTCTGCGCCAAATGCGACGCGCACCTGGGGCACGTTTTTCCCGACGGCCCGCCGCCAACTGGCCTGCGCTATTGCATCAATTCAGTGTGCCTGGACCTCGTGCCGCGCGTGTAATGCAAGCCCTGTAGGAGCGAGCTTGCTCGCGATGGTCGTCAACGATAACGCGGGAAGCCTGGTGCCCCGAGTTGTTCTCTGGTCCATCGCGAGCAAGCTCGCTCCTACAGTGGATTGGCGTTCGATAATTTAAATTGCACACAATTCAATTGCTCGCTATTTTGTTATCTCTTCCATTCAATCGGAACCTCAAACATGAGCGACAACCTGCTGAGCATTCCTTGCACCACGATCAAGGGTGAGCAAAAGACTCTGGCGGATTTCGCCGGCAAAGCCGTGTTGGTGGTCAACACGGCCAGCAAGTGCGGTTTCACTCCGCAGTACAAAGGCCTGGAAGAGCTGTGGCAGACCTACAAGGACCAGGGTCTGGTGGTGCTCGGCTTTCCCTGCAACCAGTTCGGCAAGCAAGAGCCGGGCAATGAAGGGGCGATCTCCGAGTTCTGCGAGCTGAACTTCGGTGTCAGCTTCCCGCTGTTCAAAAAGATCGACGTCAATGGTGCCGATGCCCATCCGCTGTTCGTGCAATTAAAAAAGCGCGCACCGGGGGTGCTGGGTTCCCAGGGCATCAAGTGGAACTTCACCAAGTTCCTGATCGGCAAGGACGGGCAATTGGTCAAGCGCTTCGCTCCGGCGACCAAGCCGCAGGACCTGACCCGCGAGATCGAAGCCCTGCTCAAATGAACACCTTGTCAGTCGATTCCCTGAAGCTCGACAGCCAGTTGTGCTTCAAGCTGTACGCGGCATCCCGGGCGGTGATTCGCGGCTACAAGCCAATGCTCGATCAGTTGGGCCTGACTTACCCTCAGTACCTGG
Organism: Pseudomonas sp. GW823-FHT02E01; assembly: GCF_058797535.1. NCBI lineage: Bacteria > Pseudomonadati > Pseudomonadota > Gammaproteobacteria > Pseudomonadales > Pseudomonadaceae > Pseudomonas > Pseudomonas sp. GW823-FHT02E01. The sequence goes on along the minus strand of NZ_JBXAJS010000012.1, from coordinate 79,327 downwards.
CGATGCTGGTTTTATGGGAGTGGCAGGAAGCGACCCCGGAGCAACCGACCGTCAAGGCATTGGGCGAGCGTTTGGCTCTGGATTCCGGCACGCTGACACCCTTGCTCAAGCGCCTGGAACAACTGCAACTGGTGCAGCGTCAGCGTTCGGCGCGCGATGAACGTGAAGTGCACCTGAGCCTGTCGCCAGCCGGCACGGCCTTGCGCGAACAAGTTGGGCCACTCAAGGCGCGCCTGTTGTGCGACAGCGGGGTCGATCTGAATCGACTCAACGAATTGCGCGATGGCCTCGATCACCTGTTGGGGCAGATCAAGGCGCTGTCATAGCGGGGATCCACAGGTCCAGCAGGGCGGCCAGTTCTTCGCGCCGGAAGGGTTTGGCCAGGTAGTCGCTCATGCCCGCGGCACGACAGCGTTCACGCTCCTCCGACATGGCGTTGGCCGTCAGGGCAACGATGGGCAGTTGGGGCCAGCGTCCGCTGCGGCGGATTTGCCGGCTGGCTTCATAGCCGTCCATTACCGGCATGTTGCAGTCCATCAGCACCAGGTCGAAATCCCGTTGCTCGAGTTGATCCAGTGCCTCGCCACCATGAGCGGCGGTGGTGACCTCGCAGCCGAGTTTGCCGAGCATGCCCTTGGCCACCAACTGGTTGACCGGGTTGTCTTCCACTAACAACACGCGCCCGCGGCGTTGCGGACATTGTGTGTCGAGTCGAGCCTCGTTGACCGGTTGGGTTTGCGGTTGCAGGATCCTGCGCAACGTTTGAAGTAGCATACTGCGGGCCAAAGGGCGGGCCTGCTGCTGCAAGGGGGCGAGTGCGTTGACCTCTTCGCTGGGCATGAAGTTGCCATACGCGGTGATCAGCAGGATTGGCGCGCTGAGGGTGGGGCGCAAACTGAACAGGCATTCGGGGCAGTCGGTGATGAGCACGTCGGCTGCCAGGCCAAGCAATGGGTCATCCATGGAACGCCGTTCATAGTCCAGCCCCCAGACAGGCAACAGGCTGTTCAACAGTTCCCCCAGTCCGCTGCTGGCGGCCGTGATGGCAATGACTTTGCCCCTGAGCGAAACAGCTGGCATTGCACGGGTATGGCTGGGCAATGGCAACTCCGCGCAGAACTGGCTGCCAAAACCTGCCTCGGAGCTGATGGTCAGACGCCCCTGCATGGCTTCGCAAAGGTTATAGGTCAGGGCCAGGCCCAGCCCGGTGCCGCCAAATTGACGGGTAATGCCGGCACCGGCCTGGGTGAAAGGCTGGAGGATCTTGACCTGCGCCTCCTGAGGGATGCCGATGCCGGTGTCGCAGACTTCGATTCTGACGCCGTCGCCAAACGTCGACAGGCGTACGTCGACCCGCCCGAAACGGGTGAACTTGAGGGCGTTGGACAGCAGGTTACTGACGATCTGCCGCACCCGGGTCGGATCGCCGAGCACCAGTGCCGGGAAATGCGGATCGATCAGGCAGGTCAGTTCGACGCTGGGGGCGGCGTTCTGCGACAACAGGTTGGCGGTGTCTTCGATCAGCGAGCCCAGGTCGAAGGGGATGTGTTCGAGTTCGAGTTGGCCGGCATCGAACTTCGACAAATCGAGAATATCGTTGAGCAATTCCACCAGCACTTTACCCGAGTCATGGGCGATCGACAGTTGCTGCTGTTGTTCGGCATTGAGCGGTCCGTCGAGGGATAGCGCGATCATCCCGAGCAAGCCATTGAGGGGCGTGCGGATTTCATGGCTCATGTTGGCCAGGAACACCGAGCGGGCTTCGGCCATGTCCAGTGCTGTGCTGCGGGCGGCTTCCAGTTCCTCGTTGGATTGGCTCAGCCGGTCGTTGATCGCCTTGAGTTCGGCAGTGCGGGCCGAGACGATGTTTTCCAGTTGGCCAAGATATTCGGTCAGGCGGTTTTCCGCATTGCGCCGCTGCTGGATTTCGGTGGCGATGTTCCTGAATTGCTGGTTGGCAGCCTTGACCAGCACGCCGATCTCATCGTTGGCGTGCCCGGCGGGACACTCCAGCGAGGTCGGCTCGGTGCTGCTCGGGTCGCGACCGCTGAGTTCACGGATGACCCGCACCAGGGGTTTGGTCAGCATCACATAGAACAGCGCCAGCAGGATGCCGGACAGCAGCAGGCTGCGGGCGAAGCCATTGAGCAGGGTCACTTCGGCCCGGCGCAGGAACCGGTTGCCGAAGGCGTAAGTATCGACTTTCAGCCGCAGCGTACCCAGGGATTCGTTGGGTAAATTATCCAGGTAAAGCCGGTCTTCGAACTGTCGGCTGGCGCCGAACAGGAAGTCACTGAGCATCCTGTAACCGTTTTCCACACCGGGTCGCTTGACGTTGGCCAGCACGGTGCCGTTGTTGTCGATCAGTTTTGCGCTAATGATCGCTGGCGAGCGCAGCAGGCCCAGGGTCAGTTCCTTGGCGAGTTCGGCGTCGATGTTGTAGGCGATTCGTGAGGCAGGGTTGTGGCTGATTTCCAGCAATGAAAGGATTTCACGATTGATGGAGGCGTCTTCACTGGCATAATCGATGCCTATTTGCAGCAGGCTGAGCAGCGTGCCCAGAATGAAACCGACCAGCACGGTAAGCCGGGCTTGCTTGAATGACAGCCGGTTGGTGAATTTGATGTCCATGGGGGGGTGAACCACTTCCGTTTCCTTTCGCTGCTCAAGCATAGTCGATCATGCCTGCCTGCTGATGTTCTCGCGAGGGCTGTACCGCGGGGGTAGCCGCTTGTGTGACGCTGTGTTTCGTCGCTGTATCACCATCATTACTGTGAACGTGCCCGAGGAGAAGTCGTGGATTCCCGATTGAATGCTTTTCTTGAACGCGCCGATGCCGTTCTGGCCCGTATCGAGCCGTTGCTGCCGGCACCACGGCCAGCCATCGACTGGACGCAGTGCCTGGCCGCGCGCTGGCAGCGTGAGTCGCGCGGCGGTTATCTGATGCCGCTGGAGGTCAGCCTCGACATGCGTTTGTCGGACCTGATCGGCGTCGACCGGCAAGTCGAGCAGCTTGGGCGCAATACCCGGCAATTCCTTGACGGCATGCCAGCCAACCATGCCTTGCTCTGGGGCTCGCGCGGCACCGGCAAGTCGTCGCTGGTGCGCGCCTTGTTGGCCGAACACGCTCACGCCGGTTTGCGCTTGATCGAGATTGAACGTGATCACCTGGCAGACCTGCCGCGGGTGGTCGAACAGATCGGCAAACTGCCCCAGCGTTTCGTGCTGTTTTGCGATGATCTCTCGTTCGAGTCGGGCGAGGGGGATTACCGAGTGCTCAAGAGCGTCCTTGATGGCTCCCTGGAACAGGCGCCGGACAACGTTTTGTTGTACGCCACGTCCAACCGTCGCCACCTGGTGCCGGAAAAGGAAAGTGACAACGAAAACTGGAAACGGGTCGACGGCGAACTGCATCCGAGTGAGGCGGTGGAAGACAAGATTGCACTGTCGGACCGCTTCGGCCTGTGGCTGTCGTTCTATCCGTTTACCCAGGAACACTTCCTCGATGTCGTCGAGCACTGGATCGGCCAGTTGGCCGGCAAGGCCGGACTGGCGTGGCGGCGCACCGAAGAGCTGGACATTCTGGCGGTACGCTGGGCCACCGGCCGAGGCAACCGCAATGGGCGTTGCGCCTATCAATTTGCCCGTTACTGGGTCGGGCTGAAACTGTTGGAGCACAAGGCATGATCGATTTACAAAAGAGCGGCCAGGGCCTCGAAGGCTACGGCATGCTACACGCGCAGCTGGAATCATTGCTGGCGGACGAGCGGGACTTCATCGCCAATGCCGCACAGTTCTCGGCGTTTCTGTTCAATCAACTCGATGATTTGAACTGGGCCGGTTTCTACCTCAACCGTAATCAAGAACTGGTGCTGGGCCCGTTTCAGGGGCAGATCGCTTGCGTGCGGATTCCGTTCGGTCGTGGCGTTTGCGGGGCGGCGGCAGCCACCCTGCAGACTCAACGAGTCGAAGATGTGCACGCGTTTCCCGGTCACATTGCTTGCGACAGCGCCTCGAACAGCGAACTGGTGGTGCCGTTGGTCAAGGACGGCCGATTGATCGGTGTGCTCGACCTCGACAGTCCGAAACTCGCGCGTTTCACCGCGCAGGACCAGGCTGGAATCGAACAGCTGGCGGCGATTTTCCTGCGCCTGACCGACTGCTGATCAAGACGCCAGGCCGGCCTTGGTCAGCAGGCCCGACGCGTCCACCGTATCGATCTGCCCGGGGTCGAGGAAGCGCCTGGCGTACTGCAAATAGATCTGTGCCTTGATGAACAGCCCGAACAGCTGCGGGTCGATGTGGGCATCACGGCACATGAACGCCATGATGCCCAGCGCCTCGCTTAAGGTCTTGGCTTTTTTGTAGGGGCGGTCGGCGGCCGTCAACGCTTCGAAAATATCGGCAATCGCCATCATCCGCGCCGGCAAGCTCATTTCTTCTCGCTTCAAGCGTTTCGGATACCCGGTGCCGTCCATTTTTTCGTGGTGCCCGCCGGCTATTTCCGCGACGCTGCGCAAGTGCTCGGGGAACGGCAGATGGTTGAGCATCAGTATCGTCTGAACAATGTGGTTATTGATGACATACCGCTCCTCGCTCGTCAGGGTGCCCCGGACAATGCTCAGGTTGTACAACTCGCCCCGGTTGTATTTGTGGGGCGGAACGTCGAGCTTGAAGCCCAGGGGATTGTCTTGTGGTATCACTTCGTTTTCGCAGCGTTCGAACAGGTGCTCGGGTTTGTCCGCCAGTAACGGTTCGCTGACGGGCAGGTTGGGGGCGGGCGTTCGGGCCTGACGCCGGTTTTCTTCCCAGGACACGCCCAGCCGGTCATCCAGAGTCCGGGTCCAGGTTCGTTCAGCCAGGCGGCGCAGGCGTTGCAGGTCAGCGTCGGCCATGGCTTCGCCGCCGAGGTTGCAGCGGGCAACGAAGGCGAAATCGTCATCGAGCCCGGCCAGGCTGGCATTGCGCAGTTCCGCCAACGGTTGCTCATCACCGCCCAGAGCAATGCCCCGCCAGTAGCTGATCCAGGCATCGCACTTGAGTACCTCGAAGCGGGTACGGATTTCGTGGATACGATCGGTCAGGGTTTCCAGCTTCGTGGCTTTGTCGACGACATATTCCGGGGTGGTGACCTTGCCGCAATCGTGCAGCCAGGCGGCGATGTGCAGTGCCTCCCATTCATCTTCGGTCGGCTGATAGGCGCTGAAGGCGGGCTCCTGGCTCGCTGCCGCCGCTTGGGCGAGCATCAGGGTCAGTTCCGGCACGCGCTGGCAATGGCCGCCGGTGTAGGGGCTTTTGGCGTCGATGGCGCCGGCCAGCAGTTGAATGAAGGCGTCCAGCAGCTGTTTTTGCCGGGCTTGCAGGCGCTGGCTTTCGATGCACACGGCAGCCGCGCCGGACACCGCCTGGAGAAACGCAATGCGGTCCGGCCGCAGCTTGTCCAGATCGCTCTGCTCGCCGCTGTCGGCCAAGAGCAACACCAGCAGACCCACGGTTTCGTTGTGGCGATTGTGCAGGCGGATCCCGATCAGATGGACCCGAGGACTTTCCAGCGCGAGCAGGATTTTCTGCAGATCACCCGCCTGCTCGAACCCCAGGTTGCTGACGACATTGTCGACGTTGGCCAACTGGTGCAGCCATGGGGGGCTTTGCGGGTTCTCGAGCGAGTGTCCGCGGATGTCGAAGTCTTGCAGGTTTTCGGCGGTGTTATTGATCACCAGTCCGTGGGGTTCCATGTGCTGGCCATCACCTTCGCGCAGATAGATCAGGCCGGCCTGGGCCTGGCCGATTTTCACGGTTTCAAACAACACCCGTTCCAGCAGCGGGGCGAAACGGGTTTCGGCGCTGAGGCTGTCAGTGATCTGGAAGAAGCTCGCCAAGGTGTCTTTCATTCGTGCCATCGACACACTCAACTGGTCGACTTCGAGCACCGGCGAGCGACGGGAAAGCGGAAAATTGAAATCGAAACTGCGAATCGCATCGGCCTCCTGCACCAGGGCGCGCAATGGTTTGACCAGGATTCTTGATGTCAGCCAACCCAACGGCACGCATAACAGCAAGGTTGCCAGGGTAATGAGTGCACCCTGCCAGCGCATCCGGTAAGCGTCGACGAGCAACTCGTCTTCCGGTACCAGCAGCGCCATTTGCAGGCCTTGGGGGCCGCCTTCCTGCATGCTGCTGCGGGCCACGATCCACTGCCGGCCGTCGGCGTTCAGGCGACTGCCCCGAGGGGGGCTGTTGAGCAATGCTTCCAGGCCGGGGCTCAGGTCCGCCGCCTTGACCAGGCGGGACGTCTGATCATCGATGATCAGCTTGCGGCTGTCGGGGTAGGCAATGGCATTGCCTTCGGCGTCGAACAGCACGATTTCGGTACTGGGGGTCACGACGTGCTTGGCCAGGGTCGCGCTGAGTTCGGCCAGAGTCAGGTCGGCGGCCAGGATTGCTTTGTCGCCGCTGCGTCGTGCCAGCGTCGTGCCGATGTTGTGGGTGGAAAAGAAGATATAGGGTTCGGTCGTGATCTGGTCGTTGTCGCCGCGGGCGCTGGTGAACCAGGCGCGGTTGCGTGGGTCGTACGTGTCGTTCAGGTTGTCCTGACGGCTGACAAGTGCCAGGTTCCGGTCGAAAAACAACGACTGGGAGTGGGGCTGGCCGTTGCTGTCGTGCTCGATGCTCCAGACTTGGAAAACCGCCGTGTCCGGAGCCTTGACCAGGGCTTTGACCTCCGGGGTGCGCAGCGGGCGGACCATGAAAAAGTCACCATTGTCGTAGCCCAGGTACAGTGAAGCCAGGTTGGGGTTGTCCTCGAGTGACTGGCTGAACGGTTCGAGCAGTGCCAGGCGCTGTTCCAGATCAGGGGACTGGCCCGCCGGATTGAGTGCCAGCAGGCTCAGCAGATGACGAATGGGGTCATAGGTCGCGTGCAGGTCCAGGCGGACATCCTGCTCAATGCGGTTGAAGAGTGTTTCGCTGCTGGACAAGATGATCTGTGTGGTTTGCCGGTAGTTGAAAAGCCCCAGCACCGCCCCGGTCAGCAACAGCAAAAAGGTGAACATCACGCTGATATGGACATGCAGCGGAAACCGGCGTGGATCCGTGCGCAGTGGGTCAGGCATTGCGGGTTTCTCCATGATGGTCAACACACCGCTGAGGGACCAAGCATAGTTAAGGCTCTGGCAGTTTGCCTTCGTCGTAATGCTCGATCTGACGTAGCAACGCGTCCTCCAGTTCGAGCATGGTGCGCTCCATGGATTTGCAGCATCCGGCCACTTTTTCGCGATCGGAATCCTCATGACAGGCGGCTTCGAGTGCCTCGCAGCGGTCGATCAGTCGGGAGGCTTGTACTATCCGGGCTGCGCCTTTGATTTTGTGGGCAATGTCCTGCAGCGCTTGCGTATCCCCAGAGCTGGATAGCGACAGCAGCGTTGGCAGATCCTGGCGGTTGCTGTTCACCAACTCGTTCAGCAATCGTCGGTTCAATTTCAGGTTGCCCCCGGTCAGCAGTTTCAGCCCGTGAAGGCTGAACGCCGGGGCTACATGGGTTGGTTCAATGCCTTGCACCCATTGACTCAAGGCTCCGAGGCTGAGGGGTTTGAACAGGCAGTCGTCCATTCCGGCCTGTTTGCAGCGTTGTATTTCTTCCGGTTGGGCGTTGGCGGTAAAGCCGAGAACGGTGCAGGGAGGACGATGGAGTTGTCGCTCATGCTGGCGAATGGCACGGGCAAGCTCATAACCGTTCATGACCGGCATGTTGCAATCGGCGATCACCAGATCAAAAGGCTGGTCCTTCCATGCCTCCAATCCCTCCTGTCCATCGGCCGCGACGGTAAATCGATGCCCAAGAAACTCCAGTTGCTGGCACGTGAGCAATCGATTGGCCGAGTGATCGTCGACTACCAGAACATTCAATGGGGTTGTGGCGACGACGACTTGGGTTTCGACCGCACGGGCCGACTGTTGCAGCGGCAACGTTTCCAGCTGCAGCAACACCTCCACTTGGGTACCGATGCCCGGCTCGCTGCGCAATTGCAGACTGCCGCCCATCATCTCGCAGAGATTTCGGCTGATCACCAGCCCCAGCCCTGCGCCTCCCCTGGCCGATTGCATGGCATGGTCGGCCTGAGCGAAGGGTTCGAACAGGCGTTGTTGATCCTGTTCGCTGATCCCGATACCACTGTCGTGAACCTGCACCCGCATCTGCACATGCTCAGGTTGCGTTGCCGGGTGCAGGTCGACAATGACCCGGACCTGGCCTTGCTCGGTAAACTTGATGGCATTGCTGATCAGGTTGGACAGCACCTGTTTGAAGCGCAATGGGTCCAGCAACACATCGAAGGTCGGGTTCGCCGATGAAAACTCCAGCACCAGCTCGAGTTCCTTCTGTCGGGCCAGACCTTCGAAAATCCGCACGACCGAGGTCACAAGTTCACCAAGGTCAACCCGCTCCGGAGTCAGGCTCAAGCGTCCTGATTCGATTCTGGCGATGTCGAGAATGTCGCCGATCAATTCCAGCAACCCATTCGCCGAGTTGTACGCGACATCGATGGCCGGACGCTCCGGGTGCTGATGATCAAGACGCTTGAGTGTCAGTTCAAGCATGCCGATGATTGCATTCATCGGCGTGCGGATCTCATGGCTCATCGTGGCCAGAAACGTGCTTTTGGCCCGGTTGGCGTTATCGGCGCGTTCTTTCGCGCAACGCAGATCGTCGAGCAGTTGCCGCCGTTCGCTGATGTCGATCCAGCCACCGATAATGCCTTGCACTTTTGCGCTGGAATCCCGATAGGGAAGAATCCAGTGATAGATCGTCAGCCGCCGGCCACCAATGTGCAGCTCGCGATCGACGATCAACGGTCTGCCCTCGGCCACTACGCGCTGGTAGTCGGCCTGGTACTCCCGGGCTTCGAACACATTGCTCATCGATCCCTGCATGACGCTTTTGCCAATGACATCTTCACGCCGGGCGCAGAACGCTTGCAGGTAACTGTCGTTGCAACTTTGCAGCAGCCCCTGGCGATCACGTACGTAGATCGGATGGGGCGTGCCATTGACCAGCGATCGCATGAACTCGAACTGGTCGTTCAGCGCACGCTCGGCGGCCTTGCGCTGCTTGATCTGGCGTCGCATGTAGTCGTTCCACGCAATGGAAATCAGCAATAGCACGCCGGCACCGATGACGATTTGGTAGAACAGTCTTTGATAGTTGCGCCAGGTGCTTTGCGAGGACGCCGAATAGCCGCGCCAGCGACTGTTGATGATGCCCAGTTCTTCCGGCGAGATGCTCAGCAATGCCTTGTCGAGAATGGCGTTCAGCTCTTTGGCGCCCCGAGCGGTGGCAAGGGAAAACGCTGCCTGCTCGGTGCCGATGGTGGTGCTGATTTGCAATGTGTGCTCGAACAGCCGCGAGGAAATAAAGTAATTGGCAATGACCAGTGAGTTCACCGCGCCCTCTGCCTGGCCTTCGGCGAGCAACTCCACGGCGCTGAAGGTGTCCGGGGTTTCGATCAAATTGATTCGGGGAAACTCTCTGCGCAGGTAATCGATGATTGGATTGCCGCGGGCAATGGCCAGGCGCTTGTCCTGTAGCTGCGCGAGGTTGGTCGAGCTGTCGGCGGCCTTGCGGGTCAGCAGGACGTAGGAATTTTCCAGAAAGGGGCGGGTAAAGTTCAGCTGGGTTTGACGTTCGGCACTGGGGAGCAACGCGGCGATCACATCTACCTTGTTGTCCTTGATCTGTTTGATCATCTCGTCATCGCTTCGACTGCTCCGGATATCGAAGCGCAAGCCGGTACGCAGCCTGATAAGCTCAAGCAAATCTGCGGTGACCCCGCGAAAATTGCCATTGCTATCGAAAAATGTCAGTGGCGCAAAGGCTTCGTTGACGACAACGCGCACAACCGGGTGGTGGCTCAGCCAGCGTTCTTCGCGGTCAGTGAGTTGCAGTTTTTGATCGGTCAGCAGAATGTCGCTACCGGCGCTCCAGCGTTTGGCGATGTTTTCTCGTTCACTGGAGGGGATGGCCGTGATCATGGCGTTGATGATGCCGAGCAGCTCAGGGTTGTTCCGGTTGACGGCGAAGCTGAAGCCAAAGGCTTCATGTTTGCCGAAGTTGGCCATGCGGATGTTGTTCAGATACCCCTTGTTGATCATGTAGTGAGTTGAAATGGTGTCACCGAGAAACACGTCCGCCTGATCGAAAGCAACGGCATTGATCGCATTCTGGTAGGACGGATAAGACGTGATGATCGCCTTCGGATACAACGCCTTGACTTCCGCCAGCGGCAAGTAGTGATACACCATGCTCAGGCGCAATCCGGCCAGGCCATCGGTGAGGGATCGTGTTTCCCCTTCGCGGGTGACCAATACGGGTTGGTCGACGGCATAGGGTATGGACAGTGCAATGTCGGCGTTGCCAGCTTCGAATCCATTGGCGGTGCCGAGCAGATCGACTTCGCCATTTTCCAGCGCAGTGATCGCGGCCCCTCGGGAATCGAAACGCTGAACCGTGACAGGCAGACCGGTTACTTTTTCCAGGAGGCCGGCGTAATCGGCGGTAAAACCTTCATAGTCCTGACCACTGGTGGTCAGGTCGAATGGAGGATAGTCCGGGGCCGACGTACCGAGCGTCAGTTGGTTTTTTTGTTTTATCCATTGTCGCTGGGATTCATCCAGCCGAACCTCCAGCGCTCCGACCTTCGAGCGGCTGAGCAGCGTGTAGTTTTCATTGCCCGGTGCCCCGAACAACGAGGTGCTCACGCATAGACCTGCGGTCAATTGAATCAGATAGACCTTCAAACGTCTGGGCATCCAGGTTCTCACACGAGTGCGTTACGTTTTGCCATCTCGATCAGTTCAACCAGGGATTTGGCTTTGAGTTTCTGCATGAGGCGCTTTTTGTAGGTGCTCACGGTCTTGTTGCTCAGAAACATGCCCTTGGCTATTTCCTTGTTTGTGCGGCCTTGGGCAAAAAGTTGCAAGACCATCAGTTCCCGGTCGTTTACGGATTTGAACAGTTCCAGTTCCATGCAGCGTGTTTCATCTCCGCGGATGGGGTTCAAAGCCTCGCTCGGAAAATAGTTGTAACCTGCAAATACCGCTTTTATGGCGCTGACCAGTTCACTGATGTCCTCTTGTTTGCAGACATAGCCCGATGCACCCGATTGCATGCAGCGAATACCGAAAAGTGTCGGGCATTGCGCTGTCAGTACCAGGGTTTTAAGAGGGGTGCTCATTGCATTGAATCGGGATAGCACTTCCAGGCCATCCAGTTTTGGAATGCTGATGTCGAGAATGACCAGGTCCGGCATGCATTCGCGAACCATCTGCATGGCATCGACCCCATTGTCAGTTTCGCCGACGACTTTGTAACCTTCATGTTCCAGTAACATTCGAACGGCAAGGCGGATAACCGGGTGATCGTCGACAATAAAAACGGAGTTCATAATCAAGTCCCATGCGAGCTCAAATAAAGCGCGCACCATAGCTCAGATACTTGGAGGGACGCATGAACTGACCAGTCTGTAGCAGCAATATAGGAAAAATCCTACAGATGAAAAAGAATGGGACTACGTATTAACTAGGTTTCTTATTAGGAAGGCTGAAAGAAGTCCAATATGCGGGTGTGCTTTAAATGGAAGTTGTTTGTAAGCTTTTCAATGTATGTTTGTCAGTTTTTATATGTTTTTTTCTATAGTGGTGCTGAGGTCAACAAGTCTCTAAATTCAGATTGTTTCAGTGGTTTTATCAAATAACCCAATAATGGCAGCCCCTGTTCAGAGGCCGTTTTTTCAAGCTCATCCAGTTCAGATGTCGTCAGGCTACTGAGAATGATCGCCTGCCTGATCAACCCTCGCTGGCTGGCGAACCGGACCAGATCGAGTCCCGTCAGGTCGGGCAGGCATTGATCGCATAAAAGGATGTCGAACGGTTGGTCGGCCCCGAGCAGTTTCAGCAGGGCGCCTTTGGCGCTGTCGGTGGTTGTCAGCCGGGTGAAGCCATAACTTTCCAGCAGGCATTGAGTGGCTATCAGTTGGAAGGGATGGTCTTCCACCACGAGGATGCGTAGATCGTCTTCGGCCATGGCGCGCACTTCATCTGTCGAACGGAAGGGAGGGCGATTGTTTCGCGAGAGTACCGGGCAAGCGATCAGTTTGCTCGCCATGTGCTGTAGGGCAATTCGACGAAACTTGAGTGCAGTTGGATGTTGAAGGGGGTATCAGCCATAACGAATGCCGTAATGGCTGATCAATCGATACACCTCAGTGGCTGGCGCGGCCGGTCATTTCCAAGGCCATGTCACTGGCATAGCTGTCGGTCATGCCGGCGATGAAATCAATCATGCGCAAAAACGAAGTGTGCAACGGGCCGTGAGGATCGGGTGCATTGTTGCCCAGCAGGTCAAGGATGCGGCGGCTCTTGAACGACGGTGTACGCCCATTGTGCTGTTCCAGCGCGGCACCGCAAAAGGCGTTGAGCAGGATTTCCAGCGTGGTGTAGGCGCCGATCTCATGCAGGGTCTTGCGCTTGTCCTGGAAGATTTTCTTGCGGGCCATGTCCTTGGCATTGAGTACGCAACGCTTGGCGGGACCGTGCATGTGTTCCACCAGATCGCCGGGCAGTGTACCGGCCAGCAGCGCATCCTGTTGCTCGACGAAGGCGCGGGCCGCAGCATTGGTCAAGTGCTCGATGGCTTTACCGCGCAGGATAGCCAGTTTGCGTCGGCGCGAATCGTCGGGACCGAGCTGGCGATAGGTCTCCGGCAAGTCATCGCCCACCAGGCCCAACAGCAGGGATTCGACTTCGGCGTATTCCAGCAACTCCATTTCCAGGCCGTCTTCCAGGTCGATCAGCGCATAGCAGATGTCGTCGGCGGCCTCCATCAGGTACACCAGCGGGTGCCGCGCCCAGCGTTGCTCCTCCAGTTGTGGCAGGCCGAGTTTTTGGGCGATCTGCTCCAGCAGTGGCAGCTCGCTCTGATAACAGCCGAACTTGTGTTTCTTGTAGCCCAGCGAGTCGGCGTGCCTGGCCGTCCATGGATACTTCAGGTACGTGCCCAGCGTTGCATAGGTCAGGCGGGTGCCGCCGTCGAACTGGTGATACTCAAGTTGGGTGAGTACCCGAAAGCCTTGGGCATTGCCTTCGAAATTCAGGAAGTCATTGCGCTCGGCTTCACTCATTGCATCCAGCCAGCCACGGCCGGCGGCTTGCTGGAACCAATGGCGGATCGCGTCTTCACCGGAATGGCCGAACGGCGGGTTACCGATGTCGTGTGCCAGGCAGGCCGATTGCACCACCATCCCCAGGTCGCTGGGTTCGCACCATTCGGGCAGGGTCCTGCGGATGGTTTCGCCGACGCGCATGCCCAGTGAGCGCCCCACACAACTGACTTCCAGCGAGTGGGTCAGGCGCGTATGAATGTGATCGTTGCTGGACACCGGATGGACCTGGGTCTTGCGCCCGAGACGGCGGAAAGCTCCCGAGAAAATGATGCGGTCGTGGTCTTTGTGAAAAGGGCTGCGGCCGAGTTCTTCCGGGCTGTGCAAAGGTTTTCCGAGGCGTTCGCGGGTAAGCAGGGTATGCCAATCCAAGGCGGGTCACTCCGTCAGGTGTCTGATGGCCTAGCTTCCCGTTTCGCGCCATGACCTGCAAGCGGAACTACAACCCGGCGGCGTTGATATCGAGGCCTCCTTGCAAGATCATTTTCTGGAGGGTGCCTGTTGACCGGGTAGGCGCACAGGATTGCACCCCTCGATAGAGGAGCGCATCCCGTCGACTTTGCAAGCATGCAGCCAGAAAGAAACTGATCAGTCTTTGCGCGAAGAGCCCTGCATGATCAGTTTGATCAGCGGTCCCAGTGTGGTGCCGAGGCGGATCAGCCGGGTCAGACTGCTGAGGCCACCCCCGTTTTTCGCACCCTTGCCGGTCAGAAAGCCCAGCAAGGTGACGGCGGCCACGCCCCAGAGTGGCGCGTGCTTGATGCCGAAGCCGTCCTGCAGGTTTTGCGTCATCCCGCGCACCCGTTGCAAGGGCTGCAGCAGTTGCGAGGATTCGTGGCGGATTTCCTGGCGGTGCATTTCCATGCGCAGGCGGATCAGGGCCTTGCGCATTTCCGTGCGTGAGCTGTTTTGTGGCAATTCAGGCAGGTTCATGGCAGCAGGCGCTCCCGATCGTTGGCCAGCTCTTCCAGGGTGCCATGGAAGGGCGAGGACTCATCGAAAATCGCCGCTCTCAAGCGCATTCCACAGAATATGGCGGCGAGGGAGTAGAACACACAGAGCCCGATGATGGCGGTCAGGCGATACGTGTCCCAGAACACGATAAGCACCAGCGTCGACAGCCCCACCAACAGCAGCAACGCAAACACCAGCGCCAGGCCCGCAAACAGCAAGAGGCTGACGGTGCGGGCTTTTTGTTCCTGCAGTTCGATGCCGAACAGCTCGACATGGCTGTGCAGCAACCCAAGGAAGGCAGCACCCAGGCGCCGCGATGAGGAGCTGGTTCCCGTCACGGACGGGCCGGATTCGCCGATCGACATATCAGCGCCGGCTGGCCAGCAGGCCGATCAGGAAACCCACGCCGGCCGCGATCCCCACAGATTGCCAAGGGTTGGCCTGGACATAGTCTTCCGTGGCGGTGACAGCAGCCTTGCCGCGTTCGTGCAGGGAGTCTTCGGTCAGCTTCAGGGTTTCACGGGCACGCAAGAGACTTTCGTGGATCTGCTCGCGCAACTCGTCGGCCTGATCGCCGGCCAGGGTCGCGGTGTGCTCCAGCAAGCGTTCGGTGTCACTGACCAGTGTCTGAAAGTCGTTCATCAGGATTTCTTGAGCAGTCTTTGCCTGGGGGCGGGCCATGGTGGATCTCCTTAAGTGGCTTTCTGATGCGTTCGAGTATGAGCCTTCGGCGAAGGTTCAGTACAAATGACTGGTACAACTTTTGCTGAGTCGTGTTGCGCCGGTCCGCACCATTGCGCTATTGCCGGGCATGATTTCAGTAAAACCGTAGGACCAACAATCAAAAACTCGCGTAAACGTCCGGGGGCGCGTTTTTCCTGGACGGCGTCCGTGCGCCAAAGTGGTTCAACGAGATCAGTGCACTGATGTCTTGAAGCTGCAACTTGGTGCATGGCCAGTCATCGCGAACTGCTTTGGTGCTTTTTTCTGCCATAAGGTCTGCCCATCCCATGGAAAACCTGCAAAGCGCTGTGGACACCCTGGTCCATAGCTCCAACACGCTGTTCATTCTGATCGGTGCGGTCATGGTTCTGGCCATGCACGCCGGTTTCGCCTTTCTCGAAGTCGGAACCGTGCGACAGAAAAACCAGGTCAATGCGTTGTCGAAAATCCTCAGCGATTTCGCCGTTTCGACACTGGCCTACTTCTTTATAGGCTATTGGATTTCCTATGGCGTGACGTTCATGCAACCAGCGGCGGTGCTCAATGCCGACCATGGTTATGGCCTGGTGAAGTTTTTCTTCCTGCTGACCTTTGCCGCGGCGATCCCGGCGATCATTTCCGGAGGCATCGCCGAGCGCGCCCGGTTTGTTCCCCAGTTGTGTGCAACCGCGTTGATCGTCGCGTTCATCTATCCGTTCTTCGAAGGCATTGTCTGGAACGGCAACCTGGGTCTGCAAGCCTGGTTGCTGGAGCGCTTTGGCGCCGGTTTCCATGACTTCGCAGGATCGGTGGTGGTGCATGCCATGGGCGGTTGGCTGGCACTGGCGGCGGTGTTGTTGCTCGGACCGCGTAATGGCCGCTATCGCGACGGTCGGCTGGTCGCGTTCGCGCCATCGAGCATCCCGTTTCTGGCACTGGGTTCGTGGATCCTGATTGTTGGCTGGTTCGGCTTCAACGTCATGAGCGCGCAAACCCTGCAAGGTGCCAGCGGACTGGTGGCGGTGAATTCGTTGATGGCCATGGTTGGCGGTACGGTGGCGGCGCTGATTGTCGGGCGCAATGACCCCGGCTTTCTGCACAACGGCCCGTTGGCGGGGCTCGTGGCAATCTGTGCCGGTTCCGACCTGATGCATCCTGTGGGGGCGCTGGTCACCGGTGCCGTCGCGGGGGCGCTGTTTGTCTGGTGCTTTACCGCGGCCCAAGGCAAATGGCACATCGACGATGTGTTGGGTGTGTGGCCATTGCATGGTTTGTGCGGCGTGTGGGGCGGCATCGCCTGCGGCATTTTCGGCCAGACCGCTTTGGGCGGGTTGGGCGGGGTCAGCCTGATCAGCCAGTTGATCGGCACTGCGCTGGGCATCACTGTGGCACTGGCCGGCGGGTTTGCGGTGTATGGCGTGATCAAGGCGCTGCATGGATTGCGCCTGAGTCAGGAAGAAGAGTATTACGGCGCGGACCTGTCGATCCACAAGATCGGCGCCGTGAGCCAGGACTGACTCAGGTCTTTTCATGGCCTGCGGCATCATGGCAGGGGCCGCAATGGCTCGACGGTTTTTCGGGGCAGGCCTAGAATGATCACTTCATTTTCTGGTTGAGCGCTCATGCTTCCCGAATGTCAGCTGTTCGGCACCCTTGGATGCCATCTTTGTGAAGTAGCCGAAGCCATGTTGATGGAATTCGTCGAGCGCGGCCTGCTGGTGGAGCTGGTGGATATCGCTGACGATGAAACATGGTTCGCAGCCTACAGCCTGCGAATTCCGGTGTTGCGGCGAGTCGATACCGGTGCTGAACTGGGCTGGCCTTTCAGTGCCGATCAGGTGGTGGCGTTCCTGGGTTGAGCGGTTTTTGCGTTGGTGGCGTGTCCCGCCTGTCGAACTTTACGATTGATCCCCTTGGCTTATTCGGCGTTGATCGGATACTGTATACGTATACAGTTATTCGAAGTGCCTGTCTTGCCGGTCCTGATTTTCGGGAGTGAGCAGGCAAGCCCGGGCGTGAGAGGGATGAATCGTGGTGAATGTCGAACAGTTGAAGAATAGCGTGAACCGGATGTCCGCGGACGTCGTGCGCGAGGCTGTCCTTGAGTTGCGTCTGGATGGTCTGGTGACCGAGGGGAAAACGCCCTTCAACAAAACGCATTTCAATACCTGTTTCGCAGAAATCGAAGCCTTGTTTCAACGCGCGGGTTATCACCGGCAACTCGATGTCGTGGGTTATCAGGGATTGTTGTACGCCCTGTATGATCCCGCCCGCTGGGAGGCGGTCGATGTACTGCGCTGGCTCAAGGAGTACACCGAAGCGGCGGCGCGCGCGCGGATCCCTGCTTGAGGAATCTTAGGGGGCGTTCTCAATTAGTTTTCACGCCGCGACGGGAAAACTAATTGAGAACGCCCCCTAGGTTCATTCCCCTTGCTGTTGGATAATGCCGCTCTGCACTGAGGTTAGAGCTTTCGTATGTCCACTTCTTCTTTTTCCGCGGCACACAGTCAGGCCAGTACGCTCTACTTGCCACCTGGCCCGTGGCAGACCGTTGTCGATTGCCTGTGTGAGCATTTCAGCGCCATCGGTCGTGAACAATGGCTGGACAGAATTGCCCGTGGCCGGGTCCTCGATGGGCAGGGCATGCCGATTGCTCTCGACCTGGCCTACAGGGAAGGTTTGCGGATTCATTACTTTCGCGAAGTGCCGGATGAAAAACCGATCCCGGTGATCGAGTCGATTCTGTACGCGGATGAGCACCTGGTGGTCGCCGACAAGCCGCATTTCCTGCCGGTGACCCCGGCTGGCGAATACGTCGAACAAACGCTGCTCCGGCGCTTGATCCGTCGCCTGGACAATCCGCACCTGGTGCCATTGCATCGCATCGACCGGCACACCGCGGGGCTGGTGCTGTTTTCCGCCAATCCGCAGACCCGTTCGGCTTATCAGGCGTTGTTTCCAACCCGGCAGATCGAAAAGCGCTACGAGGCCATCGCGAAGGCGCTGCCCGGCCTGGCTTTTCCGTTGGTGCATAAAAGCCGACTGGTCGATGGCGAACCGTTCTTCCGCATGCAGGAAGGCCCGGGGGCCAGCAATACCGAGACGGCGGTCGAAGTCAGGGAGAAACTGGGAGAGCTCTGGCGTTATGCTCTTTACCCGGTGACGGGCAAGAAACATCAGCTACGGGTACATATGGCGGCGTTGGGAGCCGCTATCTGCAACGACCCGTTTTACCCCGAGGTGCTCAAGGATGCGCAGGATGACTACGCCAATCCTTTGAAGTTGCTGGCTCAGGGGCTGAAGTTTATCGATCCGGTCACGGGCCAGGCGCGTGAGTTCGAGAGTGAAATCACCCTGCAATGGTGATCGGGGCGCGATCCTGAAGCGCTGTTCTCCAGGCATGAAAAAGCCCGCATCAAGCGGGCTTTTCTGTATCCGGCGGCGTCGGGATTACAGCTCCTTGACGGTCCGAACCTGATCTTTGTTGATGCGGGTCTGCTTGCCGTCGAGCTGTTCGAATTCGTAGAAACCGGAATCCTTGTCGAATTGCGGCGTGTCGACGGCCTGGATTTCGCGACCGTCATTCAAGGTGATCACTGTAGGCGATGCACAACCGGCGAGGGTGGCAAGGCCCAGTGCGAGCATGAAAGTGGCGAGGGTCCGTTGAGTCATGAGTTGTGTCTCCGAATAAGAATTCTGTGGTTGCTGAACTTGAGACGTGCAGCGTCCGCGCAAGTTCCTGATCGATATCAGTCTGACACAGTGTCATGACCGCTTAAAAGTTCCGGCGTGTTGAGATTTGCCAGCCGAGGGTCGTTGTCGGGGCATTGCAGCGCGGTCGCGCCGAGATTGCGCATCAACCGGCCAGGGCTGCGCTCACCCTCGTTCCAGGCATTTTCGAATGCTGCCCTGTGTAGCACGGGAATCACACACAACAACGGCTCCCAGTGGTGATCATGCCGCACCATCAGCGGCTTGTCCGGATGCAGGTTGGCGGCCTCGCGCATATTGCCGATCAGCGCCGCATCAATGCCCGGAACGTCACAGGGCATGACCAGCAGATGGGTATGGCGAGCAGCTTTCAGGCCTGCGCGAATACCGGCCAGCGGCCCGGGGAAGTCACCTTCATCATCGTGGACCAACTGGTCGGCGTAGGGGGCGTACTTCTCAGGGTTACGATTGCAGGAGATGATCAGGTCATCGGTCAACGGGCGGGTCTTGCGATGCAGATGCACAATCAGCGGTTCGCCGTGCCAGTCCAGCAACCCTTTATCCCGCCCACCCATACGTTGGCCGCGGCCGCCCGCCAGGAGCAGAATGGAGCAGGGTGGCAATTGTGAATTCGTGGTCATGGCAAGCCTCCATGGGGGCGGCGAAAAAACGGAGCGCTGTGATATAACACCGGGCTGTTTCTCCTACAACTGGACGAGCCTATGAAAGCCAAGGCTGATGTACCTTTCGCACCGCTGAATATTGCAGTGCTGACTGTCAGCGATACCCGCACACTGGAAACCGACACCTCAGGCCAGGCCTTTGTCGACGGCTTGACCGCTGCCGGTCATTACCTGGCGGCCCGGGTGTTGCTCAAAGATGACCTGTACAAAATTCGCGCGCAAGTCGCCAACTGGATTGCCGACGATGTCGTGCAGGTGGTGCTGATCACCGGCGGCACCGGTTTTACCGGGCGTGATAGCACGCCGGAAGCCGTTGCGTGCCTGCTGGACAAACAGGTCGATGGATTTGGTGAGCTGTTCCGCCAGATTTCGGTTGCCGATATCGGTACCTCGACCGTTCAGTCCCGGGCGTTGGCCGGTCTGGCCAACGGCACGCTGGTTTGCTGCTTGCCGGGCTCGACCAATGCCGTGCGCACCGCTTGGGACGGCATTTTGGCCGAGCAGCTGGATGCGCGGCATCGGCCGTGCAATTTCGTGCCTCATTTGAAACAGGCCGCGCCTTGTGAATCCCGTGGGTAAGCCTGGCAAGTCTGGCAGCCTGATGCCTGTCGAGCAGGCGTTGGCGCGCTTGCTGGAAATGGCCGAGGCCTCAAGGATTGTCGAGCGTGAACGCTTGCCGTTGGCGCAGGTACAGGGGCGTGTACTGGCGCAAAATCTGGTATCGACGCTTGATCTGCCGCCCTGGCCCAACAGTGCCATGGATGGTTATGCCTTGCGCATGGTCGACTGGACGGGAGAGCCGTTGCCGGTCAGTCAGAAGGTGTTTGCCGGCCAGGCCCCCGGTCCGTTGCAGCCAGGCACCTGTGCGCGCATTTTCACCGGGGCGCCTGTTCCCGCCGGTGCCGATTGCGTCGAGATGCAGGAGAACGCCGAGGTTCAGGCCGATGAGCGAGTACGTTTCACTCAAGCCTTGACCCAAGGCCAGAACATCCGTCCGCAAGGCCAGGAAACCACTGTCGGCGAGTTGATTCTGCCAGCAGGTACGCAGATGGGGCCGATCGAGCAAGGATTGGCTGCCTCCCTGGGATGCGCTGAGCTGGAGGTGGTTCGAAAGGTGCGCGTGGCGGTGCTGTCTACCGGCGACGAGTTGATTGAGCCGGGGCAGGCGCTGGGGCCAGGACAGATCTACAACAGCAACCGGGTGTTGTTGTGCAGCTGGTTGCAGCGTTTGGGGTGTGAGGTCGTCGACGCGGGAATTCTGCCGGACAATCTGGAAACCACTCGCACCCGATTAGGTGAGTTGAAAGATGTCGACCTGATCCTCTCGACCGGTGGCGTATCGGTGGGGGAAGCCGATTTTCTGGGCATCGCTTTGCGCGAGGAGGGCGAACTGACGCTTTGGAAACTCGCCATCAAGCCCGGTAAACCGCTGACGTTCGGGCATTTTCGCGGTGTGCCGGTGATTGGCTTGCCGGGCAATCCCGCATCGACCCTCGTGACCTTTGCCTTGTTGACCAGGCCCTATCTCTTGCGCCGTCAGGGGGTAATCGACGTTGAGCCGCTGAAGGTACAGGTGCCGGCAGGGTTTGACTGGCTCCAGCCAGGCAATCGGCGTGAGTATTTGCGCGGACGGCTGGAAAGCGGCAGGGCGACGATCTACAAAAACCAGAGTTCCGGTGTTCTGCGCAGCGCTGCCTGGGCTGATGGACTGGTAGAGGTCCTGGAAGGGCGCACGCTGGCTCAGGGCGATAGCGTTTTCTTCATTCCGCTGAGCGAAGTCCTGAGCTGATAGCTTCAGCGGCGTTGTCACACAAGACCCGGTTGATTGAGTCGGGTCTTGTGTGGGGGGCCACTCAATGGGCCAGAAGCAATGAAATGACCTGCTCGAAACGGCTATTGGCGATCCAGCCAAGGAGACAGAGGATCACGGCTGTTCCGCAGGCGGAATAGACAAGCCGGTGCCTGATGGATTTGACGTCATCCCGGGCTTCTTCAATGTCCCGGCGTATGCACTTGAGGTGTGTTTCCAGCTCGGTGACGCGAGGTTCCATATCAATTTCTCCCGTGGCTTTTGTGCTGTTGCGGCATTCAGCTCGATGGCCTGTATTTTTGTTATCTGCGAGCGGCAAGACCAGGATGGCCGGTGATGCGAGGTTTTGGTGTTGCATGGCACGTCCTTGTGATGTCCAGCTGGATCCTCAAAGTCTACCAATTCAGATTTTCGGTCAATTGAGCCGATTCCTAACGTTTTGTAAGAAAAGTCCTGCCGTGTGGGGGCCAAGACTTTCCGACTGGAAATAATTCGATTTCTGGCGACTTTTACCGGAGCCTTCGCGGTCAACATCTCCCAGATGCCATTCAAACCGGGAGTGAGTAATGAGCGATCGCAAGGCGCTATTGATTCTGCATGGCAAACAAGCGCTCAACGAGGCGGTTCGCACCGCCGTCGAAAGCCAGCGTGAGCGAGGTCGGGAGCTGGCTGTTCGATTGACCTGGGAAGCCGGCGATGCGCAAAGGCTGGTGGGCGAAGCGTTGGCGGCCGGGTATCGATACATCATTGCCGGCGGTGGCGATGGCACCTTGCGCGATATTGCCGAGGCTATGGCGCAGCATTCGATAAAAGCCAGCCTGGTATTGATGCCGCTAGGTACCGCCAATGATTTTGCGCGTGCGGCGGGTGTGTCCCTGGAACCCGATCAGGCGCTGGAGTTGCTTGATAGCGTGCCGACTGCCATTGATCTGGGGGAGGTTGATGGGCAGATATTCCTGAACATGGCGACCGGTGGGTTCGGCAGTCATGTCACAGCGAACACCCCGGAGGATCTGAAGAAAATCCTCGGCGGTGCGGCGTATCTGTTCACCGGCTTGTCACGCTTCAATGAGCTGCATACCGCGTACGGTGAATTGCAGGGGCCGGACTTTCATTGGCGCGGCGATCTGCTGGCCCTGGGCATCGGCAATGGTCGGCAGGCCGGAGGCGGGCGGGAATTGTGCCCGCAGGCACTGGTTGATGACGGTTTGCTGGATATCAGCATCCTGCCGGCACCGCAGGAAGTGGTCAGTACTTTGAAAAACCTGCTGACCGAAGGCTTTGGCATCGACAGCATGTTTGTTCGGGCGCGCCTGCCCTGGGTCGAGATCAAGGTTTCGGAAGGGTTGTACATCAACCTTGACGGTGAACCGCTGGAAGGGGACAGCCTGCGTTTCTCGGTTCGCCCGGCGGCGTTACTCGTGCATCTGCCTGAGAATTCGCCGTTGTTACGCGACAGTGAAGTGCCTAGTCATCGAGGCTGATGATTTGTTCACGTACGGCAAACAGCACCAGGCCGGCCACATCGTAGATCTGCAAGCGCTTCATGATCTGCGAGCGGTGGGTTTCGACGGTCTTGACGCTCAACCCCAGGCCGTTGGCGATCTCTCGGGTGGATTTTCCGCGAACGATCAACCGCAGGATTTCCAGCTGACGTGCCGTCAGGTTGTGCGAGTCGGCAGGTTCGGGTCGGTGCTTCTGGTTTCGGGTCAGTGCCTGAGTGATCACCGTGTGGGCAATGGCCGGGCTCAGATAGCGCTCGTTGTTGCGCAAGGCTTCCAGCGCGTGCTCGAGTTCGGTAGCCGTGGTGTCCTTGAGCAGGTAGCCATGGGCTCCGGACTCCAGCGCCTGCATGATCAGGGCAGGGTCGGTGTGCAT
Source organism: Pseudomonas sp. GW823-FHT02E01 (assembly GCF_058797535.1). NCBI lineage: Bacteria > Pseudomonadati > Pseudomonadota > Gammaproteobacteria > Pseudomonadales > Pseudomonadaceae > Pseudomonas > Pseudomonas sp. GW823-FHT02E01. Next base: position 56,378 of record NZ_JBXAJS010000012.1, on the reverse strand, counting down.
CGAGAGGATCAGGACCTTGCTCTGCGGGCGCACCCGCTTGAGTTGCTGCAAGGCTTCGAGGCCGCCGGTCTGGCGCATCGAAATATCCAGCAGGATAATATCCGGGGACAGACGCCCAACCATTTCGAGCAGCTGCGAGCCGTCACTGGCCTCACCGATGACGGCATAGCCGGGCAGATCCATTACCAGGGCGCGCACGCCAGCCCTGATCAGCGAGTGGTCATCCACCAGTAGTAAGTTACAAGTCAATGCATAACCTTATTCGAACTGGCCCGTTCGAGCGCACGGGGCGCCCAGGGAAAAAGAGCTTCGATTTGAGTGCCTTTGCCCGGCTCGCTGGTAACAGTCAGTGTGCCGCCCAGTTGATCGATCCGTTCCGACATCCCGGCCATACCGCGCTGCCCTTCACGACCAGGGTCTGTTGCGGGCGCGAAACCCTGACCATCATCGCTGATCTGCAACTTCAGGCCTTGAGGCAGGCGCTGCAGGCATACCAGCAGGTTCTTGGCCTGGGCATGTCGCAGGATGTTGGTGACCGCTTCCTGGGTAATACGGAAAGCTGCCACGGCCATTTCCTCCGGTATGCCGGTCAGGCGCTGCTGGCATTCCAGGCTCCAGTGCACCGGGGTGTTGGCCAGGGTCTTGAGCAGGTGTGCCCGCAGACTGGCTTCCAGTCCAAGGCTGGTCAACTGCCGGGGATTGAGAATGGCGGATACGTCACGAACTTTGGCCAGGGTTTCTTCCAGCGTGTCGCAGAGGACCGCGCATTGTCCCTGGAGCTCTTCGGGCATCCGGCGTTTGAGCCAGTCGCTTTGCAGTTTGGCAGCGGTCAGCAATTGACCGATGTCGTCATGCAGTTCGCGGCTCAGCCGGTGACGCTCGTTTTCCTGGACCTGCAACAGCCGGTCCGCCAGTTCCTGAGGCTGGAATTTGATCGATTTGCGCGAGAGGCAGTACTGCACGGCAACACTGGTCAGCGCCGCAACGTTGAGCACCAGCAATGACAGGGGCAACGGAATGGACAAGCCATGGACCAGCAAGCTGCCGAGGGTCGAGCAGGCACATAGCAACAGCGTGAATAGGCGTGCATTTGCTCGGGAGGGTGGCCACGTGGCGATTGACTTGAGGCTGGCGTGCATAGCGGATGGAGCCAATGGATGTTCGCTGCGGGCTGACCGGTCATGCTGGCTGACAGGCCCCTGTTTTTTTATGTGGAGCGCCGACGAGTTCAGCTGCGAACTGCAGCGACCTGTATTCGGCTGCGATCACACTGCCATTAATTGGCGTCAACTAACAGGCGGCATAGTAGCACCTAAGATACCGTTGGTCGCGTCCGTATGTATGTCCGAAAAGTCAGGAATCCAGTCGTTTTGACGATGCTTCCATAATGGAACAAGTGGGTTGTTGCCGTCGCAAAATGCCAGTTGTTTAAAAGTGTCGCTTATAGCTACGAAATATTCATTTGCGACGTGTGCGCACTCAAGTTACAGCGCGGTATTGATAACCAAAACACGCCATGCGGCATGGTGTGGAAAGTTCAGGCCTGTCGCTCTGAATAGGATACGAGGGTGAAGGGCCTGGAGTTGACAGGTGGTTGAAACCGGCTTTGCCCGACCTGAAAGGCAAAGGCTTCGATCAGGGTGACCTGCTCGCTGTCGTCGAGACTGAGCTGTCCGGTGGTCTGGTCGATGAGCTCGAGTTGCCAGGCAACCAGGGTCAGGCAGTCTTTCAGGGCACTCAGCGCCTCGTCGTGCAGACACATGGTGTTCTGTGCGTGGTTCAGCAGGCCATGAATATGCCTAGAAAATTCAGACACGGCCGCCAACGCCAGGGCATCAGCCTTGTTGGCCAGCTTGAGCAGTGTGCTGAGCAAACAGTCGATGGCGTCCTTGTCATTGCTGATCAACTGCAGATGACTCAGGCATTCCTCGGTTTTAGCCAGGAGTGTTTCAGCCTCGACAAGAAACCCCGTTAGACGCTGGGCCCACTCTTTACGGTCGTTCGGCATACTTATCTCCACAACGTCATGTCAAATGAGGGGATATCGTGTGTGTCGACGAGGGCGGTCGGAACTCCGGCATTACCGAGTCGTCGGATGAACGAGTAGCGGCTGGCCCGGAAGCAGGCTGGGGAACACGAGAGGGTGGTTGGCCACTGACTTGCGATCGCACACAAAAGCCTGACTCCGTTCATGCAATGAGAATGGCGTCACATTAATGGCTATCGGATATTGCGAATATCAGGTTGCGCCTGATTATTGATAGGGGAATCCCTTACGCAGTGGAACTTTTCGCTCGAACAATGGTCGCGGGGCTGCAGAAGTGCAGCAGATGTAATCACCGCGCCAGTAAAGCATGATGTTAATGTGACATCAATGGCCGGGCGTGGCATTTTAGAGAGGGTCAAGCTTCGGCAAAAACAGCCGATAACCTTCCTTGAGTGAATTCATCCGAACAAGACCTGGAGTCATTGATGGCCGGCATTCTCGACACGGTAGACCAACGCACGCAACTGGTGGGTGAGAATCGCCTGGAAATTCTCATGTTCCGGCTCGCCGGACGGCAATTGTTCGCGATCAACGTCTTTAAAGTACAGGAAGTCCTGCAGCTGCCAAAGTTGACGCTGATGCCGCAGCGGCATCCTTTTGTGTGCGGCGTGGTCAACCTGCGTGGCCAGACCCTGCCGGTGATCGACCTTTCCCAGGCCATTGGCATGCGCCCGCTGGTGCCGGGGCCTGGCAGCACGATTATCGTCACCGAATACAACCGTTCGGTTCAGGCCTTCCTGGTCGGTGGCGTGGACCGGATCGTCAACATGAACTGGGAAGCCATCCTGCCGCCCCCGAGCAGCGCCGGCCGCCAGCACTACCTGACGGCCATCAGCAAGGTCGATGATCAACTGGTGGAAATCATCGACGTCGAAAAGGTTCTGGCCGAAATCGTCCCGTACAACGCCAAAGTCTCCCGCGACAAGCTCGAAGATCCGGTGCTGGAACGCGCCCGTGGCCGTGAGGTGCTGCTGGTGGATGACTCGAACGTGGCCCTGGCGCAATTGCGCGATACCCTGGGACAGCTGGGCGTGAAGATGCATATTGCCAGCGACGGGTTGAAGGCCTTGAACATGCTCAAGGCCTGGGCTGATACCGGCGTGGACATGACCGAAAAACTGCTGATGGTCTTCACCGATGCGGAAATGCCGGAAATGGATGGCTATCGCCTGACCACCGAGATCCGTAACGACCCGCGCCTGCGCGGCTTGTACGTGGTGCTGCACACCTCGCTGTCCGGCAGCTTCAACGACTCGATGGTGAAGAAGGTCGGCTGCGACAATTTCCTCTCCAAATTCCAGCCGGACAAACTCGTCGACGTGGTGCGCCAGCGTTTGATGCTCGACGAAGTACCGGCCTGATCAGGCCATGGTCAACCTGTAGGATGTAGGAGCGAGCTCGCTCGCGATGGTCTTGAACGATAACGCGTAAACCGGAGCCCAGCGGCGTCCTTGGGTTTTTCGCGAGCGAGCTCGCTCCTGCAGGGTTTTTGCACTTTGATTCGCTGACCAAGCTCGTATAGGGTGGCGTTTTTACCTACCAGGGAGCTGGCCATGTTGCGTCTGAGCGCGCTGTATCGTTATCCGTTGAAATCCGGCAAAGGCGAGGTCTTGCAGCAAGTCGGCCTCGACAAGCTGGGGCTGGACGGCGATCGACGCTGGATGCTGGTGGATGAGGCCAGCGGGCGTTTCCTGACCCAGCGTGCGGTGGCGCAGATGAGCCAGTTGTCGGCGCTGTGGAATGCCGAAGGTGGCTTGACCCTCAGCGCGCCCGGCCAATCGCCGATCGACATTGCTGTGCCCGGTAACGATGCAGAACTGCGTGGCGTGACGATCTGGCGCGATACCTTGCGCGTCCCCGATGCAGGCGATGAAGCAGGGGCCTGGGTCAGCCAGTTCATCGGCAAACCGACACGCCTGGTGCAAGTGCCACTGGATCGGGCGCGGATGACGGAAGCTGGCTACGGCAAGGATGACGACCAGGTGGCGTTCGCCGACGGCTATCCGCTGTTGCTGATTGGTCAGGCCTCCCTCGAGGACTTGTCGCAACGGGTCGGGCGTCCGTTGGAGATGCTGCGTTTCCGGCCGAACCTGGTGATCGAAGGCAGTGCAGCCTTCGCCGAGGACGGCTGGAAGCGTATCCGTATCGGCGAGGTCGAGTTCCGCGTGGTCAAGTCCTGTTCACGCTGCATCCTGACCACCATTGACCCGCAAACCGGGGAGCGCAGCGATGATCGCGAACCCTTGGCCACCTTGCAGAAGTATCGCTCGCAGGCAGACGGTGCAATGTTCGGCCAGAACCTGGTCAACGACGGCAACGGACGACTCGAAGTCGGCATGCCGGTGGAGATCCTCGAGTAATTTTGCGCAGAATAAAAAATGCCCGTGTCGAAAAACACGGGCATTTTTTATTGCAGTGAAGCCTGCGGGTTTTAGCCGCGGTATTCGCACAGGTAAGCGGTGTCGACGGCGACTTTCAGCTGGAACTTGCTGTTGGCCGGCACGTTGAACTGGCTGCCGGCGGCGAAGGTTTCCCAGTCGCTGCTGTCGGGCAGTTTGACGGTCAATGCGCCGCTGACCACGTGCATGATTTCACGCTGGCTGGTGCCGAATTCGTACTCGCCCGGAGCCATGACGCCGATGGTCGCTGGACCTTCTGCGGTGCCAAAGGCGATCGACTTGACGGTGCCGTCGAAGTACTCGTTGACTTTAAACATGGGCGATTCCTCGAAAAGGGCTAAAAAGGGCCGGCCAGTATGCACAAGGCCCTTGGCGTCGTCACCTGTCTAAAGCGGCAGAACCAGCGGCAGCAGGCGTGCGGTATTGCGCGCATCTTCCAGCGCCCGGTGTTGTTGGCCGTTGAACTGCAAGCCGGCCAGTTGCAACGCGCCGTTTAATCCCAACGGACGTTCCAGGCGCCTGGCCTTGGCAAAACGCTGTTTGAGGTTCATGTGCGGTACGTTGGCCAGCATGCTGGCGAGTCCCAGTTGCTGCCAATCCTGAAGCAGTTGTTTGCGATCGTAATCGCCCCAACTGGCCCAGCCCTCAAGTCGCGTGTGGTGTTGGCCGAGCCAACGTTCGAACGCCGGCCAGACTTCGCCCAGCGGTTGCGCGGCATCGATGTTGGCTTGGGTGATGTGCGTCAGCTCGCGGCAAAACGGCGTCAGCAACGGCCGCCGAACAGGGCGGACGAAGCGCTGGAACTGGTCCAGTTCACGCCCCTTGCGGTCCACCAGAGTGGCGCCGATTTCAATGATTTCCATATCTGTTACGGGCCATCCACCCTCATCGGTGGTGGCCTCCAGATCAATGACCAGCCAATGAGGCATTGCAGGGTTCCTGGTATCCGCGTCCTGATAGCTTTGAGCGTAGCCAAACCCGGCGGTTCCGCCTAGCGCCTTATTCGACCTCCAATAGAACCTGCCGGTTTTTCACCTGATCCCCGACTTTCACTTGCAAGCGCTTGAGAACACCGTCGATGCCCGATTTCAATGGGTGCTCCATTTTCATCGCCTCCAGTACCACCAGCAGTTGGCCTTTAGTCACCTGGCTGCCTTCGTTGACCAGGACGTCGACAATCGCCCCGTCCATCGGTGCCTTGAGGGTGCCGGAGCTGACACTGGCCTGGCCGGTAACCTGCGCCTGGGTGCGATCCACGAACTGCAGACTGCCCGGTCGGGTAAACAGCCAGAGACGCCCGGCCTCCAGGCGATAAGCGTGGCGTTGGCGAACGCCTTCGATTTCCAGGGTGGCCCAGCGTCCGTCGCTGTGGATGATCTTCAGTTCGAGGCTGCGCTCGGCAACCTGAATGCGCAACGGCTCGTCCGGGATCGCCTGCAACGCTACCGGCCAGTCCTGATCCTCAAGGCCGATGCGATAGTGCAGCGGCACGCTGGCGTTGTTGCGCCAACCGCCAAGCGGGGCCAGGTGAGCCTGCGTGGCAGCCTGATAGAACAGGGCGGCGGCGATGGCCAAGTGGTGTGCGCCAGGGGTTTCGGGATGCAGGCAGGCGTGATCGGTGAAGTGCTGCGCGATGAACCCGGTACTGAAATCACCGCTGGCGAACTGCGGATGTTCCAGCAGGCTGGCAAGTAGGCGTTGATTGCTTTGCAGCCCCAGCAGCACGCTGTCTTGGACCGCCCGCAACAATTTGCGACGGGCTTCTTCGCGGGTGGCACCGTGAGCGATGAGCTTGCCGAGCATCGGGTCGTAGAAAGGGCTGATGACCTGGCCTTCGATCAGGCCGTGGTCGATCCGCACGCCGTCCTGCAATGCCGGTTCCCAGGCCACGACGCGCCCGGTTTGCGGCAGGAAACCCTGGGCCGGGTCTTCGGCATACAGGCGCACTTCCATGGCGTGGCCCGTGAGTTGCACCTGTTCCTGACGCAAAGGCAGCGGTTGCCCTTCGGCGATGCTCAACTGCCAGGCCACCAGATCCAGCCCGGTGATCAGTTCGGTCACCGGGTGCTCCACTTGCAGTCGGGTGTTCATCTCAAGGAAGTAGAACTGCCCGCGCGCATCCAGCAGAAACTCCACGGTGCCCGCGCCGACGTACTTTACCGCTCGCCCGGCCTTGAGCGCCGCTTCGCCCATGGCCTGGCGCAGCTCGGCGGTCATCACCGGGCAGGGCGCTTCCTCGATGACTTTCTGATGCCGGCGCTGCACTGAACAATCGCGCTCGCCGAGGTAAATCAGGTTGCCATGCCGGTCACCGAACAGCTGGACCTCGACGTGACGGGGTTCGACCAGTGCCTGTTCGAGGATCAGTTCACTGCTGCCAAAACCGTTCAGGGCTTCGGAGCGCGCGGTGCGAATCTGTTCCAGCAAGTCGCTGGCGTCGTGCACCAGGCGCATACCGCGTCCCCCGCCGCCGGCGCTGGCCTTGATCATCAACGGATAGCCGATGCGCTCGGCTTCACGGCCCAGGGTGGCATCGTCCTGCCCGGCGCCTTGATAGCCGTTGATGCACGGCACACCGGCTTCGATCATGGCGATTTTCGACAGGCGCTTGCTGCCCATCAGTTCAATGGCCTCGGGGCTGGGGCCGATGAAGGTGATGCCAGCGTCCCTGCACGCGAGGGCAAACCCGGCGTTTTCCGAGAGGAAACCGTAGCCCGGATGGATCGCATCCGCGCCCGTGCGCCGGGCTGCGTCGAGGATGGCCTGGATGTTCAGGTAAGACTGTTGCACCGGGGCCGGACCGATGTTGACCGCCTCGTCGGCTATCCGCACATGCAGTGCATCGGCGTCCGCGTCGCTGAACACGGCGACCGTGCGATAGCCCAGCGCCTGGGCCGTGCGCTGGATGCGGCAGGCGATTTCACCGCGGTTGGCGATGAGGATTTTTTTGAGTCCGGGCATGGGTAGGCTCTCTGATTTTTAGCGGTGTCTGGTCGGGCCTCATCGCGAGCAAGCTCGCTCCCACAGGGTTTATAAACGACATAAATCCAAGGTGGGAGCGAGCTTGCTCGCGATGCTTTTCAGGAGGCCCACCCCGGTTTGCGTTTTTGCACGAAGGCCATCGTTCCCTCGATGCCTTCGGCTCCGGTCACCGCTTCGCTGAACCATTCGGCAGCCTGATCCAGTAGGGCATCGGAGGGCTGACCCGCACTTGCGAGCAAGAGTTTCTTGGTCGCCGCATTCGCCCCCGGCGCGCAACACAACACATGGGCCAACACCTCATCGAGACGTTCGGCCAGGGCCTGCGGATCATGTTCGACAAAATGCACCAGGCCCATGCGACGTGCCTGGTGGCCATCAAAACGCGCCGCCGTCAGGGCCAGGCGTCGGGTCTGGGTCAAGCCGATGCGTTGCACCACGAACGGTACGATCTGGGCCGGCAACAGGCCGAGACTGGTTTCCGGCAGGCCGAATTGCGCCTGGTGATCGGCCAGGGCGATATCGCTGACACAGGCCAGGCCGAGACCGCCGCCGAGCACCGCGCCCTGCAGCACGGTAATCACCACTTGCGGAGCGTGTTGCACTTCTTGCAATAGCGTGCCGAACACCCGGTTCAGATCCCGGTGCGCAGTTGGGCCTTGAGCGCGGGCGTTGGCCATGTCCTTGATGTCACCGCCGGCACAGAAGTGCCCGCCGACGCCGCCGATCACCAGTGCGCGAACCCCTGGTTTATCGCGTACCGCGGCCAGCACCGAGCGCAACTCGGCGACCATTTGCAAGCTCATCGCATTGCGGCTTTCGGGGCGGTTGAGGGTGATGTGTAACACGCCGTTGTGCAGCTCCAGCAGCAAAGTCTGGCAAACCGGCAGGCTGTTCATTTCTTTTTCCCCGGTAGAATGCCCATGAGTTTGCAGATGATTCCCAGCATGATTTCGTCGGCGCCACCGCCGATCGACACCAGCCGTACATCGCGGTAAGCCCGGGCCACCGGGTTGTCCCACATGAAGCCCATGCCGCCCCAGTATTGCAGGCAACTGTCACTGACTTCGCGGCCCAGCCGCCCGGCCTTGAGCTTGGCCATGGAGGCCAGGCGCGTGACGTCCTGGCCTTTGATGTATTGCTCGGTGGCCTGATAGACCAGCGCCCGCAGGCATTCGATCTCGGTTTGCAGTTCCGCCAGACGGAAGTGGATCACCTGATTGTCGATCAGCGCGTTGCCGAAGGTTTTGCGCTCCTTGCAGTATTCAATGGTGCTGTCGACGCAGTACTCCAGGCCCTTGATCATGTTGGCCGCACCGAACAGGCGTTCCTCCTGGAACTGCAGCATCTGCATCATGAACCCCGCACCTTCATGACCAATGCGGTTGCGCTGCGGTACGCGCACGTTGTCGAAAAACACCTGGGCGGTTTCCGAGCTGCGCATGCCGAGCTTGTCCAGGTGCGAGCTCAAGCTGATGCCCGGTGTGTTCATCGGCACCATGATCAGCGACTTGTTGATGTGCGGTTTGTCGTCCGAGGTGTTGGCTAGCAGACAGATGAAGTCGGCGCTCGGCGAGTTGGTGATCCACATCTTGCTGCCGTTGATCACGTAGTCGTCGCCGTCCTTGCGCGCCGTGGTTTTAAGCCCGGCAACGTCAGAGCCGGCGCCGACTTCGGAGACGCCGATGCAGCCGACTTGCTCACCGCTGATGGCCGGGCGCAGGAATTCCTCGCGCAGTTCATCGGAACCGAACCGGGCCAGCGCAGGCGTGCACATGTCGGTCTGCACGCCGATGGACATCGGAATGCCACCGCAATGGATGGTGCCGAACTCTTCGGCGGCGACGATCGAATAGCTGTAGTCGAGCCCCATGCCGCCGAATTTTTCCGGTTTCGAAATACCCAGCAATCCGAGGTCGCCGGCCTTGCGGAAGATATCGTGGATGGGGAAGCGCCCGGCCTTTTCCCATTCCTCGACATGCGGGTTGATCTCGTGCTCGACGAACTGGTGAACGGTGCGGCGCAGTGCTTCGTGTTCCTGGGTGAAGATCATTTTTATTGTTCTCCTGATAGTCGGCTTAGAACCGCGCCACACCGAAACTGTTGGCTTGCAATGGCCGCACCTCGGCCTCGTGACAGATATCCAGCAAGTAACCCAGCAAGGTCCGGGTATCGCGCGGGTCGATCAAACCATCGTCCCAGAGGTTGGCGCTGCCATAGAGCGCCGTGGACTGGCTGTCGAGTTTCTGCGCGGTGACCTGTTCGAGCATGTCGAGCATTTTCGGATCGGGCACCAGGCCGTCCTTGGCCTGTTTGGCCTCGGTGACGATGCGCAGCACCTTGCCCGCTTGCGCGCCGCCCATCACGGCGGTACGGCTGTTGGGCCAGGCGAAGATGAAACGCGGGTCGAGACCGCGACCGCACATCGCATAGTTGCCCGCGCCGTATGAGCCGCCAACCACGATGGTCAGCTTCGGCACCCGGGCGTTGGCCACCGCCTGAATCATCTTCGCGCCGTGCTTGATCACGCCTTGCTGTTCCGATTCGGTGCCGACCATGAACCCGGTGGTGTTGTGGAAAAACAGTAGCGGCGTCTGGCTCTGGTCGCACAGCTGGATGAACTGGGCGGCCTTGCTCGCGCCTTTTGGCGTGATCGGGCCGTTGTTGCCGATGAAGCCACAGGCGCGGCCCTGAATTTTCAGATGACCGCACAGGGTCTGCTGATCGAACTCGCCCTTGAATTCAAGAAAGTTCGAAGCGTCGGCGAGGCGGGCGATGATTTCGCGCGCGTCGTAGGGTTTTTTCGGATCATCCGGGATCAGGCCCAGCAGTTCGTCGATGGGGTAGAGCGGCTCCTCCCAGCGACGTTCGGGGAGTGGAGGCAACTGTTCGTTCCACGGCAACAGGCTGATAATCTCGCGTACCTGTCGCACGCCGTCGGCGTCGTTTTCAGCCAGGTATTCGGCGGTGCCGGCGGTTTGTGCGTGCATCTCGGCACCGCCCAATTCTTCATCGGTGGCGACTTCGCCGGTGGCGGCTTTGAGCAGTGGCGGGCCGGCGAGAAACAGCTTGGCCTTGCCACGCACCACTACCACGTAATCCGACAGCCCCGGCTGATAGGCACCACCCGCCGTGGCGGAGCCGTGCACCACGGTGACCTGCGGCAACCCCATGGCCGACATCCGCGCCTGATTGGCAAAGCTGCGCGCGCCTTCGACGAAAATTTCCGCCGCGTAATTGAGGTTGGCGCCGCCGCTTTCGGCGAGGGTGATCACTGGCAGTTTGTTTTCCATGGCGATCTGTTGCAGGCGCAGGGATTTCTTCAAGCCGCTGGGGGAGATGGTCCCGCCCCTGATCGCGCTGTTGTTCGCCACCACCAGCACGCGCACGCCGGACACGTAGCCGATACCGGCGATCAAGCCGCCACCGGCGGAGCTGCCATCCTTGTCGTCGTGCAGCTTGTAGCCGGCCAGGCTGGCCAGTTCGAGAAACGGAGCGCCGGGGTCCAGCAGCAGGTTGAGGCGCTCGCGAGGCAGCAACTGGCCGCGTTTTTCGAACTTCGGCCTGGCTTCGGCAGCCTTGTTCAGCAGGTTCTGTTCGAGCACGCGAACTTGTTCGATGGCGCTCAGCATCGCCGCACGGTTCTGGGCGAACGACTCGCTGTGGGGGTCGAGTTGCGACTGAATCACCGGCATGGGTTATTCCTTGTCCTTCAATACGTCTGGTATGTAGGCGCGGTGGAAACCGTTGTACGACTCACTGTTGGTCGCTTTATGGATCGGCCAGGCGCGTCCGCCGAGGCTGGCGGCGCCGTCGATGCGCAAGGTGCTGCCGCTGACAAACGCCGCTGCCGGGCTGAGCAGGAAAACTATCGCCGCGCTGACTTCCGATTCGGTGCCGATGCGCTTGAGCGGCACGTGTTCGCGCAGGGTCGGGATCACCGCCTTGAAGGCGCCTTCGTAGGTGTCCATGCCGCTGGAGGCAATCCAGCCCGGCGCCACGGCATTGACCCGCACCCCGGCATGACCCCATTCGTACGCGGCGGTCTTGGTCAGGTTGTCCATGCCCGAACGTGCCGCGCCGGAGTGGCCCATACCGGGCATGCCGCCCCACATGTCGGCGAGCATGTTGACGATGGCCCCGCCGTGCTTGCTCATGGACTGGTTGAACACTTCCCGGGCCATCAGGAAGCCGCCCACCAGATTGGTACGCATCACGGTTTCGAAACCCTTCTGATTGATCGAGGCCAGGGGCGAGGGGTATTGCCCGCCAGCATTGTTGACCAGGCCGTGGATCGGACCGTGCTTGCGGATAAGCTCGCTGACCAGATGCGTCACCGCTTCTTCCTCGCGGATATCACAGGTGCTCCAGTCGGCCTTGCCGCCGTCGTCGGCGATCTCCGCCGCAACGGTTTTCAGCTTGTCGGCATTGCGCCCGACCAGCAGCACATGGGCGCCGAGGGCCGCCAGTTCGTGGGCAGTACAGCGGCCGATGCCACTGCCGCCACCGGTGACGATGATGTTTTGGCCGGCAAACAAATCGGCTTTGAAAATCGAATCGTAGGCCATGGCGGCAATCCTCTAGTTGAACTGGTCGGCGATGCGCTGCGGCACCGGGATCTGGATTTCCAGCAGCTGCTGGGCGAAGGCCTTGCCTTGCGGATCGATTCGCAGGCTGGCGACACCGCCGCCGCCGAGGGCGTTTTCCAGCAGGAAATTCAGGCTGTGGCTGGCAGGCAAGTACCAGCGCTCGACCCGTCCGTGGATTGGATCGAGGACGTGGCCCATCCAGTCGACGATCACTTCCGGGGTCAGGGCTTCGGCGATCCATGGCAGGAATTCGGGCTCGCGGGCCATGACGCCGATATTGCTGTGGTTGCCCTTGTCGCCAGAGCGGGCGACCGCCAGTTTGACCAGGGCCACACTGGCGTCGGCCAGGCCATCCGGTTTCGGTGGCGCGAGCAGGGCTGGCAGGTCCAGCGGGTCGAGCACATCGAGGGCGGGCAGGGCACACGGGTGGCGCTGGCCCATGAAATCAATGTCCAGCGTGCAGGCGGTTTTGTCGATCAGGAACGAGAACAGCCGGATCAGCGGATACACCGTCGGCCGGCCACCGACAATGCCAGTCAGCCCCGGCGCCATGCCGGTGGCGGCCTGGGCGATTTCCCGGGAGAACACGATCAAAGCCTGCTTGTCCGGATGGCGCACCGCGAGTTTGATCACCACTTCGCGGCTGTCCTGACGCTGGCCGTGGGGGCCGTAGGTGGCCTCGCTGCCCAGCAACTCGATACTCACGTCGCTGTACGGTGCCCAGCCGCGCTGGCGGAACATTTCCGAGGTCTTGTTGATGATCGCATCGCCGACACGCCGTGCCTTGGCGACGGCATCGATGCCGGCGATCAGGCAACTGGCGGTGCAGCGAAAACCATCGGGGTACGTGGCGCTGACTTTGTATTGAGCGGTCGGCGGCAGGCCTTTGGCGCCGTGCACCTGCACCGCGTTCTTGCCTTGTTGCAGCAGTTTGACCTGAGTGAAATCGCACACCACGTCGGGCAGCAGATACGCGCGCGGGTCACCGATTTCGTACAGCATCTGTTCGCCCACTGTCAGCGGCGTGACCAGCCCGCCCGTACCTTCGGGTTTGCTGACGATGAACTGGCTGTCGGCGCTGACTTCGACGATGGGAAAACCGATGTGTTCGTAGTCGGGCACGTCGCGCCAGTCGGTGAAGTTGCCGCCCGTGCACTGGGCGCCGCATTCGATGATGTGCCCGGCCAATGCCGCCTGGGCGAGCTTGTCATAGTCGTGCCACGACCAGCCGAATTCATGCACCAGCGCGGCGCTGACCACCGCACTGTCGACCACCCGCCCGGTGATCACGATGTCCGCCCCCAGGCGCAGGGCTTCGACAATGCCGGGTGCGCCGAGGTAGGCGTTGGTCGAGACGCACCTCGATGGCAGGGGCGCGCCGCTGAACATTTCATGAATGCCCAGGTTGCCCGGCTTTTTGAATTGCGGCTGCAGGTCATCACCCAGCAACACGGCGATCTTCAGCGCCACCCCGGCCTTGTCGCAGGCCGCTTGCAGGGCGGCGGCGCAGGCTTGGGGGTTGACCCCGCCGGCATTACTGATGACCCGGATGTTTTGCTGCGCGAGTTGCCCCAGCAAGGGCGCGAGCACTTCGATGAAGTTTCCCGCATAGCCGGCCTGGGGATCTTTCATCCGCGCGCCGGCCATGATCGACAGGGTGATTTCGGCCAGGTAATCGAAGACCAGATAGTCCAGATGCCCGTGTTCCACCAGTTGCGCGGCAGCGGTCGAGGTATCGCCCCAGAAGGCGCTGGCACAACCGATGCGAATTGTTTCAGGCGCAGTCCATTCCATAGCCACCTCCAACCGAAGTGTGTCGACATTACCAAGCAAGCGCTTGGTTTGTAAATGACTTGATTATCTTCTGCCCAAGCGCTTGCTTGGTTGCATCCATGCGCTTAAATTGCCCGCGCAACCCCGTTGTTTTCGGGGGGATCGGCGTTATTGATTGAACGACTGTAGGAGAGAACGGGTGGACGAGCAAAAAGCCCTGAGGGTGATGCGCCAATTGGTGGACGACGGCCAATTGACCGACCCGGACAGCGCCCGTGGCAAATTGCTGCAAGTGGCGGCCCACCTGTTCCGCAATAAAGGCTATGAGCGCACGACCGTGCGCGACCTGGCCGGCGCCGTGGGCATTCAGTCCGGGAGCATTTTCCATCACTTCAAGAGCAAGGACGAAATCCTGCGCGCCGTGATGGAAGAAACCATTCGCTACAACACCGCGTTGATGCGTGCGGCCATCGCCGAGGCCGGCAATGTGCGTGAGCAGGTGCTGGCGCTGATCCGGTGTGAATTGCAGTCGATCATGGGCGGTAGCGGCGAGGCCATGGCCGTGCTGGTCTACGAATGGCGCTCGCTGTCCGAAGAGGGCCAGGCCAAGGTCCTGGCGCTGCGGGACATCTACGAAGACATCTGGCTGCAAGTACTGGGCGAAGCCAAGACCGCCGGGTTTATCCGCGGCGATGTGTTCATCACCCGACGCTTCCTGACTGGCGCATTGTCCTGGACCACCACCTGGTTTCGCGCCGATGGCAGCATGAGTCTCGATCAGTTGGCCGATGAGGCGTTGATTCTGGTGCTGGAAGACCGGCAATAAGCTTGTGTTGGCCAGCATTAAACTGGCTAACTGGACAAAACCGCCTAGCTTGAATGCATTGGTACCGTTTTATTAGGGGAGTGGGGACGTTTTGATGGGTTCGCCAATTCGGTCAGCCTCGCGGCTTTTGCTGACGATGCTTGCGGCGTCAACGATGATGCCGTCCCAGGCTGCGCAACTGGTGCGCATCGGTGCCGCGCACTTTCCGCCCTACACCGTGCGCCCGGAATCCGGGGCCGATACCGGGTTGCTGCCGCAACTGGTCGAGGCCCTGAACGCATCGCAAACTGACTACCAGTTTGTCCTGGTGCCCACTTCCATTCCCCGGCGCTTCGGTGATTTCAAGCAGGGCCGGGTCGACATGGCCATCTTCGAAAATCCCGCCTGGGGTTGGGAAGAGATCCCCCACACAGCCGTCGACATGGGGCTGGAGGACGCCGAAATTTTTGTCGCGCAACGCCTGCCCGATCGACAGCAAAGCTATTTCGCCGACCTGAACGGCAAGCGCCTGGCGCTGTTCAGCGGCTATCACTACGAGTTCGCCAATTTCAATGCCGACCCCCTGTACCTCGCGAAAAACTACAACGCCACGCTGACCTATTCCCATGACAGCAATCTGCTGATGGTATTGCGCGGCCGGGCCGACATCGCCCTGGTCACGCGTTCGTACCTGAGCGACTACTTCCTGCGCAATGAAAAAGTCGCCGGCGAGTTGCTGGCGTCCCAACGCATCGATCAGGTCTATCACCATTACGCCATCCTGCGTCCGACGGCTCCCATCAGCGGCGAGGCATTCGCCAAGGTGCTGCAAGGTTTGCGGGACAATGGCCAGATGCTGAGGATTTTCGATCCGTACAAGATTGCCCTGGTGCCGGTCCGGCGCAACGCAGCGGCGCCACAAGTTGCCAATTGACGGTCTTTGGCTAAATTTCCCGCCCTGGCTCACGTCACTTCGTTGAACTGTCGACGACTATCGTGAGCCCGACCCATGCCCAATCTCAATGACCTGACTGCCCTGTGTCTGCCGACAGGCAGTCGTCTTGCCGCTGATGAAACCGATTGCCGCCTGAGCCTCAGTCTGGAAGGGCAACCGTTGCTTGCCCTGCGGCTGAATCGTGGCCCCGAGTTGCACGTGCAACTGGAGGAGCGTTTCAGTCGCCCTGAAGGACAGGCATTGTGGGCGGCCTGTTACTGGCTGTTCGCTCGCAACCCCGACTGTCAGCGCCTGGTCTGGCAACTGCAGGAGGTGCCGGACGAAGCCGTGTTCAGCGGTCTGCTGATTCCGACTCCCGTCAACGGCCAGTATCACTGCGAGCGAACCTTGTTCTGGCAGTTGCCGCAGCCTTGGCTGGGGCATTCCCTGACCGGCAGCTACCCGCAGCAAATGCTCATCACCGACGGCAAGCGTCATCCACGGCGGCCGGTCAAACCCCGTGGTGAAGTGTATCAACGCTTCGATGCACGGCTGGGTGCTCGGGTTTCCCTGCGCACGCTGGACATCGAGCAAGACCTGGTGCGCTTCAATCGTTGGCAGAACAGCCCGCGTGTCGCGAGTTTCTGGCAGGAGGAGGGCAGCCTCGAACAGCATCGCCAATACCTGAGCAAACTCGAAGCCGACCCGCACACGCTGACGCTGATCGGTTGTTTCGACGATCAGCCCTTCGCTTATTTCGAGGCCTACTGGGCCAGGGAAGATCGCATCGCGCCGTTCTACGAGGCCGGCGATTACGACCGTGGCATCCACATGCTGGTGGGCGAAGAAAATCACCGCGGTCCGCACAAGGTGGCGAGTTGGTTATCGGCGCTGGTGCATTATCTGTTTCTCGATGACCCGCGCACGCAGCGCGTGGTTGCCGAGCCGCGTGCCGATAACGCGAAGATGATCGGATACATGCAAGAGCAGCGCTTTCACTGCGAGAAAGAGTTCGACTTTCCGCACAAGCGCGCGGCCCTGATGGTGTTGGGGCGGGAGCGGTTTTTTGATCGGTGCGCACTGGCCTGAGGCTTGAGGCTAAATATCTTCGGCGCTCTTGAGTGCCCCATCGCGAGCAGGCTCGCTCCTACATTTTCCTGTGTGCGCTGAACCTGTGGGAGCGAGCTTGCTCGCGATGGGCGCGATGCAGATTTCAGAACTTAGTGGCGAGCAGCCATATCGCCACGCTGGCCCGACACCTTGCGGCAGTGCACCAGCGCATCACGGATCATGAAGTTCACCAGGGTCGGCGAGACGCCAAGTTCCTTGGCAATATCTTTTTGCGGTACGCCGTGCAGGCGGTACATCTCGAAGGCGTAGCGGGTGCGGCTCGGCAACTCGGTCAACGCATCGGCGATGTGCTCCAGCGTCGAGAAATTGATGTGCGACGTTTCCGGTGACGCACCCTGGATCACCACATTCAGCCCTTCCTCTTCAGGGCCGGAATACTTCTGCTCCAGCGCCTGTTTGCGGTAGTGGTCGATCGCCAGGTTGCGCACGATCTGGAACAGGTAGCTGAGCTGAGCCTTGATCGAACTGGTGATGGGCGGGGCCGATTGCAGCCGGAAGAATGCATCCTGCACAACATCTTCGGCACGGGAGCGGCAACCGGTAATTCGGGCTGCGATCTTCACCAGAATCAATCGATTGTCGACGAATGCCTGAAGTAGCGGTGTATCGCACCTGCTTGTGGATACTGGTTCCATCATGGAAATCACCTTGCTGCCAAAAGGTTAGTGGGACGGCGAATGAGCCGGGGGGGCCGTCCTACACATCGAGCGACAAATTAGGCTTAATGATAATGATTGTCAAATGAGAAAAAGAACTAATGCGTTACAAAGGTAAAGAGTGAGAACTGCGACACGCTGACTCACTTCAGTCCGCTTTGCGTTCCAGCCTGGCGACTAATTATTTCCAGACGTCATCCGTTCTCATTGGTGAATTGCACAGCGCAACCCTCATCACCCTGTAGGAGCGAGCTCGCTCGCGATGGTCGTCAACGATGGGCGCCTGACACCCCGCGGCGTTCTTCGGATTTTCGCGAGCAGGCTCGCTCCTACCAAGCCGAATTCAGGCAGGAAACCTCATGACCGACGCGTTCGAACTCCCCAGCACAATGGTCCAAGCCCTTCAGCGCCGCGCGGCGCTGACGCCGGATCGGGTGGCCCTGCGCTTTCTCGCCGAGACCCCGGACCAGGCTGTGGTGCTCAGCTATCGCGAACTGGATCTGCGGGCACGGACGATTGCCGGCGCGTTGCAGGCCCGGACGGATGTTGGCGACCGCGCGGTGTTGCTGTTCCCCAGTGGCCCGGATTACGTTGCGGCGTTCTTCGGTTGCCTGTACGCCGGGGTGATCGCGGTACCAGCCTACCCGCCGGAGTCGACACGCCGTCATCACCAGGAGCGCCTGTTGTCGATCATCAGCGACGCCCAGCCTCGCTTGCTGTTGACCAGCGCCGGGCTGCGCGATGGGTTGCAGCAGATCGACGGCGCGCCGCCGCTGTTGTGTGTCGATACCCTCGACGGTGCACTGGCCGAGCGCTGGGTCGCGGTGGACTTGCAGGACGATCACATCGCCTTCCTGCAATACACCTCTGGCTCCACCGCGCTGCCCAAAGGCGTGCAAGTCAGCCACGGCAATCTGGTGGCCAACGAATTGCTGATTCGCCACGGTTTCGGCATTGACCTGAACCCCGACGACGTCATCGTCAGCTGGCTGCCGCTGTATCACGATATGGGCCTGATCGGCGGCTTGCTGCAGCCGATTTTCAGCGGCGTGCCTTGCGTGTTGATGTCCCCGGCGTATTTTCTCGGTCGGCCGTTACGCTGGCTGGAGGCGATCAGCGAATACGGCGGCACCATCAGCGGCGGGCCGGATTTTGCCTATCGCTTGTGCAGTGAGCGGGTCAGCGAGTCGGCCCTGGAACGGCTCGACCTGAGTGGCTGGCGCGTGGCGTATTCCGGTTCCGAACCGATTCGCCTCGACACCCTGGAGCGCTTCGCCGGGAAGTTCGCGACCTGCGGCTTCACCGCGGACAGTTTCATGGCCTCCTACGGTCTGGCCGAAGCCACCTTGTTCGTGGCCGGCACAGCGCGCGGCCAGGGCATCGGCAACCTGCGGGTTGACGATCAGGCCCTGGCGCAGAACCGCGTCGAAGCGGGCGAGGGTAGCCCGATCATGAGTTGCGGTATCAGCCAGCCGGCGCACGCGGTGTTGATCTTCGATCCTGTCTCGCTCAGCGAACAGGCCGACAACGTCGTCGGCGAAGTCTGGGCCAGCGGGCCGAGCATCGCCTCAGGCTACTGGCGCAACCCCGAGGCGTCCGCCAAGACCTTCGTCCAGCACGCCGGGCAGACCTGGCTGCGCACCGGTGACCTGGGTTTTCTGCGCAACGGCGAACTGTTTATCACCGGGCGCCTGAAGGACATGCTGATCGTGCGCGGGCACAACCTGTACCCGCAGGACATCGAGCAGACTGTCGAGCGCGAAGTGGAAGTGGTGCGCAAAGGACGCGTCGCCGCCTTCGCCGTCACGGTTGACGGTCAGGAAGGCATCGGCATCGCCGCTGAAATCAGCCGCAGCGTGCAGAAAATCCTGCCGCCTGAATCCTTGATCAAAGCCATTCGCCAGACCGTCGCCGAGGCGTATCAGGAGGCACCGAGCGTGGTGGTGCTGCTCAATCCGGGCGCGCTGCCCAAAACGTCCAGCGGTAAATTGCAGCGTTCGGCGTGTCGCAATCGCCTGGCGGACGGCAGCCTTGACAGCTACGCGGTGTTCCCGTCGGCCAGCAACGAAAGCACGGGCAATAGCGAGTCGGGATCGACGCTGCAAAGCTTGATCGCACGTATCTGGTGTGAGCAGTTGCAAGTGGCGCAGGTGGGCGCCGACGATCATTTCTTCCTGCTTGGCGGCAACTCCATTGCAGCGACGCAAGTGGTGGCGCGTCTGCGGGAAGAGTTGGGTCTGGAGTTGAGCCTGCGCCTGCTGTTCGAAGCGCCGACCCTCGGCGCATTCGCCGATGTCGTGACCCGTCTGCAACAGGACGGTGGTCTGGCCCAGGGCGCGATCACGGCACTGTCGCGCCAGCAACCGATGCCGCAATCCCTGGCACAAAACCGTCTGTGGATCACCTGGCAACTCGACCCACATAGCAGTGCCTACAACATTCCTGGCGGCTTGCGCCTGCGCGGCGAGCTGGATGAGCACGCCTTGCGCGCCAGTTTCCAGCAGTTGATCGAGCGCCACGAATCCCTGCGCACGCGATTCTTCGAGCGTGATGGCGTGGCGCTGCAACAGGTCGATCCGGCCGGTGAGTTCAACCTGCAACTGATCGACATCAGCGACCTGCCGGCCGCCGAGCGTGAGGCCCGGGCGCAGCAGATCCGCGAGGACGAAGCACGGACCTTGTTCGATCTGGAGAAAGGCCCGCTGCTGTGGGTGACGCTGGTGCGCCTCGACGACGAAGACCATCAGTTGTTGGTGACCCTGCACCACATCATCGCTGACGGCTGGTCGCTGAATGTGTTGATCGACGAGTTCTCGCGCCTGTATGCGTCCGCCTCCCAGGGCCTGCAAGCGGTGCTGGCGCCATTGCCGACGCAGTACGCCGACTACGGCAGTTGGCAACGGCAATGGCTGGCGCAAGGGGAAGGCGAGCGGCAACTGGCTTATTGGAAAGACCGCTTGGGTGATGAACATCCAACCCTGAGCCTGACCACCGACCATCCACGCTCAGCACAACAACTGCACAGTGCCGCTCGCCACACCGTGTGTCTGGGCGCTCCCCTGAGCGATGCGATTCGTCAGACCGCCCAGGCCCATGAGTCGACCGTCTTCATGTTGTTGCTGGCTGCGTTCCAGACCTTGTTGCACCGCTACAGCGACCAACGAGATATCCGCATCGGCGTGCCCAATGCCAACCGTCCACGCTTGGAAACCCAGGGTCTGATCGGCTTCTTCATCAATACCCAGGTGCTGCGTTCCGAGGTGGACTCGCGCCTGCCATTCGTTGAGCTGCTGGCGCAGACCCGTCAGGCGGCGTTGGGTGCGCAAGCGCATCAGGACCTGCCGTTCGAGCAACTGCTCGAAGCCTTCCCGCAGGCCCGTGAACAGGGCCTGTTCCAGGTCATGTTCAACCATCAGCAACGCGACCTTGGCGCCTTGAAGCGCCTGCCGGGGCTGTTGGCCGAAGAGTTGCCTTGGCATAGCCGCGAAGCCAAGTTCGATGTGCAGCTGCACAGCGAAGAAGACCGCAACGGTCGCCTGACCTTGTCCTTCGACTACGCCAACGAACTGTTCGACGCCGCGACCATCGAGCGCCTGGCCGACCATTTCAGCAACCTGCTGCGGGCTGTCTGCGAGCAAACGGACATCGCCATCGGTGACCTGCCGCTGTTGACGGCCGCCGAGCAGCATCAGCAATCGGACTGGGCCAGCGCACCCTGCGCAGCGGCCAGTCAATGGCTGCCCGAATCGCTCAACCAACAAGCCCGGCTGACACCTGGGCGCCCGGCGTTGATCTGGGAGGGCGGCCAGATGGACTTCGCCGAACTCCACACCCAGGCCAACCGTCTGGCCCATTACCTGCGCGACAAAGGCGTCGGCCCGGACGTCTGCGTGGCCATCGCCTGCGAGCGTTCGCCGCAACTGCTGATCGGCCTGCTGGCGATCATCAAGGCCGGTGGCGCCTACGTGCCGCTGGACCCGGATTACCCCGCCGAACGCCTGGCCTACATGCTCAGCGACAGCGGTGTTCAATTGCTGCTGACGCATACCCGACTGCTCGAGCGCTTGCCGGCCAGCGAGGGTGTCAGTTCGATCGCCATGGACACCCTGCACCTGGACAGTTGGCCAAGCCATGCGCCGGGGCTGCATCTGCACGGCGACAATCTTGCCTATGTGATTTATACCTCCGGTTCCACCGGCCAGCCCAAAGGCGTCGGCAACACCCACGCGGCGCTGGCCGAGCGCCTGCAATGGATGCAGGACACTTATCGCCTGAACGAAACCGACGTGCTGATGCAAAAGGCGCCGATCAGTTTCGACGTGTCGGTGTGGGAGTGCTTCTGGCCGCTGATCACAGGCGCACGTCTGTTGATCGCCGGTCCCGGCGAACATCGCGATCCACATCGCATCGCGCAGCTGGTGCAAGCGTACGGCGTGACCACGTTGCACTTCGTGCCGCCGCTGCTTTCGCTGTTCATCGACGAACCGCTCAGTGCTGAATGCACCAGCCTGCACCGGCTGTTCTCCGGGGGCGAGGCCTTGCCCGCGGAGCTGCGCAACCGGGTGCTGGCGCAGCTGCCGGCGGTGCAACTGCACAATCGCTACGGACCGACCGAAACCGCGATCAACGTCACCCACTGGCAATGCTCCAGCGCCGATGGCGAACGCTCGCCGATTGGCCGACCGCTGGGCAATGTGATCTGCCGCGTGCTCGACAGCGACCTGCATCCCATTCCGGTCGGTGTGCCGGGTGAGTTGTGCATCGGCGGCGTTGGCTTGGCCCGTGGTTACCTCGGTCGCCCGGCGTTGACCGCCGAACGATTCGTGGTCGATCCGTTGGGCGAGCCGGGCGCACGCCTGTATCGCACCGGTGACCGGGCACGCTGGACGGCGGATGGCGTGATCGAATACCTCGGCCGTCTCGATCAACAGGTCAAGTTGCGCGGGTTCCGGGTCGAGCCGGAGGAAATCCAGGCACGGCTGCTGGCCCAGGACGGCGTTGCGCAAGCCGTGGTGCTGGTGCGCGACACCATGGCCGGGGCGCAGTTGATCGGTTACTACACCGCTGCGGACAATGCCGGGGACGAGGTCGAGCAAACCGCGCGCCTGAAAAGCGCATTGGCCGCCGAACTGCCGGAATACATGGTGCCGGCGCAACTGATGCGCCTGGACCAAATGCCCCTCGGCCCGAGCGGCAAGCTCGACCGCCGCGCGTTGCCGGAACCGCAGTGGCAGGTTCGCGAGCACGTCGAGCCTGTGACAGAACTGGAACAACGCATCGCCGGCATCTGGCGCGAAGTGCTGGGTTTGACGCAAGTCGGTTTGCGCGATGATTTTTTTGCCCTCGGCGGTCACTCGCTGCTGGCCACGCAAATCATCTCCCGCACCCGCCAGGCCTGCGACGTCGAGTTGCCGCTGCGGGCGCTGTTCGAGCACAGCGAACTCGGTGCGTTTGCCGAACAGGTTCGCCTGATCCAGGCCAGTGGCAGCACCAACAAACAGCCGCCGATTGAAAAAGTCGACCGCGGGCAGCCGGTGCCGCTGTCCTATTCCCAGCAGCGCATGTGGTTCCTCTGGCAGATGGAGCCCGACAGCCCGGCCTACAACGTCGGCGGCATGGCGCGGCTGCGTGGCGTGCTTGACGTGGCGCGCTTCGAGGCCGCGCTGCAAGCCCTGATCCTGCGTCACGAAACCCTGCGCACCACGTTCCCGAGCATCGACGGCGTCGCCCGCCAGCAAGTACACGCGCAAACCGGCGTGCGCATGGCGTGGAAGGATTTCACCGCGCTGGATGCCGAGGTCCGCGAGTGGCAGGTCCAGCAACTGGCCGACGACGAAGCGCACCAGCCGTTCGATCTGGAGACCGGACCCTTGCTGCGCGCCTGCCTGGTCAAGACCGCCGAACAGGAACACTACTTCGTTCTGACCCTGCACCACATCGTCACCGAAGGCTGGGCGATGGACATTTTTGCCCGGGAGCTCAGCGCGCTGTACGAAGCGTTCGTCGATGACCGTGAATCACCGCTGGCGCCGTTGCCGGTGCAGTACCTGGATTACAGCGTGTGGCAGCGTCAGTGGCTGGAGTCCGGCGAGCGTCAGCGCCAGCTCGATTACTGGACCACGCAACTGGGCCGCGAACACCCGTTGCTGGAGTTGCCGGCCGACCGTCCGCGTCCGCCGGTGCAAAGCCATCAGGGTGAGTTGTATCGCTTTGACCTGAGCGACGACCTCGCGGCACGGGTCCGCGCGTTCAATGCGCGACACGGCCTGACCCTGTTCATGACCATGACCGCCGCCCTGGCTACGCTGCTGTACCGCTACAGCGGCCAGACCGATCTGCGCATCGGCGCGCCGGTGGCCAACCGCATTCGCCCGGAAAGCGAAGGGCTGATCGGCGCGTTCCTCAACACACAGGTGCTGCGCTGCCAGCTCGACGGGCAGATGTCCGTGGGCGAATTGTTCGAGCAGGTGCGCCACACGGTGATCGAAGGCCAGTCCCATCAGGACCTGCCGTTCGATCATCTGGTGGAAGCCTTGCAACCACCCCGCAGCGCGGCCTACAACCCATTGTTCCAGGTGATGTGCAACGTGCAGCGCTGGGAGTTCCAGCAAAGCCGCACCCTAGCCGGCATGACGGTCGAGTACCTGGCCAACGATGCCCGCGCGACCAAGTTCGACCTCAACCTGGAAGTCACCGACCTGGACCATCGCCTGGGTTGCTGCCTGACCTACAGCACCGATCTGTTCGACGAGCCGCGCATTGCGCGCATGGCCGGGCATTGGCGCAACCTGCTGGAGGCGCTGATTGCCGATCCGCAGCAGCGCTTGAGCGACCTGCCGCTGCTGGCGTGTGGCGAACAACAACATCTGCTCGACAGCCTCGGCGTCGAGCCGGGCGAGCATCGGCTGGACCAGTGCATCCATCACCTGTTCGCCGAGCAAGCCTTGATGCGCCAGGACGCTCCGGCCCTGACCTTCGCCGGGCAAACCCTGAGCTATGCCGAACTCGACGGCCGGGCCAATCGCCTGGCCTGGATGCTGCGCGAGCGTGGCGTCGGACCGCAGGTTCGTGTGGGGCTGGCACTGGAGCGCTCGCTGGAGATGGTCGTCGGCCTGCTGGCGATCCTCAAGGCTGGCGGCGCCTATGTGCCGCTGGATCCGGAATACCCGCTGGACCGCTTGCATTACATGATTAATGACAGCGGCATCGGTTTGCTGCTTAGCGACGCGGCGATGTTCAAGGCCCTGGGCGAGTTGCCGGCGACCGTTGGCCGCTGGTGTCTTGAAGAAGACGCCGCTGCACTGGCCAATTACCCGGCCACCGAGTTGCCGTTGATCAGCCTGCCGCAGCATCAGGCCTACCTGATCTACACCTCGGGTTCGACCGGCAAACCGAAAGGCGTGGTGGTATCCCACGGCGAAATCGCCATGCACTGCCGCGCGGTGATCGAGCGTTTCACCATGCGCCCTGACGATTGCGAACTGCACTTCTATTCGATCAACTTCGACGCCGCCACCGAGCGTTTGCTGGTGCCGCTGCTCAGCGGTGCGCAAGTGGTGCTGCGGGCTCAAGGGCAGTGGGACGCGGAAGAAATCTGTGACCTGATCCGTCGTCATCAGATCAACGTCCTCGGATTCACGCCGAGCTATGGCAGCCAGTTGGCGCAATGGCTGGCAACGCAAAATGAAACCCTGGCGGTGCGCATGATCATTACCGGCGGCGAAGCACTGACCGGTGAACACCTGGCGCGCATTCGCGCAGCCTTCAAGCCGAGTCTGTTCTTCAACGCCTACGGCCCGACCGAAACCGTGGTCATGCCGCTGGCCAGTCTCGCCCCTGAAGTGCTGGAAGAGGGCGCTGGCAGCGTGCCGATCGGCAGCATCATCGGCGACCGCGTGGCCTACATTCTCGACGCCGACCTGGCGTTGGTGCCGCAAGGTGCGACGGGCGAGTTGTACGTCGGTGGCGCGGGTCTGGCCCAGGGCTATCACCAGCGTCCGGGCATGACCGCGGAGCGCTTTGTGGCCGATCCGTTTGCCGCCAACGGCGAACGTATCTACCGCACCGGCGACCTGGTGCGCCAGCGCGCCGACGGCCTGGTGGAATACCTCGGACGCATCGACCATCAAGTGAAGATTCGTGGTTTCCGCATCGAACTGGGCGAGATCGAAACCCGTCTGCTGGAGCACGAATCGATTCGTGAAGCCGTTGTGCTGGCGCTCGATGCACCGAGTGGCAAGCAACTGGTCGGCTATCTGGTGACTGACGTCGCCGAACAGAACGAAGCACAGCAATCGGTCTTGCGCGAGGCCCTCAAGGCGCATCTGAAATCGCAACTGCCAGACTACATGGTGCCCACGCACCTGATCCTGCTGGGCAGCATGCCGCTGACCGCCAACGGCAAGCTCGACCGCCGCGCGCTGCCGGCGCCGGACCCGGAGCTGAATCGCCATCACTACGTAGCGCCGAGCAACGAGCTTGAAGTCAGCCTCGCGCAGATCTGGTGCGAAGTGCTGAACGTCGGACAGGTCGGCCTCAACGACAACTTCTTCGAGTTGGGCGGTGACTCGATCCTGTCGATCCAGGTGGTCAGCCGGGCACGGCAGCAGGGCATTCACTTCAGCCCTCGCGACCTGTTCCAGCACCAGACCGTGCAGACCCTCGCCGCCGTGGCCAGCCGCAGCGAGCAGGTCAGCGCCGAGCAGGGCTTGATCATGGGTGAGTCGCGTCTGACGCCGATCCAGCACTGGTTCTTCGACACCGATATCCCGCAGCGCCAGCACTGGAACCAGGCGTTGTTGCTGCAACCGACCGCACCTCTGGAGCCTCATCGACTGGAGCAAGCACTGCTGGCGGTAATCGAACAGCACGACGCCTTGCGTCTGCGCTTCAGCAAGGTCGCCGGTCAGTGGCAAGCACAGCATCAGCCGATTTCCGAGGCGCCGGTGCTGTGGCAGGTACGCGTTTCGTCGATGGATAAATGCCACGCCCTGTTCGCCGATGCCCAGCGCAGCCTCGACCTCGAAGAGGGACCGCTAATACGCGTATTGCTGGTCGATGGTCCCGAGGGCCAGCAACGGCTGTTCATCGCGATTCACCACTTGGTCGTCGACGGTGTTTCATGGCGCGTATTGCTGGACGACCTGCAAACCGTGTACCGCCAACTGGACGCGCAGCAGTCGGTGAAACTGCCGGCGAAAACCAGCGCCTTCAAGGACTGGGCCGCACGGCTGCATGCCTACGCCGGCAGTGAGTCCCTGCGCGAAGAACTGGGCTGGTGGCAGGCGCACCTGGCCGGGCCCACTGCCGATTTGCCCTGTGATCACCCCGCTGGCGGGCGGCAGAATCGTCATGCGCAAACCGTCAGCGTGCGCCTCGACAGCGAGCGTACCCGGCAGTTGCTGCAACAGGCACCGAGTGCCTATCGCACCCAGGTCAACGACTTGCTGCTGACCGCATTGGCCCGCGTGCTGTGCCGCTGGAGCGGTCAGCCATCGGCGCTGATTCAACTGGAAGGCCACGGCCGCGAAGCGCTGTTCGACGAGATCGACCTGACCCGCACCGTCGGCTGGTTCACCAGCGCCTACCCACTGCGCCTGACGCCGCTGAACATCGAAGAAGCCGCCGGGCAGGGCGTGTCGATCAAGGCGATCAAGGAGCAATTGCGTGCCGTGCCGCACAAAGGCCTGGGCTATGGCGTGCTGCGTTACCTGGCCGATGACCTGAGCCGCCACAGCATGGCGCAGTTGCCGGTGGCGCCGATCACCTTCAACTACCTCGGCCAGTTCGACCAGAGCTTCGGGGCGGACGCGCTGTTCCATCCACTGGATGAAGCCATTGGCGCGGCCCACGATGCCAATGCCCCGTTGCCCAACGAGCTGAGCGTCGACGGTCAGGTGTATGGCGGTGAACTGGTACTGCGCTGGACTTTCAGCGCCGAACGCTTCGATGGGCAAACCATCGACGAGTTGGCCGATGCCTACCTCGGTGAGTTGAACAGCCTGATCGAGCATTGCCTGCGTGACGACGCGGGTGGCCTGACACCGTCGGACTTCCCGCTGGCGAATCTCAGCCAGGCTCAACTGGATGCGCTGCCGGTCCCGGCCGCCGTCATCGAAGACGTCTACCCGTTGACCCCGATGCAGGAAGGCATGCTGTTGCACACCTTGCTGGAGCCGGGCACCGGCCTGTA
This sequence comes from Pseudomonas sp. GW823-FHT02E01, assembly GCF_058797535.1. NCBI lineage: Bacteria > Pseudomonadati > Pseudomonadota > Gammaproteobacteria > Pseudomonadales > Pseudomonadaceae > Pseudomonas > Pseudomonas sp. GW823-FHT02E01. The sequence continues at coordinate 28,873 of NZ_JBXAJS010000012.1, read as the reverse complement.
CTACATGCAGGACCGCTACCGCATCAACAGCGAACTGGACCCGCAGCGTTTCGCCCAGGCCTGGCAAGCAGTGATCGCCCGCCACGAAGCATTGCGCGCGTCGTTCTGCTGGAACGTCGGCGAAGACATGCTGCAAGTGATCCACAAACCGGGCAGCACGCCGATCGAATACCTCGACTGGAGCAATCTCGCCGAAGCCGAGCAAGAGCCGAAGCTGCAAACCTTGCTCAAGACCGAACGCGAGGCGGGGTTTGATCTGCTCAACCAGGCGCCGTTCCACTTGCGTTTGATCCGTGTGGGCGCGGCGCGTTACTGGTTCATGATGAGCAACCACCACATCCTCATCGATGCCTGGTGCCGTTCGCTGCTGATGAATGATTTCTTCGAGATCTACAGCGCCCTCGGCGAAGGCCGGGAAGCACAGCTGGAGGTACCACCACGTTATCGCGACTACATCGGTTGGCTGCAGCATCAGAGCCTGGCCGAAGCACGGCAGTGGTGGAAAACCAACCTGCAGGGGTTCGAACGGACCACGCCGATCCCGAGCGACCGGCCATTGCTGCGTGAACATGCCGGCGACAGCGGCGGCATGATCGTCGGCGACCGCTATGCAAGGCTCGATGCCCGTGACGGTGCGCAATTGCGCGAACTGGCCCAGGCCCATCAGTTGACCATCAACACCTTTGCCCAGGCGGCGTGGGCGCTGGTGCTGCGGCGCTTGAGCGGTGATCGCGACGTGCTGTTCGGCGTCACCGTGGCCGGGCGTCCGGTGGACATGCCGCAGATGCAGCGCACCGTCGGCCTGTTCATCAACAGCATCGCGCTGCGGGTGAAAATGCCTGAGGACGGCCAGCGATGCAGCGTGCGCCAGTGGCTCAGCGGTCTGCTCGACCACAACATGCAACTGCGTGAATACGAATACCTGCCGCTGGTGAACATTCAGGAACAGAGCGAATTGCCCAAAGGCCAGCCGCTGTTCGACAGCCTGTTCGTGTTCGAAAACGCCCCGGTGGAAGTCTCGGTGCTCAACCGTGCGCAGAGCCTCAACGCGACCTCGGATTCGGGCCGAACCCATACCAACTTCCCGCTCACGGCCGTGTGCTATCCGGGGGATGACCTGGGCTTGCACCTGTCCTACGACCAACGCTACTTCGATGAGGCCACGGTCGAGCGCATGCTCGCTGAGTTCAAGCGTTTGCTGCTGGCATTGGTGGAAGGTTTCCATGGCGACATGGCCGACCTGCCGTTGCTGGGGGCCGAGGAGCAGGACTTCCTCATCCATGGCTGCAACCAGAGCGAACACGATTACCCGCTGGAGCAGAGCTACGTTGCATTGTTTGAAACGCAAGTGGCCCGGCACCCGCAGCGGATTGCCGCCAGTTGTCTGGACCGGCAATACAGTTATCTGGAGCTGAATCAGCGCAGTAATCGCCTCGCTCATGCATTGATCGCCGCCGGTGTCGGGCGCGATCAACCGGTGGCCTTGCTGGCCGAACGCAGCCTCGACTTGCTGGGCATGATCATCGGCAGCTTCAAGGCAGGGGCGGGTTACCTGCCGCTGGATCCGGGTTTGCCGAGTCAGCGTCTGAGCCGGATCATCGATCTGAGCCGCACGCCATTGCTGGTGTGCACGCAAGCCTGTCGTGAGCAGGCGCAAGCCTTGCTCGAGGAGTTCGGCTGCTCCAGCCGGCCACGGCTGCTGGTCTGGGAGGAAGTCCAGGCCCTTGCGCTGTCGGCGGACAATCCTGGTGTCTACAGTAGTCCGGACAACCTCGCCTATGTGATCTACACCTCTGGCTCCACCGGTTTGCCAAAAGGCGTGATGGTCGAACAGCGCGGCATGCTCAACAACCAGTTGAGCAAGGTGCCGTACCTGAACCTGAGTGATGCCGATGTGATCGCCCAGACGGCGTCACAAAGCTTCGACATTTCCGTGTGGCAGTTCCTCGCCGCGCCGTTGTTCGGCGCACGGGTGGACATCGTGCCAAACGCAATTGCCCACGATCCCCAGGGCTTGCTGGCCCACGTGCAGAGCCAGGGCATCACCGTGCTGGAAAGCGTGCCTTCGCTGATCCAGGGCATGCTCGCCCAGGAACGCATGAGCCTCGATGACCTGCGCTGGATGTTGCCGACGGGGGAGGCGATGCCGCCGGAACTGGCGCATCAATGGTTGCTGCGCTATCCGCAGATCGGTCTGGTCAACGCCTATGGCCCGGCGGAGTGCTCGGATGACGTGGCGTTCTTCCGCGTCGATATGGCGTCGACTCGCGGCAGCTACCTGCCGATTGGTACGCCGACTGACAATAACAAATTGTACCTGCTCGACGGAGCGCTGGAACTGGTGCCGCTGGGCGCGGTGGGTGAACTGTGCGTGGCGGGGACCGGGGTCGGTCGCGGCTATGTCAGCGATCCGCTGCGCACGGCACCGGTGTTTGTGCCGAACCCGTTTGGCGCACCGGGTGAGCGCCTGTATCGCACCGGCGACCTGGCCCGCCGTCGCAGTGACGGCGTTCTGGAATATGTCGGCCGGGTCGACCATCAGGTGAAGATCCGCGGTTACCGCATCGAGCTCGGTGAAATCGAAGCTCGCCTGCACGAACAACCGCAAGTCCGCGATGCGGCGGTGGGTGTGCAGGAAGGGGCGAACGGCAAGCACCTGGTGGGCTATCTGGTCGCGGCGGATGTTGCGCTCGATCCGGCGGAACGCCTGGAGCGCATCAAGCAACGCCTGCACGCCGAACTGCCGGAATACATGGTGCCGCTGCACTGGTTATGGCTGGACAAGCTGCCGCTCAACGCCAACGGTAAACTGGACCGCAAGGCCCTGCCGACGCTGGAGATCGGTCAATTGCAAAGCCAGGATTACCAGGCGCCGCGCAATGAGCTGGAGCAGACCCTGGCAGACATTTGGGCCGAGGTACTGAAGGTCGAGAGAGTGGGCGTTCGCGACAATTTCTTCGAGTTGGGCGGGCATTCGCTGCTGGCCACGCAAATCGCCTCGCGGGTGCAGAAATCCCTGCAACGGGATGTGCCGCTGCGGGCGATGTTCGAATGCAGCACGGTGGAAGAGTTGGCCCGGTACATCGACGGGTTGGCGGCCAGCGAGCTCACCGAGGAGAAAGTGGATCGCTTGAATGACCTGATGGCGGAGCTGGAGGGGCTTTGATTCCCTGGCGTCAGTACTGGCCCCATCGCAAGCAAGCTCGCTCCCCCAGTGGGTGGTGGTGAACACATCATTTGTGATCAGCATGAATCCCTGTGGGAGCGGCGGTGCGGCGATCCGACTTGCCCGCGATGGCGGTTGTACAAACGCATACATTCTCGCGATTGACTGCGATCCGTCAGCCGCTCAGTCTTCGGGCTCCCTTTGTGCTCGCGGAGACAGTCGATGCCCTTCGTAACGATAGACGGACAAGCCCTCCACTACATCGATCAAGGTACCGGCCCGGCGGTACTGCTGGCCGGTAGTTACCTGTGGGACCAGGCCATGTGGGCGCCGCAGATTGCCGCGCTCTCGCAACAGTATCGTGTGATAGCCCTGGAGCTGTGGGGGCACGGCCAATCCGGGCCGTTGCCTGTCGGTACGAGGTCGCTGGATGACCTGGCGCGTCAGGCATTGGTCCTGCTCGACCATCTGGACATCGAGCGGGTCACGCTGGTCGGCCTGTCGGTCGGCGGCATGTGGGGCGCGCGCCTGGCGTTGTCGGCAGCGCACCGGCTCAATGGCTTGGTGTTGATGGACACCTACGTCGGCGCCGAACCGGAGCCGACTCGCCAGTATTACTTTTCACTGTTGAAGCAGATCGAAGAGGCGGGTGTCATCACGCCAGCGCTGCTGGATATCGTGGTGCCGATTTTCTTCCGGCCGGGCATTGATCCGCAATCGGCGCTCTACCGGGATTTTCGTGCTTCCCTCGCGGCTCTACCCGCGGATCGCCTGCGTGAAAGCATCGCGCCGATGGGGCGGATTACATTTGGGCGCGATGACCAGTTATCGCGTCTGGGCGAACTGGACGCAGCGACCACACTGGTGATGTGCGGCGATCAGGACAAGCCTCGGCCACCGGGTGAAGCCCGTGAAATGGCTGAGCTGATTGGCTGCCCGTGGGTGCTGGTGCCGGAGGCGGGGCATATTTCCAATCTGGAGAACCCTGGGTTTGTGACTGAAACCTTGTTGGCATTTTTGGCCGACAGAAATTAGTCGAATCTACCGACGCCATCGCAAGCAAGCTCGCTCCCACAGGTGATCACCTTCCCTGTGGGAGCGAGCTTGCTCGCGATGGGGGCGCTGAACTCACTTCGGCCCGAGAATCTTCGCCAACTTATCCGGCGACGGAGCGCCTTGCTGCTGTTGCAGATTGCCCTTGTCATCCATGTAGAAAATCGCCGGCGTCGCCTGCAACTCCAGCTCTTCCATCAATTGCATGTTGGCCGCGAACTTTGCCTGAATCGCCGGCGGCACTTCCTTCAAGGCCTTGAGCGAACTCTCCTTGCCACCGGCTTCGTGATCCTGCAGGGCTTTTTCCGGGTCTTTGGCGGCGAGCAGCGCGGCGGATTTTCCGGGGCTGTCTTCGCGGATGATGCCCACCATGATGTGGCGCAACTGCACTTTGCCGGCCTTGACCCATGGCCGGGCCTGCTCCCAGAACATGTTGCAGTACGGGCAGTTCGGGTCACTGAACAGGTACACCACGCGCGGCGCATCCTTCTTGCCGTCGCCGATCCAGTTGCTGGTTTCGAACTTGGCCCAGACTTCCTTGGCCATCGGTGCGTACACCAGTTTCTGCAAAGGTGCGCTGCTCAGGTCATTGCCCTCGGCGTCATACAGGTTGCCCAGCAACACGTGTTTGCCATCCGGGGTCAGGTACAGCGCCATGCCGCGGTTCTGGTATTGCGCGGCATAACCACGCAAGCCGTCGGGGGCGTCGAACTGGCCGACGATTTTCGCGCCTTTGGCCTCGATTTTCTTGATGGCATCGGGCAACTCTTCGGCCTGCACCGATGGCAGGTGCAACAGGGCAGCACCAAGGCTCAGGGTCAGCAGGTGGCGGAGGCGGGGCATGGCAGTTTCCTTGAAGAGGTGGCGGGTACGGTGTCGAAGTTTTCCAGCGCGCGGGCCAGGCTGGCTTCCGACAACTCGCCCAGATGGCTGCCCAGCAGGCGACCCTCGGGGTTGTAGAACAGCGTAGTCGGCAATGCCATGGAACCGACGGCCTGGCTCAGACGCCCACTGCCGTCGAACAGCACGTTGGACAGGCTCAGGCCCTGGGTTTCCAGAAAGATCGCGACGCTTTGCATGCTTTCTGACTGATTGACGAACAGGAACGTCAGGTCCGGCCGTTGTTGCTGGGCGTTTTCCAGCACCGGCATTTCCCGGCGGCACGGCGGGCACCAGGTGGCCCAGAGATTGATCACCAACGGGCCTCCCTTGTAGTCGGCCAGTTGCACGGTTTCGCCGGCGGCGTTGCGCAGGGTGATTTCCGGCAGGCGTGTGCCTTGTTCATAAATCGACAGGGAGAACGTCGCCAACAGCCAGAACGCCAGGCCACTGGCCACGCCAAAGCCCAATGGACGGCGCAGACCCGGGCGACGCCAGCCGCGATACAGCGTGGTGAGTAAAACGACCACGACCCCCGGCCAGGCGAGGAATCCGCCATCGCGCAGGTCGATGACCTGCCACGGATCGTTGCGATAGTGCACCCAATAGGCCGCCACGAAACTGATTCGGGCTGCCAGCATGCCCATCAGAAACAGGCTGAACAGCACCGACTCAGGGTTTTCACCACCACGCTTGGCGACCCGCCAGCCGACAAAAGTGGCCAGCGCCAGCGCACTGATCAACAGCAGGTGATTGAGCGCGATGGCAAAGGTGCCGAGGGTGAAAGTCAGCATTAACGGGCGTCTCGGGTGGTGGTCCAGCGTTGCAGGAATGTATCGGCATCGACCTCGCCGGTGATGCGCTGGCTGCGCCGCTCTTCACCGTCCACGCCAATCCACAGCAGGCTCGGTGGCCCTGGCACTTGGTAACGGCCGAGCAGTTCACGGCTGGCGGCATTGTCGGCGGTGACGTCCAGTCGCAGCAAGCGCACATCGCTTAAGGCTTCGAGGACACGGGTTTTGCCGAAGACCTGTTTTTCCATGACCTTGCACGACACGCACCAGTCGGCGTAGTAGTCCAGCAGCACCCACTGGCCCTGAGCCTGTGCGGCGTCGAGTTCCCGTTGCAGTGCCTGTGGATCCTTGATGGTGATGAAGGCATCGTGGCCAACCGGCGCGGCGGCCACAGCCTGGTTCGAGGCGCGGTAGACCTGCAATGGCTTGAACGGATCATCGCCGCCACCGGCTGCACCGATCACCAACAGGCCACCCCATAAACCGAGCAGTAACGAACTGGCGCCAAACAGGTGAGCGATACGGCCAAAACCTTCCGACTGCTTCCAGGCGCTGTAGGCCGCGATCAACAGCAGCGCACCGCACAAGCCGACCCACAGGGATTCGTCGAGCACCGGCCGCAGCATCAACAATGCGGTGGCGAGGAACAGGAAACCGAAAATGCCTTTGACCAGATTCATCCAGGCGCCTGGCTTGGGCATGAAACGATTGCCGACGGTCACCAGCAGCAACAGCGGCACACCGATGCCGATGCCCATGGCAAACAGAATCAATCCGCCATGCAGCGCGTTACCGCTTTGCGCGATGTAGAGCAGGGCGCCGGCCAGTGGCGCGGTCATGCAGGGACCAACCAGCAGACCGGACAGCGCCCCCAGCACCCCGGCGCCGATCAGACTGCCGCCGCGTTGATTGCGCGAGACGTTTTCCAGGCGATCACGCACGGCCACCGGCAGTTGCAGTTCGAAGAAACCGAACATCGGCAGCGCCAGCAACACGAAAATCGCCGCGAAACTGCCCAGCAGCCAGGGGTTCTGCAACCAGGCTTGCAGGTTCGCCCCGAGGGAGGCGGCCAGGACACCCATCGCCGCATACACCAGCGCCATGCTGACCACATAACTGCTGGCCAGGGCGAATCCGCGTCTGGGCGTGGCGCCACTGCCGACGATCAACCCAGCCAGAATCGGCAGCATTGGCAGTGAACAAGGCGTGAAGGCCAGCAACAGGCCCAGGCCGAAGAACAGCACAAGGCTCCAGCCCAGCGCCCGTTGTTGCAGGCTGCTGGCCAGCGCCTGGTCCGGCGCTTCAGTGGCCGCATTCAGTGCATTGGTATTGCCCAGGTCCACGACTCTGGTTTGTGGCGGATAACACAAACCGGCATCGGCGCAGCCCTGGTAACTGACCTTGACTTGACCGCTGGCACCCGCCGGAATTTTCAGTTCCAGGCCCTGACGGTAGACTTGCTGTTCACCGAAAAACTCGTCGCTGTGGGCTTCGCCTTCCGGTAGCACAGGATGCTGGTCGGCAGGCAAGCCATCGAACTTCAAGCGTTTCTGATACAGGTAATAGCCGTCGGTGATCTGCCAATAGAGCTGGGTTTCACCGGATTCCAGGCGTTCAGAGGTAAACGCGAAGGCTTTATCAACCGGGAGGAATTCAGGTTTGGTGTCGAACGGATTGGTTCCCGCCTGGGCCAGGCCCACGATCAAGAGAGTAAAAAGTAAAAACAGACGACGCATGGATAAGCCTTTGTCCTGTGCTAATGAGGTGCACAGTGGCGGGTGGCGATTAACCGATGATTAACCCCGTCCGTTGTGGCATTAAAAATGCGTCGTTTGATTCCAGCTTTTCGGGCAGTTGATCGATGAAGGGTGCCCGAATCATGTGGGTGCTGATGCTTAGTTTGCAATTAGTCCTGGCCACGACTCTTCATCGATCGCGATCGGATCCGATATACTCCGTTTATTCACGTCAAATCTCAGATATTCATTATTGGTCAGGAAAATATAAAAAAATGTGTCGAGTAGTGGGTAGTCGTTAAGTGCTGCCGTTATCATGCGACCTCTATATTGCTCCAATTTGCCCCATATAGAGTCTTTGAGGGGTTTTAATTTCGGTGCTTTTTTCAACCACGGACTGTAGGTGAGATAGTTTCCGTCATTCAGCAATATGTGGAAAGTGTGCTTGATTTCCGCTTTTTCATCCCACATGACACCAATAATTCTGTCAAAGTAAGGTTGTAGTGGCGACCAGTCAGTTTCTGAAATGTTTTTTTTGAATATTACTTTGTCGTTTTGTTGATCGTACTTGCATACCATCGGTGTATTGCCATTGTAATAGAAAAACCAAGTTATATCACTTTCGAATTCGAGGTTCCAATTGCGGCCCGAAGTATTAAATCCGAAACGCAGGTCTTTCACATGTTGGTCGAAGTCGTCCCAGTGAGAGACTACAGAGGGGGGGTGGTTATCCGCGGCCTTGTTGTCCCCCAAGTTGAAACGAGAGTAGGTGTTTGTGTCCTTGAAAAAAAAGTAAATGCGATCGGGTCCGTTACGGTGGTCGACAGCTACAAAATTTTTAAGTTCTGGCATGATCTGATTCCTTTCAGATTGTTTAAGTGCTGAAGTACTTCGAGATGTGCTGTTTTCGGTTTTCGAAGTTGGTGCGAGATTATCGTTTTTACTTGAATGAGTTTAAGGTGTTTTTATCGGCTTTATGTTTCCAGGCTAGTTGAGGTGATTAATCTTGCGTGTTCCTGTAAACGCGCGTGTCGGGCGCGACGGATGGGCTGGAGCTTTTCCGTGCTGTTCGTCAGTCAGTCCCCTTGTCATAATTGCGCCTTAATCCACAGGTGTTTGACTCTGGTTTTTACTTTTGGAGCGCCCATGCACGTACTGGTTTGCGAAGACGATGAGCTGATCGCCAGCGGTATCGTCGCCGGCCTGACCGCCCAGGGCCTGACCGTGGAACACGTCGCCACGGCGTCCGCCGCCCGGGCGATGCTCAAGGTGGCGGAGTTCGACGTGATGGTGCTCGACCTTGGGTTGCCGGACGAGGATGGCCTCAAGCTGCTGCAGCAGTTGCGCCATCAAGGGCTGGAGTTGCCGGTTTTGATCCTCACCGCCCGGGACTCGGTCACTGATCGAGTCGATGGCCTGCAAGCCGGTGCCGACGACTATCTGCTCAAACCGTTCGACTTGCGCGAACTCGCTGCACGCTTGCACACGCTGTTGCGGCGGGTGGCGGGGCGCAGCGTCAACCTGATCGAGCATGGTGCCCTGACCTACGACCCGAGCAGCCGCGAAACCACGCTCGCGGGGCAGCCGGTGGACCTGTCGCGCCGTGAGCAGTCATTGCTGCAAGCCTTGCTGCATAACCGTGGCCGTGTGTTGTCCACCGAGCAACTCAAGGACAGCGTCTACGGTTTCAACGACGAACTGGAAAGCAACGCCCTTAACGTCCATATCCATCACCTGCGGCGCAAGCTCGGCAACGGCATTGTCGAGACCGTGCGCGGCCTGGGCTATCGCCTGGGGCCGGCTGATGGCGGAGAAAAATCGAAGTGATGAGTTTGCGTTTGCGCCTGAGTCTGACGCTCGGCGCCGCATTTGCCTTGATCTGGGCCCTGGCCGCGGCCTGGATGCTCAGCGATCTGCGCAATCAAATGATGTTTTCCCTCGACCAGCGCCTGGTGGCCTCGGCACGCATGGTCGCCGGCCTGATGGAGCAACTGCCGCCCGTGCCGAGCAAGGGCGAGGGCACCCACTTCAGTGCCGAACAGCTGAACATTCCGGGTGGCATGGCGTGCCAGGTCAGCTCGTTGCGCGGCGAAATCCTTGCCCGCAGTCACTCCGATCCGCAGCAGACCCTGGAGGCCGAGAAACTCGGGTTTCACGATCAGATGATCGACGGCGCGCCGTGGCGCAGTTTCACATTGGCCCGGGGCGATCTGCGCATCACCACCGCCGACCGGCAGATCGAGCGTGAGGCGTTGAACATGTCGATCCTGCTGGCCGCTTCGGTGCCGGTGGGCGTGGCGCTGCTCGGTTGCCTGTGTTTGCTCTGGCTGGGCATCGGCCAGGGGCTGGCGCCGCTCAACCGCATGCGCGATGCCTTGATGCGCCGCAGCGCCGACTCCCTCGAACCCTTGCAGATCCAGCCACTGCCCAGCGAGCTGCAACCCTTGCTGGAAACCCAGAACCAGTTGCTCCAGCGCATCGGCAAGACCATCGAGCGCGAACGTCGCCTGACCGGAGACGCGGCCCACGAGCTGCGCAGCCCGCTGACCGCGATCAAGACCCACCTGCAAGTGGCGCGGATGACGCAAGGCAGCGCCCGGGACCAGTCCCTGGCCCGGGCCGAAGAGGGCGCCGACCGCATGCACCGGACCCTCGAACAATTACTGTTGTTGGCGCGCGTCGAGGGCAGCCTGTCATTCGACGACGGTGTGCAGTGCAACGCCGAACAAGTGGCGAAACTGGCGATCCAGGACGCGGCAAGCGGCGATCGCCAGCGCATCAGGTTTCAGGTGCCGGGCAAGGTCTCCGCGGCGCCGGTACAAATGCCCGCCGTGCTGTCGATTGCCGCGCTGCGCAACTTGCTCGACAACGCACTGCGCCATACTCCCGCCGACAAAGCGGTGGAGTTGAGCCTGGAAACCACCGGCAATCGTGTGCAGTTTGTGGTGCGCGACCATGGGCCGGGGATTGCCGAAGAAGATCTGCAACACCTGACCCAGCGCTTCTGGCGCAACGGTCAGAGCACCGGATGTGGTCTGGGGCTGGCGATTGTGCAGGCCATCGTTCAGCGTTGCGGTTGCACGCTGCATTTCGATAGCCGGCCGGACGGCTTGCGGGTTGAGCTGACGATGCCGCTGCAACCGGTCTGAAAAACACCACCTCCCCTGTAGCAGCGAGCTTGCTCGCGATGGTCGATAACGATAACGCGTGCTTTCTGAATGCACGCGCTGTTCTTGAGTCCATCGCGAGCAGAGCTCGCTCCTGCAAAGGTTTCCGTGTTACCGCCTAAATCCCTCAAGCGCTGATGCGTTTCCAGAACAGGAAAACCTTATTGAGGGGTCGAGAGATGTCAGTCGCTACCAACCTTATCGAAGAGCAGCCGGCGACGTCCGCCGAGACGCTTTATCAATTCAACGAATCGCCATTGCTCGCCCGTCAGAGCCGGCAGGAATCCAACGCCCGCAGCTATCCGCGACGCATTCCCCTGGCACTCAAGCGCGCCAAGGGCATCTACGTCGAAGATGTCGAAGGCCGCACCTTCATCGATTGCCTGGCCGGAGCCGGAACCCTGGCCCTGGGGCACAACCACCCGGTGGTGATCGAAGCCATCCAGCAAGTGCTGGCCGATGAGCTGCCGCTGCACACCCTGGACCTGACCACACCGGTCAAGGACCGGTTCGTCCAGGATCTGTTCGGGCTGCTGCCGCCTGCCCTGGCCGCTGAAGCGAAGATCCAGTTTTGCGGCCCGACCGGCACCGACGCCGTGGAAGCGGCACTGAAACTGGTGCGTACCGCCACTGGTCGCAGCACCGTGATCTCGTTCCAGGGTGGCTATCACGGCATGAGTCAGGGCGCGTTGAGCCTGATGGGCAGTCTGGGGCCGAAAAAGCCCTTGGGCGCCTTGCTCGGCAGCGGCGTGCAGTTCATGCCGTACCCCTACGATTACCGCTGCCCGTTCGGGCTCGGCGGCGCGCAAGGGGTCAAAGCCAACCTGAGTTACCTGGAAAACCTGCTCAATGATCCCGAGGCTGGTGTGCAATTGCCGGCGGCGGTGATCGTGGAAGTGGTGCAGGGCGAGGGCGGGGTGATTCCGGCGGATCTGGACTGGTTGCGCGGTGTGCGGCGGATCACTGAACAGGCGGGTGTCGCGCTGATCGTCGATGAAATCCAGAGTGGCTTCGCCCGCACCGGGAAGATGTTCGCTTTCGAGCATGCCGGGATCATTCCCGATGTCGTGGTGATGTCCAAGGCCATCGGTGGCAGCCTGCCGCTGGCGGTGGTGGTCTATCGCGACTGGCTCGACACCTGGCTGCCGGGCGCCCATGCCGGGACGTTCCGTGGCAACCAGATGGCCATGGCCGCCGGTTGCGCGGTGATGCGTTATCTGGTCGAACACAAGGTCTGCGAGCATGCCGCCGCGATGGGCGAGCGTCTGGCCGAGCACCTGCGCATCCTGCAGCGGGACTTCCCGCAACTGGGGGACATTCGCGGACGTGGCTTGATGCTCGGCGTCGAACTGGTGGACCCGACGGGCGCGCTGGATGCCCAAGGCCATCCACCGGCTTTCGCCCATCTGGCACCACTGGTGCAGCGCGAATGCCTCAAGCGTGGCTTGATCCTGGAACTCGGTGGCCGCCACGGCGCGGTGGTGCGCTTCCTGCCGCCACTGGTGATTACCGCTGCGCAAATCGATCGCGTGGCCGAGATTTTCGGGCGAGCCCTGGCCGCCGCCACGGCCCATCCTTAAATTTTCCGCCCTGCGGATCGTTCCTTCTACATAACGGTTGCGTGCACAACGCAACCCGCCCGAAAACGATGGAGAGACAGCATGACGTCAGTATTCGACCGCGAGGACATCCTCTTTCAGGTCGTGGTCAACCACGAAGAGCAATACTCGATCTGGCCCGACTACAAAGCTGTGCCACAAGGCTGGCGCACCGTGGGTAAAAGCGGGCTGAAAAAGGAATGCCTGGCCTACATCGAAGAAACCTGGACCGACATGCGTCCATTGAGCCTGCGGCAGAAGATGGACGAGCAGGCGGCTGTGGCGCACTGATCCGTCACGCAAAAAGAAGCCCGCTGGACTGGTGACAGTCAGCGGGCTTTTTCAGGTCTGGAGTCTTGTGTCGCCTATCAGGCCGCTATCGCGAGCAAGTTCGCTCCCACAGTGATCTGCGGCATGGCACATATCCTGTGGGAGCGAGCTTGCTCGCGATGAACGATAACGCGGTCGTACAGACCTTAAACGCCGCTCAACCCCTTGATCAGCAAATCCACATTCCCCTCCAGTTCCGCGACCGGGTCCTCGGCATCGGTACTCAACACCACCAATCGGCTACCCGACCCGGCAATCACCGCTTTCAGCGCATCCGACGGCTGCCGGTGATGCAGCACCACCGTCACGCCATTGTCCTTGAGCGTTGCGCCCAATTGCTTCAGCGCCTCCGGTGTCCACTCGGCATCGGCGCGTGCATCCTGGCCGATCAATTCCAGATTGAGACCGCCGATCAGGTAGCCGAAGTGATCGCTGAGACTCATCACACTGAGGTTGTCCACATTGGCCAACCGCGCTTCGCTGTCAGCACTGAGCTTGAGCAAACGCTGCTTGAGCGATGCCAGGTTGGCGTCGATCTTCGGCTTGGCCTTGGGGGCCAGGCGCACTAGATCCGCCGCCATCACATCGGCCATGCGCCCCATGTTATTGCTGGAGAACCACGGCTGACTGTTCAGCCCGTCGACCTTGTTGTCGGGCTGTACAGCTATGCCGGGCAGGGCGCCGTCCACGGGGCGAGCGGCGTCCACTTCGACGATGCGGATATTGCTGCGCCGGGCGATCGGGTACAGCGGGTCATCCGGCCACAGTGAGCGCAGGCCGATCACCGCATCGGCGTCGCTTGCCAGTTTGGCCAGCGCCGGGGCGCCACGGCCGGTGAAGTAGGCGGTCTGGCGGCTGCCGGGCAGGTTGGCCGGGGTCGCGCGTTCGAGGCTGACATCGGTGCCCTTGAGCAAGACCTCACCAAGACCATAAGTAATCGGCAAGGAGGCCAGCACACGCAGCGGTTTGCCGTTGTCGGCGGCCATGGTCGTTGTCGCCAGCCCGCACAGGGCGATGGCGAGGGTCAGTTGGCGCAGTGAAAAAATCATTTATCCAAGGTTCCCTTTCAGGCTGGGGACGACGCCGCGCGCGATGGCGGCCAGGGCGAAGGCGATACCGGCCACGAGGATGATCGCGGCGCCGGACGGGATCGGCAGGTCGAAGACAATCGGTGCAAGAATCCCGCACAGTGTGCTGACCGTGGCGATCAGCACCGAACACCAGAAAAAGCCCTTCAGCGATTGGCTGAGCAGGCGTGCCGCGGCGGCCGGAATCACCAGCAGGGCGCCCACCAGAATCGCGCCGATGACCTTCACGGCGGCGACGGTGATCAGCGTCACCAGAATCACGAACAGATAATCCAGGGTTTTCACCGCCACCCCGCGCACCGCCGCCAACTGCGGGTTGAAACTGGCGAGCATGATGCGGTTGTACAAAGGCAAGGCCAGGGCCATGACCAGCGAACCGACGATGGCCAGCACCAGCAGGTCATTGCCATTGACCGTCAGCACCGAGCCGAACAGCACGTTTTCCAGAATGTGCACGTTGATCTTGCCCGCCAGAATCAGCAGCAGGCTCGCGCCCAAGGCGAGCGACACCGAGAGAAACACGCCGATTAAGGTATCTGGCGCCAGACCGGTACGGTTGCGCAGGTAATTGAGCAGGATGCCGAACAGCAGGCAGTAGCCGAACAGGCTGCCGTAGGGGCCGGTGTAGGGTTCGCCGAGCAGGATGCCGATGGCCACGCCGGTCAGGGCGGCGTGACCGACCGCCTCGGAGAAAAACGCGAAGCGCTTGACCACCACCAACGTGCCCAGGCCTCCCAGTACCGGGCCGATCAGCAGGCCGGCGAGCAGGGCGTTGACCACGAATCCATAGGCCAGCGCCTCGGGCAGATAACCCGACGATGCCCAGCCCTGGACCATCAGGCGAAAAGCTTCGTAACTCATCAGGCAAGGCTCCGTGGGTGGGTCGAGAACAGGTTCAACAGACGCTCCGGTGTCAGCGCCTGTTGCGGCGTGGCGTCGAACAGCACCCGGCGATTGAGCCCGGTGACGTGATCGGCCAGGCGCCCGACCGCTTCCAGGTCGTGCTCGATCCACAGTACGGTGATGCCCGCCGCTCGCCAGTCGCCGAGCAAGCGTTCGAACACCCGGATACCGGCCTCATCGAGGGCCGACATCGGTTCGTCGAGCACCAGCAATTGCGGAGGCGGAATCAGCCCCTGGGCCAGCAACACCCGTTGCCGTTCGCCGCCGGACAGCGCGCCCATGCGGCGCTTGCGTTTGTCCTGCATGCCGACCCGCTCCAGCGCCTCGCCAATCGCCGCCGCGTAGTGTTTGCTCAAACCGAGAAACGCCGGGCGACGCTGGCACATGGCGGCCATGAAATCGTCGACGGTCATTGGCAGGCCCCGGTCGAACTCCAGTGCCTGTGGCACATAGCCGATGGTCCCCGGCTCGGCTGGCCAATGCAGGCTCAAGCGGCCCTGGTGAGGCATTTGCCCGAGCAGGGTCTTGATCAGCGAACTCTTGCCGCCGCCATTGGGGCCGACCAGTGCGTGCACACTGCCGGGGCGGACCTGAAAGGTTACGTTGTCGAGGATCGTCGTGCGCCCGAGCGTCAGGCTGACGCCTGCAAAATCCAATGTCGGCCCCGAAACCTGTGGGGATTCTGCATCGGCCAGGATAGTTTCTTTCGATGTCATTGGCCCGACTCCTGAATCGCCCGCACCACAGTGTCGAGGTTGCCGGTCATTTCCTTTTCGTACTTGTCGGTGGTGTATTCGCCGTAGGAAATATGCGACAGCGGATACAGCTTCACGCCGGATTCGCGCTGGATGGTGTCGACGTAAGTGGAAGGAAAGTCCATCTCCGAGAAGATCACCTTCACGTCCAGTTCACGCAGTTGATCGATGGTTTTTTTCAGCTGGCTCGGGCTTGGCTCGATACCGTGGGCGGGCTCGACCACGGCCGTCACTTCGAGGCCGAATTCGCGCAGCAGATAGTCGTAGGCCGCGTGTACCGTGGCCACCCGCAGTTCCGCGTTCGGTGCCTGGGTCAGTTTGGCCAGGGCGTCGGCGCGCATCTTGCGCAGGCGCTTGCCGTAGGCGCGGGCGTTCTCGGTGTAGGTTTTGGCATTGGCGGGATCGAGCTTGCCTAGCTCCCGGGCAATGTTGTTGACCTGGGCAATCGAGGCGCTGATCGACAGGAAGGTGTGCGGGTTCACCACCTTGCCGGCACCGCGTGCGGCCACGCCGGTGGCGGCCAGTAGCGGTACGTTCTCGTTGGCTTCGATTACCGGCACGTTCGGGGTTTCGCTGGCGGCGATCATGCGGTCGGCGAAGTCGTCATGGCCGACACCGTTGAGCACAATCACGTCCAGCCCGCTGATGCGCTTGATGTCTTCGGCGCGGGGCTCGTAGGCATGTGGGTTGAAACCGGCCGGAATCAGCGGCACCACCTCGGCCTTGTCGCCGACGATGTTCGCCACGTAGCTGTAGTAGGGATGCAGGGTGATGCCGATGCGCAGGCGCTTGGCTTCGTCGGCGCTGGCCAGGGATGGCAGCAGGCAGGCGAGCAAGCCGACCAGCAGTAGGCGCAAAAAAGAACATTGAGATGAATTGGGCATGGGAAAGCGGTCTTCTCTCGGAAAAAGGTGAGGGTTCAGTGCCGGTGCTGGCGGGTCACACCGGCATCGAATTGCGCGATGACCTGCTGCCAGCCGGCGCTTTCGAGCGCGACGTCGCTGAGGTCGGCCGGTGCCGTGAGCGTGCTGGTGCGGTTGAGCCAGATGTCCGGTGCAGCGTCGGCGGTTGCGCTCAGGCGCAGCAGAAACGAACCGGCGACCGTCGGCTTCTGGCTCTGGCCGAAATAGGCCTTGGCGTCGAGCATTTGCCAGGCATGGCCACCCCGGCTGACGGAGCTGGCGTCCCGGGCAAACGGGGCAAACCCTTCCTCGGCCAGCAACTCGGGTGTCGGCAGCGCTTGCTGTTCCTGGCGCAGCAAATGGATCTCGTCCAGCGTCACCCGCAAATCGGCGTAGATACCTTGCTCGGATGCACTGAGGTCACGGCGCGCATCCAGTTGATGGCTGCTGACGCTGCTCACCTCATGGGATTCACCGCGCCAGAGCACCACCGAGCCGGCCACCGCCAGGATCGTCAGGCACAGCAGCAGAACATAGAGGGTTTCGTGACCGGCCCCGGCCGGGCGCACGACTTGGGTCGTTGGAGTGCTCATGGTGCCTCGATGTCCGCTTGGTCGATTTCCACGACGTGACCGGGGCCGGCATCGAACAGCACATAGAACTCGGCGCCGGGCTTCTTGAAGGTCAGGGTCGAATCAGGCCCGAGCTTGCCCGGCACCAGGATGGTTTCGTCGTAGCCGATCACATCGAGGGTCACGCCAGGAGCGCCGCTGCCGTCGGAAAAACCGCCGGTGCACTTGATCTGCTCCGCGTCGATGGCCTTGCATTCGCACATCGGATTGTGGGCCAGGGCGGCGGCGCTGAAGCCGGCGCAGAGCACCAGCAACACGGCGTTGAGCGGGCGAAGAGGGGTGATCATGGTTTGCCTCCTTGTTTGTTCAGCCAGGCGATAGTGGCGGGGGAGGCCTGGCTCAAAGGAATGGATGCCTGATGCATGGCGCCGTCCCAGCCTTCCATGGTGATCCACAGTTCGGCGTCGGCCGTGGTCTTTTCCGGGACGGGCAGCGAGGCGCCCATGCGGTACGGGGTGCCGAAGAAAATCACCCCGGCGGCGCGCAGGCTGCGGGGCTTGCCGATACGCAGGTAAGTGGCCTTGACCTGGCCGATACAGGCCTCGCACAACGCGGCGTTGAAACCTTTCATGTAACCGGCCGGGCCGTCGAGCATGGGCGCGGCGTTGCGCAATTCCGCCAGGCGCAGGCTCCAGGGACCGACCCGGACTTCGCCGACCTCCCGTTCGCCAAGGCCACTGTCGCCGCGCATCAATGCCTCGTCGGCGAAGTACTTGGGCATGAAACCCAGGGGAATCAGCAGTAACAGGACGTTCAGGTGAAAGCGCCATTTGTGCCAGAACACGTGCAGGCGCGAGGGTTGCGAGACCGCAGTGACTTTGCTCACAGGTGGGCCTCCGACGGTTCGTTGTTCGTGACCGGTTGCGCCGCGCTGCTACGCTGTTTTTTGTTGCTGCGCTTGAAGGCATTGGCCGTGGCCAGTGCCGTGCGTTTGGTCCAGATCAGCAGACCGCTGAGCACCATCATGCTCAGCAACAGGCCGAAGAACGCCCAGATCAGCTTGATCCACAGGCCACCGAAATCGCCGGTGTGCAGCGGGCGCATGGACTCGGTGACGAACTCCAGGGTCGAACGGTCCGAGATCAGGCGCGAGGCGGCGATTTCGCCGTTGTACGGGTTGATCGTGGCGGTCTGGAACATCAACGGATACCAACCGCGTCCGCCGACATCCAGGTGGCTGTAGGCATTGCCCGGCAAGCTGACAAAGCTGGCCTCCAGCCCGGAGATTTTCTGCGTGGCGATTTCAATTGCGCGGTCGAGGTCGATACGCGGCGGGGGCGAGCCATCGGCTGACAGCGGCACCGCTTCGCGGGACATCGCCGGGATGATCTTTTCCGTGGAAATGGAAATCTGGTTATCGAACAGCAATGCCTGGATCAGGAACCAGGTGCCGGTGATGGAAATCACCGCGATGAACCAGATCGACCAGATGCCGCTCAAGCGGTGAAAGTCGCCCCAGAAAATCCGCGCGCCGTGGCGAATACGCAGGGTTGGCCGAAAAAAGCCTTTCCAGAAGCGTTTGTAGACCACCAGCCCCGTGACCAGCGACGCCAGTAGCGGCAAGCCGAGAAACGACACCAGGTACCAGCCCCAGCTGTAACCGTTGGTGAACGGCACCAGCCACCAGCCGTGCAGCGCCCGGGTGAAGGCGCGGAAGTTGAACTCCGGCGCGACACCCTGGATCACGCCGCTGTACGGATTGACATAAATCACCACCGAGCGCCCGTCGGGGTAGCTGACTTCGACATCCAGGGCGAAATGCGACTCGTCGGGGCGGCTGATGCTCTGCACCACGGTCTGCGGTTCGGCCTTGTTGATGGCCTCGATGACCTGCTGATAACTGAGTAGCGGGGCGTCGTCCGAGGGCTGGCTGGCGCGCATTGGCGGGTTGGCCAGCCAGACGATCTCCTGACTGATGACGGCCAGGGTTCCGGTTACACAGACGATCAGCACGAAAAACCAGATCGGCAATGCCAGCCAGCTATGGACCAGAAACCAGATTTTTGAACGGGACTTCTTTGACATGTTGGAGGTCTTGCCTGGATGAGGGGCAGCTCGGCTGCGGGCTTCGCAGGGATGAGCGCCCAGAAGGTCCGGTCGTGGCTTTTGCCTACGCGAAAGGACTGCATCTAAGTAGGACGGATGAGCAGGGGAAATCCCGAAAGGGGAAATGAAAGAAAATGTTTCTCATTGTCGACAGGTCGCGGGCGGGCTTGCTTGCGCAAGTGATTGGCATGTCGGCGGTGCTGCTGAAGACGGGACCCTTGTGGGAGCGAGCCTGCTCGCGAAGAGGCCCGCTCCAGCACCAAAGATATCAACCCTGGGCAAACATCTCCTTGGCCCGTTGTTCGATCTGTTCCTGGGTCAGGTCTTCCTTGTGCGTGGCCAGGAACCACAGGTGCCCGTAGGGATCCTTCAAGGTCCCTGAACGGTCGCCGTAAAACTGATCCTTAACCTCCGATACAACGGTTGCGCCGGCATCGATCGCCTGTTTGTAGGACTTGTCGACATCCGTCACGTACAAATGCAGACCCACGGACGGCGAATTGTCCGGGTTGCTCAGCGGTCCTTGATCGCATGGTGTGCCCAGCATGATCGGGCAATCGCCAATGCGTAGTTCCGCGTGGCCGACACCGCCATCGGGCATGTCCAGGCGCATGATTTCAATGGCGCCGAAGGCTTTTTTGTAGAAAGCGATGGCTTCGGCGGCTTTGTTGATGCCCAGATAGGGGGTGACGCTGTGATACCCCTCTGGAATGGGTTTGACGCTCATGATGGATCTCCCTGTTGTTGTTTTGTGAATGGAAAGTACCTGTGCCGTTGTACGACCGAATAAATATAGGCCAGCCTCTTTTGCCTCACCGAGTGCCCGACGAGCAGCAGCGCCATTCAAGTGCCATCAAGTTGGCTCCAACCAGTGCGCTCCCGGCCCGCGCGCTCCCAGCACATCGCCTGCGTTGCGCAATGGACAAGCCTCCATCGACAGGCAACCACAACCAATGCAGCCGTTGAGGCGATCGCGCAGCAGGGTCAGTTGGTTGATGCGCTCATCCAGTTCCCGGCTCCATTGCGCCGACAGCATTTTCCAGTCCGCCGCCGTCGGCGCCCGGTTGTCGGGCAGCGACTTGAGGGCTTCGCCGATCTCCGCCAAAGGAATTCCCAGGCGCTGGGCAACCTTGATCAAGGCCACCCGTCGCAGCACTTCCCTGGGATAGCGGCGCTGGTTGCCCTGATTGCGGTTGCTCTTGATCAGCCCCCTGGACTCATAGAAGTGCAGCGCCGTGACCGCCACACCGCTGCGCGCCGCGACTTGGCCGACGGTAAGTTCCTTGTGCAGGTTTTCCGGGGTGATCATTTAAAAATTGCCTCTTGACCTCTAGTTAACCTGAGGTTTTACCCTGCACACCTTCGGATCGCAAGATTCGCCTTACATGTGAGTGGGGGACATTTCATGCAAGCCTCAGAGAAGAATCGCAGCTTTACCCAACTGATCGAGTTCCAGATCGAACCGCATCAACAACCCGCGCTGGTATTGGCATTGTCGGCACAGACCGAACATCTGGCCCGGCAGCACCGCGGCTTTCTCAGTGCCAGCATCCAGGCCAGCGATGATGGCCGGCGGGTACTCAATTATCTGCAATGGCAAACCCGCGAAGCTGGGGAGGCTGCGTTCCGGTCCTTTGAAAACGGCGAAGAGGATTTCTGGCAGTTGATCCGCGCCCATCAGGCGAAGGCCGTGACCTTCGGCTCGTTCCAGGTCCTGCACAGCCTGGAGCGCAGCCACGACAATGCATTGCACTGCAGCCTGGTGGGCTGGCGCTGACAAGGGCAATGATCGCCATTTCTTGATAGCCACTATTGAAAGCGTTGATTTCTGCTGCCCGGGAGGCGCGGGTAGCCTGTGTTCATTGCCTCGAACCCAGTTGCCAGGACGCCAGAAATGAAACCGATGATCGCCACTTTGCTGATGCTCGCCGTCTCCGTACTCGCCGGATGTGCCAGCCATGTTTCCCCTGAGCTTCGGCCTTACACGGCGGAAGAAAGCAAGGAACTGGCGCTGGAAGCGCTGAACCGCCGCGGACTGTCCTTCGACGAGTACCACGCGAAAAAAGCCGAGCTGCTCGGTCAGCCGCAAAAGTCGTTCGGTTTCGACAACCAGGGTGAAATGAACGTCGGGCGATCTGTACAGCTTCACGGTCGTCCGAGCTGAGGCGAAACTGTACTGCTCCAAGTTTCGCGTAACTGTCCATGGGTTTCGCCGAAGGTGTGCGATAGGGTCAACACCTGACCGACCCTGACGGACTGCCACCCATGACGCTCTCACTCGACCTGCTGCTGGGCTTCGCCCTGTTTGCCCTCGTCACCTCGATCACGCCCGGCCCGAACAACACCATGTTGCTGGCCTCCGGGGTGAACTTCGGCTTCAACCGCACGATTCCGCACATGCTCGGCATCACTTGTGGCTTCTTCGTACTGGTGGTGGCGGTCGGCTTTGGCCTTGGCGCGGTGTTCCAGACCTACCCTTTGCTCTACACCGTGCTGCGTTATGTGGGGGCGGCGTATTTGCTGTATCTGGCGTGGAAAATCGCCCATTCCGGGCCAATGTCGGAAAGCCAGCAGGGCGAGGCGAAACCGATCAGCTATCTGGGGGCCGCCGCGTTCCAGTGGGTCAATCCCAAGGCCTGGATCATGGCCATCGGCGCTATCAGCACTTACACGCCGATGCAGGGGTACTTCACGAATGTGATCGTGATCGCGGCCGTCTTTGCGATCATCAACCTGCCGAGCGTGGGTGTCTGGGCCGCTTGCGGCACGCTGTTGCGCAATGTTCTGAAGGATCGCCGCTGGCTGCGCCTGTTCAATTGGGGCATGGCCGCGCTGCTTGTGGGTTCGCTGTATCCGCTGATACTCGAAAGCTTTAGCTGATGCATTGCTTCAACCGGTTGCCCGATGCCTGTTAAGCTGACTTTTCAGGAGCGTTCCTACGCACTTTTAAATGAAGTAATTCTTCTTTAACGGCATCCGATCAGGTATTGGTAACGTTCTGAAAACCGCGCGCAGCTCACAAGGCTGCGCTTTGCCGTTTGCAGTCACGAGCTTCCTGATCCCGGAACACGCTCTGCGAGTCTTTTATGAATAAACGTCCGTTGTATTTCGATTACGCCGCCACCACGCCGGTGGATGAGCGGGTCATCAAGGTGATGATCGAGTGTCTGGGCTTTACCGGCAATTTCGGCAACCCTGCTTCCAGTTCCCACGTCTTCGGCCAGCAGGCCCGGCAATCAGTCGAACAGGCGCGACGCCAGGTCGCCGAACTGGTCGGCGCGACACCCGGGCAGATCGTCTGGACCTCCGGCGCCACCGAATCCAACAACCTCGCGCTCAAAGGCGTGGCCCAGGCCCGCCGCATTGGCGGGGGCCATATCATCACCAGCCAGATCGAACACAAGGCCATTCTCGATACCGCCAGGCAACTGGAGGATGCCGGTGTAGCCGTGACTTATCTGGCGCCGGACGCCGAGGGCCTGATCACGGCGCAAGCAGTCAGCGAAGCCATGCGCGAAGACACCTTCCTGGTGTCGCTGATGCTGGTCAACAACGAACTGGGCACCCTCAACAACATTCCCGCCATCGGTCAGATCGTGCGTGATCGCGGGGCGTTGTTCCATGTCGACGCCGCACAGGGCGCGGGCAAAGTGGCGATCGACCTCGCACTGTGGCCGGTGGACCTGATGTCGTTTTCCGCGCACAAGCTCTACGGCCCCAAGGGCATCGGCGCGTTGTACGTCGGTCCGCGTGCACAACAGCGTTTGCAGGCGCAGATCCATGGCGGCGGGCATGAGGGCGGTTTGCGCTCCGGCACACTGGCGACCCATCAGATCGCGGCCATGGGCGCGGCCTTTGCACTGGCGGCGGCTGCGTTCGATGAAGAGAAAGCCACCATCATGCGTTTGCGTGAGCGCTTGCTCGAGCAATTGCAGAGCGTTCCCGGCGTGCGTCTCAACGGCAGCCCGACCCGGCGCATTCCCCATACCCTGAGCCTGACCTTCGACGAAGGGGAGTTCAACCCGGCGGCGTTGCTGGCTTCGATCGCGTTTTCCGCGACCTCGGCCTGCAATTCCGCGAGCAATACCCCATCCCATGTACTGCTGGCCCTGGGGCACGATGCCCGCTCGGCCGGTCGCACCATCCGCTTGAGCCTCGGGCGTTTCACCACCGAGCAGGACATCGACCAGGCGGTTCAACTGATCAAGGCAGCCTGCGCCAGTGCTCCGGCATTCTGGCAATAGGGCGACGAAGCGCCGACATTGATCGGCACTCAACAATAATGATGAAGTGGTTAGCAGGAGACACGATGAATACGCAGCTTTCGATCAATGGATCGGTGCCCCAGCGCCTGGCGCAAACCCGCGAACTGATGAGCCGGGAGGGCATTCACGCCTTGCTGGTGCCGTCGGCCGACCCGCACCTGTCCGAATACCTGCCGGGTTACTGGCAGGGGCGCCAGTGGTTGTCGGGTTTCCATGGTTCGGTCGGCACCCTGATCGTGACCCCGGATTTTGCCGGCGTCTGGGCCGACAGCCGTTATTGGGAGCAGGCGACCAAGGAGCTCAACGGCAGCGGCATTGACCTGGTCAAGCTGCAACCGGGTCAACCCGGACCACTGGAATGGCTGGCCGAGCAAACCCCCGAGGGTGGCGTTGTCGCGGTCGATGGCGCGGTCATGGCCGTGGCTTCGGCACGGACCCTGGGCGGTAAACTGGAAGAGCGTGGCGCTCGCCTGCGCACCGACATCGACCTGCTGAGCGGCGTCTGGAGCGACCGCCCCGGCCTGCCGAACGAACCGATCTATCAGCACTTGCCACCACAGGCGACCGTCAGCCGTGGCGAAAAACTCGCCAAACTGCGTGAAACCCTGCAGGCGCGGGGTGCCGACTGGCATTTTATCGCCACCCTCGATGATATCGCCTGGCTGTTCAACCTGCGTGGCGGCGACGTGTCGTTCAACCCGGTG
This sequence comes from Pseudomonas sp. GW823-FHT02E01, assembly GCF_058797535.1. NCBI lineage: Bacteria > Pseudomonadati > Pseudomonadota > Gammaproteobacteria > Pseudomonadales > Pseudomonadaceae > Pseudomonas > Pseudomonas sp. GW823-FHT02E01. The sequence goes on along the minus strand of NZ_JBXAJS010000012.1, from coordinate 4,855 downwards.
TTTGTTTCTTTCGCCTTGATCAATCAACAACAGGCCACGCTGTTTGTCGCCTTGAGCAAAGTCAGCGCCGAACTGCGCGCCATCCTCGAACGGGACGGAGTGACCTTGCGCGATTACAGCGAAGTCGCTACTGCACTGCGTGCCGTACCGAGCGGCGCGAGCCTGCAAGTCGATCCGGCGCGGGTCACGGCGGGCTTGCTGGACAACCTCGACAGCGGGGTGAACCTGATCGAAGGCCTGAACCCGACCACCCTGGCCAAATCGCAAAAAAGCCTGGCCGATGCCGAACACATCCGTCAGGCCATGGAACAGGACGGCGCAGCACTGTGCGAATTCTTTGCCTGGCTGGATTCGGCGCTGGGGCGCGAGCGCATCACCGAACTGACCATCGACGAAAAACTCACCGCGGCCCGTGAACGTCGTCCGGATTATGTGTCTCTGAGTTTCAACACCATTGCCGCGTTCAACGCCAATGGCGCGATGCCGCACTACCATGCCACCGAAGAAGAACACGCGGTGATCGAAGGGGACGGCCTGCTGCTGATCGACTCCGGCGGCCAGTACCTGGGCGGCACCACCGACATCACGCGCATGGTTGCGGTGGGCACACCGACCGATGAGCAAAAACGCGATTGCACCCGCGTGCTCAAGGGTGTGATTGCCTTGTCCCGCGCGCAGTTCCCGAAAGGCATTCTGTCGCCGCTGCTCGATGCCATCGCCCGTGCGCCCATCTGGGCGGAAAGTGTCGACTACGGTCACGGCACCGGTCATGGCGTCGGTTACTTCCTGAACGTCCACGAAGGTCCGCAAGTCATTGCTTATCAGGCCGCGCCTGCCCCGCAAACCGCGATGCAACCCGGCATGATCACCTCCATTGAACCGGGCACCTATCGTCCGGGTCGTTGGGGTGTGCGTATCGAAAACCTGGCGATGAACCGTGAGGCAGGCAAAAGCGAATTCGGCGAGTTCCTCAAGTTCGAAACGCTGACCCTGTGCCCGATCGATACGCGCTGCCTGGAAACCTCGCTGCTGTCGGACGAGGAAAAGCAGTGGTTTAACGCCTACCACGCCGAAGTGCGCGAGCGCTTGAGTCCGTTGGTCGAAGGTGCCGCGCTGGAGTGGCTCAATACCCGCACGGCGGCTATCTGATCGGGAGCTTTTATTGGTTCCGGCGTAGCTATTTGTTTATGTGCAGCTCAGGCGCTTTATCCAGCGCCTGAGCCATAAAGCGGCAAAGGGGCGGCTTGGTGGTCGAGATTCAGCTCAAGGCTTCGAGCACGAAGTCCAGTCGATCCTGGCCGAAGTACAGCTGATTGTCGACAAACATGCTTGGGGCTCCGAATACGCCTCGCTGTACGGCTTTTTCGGTGTTGTCCTTGAGCAGGGCTTTTACTTCTTCATCGGCGGTCAGGGCCAGCACCTCTTGCGGATCGAAAGCGTTTTCGCTGAGCACTGCCGCGACGGTTGCCGGTTCATCCAGGCTGCGACCCTCGACCCATATGGCCTTGAACAGGCAATCGATGAAAGCTGCAAAGCGTTCAGGGTGGCGCAACTGCATGCCTGTTACGGCGCGCATGAGCATCAAGGTGTTGATCGGGAAGTGGGGATTGAATTTCAGAGGCACGCCATAGCGTTTGGCGTAGCGGTCCAGATCCTCAAACATGTAGCGGCCTTTGGCCGGGACAGTCGCCGGAGAGGCGTTACCGGTGGCTTTGAACACTCCGCCCAACAAGAGCGGAATGTAGATCAACCGGGTGTCGGTTTGCGCGCAGATCTTCGGTAGCTGGGTGTAGGCCAGATAGGTGGCGGGGCTGCCGAGGTCGAAGTAGAACTCCACGGTTTTGCTCATGTTCAAGGCGCTCGTCTTATTGTTGTGTGTGGGGGGAATTACCAGCGTTCGCTCCAGGGACGCAGGTCCAGTTCGAAAGTCCAGGCGTCGCGGGGCTGGCTGTGCAGGTACCAGTAATTCTCGGCAATGTGTTCGGGGTTAAGGATGCCGTCCTGATCCTTGGTTGCGTATTTCTCGGGGAAGCTGTCGCGGATGAAATCGGTATCGATGGCGCCGTCGACGACGACATGGGCAACGTGAATGTTCATGGGGCCGAGCTCTCGGGCCATGCTTTGCGCCAGCGCACGAATGCCGTGCTTGGCACCGGCAAATGCGGCGAAGCCGGCTGCGCCACGCAGGCCTGCAGTGGCGCCGGTGAACAGGATCGTGCCCCGCTGGCGCTTGGCCATGCGTTTGGCCACTTCACGCGCATTGAGAAAGCCGGAAAAACAGGCCATTTCCCAGATCTTGAAATACTTGCGGGCGGTTTCTTCGAGAATGCTGCACGGCACGTTCGCGCCGATGTTGAACACGAATGCCTCGATAGGGCCGATCTCGCTTTCTATCTGCTCGACCAGTGCGACCACGTCGTCTTCCTTGCGGGCGTCGCAGGCGAAACCGTGGGCCTCGCCACCATCGGCCTTTATGGCATCCACCAATGGCTGGAGCTTGTCCGCACTGCGGCGGGTAACGCAGGTGACAAAACCTTCCCGGGCAAAACGCTTGGCAATGGCGCCACCCGTGGCATCACCTGCACCGACGATAAGAACGACCTTCTTGTTATTCATGGGTAGATTCCTTTTGGTAAACGATCGTTAACTAAACGAACGTTATGCTATGATTCGACAGACGTCAAGGCGAGCAAGCTAGGGAGAAAGGCAATGCGTTATTCGGCCAGTCACAAGCTGGAAACCAGGCAAAGGCTGCTGGAAAGCAGTGCGGTATCGGCCAAGAAGTCCGGATTTTCAACGGTGGGCGTGGACGGCCTGATGAAAGCGATTGGCTTGAGTGGCGGCGCCTTCTATAGCCATTTCTCGTCGAAAGACGAGTTGTTCGCCAGCATTGTCGAGCGTGAGTTGGGGCAAAGCCTGACGCGACTGGGGGAGGGAAAGGACCGTGACAAGCTGGAACGCTGCTTGAAGCAGTACCTGAGTATGTCTCACGTCGAGAATCCGGAAACCGGTTGTGCATTGCCGGCATTGGGGGCGGAAATTGCCCGTTCCGACCTGACTGTCCGTCAACAGGCAGAGCACTGGATTTGTCGGCTTCAGGAAAGTTGGGCGGGTATTCTGCAAAGCGACAGCCTGGCGTGGGCGATTCTGTCGCAATGTATTGGCGCGCTGGTCGTAGCGCGCATGCTGGCTAGTCCGGATATCCAGCGCACAGTGCTGAACTCCAGCTACGAGGAAATTGGCCGTCAGATCGCAAGCCCGAGAACCTGACCCGACGGCCCTGCCTATTTGCAGATGACAATCATGCTGCGGCTGGTATAGCCCGCAGGATTGAGGCCAAACGGGTAATCGCCGGGCTCTTCCACTGCATCTCCCGACTTGGCAATGACCTTGTATCCCTTGGGGGCGCAGGAATTGGCGGCGCTGGCGTAGCACTTGTCCCAGGACGAAGACAGTCCGGAACAGTTGATGTGCAGCCCTTTCTTACCGTGCTTGATCTGTGTTTCCGAAGTCGCTGCGCAGCCCGCAATTGCAAGTACGGCGATCAGCATCAAAAATCGTTTCATTACTGTCCTTATAGCGTCCCCGGATCTTGTGCCCGGGTTTGGCCGCTTTCACTTTCGCTTGACGCGTACCGATATCCCTATCTGAAATGGTCCATGTCATGACACTGGGGTGCGGGGCTAAACATGGCCTAATTGAGCGGCAAATACCAGAGCCGTTTCATATCTGCTTTCAATCCGCCGCTACGGCTGGTCTGGTGCTAGTGCTCATGGTCATGGTGGCACCGACGGATGCCAGAATGATGCACATGATTGCCATCCATTGTGACAGCGAGAGGTATTCATGAAGGAACAGCAAGCCAGATAGCGCGCCGAAGGCTGGCTCGATACTCATCAGTGTGCCGAAGGTTCTGGCCGGCATGCGGGTCAGCGCGACCATCTCCAGGGTGTAGGGGAGGGCTGTGGACAGGATGGCGACGCCAAGGGCTATAGGGATCAATGACGGGCTCAGCAGAGCTGAGCCTGCATGGACAATACCGATGGGGGCTACGAAGAGCGCAGCGATCATTACCCCCAGCGCGGCGGTTTGCACGCCATTGTCGGCCCCGGCTTTTTGACCGAACAAAATGTACAGCGCCCAGCAGACCCCTGCGCCCAAGGCATAACCGGCGCCTACAAGATCGATGCCGGTGGTCGTTTCTCCCGTCGGTATCAGTAACAGTAAGCCTGCGGCAGCCAGGGCAATCCACAAAAAGTCGATCGCGCGACGCGAGGCGTAGATCGCCACCGCCAGTGGGCCGGTGAATTCAAGCGCCACCGCGATGCCCAGCGGGACGGTTTGCAACGACATATAGAAGAGGAAGTTCATGCCGCCCAGCGCCATTCCGTAGACGATGACAGTGCGCAGGGACTTTGCAGTGAATTTTGCCCGCCATGGACGCAGTATCAGCATCATGATCACACTGGCAAAAATCAGTCGTAATGTTGTCGTCCCCTGAGGACCGACAACGGAGAACATGCTTTTGGCCAGGGAGGCTCCGGACTGGATCGATGCCATGGCTATGAGCAGCAGCCCAACCGAGAACAGGGTAGAGGCTAGGCTGCGAGGCTGGTCATTCATTACGTGGCATCGTCCGAAATATAGGAATCAGGGCGTTTCTATTTGTGTTGGGCAATATACTGCGCATTCCTTGCAGGCGCGTCTATATATAAGCAGTGTTTTTGCACATGTCGATAGAAAACCTAAATCAATGCTTGACGGCAGATTCCAGGTGTCTATAATTCGCCCCACTTCCGGCGCAGTCGAAACGGAAAACTCCTTGGTAAACAAAGAGTTACGCAGTTTTCGGCAG
>NZ_JBXAJS010000011.1:0-215087 GCF_058797535.1 Pseudomonas sp. GW823-FHT02E01 | reverse complement strand
ACGATAACGAAGCCCATCCAACCGCCAACGGCACCAACAGCCTGACCGAGAACTTCAACGTCGTCGCTACCGACAGCAATGGCGACACGGCGACCGGGCAGATCAACGTCAACATCATCGATGACTTGCCGAACGCCAAACCTGACTCGTCGTCGGTAGTGGAGGGCGGCACCGTCAACATCAGTGTGCTGGGCAATGACGCCAGCGGCGCCGATGGTCCGGCGACGGTGGTCGGCGTACGTGCCGGCGGCAACACCTCGACCTCGGCCATCGGCGGACTGGGTAACCAGATCAACGGCACCTATGGCTACCTGACCCTCGATGCCAACGGCAACGCGGTGTATCACAGCAACCAGGATTCCGTCGGCGATCCGGGTGCCACTGACACGTTCACCTACACCGTGCGTGATGCCGATGGCGATGAAAGCACCACCACCATCACCATCGACGTCGCCAGCAGCACGATCAAGGCCAACCCCGATAGCGACGTGACGGTCTACGAAAAAGCCCTCGACCTGAGCAAGGACGGGCTGGACCTGGTCGCCGGTACGGTCACCGGTAGCGACCCGGGCAACACTGGCGAAACCGCGTCCGGGACCCTGGTCGGTTCGGTCTCGGGTGCCAGCGGCGCGCTCACCTACACCCTGGTCGGCAGCGCGACAGGCACCTACGGAAAGATCCTGATCAACCCCGACGGCAGCTATACCTACACCCTGACCTCGGCTCCGAAAACCTTGCCGAATGCCAACGACGGGCCGAACAGCCTGAGTGAAAGCTTCACCTACAAAGCGACCGATGCGCTGGGCAACAGCAGCACCAGCACCATCGTGGTCAACATTGTCGATGACGTGCCCAAGGCGGTGGCAACGGTTCGCTCGGTGGCGGCGGTGGAGATCGATTCCAACCTGCTGATCGTGCTCGACGTCTCCGGCAGCATGGCCGACCCATCCGGCGTGTCGGGCCTGTCGCGCCTGGCCCTGGCCAAGCAGGCCATCAGTGCCTTGCTGGATAAATACGATGACCTCGGCGATGTGAAAGTGCAGCTCGTCACCTTCAGCAGCAGCGCTACCGACATGACCTCTGTGTGGGTCGATGTCGCGACCGCCAAGACGCTGCTGGCCAGCCTCACCGCGAACGGCGGGACCAACTACGACGCGGCCGTGGTGACCATGCAGGCCGCGTTCAACACCTCGGGCAAACTGACCGGTGCGCAAAACGTCGGCTACTTCTTCTCCGACGGCAAGCCCACCACCGGCCAGGAAATCGGCACCGCCGACGAAACCGCGCTGAAAGCCTTCCTCGATGCCAACAACATCAAGAACTACGCGATCGGCCTGGGCAGTGGCGTGAGCAACGCCAACCTCGATCCGCTGGCCTACGACGGCATCAGCCACACCAACACCAATGCGGTGGTGGTCACTGACCTCAACCAACTCAACTCGGTGCTGTCTGGCACCGTGGTCGGCTCACCGGTCACCGGTTCGTTGCTGGGTGAGGGCGGCACGTTCGGCGCTGATGGCGGTTTCATCAAATCCATCGTGGTCGACGGCACTACCTACACTTACGATCCAAACGCCCTCAGCGGCCAGGGTTCGTTGACATCAAGCGGCGGCACCAACCACGGCACCTTCAACACCGTGAACAACACGGTGAGCATCGCCACCAACAACGGCGGCACGTTGGTGATCAACCTCGACACTGGCGATTACAACTACACCTCGCAGAAAACCACTGCGGTGGTGATCACCGAGAACATCGGTTTCACCGCCAGCGACAACGATGGCGACCTCGCCAGCTCGACGCTGACCGTGAAAGTGATCCCCAACGCGCCTCCGGTGGCGGTGGACGACCACGTCATCACCAACGTGCTCTCGGGCACCATCGTGGTGCCGGGCGAACTGTTGCTGGCCAACGACACCGACCCCAATGGCGACCAACTTTCGGCGACACCGACCTCGTTCAACACCGGCTGGGTCGTGAAAGGCGCGGACTTCACCGGCACCGGCGCGATCAGCTTCGCCGGCGAAAACAACAACCCCGGCAACCAGAATCTGGCCAACGTGCGCAACGCCTTTGCGGCCAACGCGGCGACCATGACGGCGCTGCTGGTGGTCAGTGGTTATCTTGGCGCAGCGAACAACTCCAATGGCAACAATGAAGACTTCATCACGGTCAAGCTGAATCAAGGTGAGACACTCAACCTCAATCACAACCTGGATGCCGGGCACATCACGATGGAGTATTCGCTCAACGGTGGGGCGTTCGTAAGCATCGCCGATGGTGACACCATCACCGCAGGCGCCGATGGCACTTACCAGATCCACGTGACCAACATCGCCAATTCCAGTGGCGGCAATAAGAATGGGGCAGAAAACTACGAACTGACCATGACCGTCAACTACGCCGGAGCACACGAAGTCACTACGGACTTCCACGGCACCTACACCGCCAACGACAACCACGGCGGCAGCGACTCGGCCAACCTGACCATCAGCTATCAGGACGGCCATACCCTCACCGGTACCAGTGGGGATGACGTACTGGTGGCGGGCACGGGCAACAACATCATCAATGCCGGCGACGGCAACGATGTGCTCACTGCCGGTTCCGGCAACAACGAGCTGCATGGTGGCGCCGGCAATGATCTGCTCTTCAGCGGCCAGGGCAATGACATCCTTGATGGCGGCACGGGTATCGACACGGCCAGTTACGCCCACGCCACGGCTGGGGTGACGGTCGGTCTCAGCCTGTCGGGTGGGCAAAACACTCTCGGTGCCGGCACTGACACCCTGAGCGGTATCGAAAACCTCATCGGCTCGAACCTCAACGACACCCTGACCGGCGACAACACTAACAACACGATCAATGGCGGTCTTGGCAACGACATCCTCAGCGGCGGGGGCGGCGATGACTTGCTGATTGGTGGCCTGGGCAATAACACCCTGAGCGGGGGGGCGGGGGGCGATACCTTCCAGTGGTTCAAGGGCAACAGTGGCCATGACGTGATCACTGACTTCACGCCCGGCACCGACAAACTCGACCTGTCGCAACTGCTGCAAGGGGAAAGCGGCACCACGGCTTCGCTGGATGACTACCTGCACTTCACCGTCACCGGCAGCGGGCCATCGACAGTGACCAGCATCGACGTCAGCGCCATGGCCGGTGCCGCGCCGAACCAGACCATCGACCTGGCCGGCGTCGACCTCGCCAGTCAATACGGTGTAACGCCAGGCGCGGGTGGGGTGATCGCGGGTGGGCATGACACGGGGACCATTATCAACGGCATGCTCAACGATCATTCGTTGAAGGTGGATACCGTGTGACCTGAAAACCCGCTAAAGAACCCGCCATCCCTGTGAAGGGGAGGCGGGTTTTTTGTTGCCCGGGACAATGGTCGATGCCCGGTCAGTGGTTAGAAAACCTGGGCGCCCCGATCAATCGACCCATGGCCCCGAATATTCCCAACTCACTGATGACCTCCAGTTCCCCACGCGTCTCGACCATTTCCGCAATCAGCGGCAAATCTATGCTGTGGGTCGCGCGAAAGATCGCGTCGATGAACAGCCGTTTGTCAGGCTGCTCGTCGATGTTGCGAATGTAGGCTCCATCGATTTTCAGGTACGCCAAGCCCAATTGGGTCAGGTTGCCGATCTGGCTGAAGCGCCCGCCAAAGTGTTGCAGGCCGACTCGATAACCGGTCTTGAGCAATGTGCTGCAAAGGTTCTGCAGCACTTCGGGGGAGGGCAACTGGCGCTCGTCGATTTCCAGGGTCAACAGCGGCGCCAGTTCGGGAAGGGATTCGAGCAGGTCGAGAATTGTTCTCCATTGCACCGGATCGCGCAGGGTGCTCCCGGACAGGCTCAATGCCAAGGGGCTGCGGTTGACCACCAGCTCGTCCAGCGTGGCTTCGAGCATCGCCAGGTCGAACCGTCCCGACCAGCCAAGACGCTCGATCCACGGCAGGAAATGCCCCGCGGCAATCGCTTCGCCCTGCGGGTCGAGCAGGCGTGCGAGTACTTTGTGATGCAGCATCTGGCGGGTGTCGGCGCATTGCACGACGGGCTGAAAGTACAGCTGCACTTTGCCATGGGTCAGGGCGTCGTCGATCCAGGTGCGCCAGTCGTGCTGGGAGTGATTGGGTGCCGTGTCACGATGGCTCAAATGAACCCAGGGGCGTTCGGGATGCTGCCGGGACTCCGTCAGCGCCTGATCAAGGCGCAGGAGAACGGTGCTGATCGGCTCACCGGGGCGGTAGGCGACAACGCCCAGATGGGCAACCGGCATGCAATCGCTGGCGCCGGTCAGGCGCAGGTTCTCCAGGCTGACGCTGACATCGGCGGCCAGGCGCGCGGCACTTTCAGCATCCAGACCCGGTGTCAGCAGGCTGAATTCGCCGCCACGGTTGCGCGCCGCCAGCCAGGTTCGACGCTCCGGCAATTGAGTCAGGCGCTTGAGCAATTCGCCGACGGCAGTGATCAGCGCATCAGTCCGTTGGCCACCCAGGCGCTGGTTGAGGCCGTTCAGGTCGTTGATTCGCAACATCAGCAAATGGCCGTCACGGCTCTGTTCGCACACGCGTAAATGGTCGGCCAGTTGCTCGTCGAGCAGGCGTCGGTTGGCCAGGCCGGTGAGGCTGTCCAGATAGGATTCGGCCCGCAGTTTTTCGCTGCGTGCAGCCTCCTCGACGAACAGCGCCTTGAGCTTCTCGACCATCTGGTTCATCGCCAGCACGACCCGTTTCAATTCCGGTGTGCGCGGCAGTTTCGGCAGACTGAGAAATTCGCGTTTGCTGATGGCCTCGGCTTGTCGGACCATGCTGTCGAGTGGGCGAAATTGCCGGCGCAGCATCCATCCTCCAATCACGGCGCTGAACAGCCCGCACAGTAGCAGCCAGATCAGGCTGCCAAGGGTGCTTTCCCAGAGCTTGGCCAGGGCGAATTGCGGATTGCTCAGCACTTCGACCCGTGCCAGTTGTTCCCAGCCGCGCATGATCAGGGCGTCGCCACCTTCCGGGCGCAGGTCGACCAGGTTGACGAACCAGTCAGGCACACCGTCGATTTTTGTCGGTGCGGAGCGTTGCACCAGGGTTTGCTGATCCTTGAGCCTGATGACGCGGATGCTGCTGAAATAGCCGCTGTCGAAAATCGAACTGACCATCAGTTCCATCATTGCCGGGTCATCGACCTGTGCCGTCAGCGACAGCCCCAGCGCGGTGGCCGCGTCCTGGGCGTGGGCGCGCAGTTGGCTGAGCGTTTGTTCGCGGGAGCTTTCCAGGCTGGCAAAAAAACTGCCGCTGAACGCCACCAGCAGGAACAGGCAGATTGCCAGGAACAACTGTTTACGCAGTGTCATGCTTCGCTCCTTGCCAAGGCGGTTAGCCGTCGCCGATGTCGAACCCTTCGGCCTGCATCTTTTTCAACACGTCCTGCCAGCGCGACAGCTTTTTCGAGTCGCTGCTGCGCTGGCCGCCGTTTTTACCCGGCAGGTACAGGCCTTCGGCATTGAAGGCGTACACCGGCAGCAAGTCTTTGCGTTGGGAGGCGGGGCGGATATCGCCGATCAGGTTGTCCAGCACCAGTGGTTCGCTCGTGGGGGTGCTGTAGAACGTCAACACCATGTGCGCCTGGTTCTGGCTCAAGGCCTTGACGTAGGTGATGCGCAGTTTTTCGCTGGGAATACCAAGCCGGCGCAGGCTGAAATACTTCGCCAGAGCATAGTCTTCGCAATCGGCGGCGCCCTTGATCAGGGCTTCGACGGGTGTGGCCCAGTAATCGGTCTGTTGCCAGATGCGCGTGTCGTCCTGGAAGTTCAGCTGTTGATCGAAGAAGCGGTTCACCGCGTTGAGCTGCTCGCGTTCGGGGGCGCCGCGTGCACTTTGCAGCATTTGACTCCAGGCCTCGATCCGGCCTCGCGCCGGTCCAAGGGGGCCGTAGCGTTTTTCAACGGTTTGCAGGATCTGCGCGAAATCCCAGTCGGCCCGGACCCCGTTGCATACAGTCAGTACCAAACCAGCCAGCAGCAACCAGCCGCCGAGCCGAAGTCGGAGCGTTGGCCATCCTGGACTACGCAGACTGCGGGCCATGTCTGGCTGCTCGAGTGTAGGTTTGTGAAGTTTAGGTGGTGTTTTTGCCGGGGCGGGGCAGGTCGTCGGCCGAAGGACGCTCACTGAGTTTTTTGTGGCGAGGGGGCTTGTCGGAACGCCGCACCGCCCCGTTCGGTGGCGAAGCCGCCGTGAACCTGTGAGCGCGATCTATCTGGTGATCTGCGGTGAATGGCTTTAGGGCTGCTGCGCAACCCAACGGGGGCAAGCCCCCTCGCCACAATGGTCGCGGGAAATTTCAGGATTTGCGCAGGGTTTTCTGCTTGAGGATGTAAATCGTCACCAGCACCGCACTAGTCAGCATGAAGCACCGTGCCCAGTACAGCGGTACCAGGTAGCAGGAGAACAGGATACTCGGCCACATCAGGCCAATGGCGTAGACCTTGCCCTTGAGCGGAATGCCGTTGCCGTTGAGGTAATCGCGAATCCACGGGCCAAGCCGTGGATGCTCGACCAGCCATTGATAAAAGCGCGGCGAACTGCGGGCGAAGCAGGCGGCCGCCAGCAGCAGGAAAGGGGTGGTGGGCAATACCGGCAGGAAAATCCCGATCACCCCCAGCGCCACGCTCAGCCAGCCGATGGCCAGCAGCACGTAGCGCAACATCAGGGGGCGGTTGCCTATGGGGTTGTCCATAGGCAGAACCTTAGTGGTGGCGGGGCTTGAGAATCGCCGGTTTTTCGTCTGGCGCGTTGCACAGCAGGTACAGCGCGGTCAGGGCTTCCGGGATCTGTACGATCATGTCGTCCATCAGGTTGGCATCTTTGGCGATGTCTTCGAACTCCGGCTGCTCGTCGAACAGGCCCGAACCGACCATGATCGGCAGCAGCATTTCGCTGACTTCGTCTTCGGCGCTTTCGAACCAGGCCGCTTCGCGCAGGAATACGCCTTCCATGAAGCCGATGCACCAGCCGCGAAGGTCGGAATCGTCCGGCTCGTCGCCCAGGTCCAGGTCGCATGGCAGTTCGAATTCTTCATCGGAGGCCAGCTGGCGAGCGATGTGGGCCTTGAGGCCGATCAGGGTGGCTTCGATCTCTTCGCGCTGGGCTTCGCTGCTGTAATGCGGCTCCTCGGCGAAAAGTGCGTCGATCCACTCACGATCAGGAACGACTTCGGAACAGATCGACAGCGCGGTGAGGTAGCCGTGGGCGGCCACGTAGTCCAGCGCCTCGTCATGCAGTTCATCAGCGTCGAGGAAGACTTGCAGGCGGGTTAGTTGCTCAGCGAAGGACATTAAAGGACTACCTTGGGGAATGTTCGATGCGGGAATTCTAGGCCTTCTTGAGCACTTGGGCCAGCCGCACGGCATATTTGCCCGTTTGTGGGAGCTGCTCCCCTTGCAGTTCGGTCAAGCGCTACCCCTGTGGGAGCGAGCTTGCTCGCGATAGCGGTGGTTCAGGCGAAATCAATGTTGACTGTGATGGCCTCATCGCGAGCAAGCTCGCTCCCACAGTTTTTATGTACATCGGGTTTGTCGGTGTCTTCTCAGCGGTGCCCTTTGCCGGACGGGGCTCGGGTATACTCGCGCGTTTTGTGATGCCCTGCTGGCGTCACGGCTGAAATGTGAAGCGTCATGCAATGCGCACTTACGATTTATCGGTGCAGCGTCGCGGGTTCTGAACCAGCCTTGCAGGGATGTTTCGGTGATTTTTGGAGTTTTTATGCTCGAACAGGCTCAACGCGTCCTCAAGGACATCTTCGGCTACGACAGTTTCCGTGGCCGCCAGGGTGCAATCATTGAGCGCGTGGCCAGCGGCGGTGATGCCCTGGTCCTGATGCCTACCGGCGGCGGCAAGTCCCTGTGCTTCCAGGTTCCGGCGCTGTTGCGCGAAGGCCTGGCCGTGGTGGTCTCGCCGCTGATCGCACTGATGGACGATCAGGTCGCTACCCTCGAAGAACTGGGCGTGGCCGCCGCCGCGTTGAACTCCACCCTCAGTGCCGAGCAGCAACGCGACCTCGCCGCCCGTATCCGCCGCGGTGAAGTGAAAATGCTCTATCTGGCGCCGGAACGCCTGGTCCAGCCGCGTATGTTGTCCTTCCTGCAGGGCCTGGACATCTCTCTGTTCGCCATCGACGAAGCGCACTGCGTGTCGCAATGGGGCCACGATTTCCGCCCGGAATACCTGCAACTGGGCCAGTTGGCGGAAATGTTCCCCGACGTGCCGCGCATCGCCCTGACCGCCACGGCCGACAAGCGCACCCGGGAAGAAATCGTCACCCGGCTGCACCTGCAAGACGCCGAGCGCTTCCTGTCGAGCTTCGACCGGCCGAACATCTTTTATCGCATCGTGCCCAAGGAACAGCCGCGCAAGCAGTTGCTGGCGTTCCTCGCCGAGCGCCGTAGCGATGCGGGCATCGTGTATTGCCTGTCGCGCAAGAAAGTCGAGGAAGTCGCCGCGTTCCTCAGCGAGCAAGGCTTCCCGGCGTTGCCGTACCACGCCGGGCTACCCAATGATCTGCGGGCCTACCATCAGAAGCGCTTCCTCAATGAGGAAGGCCTGATCATGGTCGCGACGGTGGCGTTCGGCATGGGCATCGACAAGCCCAACGTGCGTTTTGTCGCGCACCTCGATTTGCCGAAATCCCTTGAGGCCTATTACCAGGAAACCGGTCGTGGTGGCCGTGACGGTCTGCCGGCGGATGCCTGGATGGCCTACGGCCTGCAAGACGTGGTGATGCTCAAGCAGATGCTGCAGAACTCCGAAGGCGACGAACGCCACAAGCGTCTGGAGCAGCACAAGCTCGACGCCATGCTCTCGCTCTGTGAAGAAACCCGCTGCCGTCGGCAAACGCTGCTGGCCTACTTCGACGAAGACATGCCCGAGCCCTGCGGTCATTGCGACAACTGCGTCGACGGCGTGCAGACCTGGGATGCCACCGAGCCTGCGCGTCAGGCGCTGTCGGCGATCTACCGCACCGGTCAGCGCTACGGCGTCGGGCACCTGGTGGATGTATTGCTGGGCAAGGACAACGAGAAGGTCCGCAGCTTCGGCCATCAGCACCTGTCGGTGTATGGTGTTGGCAAGACGATGGCGGAGGGCGAATGGCGCTCGTTGTTCCGCCAACTGGTGGCCCGTGGTCTGGCGGATATCGACCTCGAAGGCTACGGTGGCCTGCGCCTGAGCGACAGCTGCCGGCCGCTGCTCAAGGGTGAAGTGACCCTGGAACTGCGCCGCGATCTCAAGGCGCAAACCGTGGCGAAAAGCAGCAAGAGCCAGGCGAGCCAGCTGGTCCGTGGCGAGGAGCGCGAACAATGGGAAGCCTTGCGCGCCCTGCGTCGCAAGCTCGCCGAAGAACATGGCGTGCCGCCGTATGTCATCTTCCCCGACTCGACCTTGCTGGAGATGCTGCGCAGCCAGCCGACCTCGCTGGCGGAAATGGCCACGGTCAGTGGTGTCGGCGCGCGCAAGCTGGAGCGTTACGGCGAGGCCTTCCTCGAAGTGCTCGGCGGCCAGGTCGAGGCGCCGAAACCGGTGGCCGACGTACGTCACGAACTGATCACGCTGGCGCGGGCCGGGATGACGCCGGTGCAGATCGCCGGTCAATTGCAGTGCTCGGAAAAGAACGTCTACACCATGCTGGCCGAAGCGATCGGCAAGCAGCAGTTGTCGTTGGAGCAGGCGCTGGATCTGCCTGAAGACCTGATGGGTGAAGTCCAGGACGCCTTCCTCGACGGCGAAGGCGAGTTGCCGCCGGTTTCCGAGATCGCCGCGCTGTTCGCGGGCCGGGTGCCGGAAGGGGTGTTGTACTGCGTTCGCGCTGCCTTGCAGTCGGAGTTCGAGATTTGAGACATCCGTAGTGCTGATGTAACGATTCACTACAGATCAAGCCTTGCCTCAAGTCGAGGCTCATGCTTAGCTGACTAATAATTAGTTTTTATTTATTTCAGTCTGATCATGAGTGTTTTATGCCGTTAACCGATCAACACCGCTTTGGCATGCAATTGGCCCAGATGTCCCGTGGCTGGCGTGCCGAACTGGACCGCCGACTGGCGGGCATGGGCTTGTCCCAGGCACGCTGGCTGGTGCTGCTGCACCTGGCCCGTTTCGAAGACGCACCGACCCAGCGTGAGCTGGCACAAAGCGTCGGCGTCGAAGGTCCGACCCTGGCCCGTTTACTCGACAGCCTGGAAAGCCAGGGCCTGGTGCAACGCCAGGCAGTGCTGGAAGACCGTCGGGCGAAGAAAATCGTGCTCTGCGCGCCAGCGCGTCCCCTGATCGAACAAATTGAAACCATTGCCACGCAACTGCGTCACGAACTGTTCGAAGGCGTCGATGAGGCGGATTTGAAGGTGTGCATGCGGGTTCACGGGCACATCCTGGGCAACCTTGAAAAGTCTTGAGGCATAACCGAGCGCCAGGTTTTTGAGAGACCGCATTGGACAGACTATAAGAACTACTCGGCAATATCGTGTTCGTAACGGATGTACGAACCCGTGCGGATGGTTTCTGTAGATCTCAAGGATGCTCATGCTCAAGTGTTGGCGATTGGTTTTACGCGGTGGTTCTCAGTGGTTGCTAGCCGGGGCCGCGGTCACTTATTCGGCATGGGCACCTGCGCTGGGCCTGGGTGAAATCACCCTGCATTCGGCGCTGAATCAACCGCTGCGTGCCGATATCGCACTGGTGGATGCTGCTGGCGTGGAGGAAAACCAGCTGTCTGTGAGCCTGGCAACGGCAGACGAGTTCAGCCGTGCCGGGGTCGACCGGGCGTTTTTCCTCAGCAACCTGAAGTTCACCCCGGTGTTGCGCGGTAATCGCAGCGTGATCCAGGTGACCTCCAACAAACCGGTGAGTGAGCCGTTCCTGAATTTCCTCGTGCAGCTCAATCAGCCTAATGGGCGATTGCTGCGTGAGTACACGTTACTGATCGATCCGCCGGGTGCGCCTGGGGTAGTTCCCGCCGCCGATGAAGCGGCATCCGGTTCCCCGGCGTCCGCATTCCCTCGTGTGAAACCGGTCGTGGCGCCGTCACCCGTGGCCAGGACGACGCCGGAAACGGACGTCGCAGTGGTTGATCCCGCTGTCGAACAACTGGCCGCCAGCGCCCTGCAAAACCACCAGTTGCAAACCACTGTCGATGAGCTCAACGCGAAGCTTCAAGGCCAGGATGAGCTGATCGCCGGCCAGATAAAACATTTGGCCGAACTGCAAACCCAACTCGCGGAGCTCCAGAAGGTAAAGGCCCAACCGGTTGCTTCCGACGTGGCGACGCCAGCCCCCGTTATTGCTGAAACCCCCGGGATTGGCTGGCTGCCGATTGCCGGTTTGTCGGCGCTGATAGCGTTGCTGGCGCTGGGCTGGTTTGTTCGCCGCCAGCAGCATCAAGCCACAGCGTCAGAGACGCTGCCGTCGCAGCATGAACCGCTGGCTGAGCTCTTTACCGAGCCAGTGATGTGGCCCTCCGTCATGCAACCATCCACTGTGCAACGCGACGGGGTGCCGGCCAACGAAGAGCTTGAGCGGGTCGATAGCCATCATTCCGTCCCGGTTGCTGTTGCCATGGCGGTGGTTCCGGGTTTGGCGATATCCGGCGAATCCGCTACGGACGATGAGTACCGGCTCAACCTGGAGGAGCTGTCCATGGCGTCGAGTTGGGACGTGATCAGTCTGACCGAGAACCCGCAGTCGGCGGTTCTGGCCATGATCGAGCCTGAGTTCGAGTTGGAGATGCAACCCGTTGCGCCGTCTCGACAGCCTCCGGTCGGGCTATCATAGCGGCGTCGTCAAACTCTGGAGTCAGGTCCCATCATGACCGTCAGCAAACCGGAAATCATCATCACCTACTGCACGCAATGCCAATGGCTGTTGCGTGCGGCCTGGCTGGCCCAGGAACTGCTCAGCACCTTTGGTGATGACCTGGGTAAAGTCTCCCTGGTGCCGGGCACCGGCGGGGTCTTTCATATCTACTGTGACGCCGTACAGATCTGGGAGCGCAAGGCGGACGGTGGCTTCCCCGAGGCCAAAGTGCTCAAGCAGCGGGTCCGCGACCAGATCGACCCGGACCGCGACCTGGGGCACAACGACCGCACTCAGTGAGACGCGGCCTCGGCTGCAACGGCTTTCTTGCTTGTGCCACTTGAGAACCGGCTGGAGACCACAATCGCCACAATGATCAGCGCACCCCCCAGCAACATGCGCAGGGTCGGGTTTTCGTTGAACAGCAGCCAGGCGACGGTGATGCCGTAGACCGGCTCCAGGGCGAACACCACGGCGGCAGTGCGTGCCTTGATCACCGCGAGGCTGGCGACGAACAGGCTGTGGGCGACACCGGTACAGAACACACCGAGTAGACCGATCCACAGCCAGTCGATGGCGCGCACTTCGCTCAATTGAGGCGCCGCCACCGGCAGCAGGCACAGGGCAACCACCACGTTCTGGCACAGCGCCGCCTGTACCGGCGGAACTCGCCCGGAACTGGCACGGTTGGTCAGTGACAGCAGGGCGAACAGCAATCCGGAACCCACGGCCCACAGCAGGCCGGTGGTGGCGCCGCTGGCGAGGTCAAAATCGGGCGTGACCAGCACCAGGCCGACACTCACCAGCAGCACCAGTACGATCTCATTGGCGCGAATGCGCTCGCGGAAGATCAACCCTTCGAGGATCACGGTAAAGGCCGGGAAACTGGCGAAACCGAGCGTCGCAATCGCCACGCCTGCGACTTTCACCGCAATGAAGAAGCTCACCCAGTGTCCGGCCAGCAACAAGCCGCTGAGCAACAGCCGACGCCAGTCCATGGCCTCGAGTTTCTGCCAGCGCGTCTGGCTGGCGAACCGTGCAAAAAACGCCAGCGCGAGCACGGCGAAAGCGGCACGGCCGAAAACGATGATCGCCGGGGACGCAGCGGCCAGTTTGCCGAACACACCGGTCAGGCCGAACATCAATGCGCCTATATGCAAGGCGCCAAGGGCGGTACGGGGAGTCATTGCAATCCTTAACGACAAACGAACAGAGGCCTCATTGAAGCGCGTAATGGCCCATCAAGTCTGTCGGCAAACTCGCGTTATTTGTCGCCAGCCTCGCGCCGCAGTTTTCCGGGGGATGCCCCGAACTCGCGCAGCACCGCCGCCGCAAAGGCACTCTGGGAGCTGTAGCCGACGCGGCTGGCAATCTCGCCGATGGGCAACGCCGAATTGCGCAGCAAGCCCACCGCGATGTGCAGGCGTCGGCTGCGGATGTAGTCCATCGGCGTCTGCCCGCATTCGGCCACGAACCGCGCATGCAAACGGGCACTGGAAAGGCCGGCGACCCGGGCCAGGTCGGCCACTTGCAACGGGTACGCCGCGTACTGATCGATGTGTGCGTTCAGCGCCGCATAGGGCAGGCGCCGACCGCCGACGGCCTCGGGCCTGGCGTTGTTGAGACTGGCCAGCAAAAGCACCGCGCCTTGTTGAGCGATCAGCGGATCATCGACCGGACTGTTCGCCAGCCAACTGACCAATTGGCTTTGCCCGGCGTCCAGAGGCAGGCGCCCGGCGTTGTCGAGCAGGCGTCGGCTGGAGTCGGCGTGATCGCCCAACGACTGGGCAACCCATTGTTCGCTGGGGACATCCAGCACCAGGCAACGGCTGCCATTGGTGCTGCCACACGCGTGATGCGCTCCGGAGGGCACCACCACGAAACTCTGCTGTACCACCTGGCTGCCACGGCCGTCGACCTCGAAATCCAGGGCGCCCGAGAGCCCGAACACCAGTTGCGCGTGTTCGTGGCTATGGACGATCAGGTCGTGGCTGTATTGGCGAAGCGTGAGGATCGGTCTCATCGCGGGTCTCCCGGTTCAGGGCGTCAGTCTACACCGAGCGGGCCAACAAGCGCTGTCACAGGACTGACTTGACGCTGTCATGGACCATTAACCGGGCCGGGGCAGACTTGGCAAAACTTGTCAGAGGGTTGCCCATGACCAGCGCCGAGCTCGCCAAACCCACCCGTAAGCAACGCGTACGGACTTTATGGATTTCCGACGTGCATTTGGGCACCCGGGATTGCCAGGCTGAACACCTGTCGCAGTTTCTCAAGAGCTACCACGCAGACAAGATCTACCTGGTCGGCGACATCATCGACGGCTGGAAACTGCGCGGCGGCATGTACTGGCCGCAAGCGCACACCAACGTCATCCGCCGCCTGTTGACCATGAGCAAGCGTGGCACCGAGGTGATCTACGTCACCGGCAACCACGACGAATTCCTGCGCCGCTATTCGAAGCTGATCCTGGGCAACATCCAGTTGGTCGACGAAGCCGTGCACGTCACCGCCGACGGCCGGCACCTGCTGGTGATACACGGCGATCAGTTCGATGTGATCACCCGTTACCATCGCTGGCTGGCGTTTCTCGGTGACTCGGCCTACGAATTCACCCTGACCCTCAACCGCTGGCTCAATCATTGGCGCGCGCGATATGGCTACGGCTACTGGTCGTTGTCGGCCTACCTCAAGCACAAGGTGAAAACCGCGGTCAGCTTCATCAGCGACTTCGAAGAAGCCATCGCCCATGAATGCGTCAAGCGCGAGCTGCACGGAGTGGTGTGCGGGCACATTCACCATGCCGAGATTCGCAAGGTCGGCGAGGTGGACTACCTCAATTGCGGCGACTGGGTGGAATCGTGCACCGCGCTGATCGAGCACTGGGATGGCTCGATCGAGTTGTATCGACTGGCGGATGCCCAGGCGCGCGAGGCACAGATGAAGGCGGGCAGGGTTGCGGAGTTGGCCTGATTGATTTGATTTTTGTGGCGAGGGGGCTTGTCGGAACGCCGCACCGCCCCGTTCGGTGGCGAAGCCGCCGTGAACCTGTGAGCGCGATCTATCTGGTGATCTGCGGTGAATGGCTTTAGGGCTGCTGCGCAGCCCAACGGGGGCAAGCCCCCTCGCCACAATGGTCGCCATAGGTCATCACGCTGGAGCCTGTTCTTCCATCGCCGCCTTGTAGATCGAATTCCTGGGGTGCGCAAACAGGCGCTCCATCATCGGCTCGAAAAAGCTCAACGGCAGCGTGTCGTACGCCGGATCAAACGCCGCCGCATCGTATTTGGCGCAGAACTCGACGGTCGCCTGGTACTGCGGATGGTCCTTGAATTGCTCGCGCAAGTGCCGATCCATACCCAAGTGATGGAAGAAGTAGTAGCCCTGGAAAATCCCGTGCTTTTCCACCATCCACAAGTTCTCGGCGCTGACGAACGGCTTGAGGATCGCCGCCGCGATGTCCGGGTGATTGTAGGTGCCCAGGGTGTCGCCGATATCGTGGAGCAGGGCGCAGACCACGTACTCCTCGTCGCGACCATCGCGCCAGGCGCGGGTGGCGGTTTGCAGGGAGTGGGTCAGGCGATCCACCGGGAAGCCGCCAAAATCCCCCGCCAGCAACTTCAGGTGCGCCACGATCCTTGTCGGCAATTGTCGCGCGTAGGCACTGAAGTCCGCGGCGATGATCGCCCAGTCTTCCTGTGTGCCGTCCTTCATGTGGGTGAAGCGGGCATTGGCATTCATCGGCAACTCTCTTGTGACGCAAGTCAGCTAGAACGGAACGCGCCCCAAGACCATGTCCCGGTACATGACAAAATCGCCGAGCAGGCTATAGAAGGGGTGTTGGAACGTTGCCGGGCGGTTCTTCTCGAAGAAGAAATGCCCGACCCAGGCAAAGCTGTAGCCTGCCAGTGGCAGGGCCCACAACAGCATCCAGGCTCCGCGACCAATGGTCAGCGTCAGAATCAAGATAACCAGGGTCGTGCCGATAAAGTGTAAACGGCGGCAGGTACTGTTGCTGTGCTCACTGAGGTAGTAAGGATAGAACTCAGCGAAGCTGTTGAATCGTTTGACGTTTTCCACGACAGCGATCTCTGTGGTTATTGTTCTTGCTGCAAGTTGTTCTGCGGGTAGCTTATTTGAGTCTAGAGTGATCAATGGCATCAGCCACTGACAATAGGCGCCACTTTAGTATCCTTCGGTCAATAGCCGTAGCATGCGGCCACCATGTAAGAAAACGCCATGAGCGAACGAACGACTTCTGCAAGCTGGGCGATGGGGATTGTCAAAGCGCTGGAGATGGACGGCCTGGATTGCCGGGCTCTGTTCAAGCAGTTGGGGCTCGACTACGCGGCACTGGATGATCCGGACGCACGCTTCCCCCAGGATTCCATGACCCGGTTGTGGCAACGGGCGGTCGAGCTGTCCGGCAACCCGGCCATCGGCCTGAACATGGGCAAGGTGCTGCGACCGGCGCAGTTTCATGTGGCCGGTTACGCCTTGATGTCCAGCCGGACCCTGGCCGAAGGCTTTCAGCGTCTGGTGCGCTATCAGCGGATCATCGCCGAAAGTGCCGACCTGAGTTTCCAGCTGCTGGAAGAAGGCTACGGGCTGATTCTGACGGTGCATGGCGATCATTTGCCACCGACCCGGCAAAGCGCCGAAGCTTCAATGGCCTGTGCCTTGGCGCTGTGTGGCTGGTTGACCGGGCGTACGTTGCAACCGCGCAAAGTATTGTTGCAAGGTACCGAGCCGGTCAATCTGGAACCCTATAAACAAGCTTTCCATGCACCGCTGGTGTTCAACGCGCCTTACGATGCGCTGATTTTCGAACCCGCCGATATGGAAGCGCCGCTGCCGACGGCCAACGAGGCCATGGCATTGCTGCATGACCGCTTTGCCGGCGAGTACCTGGCGCGTTTTTCCGAAAGCCGCGTGACCCACAAGGCGCGGCAGGTGTTGTGCCGCCTGTTGCCCCAAGGCGAACCCAAGCGCGATACCGTGGCGCAGACGCTGCATCTGTCCCAGCGCACCTTGCAGCGGCGCTTGCAGGAAGAGGGCACGAGTTTTCAGGCGCTGCTGGACGATACCCGGCGCGAACTGGCCGAACAGTACCTGGCACGACCGAACATGACCTTGCTGGAAATTGCCTACTTGCTGGGGTTTGCCGATCCGAGCAACTTCTTTCGTGCTTTCCGCCGCTGGTTCGATGCCACACCCGGTGAGTACCGGATGCGGCTGATGCAAGCACCTGACGCGGTCAATGACGCCAAAATGCCGGAATACACAGCACAAACACCGTAATGATCTCCAGTCGGCCCAGCAGCATGCCGAACGAGAGAATCCACTTGGCGGCATCCGGCAGGGTGGCGAAGTTGCCCGCCGGGCCGATGGTTTCGCCGAGCCCCGGGCCGACACCGGACACGGTACTGGCCGCGCCGGTGAGGGCGGTCATCCAGTCCACGCCGAGCAGCGACAGCAGCAGCGCGATCACACAGATGGTGATTGCAAAGAAGAACGAAAAGGTCAGGATCGACCGCACGATTTCTTCGTCGAGGCGGTGACCGTTGTACTTCTGCTTGATCACCGCCCGCGGGTGAATCAGCTGGTTAAGGTTGGCCTTGAGCAGGATATAGGCCACCTGGAAGCGGAAAATCTTGATCCCGCCCGCGGTCGAGCCGGAACAACCGCCGATAAACCCCAGGTAGAAGAACAGCATCAGCGAGAAATTGCCCCAGAGGCTGTAGTCCCCCAGCGCGAAACCGGTCGTCGTCACCACCGATGTCACGTTCAGCGCCACATGCCGCAACGCCTCCAGCCAATGCAGCTGGGTAGTCCACCAATACCAGGTGCCGAGCACCAGCCAGGTCACCAGCAGCATGCCGAGCAGGCCTTGAACCTGTTCGTCCTTGATCAGCGCCCGACGGTTTCCACGCAACGTGGCTACATACAGGGTGAACGGCAGGGCACCGAGAATCATGATGACGATCGCTACCCAATGCACCGCCGGTTGCGGCCACTTGGCCAAAGACTGGTCGGAGGTCGAGAAGCCGCCGGTGGAAATGGCCGACATCGCATGGTTGATGGCGTCGAACGGGCTCATCCCGGCCCACCAGAACGCCAGGCTGCCGACAATGGTAATGCCGACGTAGGCCGCCACGATCAGCCGCGCCACCATGTGTGAGCGGGGCATGACCTTTTCCGAGCGGTCCGACGATTCGGTCTGGAACAGCCGCATGCCGCCGATGCGCAACAGCGGCAGGATCGCCACCGCCATGCCGATGAAGCCGATGCCGCCGATCCAGTGCAGCAACGAGCGCCACATCAGGATGCCGGGGGACATGTTGTCCAGGCCGTTGAGCACGGTTGCGCCAGTGGCGGTGATGCCGGACATGCTTTCGAAGAATGAATCGGTGTAGCTGATGTGCTGGGTCAGCAGGAATGGCAGCGCGGCGAAGATGCACACCACCAGCCAACTGCTGACGGTCAGCAGGTACATGTCCCGGGGGCGCAGGTGAACATGTTCGGGGCGCCCTGGAATCACCAGCGCCAAACCGGCGACAAAGGTGATCATGCTGGCCCAGAGGAACGACGGCAGATCGCTGGTGCGCTCGAAAATGACCAGCGTGGCCATGGGCACGACCATGGAGATCGCCAGCGTGATCAGGAAGATGCCGATGATGAAACCAATGATCCGTAAGGTCGGCAACGCCATGAGGTCCGCTCGGCTGATAGTGGAAAGGGCGCCATTCTACCTGCGGGGCAGGGCATGTAAACCGGCACTGCTGCGACAGTTACAGCTAGAATAGCCGCACAAATTTTTCAGGAGGTGGCCGATGCAGGCTCTCGACGCTTTGCTCAACCGTGTTTCCGTTCCACGACTGATTGACCCTGCACCCACTGCCGAGCAGCGCGAGGTGCTGTTTGGCGCCGCCATGCGCGCCCCGGATCACGGTCACTTGCAGCCTTGGCGTTTCCTGACGGTGGAAGGCGCGGCGCGAGAGCAGATGGGCGAGTTGCTGGCCGAGGCGGCGAAACTGCAAGACAGCGAAGTCGGCGAAGCGGCCATCGACAAGGCGCGCAATAATCCACTGCGTGCACCACTGGTGGTGGTGGTGATCGCGCGGTTGCAGGATCACGTCAAGTATCCGAAGTCAGAGCAGTTGCTCGCGGCGGGCTGTGCAGCCCACGGGATTTTGCTGGCGGCGTATGCGCAGGGCATTGGTGCGGTGTGGCGTACCGGTGACCTGGCCTACTCGCCGCATGTGGCTAAGGGTTTGGGCCTGGCGGAGGGGGAAGAGGTGATTGCTTTCCTGTACCTCGGCACGCCGCAGAAAGAACCGCGTGTGGCCGAGAAAGTCGACCTGGCCGAATTCGTTAGCGCCTGGCCGGGCAAAGTCTGACACCGCAAAACCTGTGGGAGCGAGCTTGCTCGCGATAGCGGCCGGTCAGTCAATTTGATTGTTGAGAGTGCCTGCGTCATCGCGAGCAAGCTCGCTCCCACAGTAGATCCAGGTAGCTCACATCAAAGGGTGTCCGTTTCAGGGCTGTACGACAGCCCCCGGCACCAACGGCAATTCCAGGCTGGCAATGAACCCGCCTTCCGGGTGATTGGCCAGCACCAGGCTGCCGCCATGTCGCTCCGCCGCGCGCCGGGCGATGGCCAGGCCCAGGCCGTGTCCGGCCGCAGTCTGCCCCGGCGCCCGATAGAATGGCTCACCGAGCTGACTCATGTATTCGGCACTGACACCGGGCCCATGATCGCGCACAGTCACGACGATCCGCTCACCCTGACGCAGCGCCTGCATTTCGATCGGTAGGCCACCTACCGGATTGAAACGCTGTGCATTGCGCAGCAGATTGTCGACGGCCCGTTCGATCATGGTCGGCCAGCCCTTCAGATTCAGTTGCGATTCGGCTTCGAGGTGGACCAGTTGCTCGGGTGAACCGAGTTGCGCATCCTTTTGCAGGGTATTGAGCAAGGCGTTCAGGTCCACCTCTTCCGCACTGGCGTTATCGGAGTCGACCCGCGCCAGTACCAGGATTTCGCTGATCAGCGCTTCCAGTCGGTCGCACTCGCGGGTCAGGCGCGGCCACAGCTGTTCCCGTTCTTGCGGGGTGGCCCGTTCGGCCAGTGCCAGCGCGATACGCAGGCGGGCGAGGGGCGAGCGCAGTTCATGGGACACATCCCGCAGCAGTTGCCGCTGACTGCCAATCAGGCTTTGCAGGCGCGCACCCATGCGGTTGAAGTCGTTGGCCAGGACGCCGAACTCATCGCGACGGTTGGCCAGCTTGACCAGGCTGTTCTGTTGATACGTGGTTTGTCCCAGGTCATGCACCGCGCCGCGCAGACGGCTGAGCGGGCGAGTGATGGAGAAGGTCACCAGCAGGCTGAACAGGGTCAGCACCACCAGGGCGATCCCCAGCGCACTGAGCGGCCAGAGCAGGCTCTCGCGGTGCCAGGCGTCCAGTTCCGGGTGCGCGATGCGGTAGATGAACAGGTAGGTGTCACCGGTTTTTTCGCTGGTGAACTCATCGGTCAGACGCCGCCACGGCAGGCGCCGGTCCTCATTGTTCTGGCGCGCCTCAAAGGCCGCCGCACGTTTGGGGAAAGTGCCGCGCACCAGCGGATCGCCGCTTTCGTTAAGCACCTGAACGTCGATGTGATACTGGCGTTTGCGTTGCTGGAGAATGTCCTGGGCGGCGTCTTCACCCTGGCTTTCGTAGGTTTGCGTCCACTCTTCGGCCAGCGTGTTGAGGCCCGGGTGGCGGCTGAGAATCCATGCGTCCTGGTTGAGCATGTGCCCGAGCAGGATGGAAAGCCCTGCAACCAGGGCGATGGCCAGCCAGAAGCTGGCCAGGATACGCCAGAACAATGAACGCACAGGAAATCCTCAAACGATCACAAATCCATGTGGGAGCGAGCTTGCTCGCGATGGCGGTCTTTCAGTCACGTTGATGTTGAACGTGCTGACGCTATCGCGAGCAAGCTCGCTCCCACATTTAAATTGTGTGGTGTCAGACCCAACGGTGTTCAGCCGTCGGGTCCGGGGTCAGCGCATTATTGCGCCTTTTGCGGTTGTTGCGCTTTCCAGGCCTTGAACTCGGCCCATTCGGCGCGACGTTCAGCCTGTTTTTTCTGGATCTCGTCGAATTTCTTCTGTTGATCCGGTTTCAGCAAGGCGCGCACATCCGCTTCCGCTTTCTTGTGGTTGGCGGCCATCTCGTCCTTCATGGCTTTCTGGTCGGCTGGCGAGAGTTTCTCCAGGTACTTGTCGACCAGTTGCTTACGCTCGTGCATCTGCTCGCCCATGATCTTGCGGATCTGCTCGCGCTGTTCGCGGCTCAGGTCCAGTTCACTGTACGGGCCTTTGCCGTGCATGCCGTGCATCTGACCGCCGTGGCGCGAACCGTCCATCGACCCACCCATGGGGCCCGTGCCTTCAGGCATGGCCATGGCAACGGTCGGCAGGGCAGCAGCGAACATCAGAGCGATAAGAGTCTTGCGCATGGTGTATCTCCTTGTCTCGTTCCCGGTACGTTCCGGATGAGTACAGATTACGCAGATCAAGGTCAGCGGCGGTCAGCGGTACGTAAAGCTTGGGTAAAGATGATTTTGCGCCGACCTGACAAAACGTCCAGGTGCCTTGCTGTAGGAGCGAGCTCGCTCGCGATGGAGTTGAACGATTACGCGTGCTGTCTGGAAAAGCGCGTTGACTGTGAGACCATCGCGAGCAATCGAGCGTCGACCGGCTGCTCCTACAGGCTGTAGTAGTAACCGCGGCTGCGCAGGGCGACGATACGCGGGCGGCCATCGGGGTGTGGGCCGATCTTCTTGCGCAGGTTGCTGACGTGCATGTCCAGGCTGCGGTCGTACAGGGTCAGCTTGCGGCCGAGGGCGATCTGCGCCAGTTCCTGTTTGTCCAGGGGCTCGCCCGGTTGCTTGAGCAAGGCTTCCAGCAGGCGGCTTTCGGAGACGGTGAGGGTGAATTCCTGTTCGTCGATGCTGACCACGCCGCGCACCGGGCTGAAACACAGGTCGCCCAGTTCCATCTGGCTGGACACCGCCGCCGGGTGGCTACGGCGCAGGACTGCGCGCAGGCGGGCGGTCAGTTCCCGTGGGTCGCAGGGCTTGGCCAGGTAATCGTCGGCGCCGAGTTCCAGGCCGAGGATACGGTCCAGCGGTTCGCCCCGGGCCGAGAGCATCAGTACGGGCAAATCCGGGTGATCGCTGCGCAACTGCTTGAGCAGTTCCAGGCCGCTGCCATCGGGCAACATCACATCCAGCACCACGGCCGCCGGGGCGGTTTCAGCCAGCGCGCGGCGTGCGCTCTGGCCGTCGTGACAGGCCCGAACCTGAAACCCTTCCTGGCTCAGCCAACTGCTCAGGAGCTCACACAGCTCCTGGTCATCATCAATAAGTAACAGCTCGCTCATGACTCACTCAATTTAGCCATTGTCGACGTTTTCGACTTGCTCCACTGGCGAAGATACCGCAGAGCAGAGCCAATAGCGCTACCCCGGCGCCAATGACGAACCATTGTTGCTGGTCGGTCAGCAGGCGCGGCAGCGGACTGCTGGCCTGGGCTTCCTTGAGTTGCAGCTTCAAACGCTGGTTCTCCTGGCGCAACCGGGCCAGGAGCGGGCTTTCGCGTTCGCCATCGGCAGTTTGCAATTGTTTGTTCAGTTCTTCCCGTTGCCGTTCGCTTTCTTTCAAGCGTTGCTGCAGCTCGGTGATCTGGCTTCCGGCGCTCAAGGAAAGCGGCGTCGAGTTGCCCCCCTCGGCGTTTTCTTCACCGTGGGCGGGCGCCACGATCGACAACGTGACCAACATCAGGCACAACGGACCCTTGCGCATGGCGACTCCTGGTTCCAATACGAGTATTGGGAAAGTTGTCGGCCGGCAAACGAGAATAATGAGCGATTGAGAACGCGATGAACCGATATGGTTCACCGCGTGGGGGCATTGCGAGAAGAAAGTTACGGCAGGACTTGCTTGAACGGCTTGACCAGAACGTTGGCGTAGACGCCAGCGGCGATGTACGGATCAGCGTCAGCCCAGGCCTGGGCGGCGCTCAGGGAATCGAATTCGGCGACGATCAGGCTGCCGGTGAAACCCGCCGCGCCCGGATCATTGCTGTCGATCGCCGGATGTGGGCCGGCCAGTACGATGCGACCTTCGCCCTTGAGCGCTTGCAGGCGCTCGAGGTGTGCAGGCCGAGCGGCCAGGCGGGCTTCCAGGGAGTTGGCGACGTCTGTGGCAATGATTGCGTAAAGCATGTCAGTCCTCGGTTTTTGGCGTTGTGGTGTCGGCATCGTGCAGATGACGGGACAGGTAGATGCCCTGGCCGATCAGGAACAGCAAAGTCATGCCCAGGCTGCCGAAGACCTTGAAGTCGACCCAGTAGCTCTGGAAGGTGAACGCGACAAACAGGTTGGCGGCACCGCAAAACAGGAAGAAGGCGATCCAGGCGATGTTCAGGCGCGTCCAGACCGGCTCCGGCAAGGTCAGCGCGTGGCCCATGATGCGTTTGATCAGCAGGCTGTCACCGACGAAGTGGCTGCCGATGAACGCAAGGGCGAACAGCCAGTTGACCACCGGGGCTTTCCACTTAAGGAACGTCTCGCTGTGGAACGCGAGCGTCAGGCTGCCGAAGACCAGGCAGGCGATCAGGGTCAGCCACTGGCTCTTCTCCAGCTTGCGCTGCTTGATGAACAGTGTGCCGTAGACCACCAGTGAACTGACGATCAGCATCGCGGTGGCGCTGTAAATACCGCCTACAGTGATCTCATGACCGGCGATGTCGACGACCTGTGGGTCGATTTTGAAGACGATGAAAAACAGCAGTAGCGGGATGAAATCGATGAATTGTTTCACAGTGGCAGCCAGAAGCAGGATGTGGCGGCATAATAACAAACATATGGGCGCGCGATAGCGCCAGCTGATTTGAGGTTACAAAGCCCTGTGAATGTTGATTTGCACTGCCATAGCACGGCCTCCGATGGCGCCCTGGCGCCTGCGGTTCTGGTGGCGCGGGCGTTCGAGAAAGGCGTGCGAGTCCTGGCCTTGACCGATCACGACACCCTTGAGGGCCTCGACGAGGCCCGGCACGCGGCTACCGCGCTGGGGATGCAACTGGTCAACGGCGTCGAATTGTCCTGCACCTGGGGCGGCGCGACCATTCATATCCTGGGCTACGGTTTTGACGTCAACGCCGCGCCGTTGGTCGAGGCCATCGCCAGATTGCATGATGGCCGCTGGCTACGCTCCGAGGAAATCAGCCGCAAACTGGCATTGAAAGGCATGCCGGGGGCGCTGGATGGCGCCAGGGAGATCCAGCAGGAGCTGGGCGACAGCGGTAACGCGCCGGCTCGCCCGCATTTCGCCGACTGGATGGTGCGTGAAGGTTTTGTCAAGGATCGCGCCGAGGCGTTCCGCAAATGGCTGGGCGCCGGCAAGCTGGGCGACGTCAAGCAACACTGGCCGACCCTGGAGGAAACCGTCGAAACCCTGCGCGCGGCCAAGGCCTGGGTCAGTCTGGCACACCCATGGCACTATGATTTCACGCGCAGCAAGCGACGTCGCCTGATTGCCGACTATATTCAAGCAGGGGGCCACGCCATCGAAGTGGTCAATGGTTACCAGCCTGCCGAGCAAGTGGGCAGCCTGGCCATTCTGGCCCGCGAGTTCGGTCTGCTGGTCAGTGCCGGCAGTGATTTTCATGGCCCCGGAGGCTGGTCGGAGATCGGTGAATACCGGCCACTCCCGGAGGATCTGCCACCGCTATGGTGTCGATTCAAACATGACCCAATTATTGCCGCCGTCTGAACAGGTAGAGAATGTGAGTCAATTTTTCCAGATTCATCCGGAAAACCCGCAAGCGCGCCTGATCAAACAGGCGGTCGAGATCATCCGCAAGGGCGGGGTGGTGATTTATCCCACGGACTCTTCCTACGCCATAGGTTGCCAGATCGGCGACAAGGTAGCCGTGGAGCGCGTTCGGCGTCTGCGGCAGCTGGATGAAAAGCACAACTTCGCGCTGATTTGCAGCGACCTGTCGCAACTGGGGCTGTTCGCCAAGATCGACACCGGCACTTTCCGCATTCTCAAGGCCCATCTGCCGGGGCCGTATACCTTCATTCTCAACGCCACCCGCGAAGTGCCGCGGCTGTTGTTGCACCCGAAGAAACGCACCATCGGCCTGCGTGTGCCGAGCCACCCGATTGCCCTGGCGCTGCTGGCTGAACTGGGCGAACCGTTGATGAGCGTAACCCTGATCATGCCAGGTGATGAAGATCCGTTGAGCGATCCGCACGAAATGCGCCAGTTGCTCGAACATCAGGTCGATCTGATCATCGATGGCGGTTTCGGCGGGATCAAGGCGTCCACCGTGATCAGCCTCGCCGACGGCGAGCCGGAAGTCATTCGCGTTGGTTGCGGCGACCCTGCGCCGTTCATGGTCGAGGCCTAGATGTCCGCAGTAGAACCCGTCGACAGTCAGGCCGGAGCCCAGCAGGAACTGCCCTTCGCCATGGTCTATGGCCAGGCGGTCATGGAAATGCCGCTGGACCTGTACATCCCGCCGGATGCCCTCGAAGTCTTTCTCGAGGCGTTCGAAGGCCCGCTCGACCTGCTGCTGTACCTGATCCGCAAACAGAACATCAACATCCTCGACATCCCGGTGGCGGAAATCACTCGCCAGTACATGGGCTACGTCGAATTGATGCAGTCGGTGCGCCTGGAGCTGGCCGCCGAATACCTGGTGATGGCCGCGATGCTGGCCGAGATCAAGTCGCGGATGCTGTTGCCAAGGGCCGAAACCGTCGAAGACGAAGAGGAAGACCCGCGCGCCGAACTGATCCGCCGCTTGCAGGAATACGAGCGTTTCAAGGCTGCCGCCGAAGGCATCGACGGCCTGAGTCGCGTCGGCCGTGATGTGGTGGTGCCTAAGCTTGACGCCCCGGAGGCCCGGGCGCGCAAGCTGTTGCCGGATGTGCGCTTGTCAGAGCTGCTGTTGTCCATGGCCGAGGTGTTGCGCCGTGGCGACATGTTCGAAAGCCATCAGGTCAGCCGCGAAGCGCTGTCGACCCGCGAACGCATGAGCGATGTGTTGGAACGGCTCAAGGGCGGCGGTTTCGTACCGTTTGTCGAGCTGTTCACCGCTGAAGAAGGGCGTCTGGGGGTGGTGGTGACCTTCATGGCGATCCTTGAATTGGTCAAGGAATCCCTGGTCGAGCTGGTGCAGAATGAGCCATTTGCCGCGATCCACGTGCGAGCCCGAGCCGAATAACGAGTCGAAACATGAACCTGACTGAACCCCGTGATCTGGCACCCTTGCTTGAAGCCTTTCTGTTGGCCTCGGGAAAGCCGCAATCTTTGGAAAGCCTGTTCGAACTCTTTGAAGAAGGCGAACGCCCGGAGCCACCGGTCTTCAAGAAGGCCCTGACGATTCTCGCCAAGTCCTGCGATGGCCGCGCGTTTGAACTCAAGGAAGTGGCCTCGGGATATCGCCTGCAAATTCGCGAGAAATTTGCGCCTTGGGTCGGGCGTCTGTGGGAAGAGCGCCCGCAGCGTTACTCTCGGGCCATGTTGGAAACCATGGCGCTGATTGCCTATCGCCAGCCGATCACCCGCGGTGAAATCGAAGACGTGCGGGGCGTGGCGGTCAACAGCAATATCGTCAAGACCTTGATGGAGCGCGAGTGGATCCGCATCGTCGGCTACCGCGATGTGCCCGGCAAGCCGGCGATGTTCGCCACCACCAAGGCGTTCCTCGATCACTTCAACCTGAAGAACCTCGACGACCTGCCACCGCTGGCGGAACTGCGCGAGCTGGAACCGGATCCGGTGCTCGACTTCGATGATGCCCCGGTACCGGCAGCCCTGCAGGAACTGGCCGACGCCAGTGCCGAACCGGAAGAACCCAAGGAAGAAACCAGTTTCCACACGCTGCTGCTGGAGCTGGACAGCATGGAGGAGGGGATCAAGACCGATTTCGACGATTTGCTGCGTGATGGGGTGTCGCCTGAATTCGATCCGGAACAGTCGGTCATCGAGCCAGAAGTCGAAGCGGCACAGCCCGAGCCTGAACCGGAAATTGAACCGGAGCAAGAAGACGACATCCTCGGTGTCGCCGAAGCCCGGGAAAAGCTCCTGGCCGCCGTTGCCGCTCTCGAACAACCGAAACCCGAGCCCGAACTGTCGGACGAAGAAGCCGAAGCCCAGGCCCTGGCCGAAGCCATCGAGGCCGAACGGCGCCAGTTCGAGGACTGACACCGATCCTGTAGGAGCGAGCTTGCTCGCGATGGTCGTGAACGATGACGCGCACATCCGGATGCCCGTGGCGCCATTGGGTTTTTCGCGAGCAAGCTCGCTCCTACAGGGGGCTGTGATCGCCGAATGATCAAGTTGCGTGTCACCGGTCGGCGGAAAAGCAAATAACCTTGCCTTGATCAGCTAGTCTCTGATGCGCAAACGCCCTCATGCGCGTATGATTCGCGACCCTTCGGCGATCCCTTCGCCCAAGTACCCAGTTTTCAGACCACACCGGGAGGTGCCCAGATGAGTATCAAAGACCAGCAAGACGACCAGCCAATCGGCCCAGCAGGCGAAAAACTGCAGAAAGTCCTCGCCCGTATCGGCGTCGGCTCGCGCCGTGACGTGGAAGCCTGGATCAGCCACGGCCGCATCAAGGTCAACGGCAAAGACGCCACCCTTGGCCAGCGTGTCGACATGCACGACGCCATCACCATCGATGGCAAGGTGATCAAGCGCGAAGAGGCTGCCGAGTCGGTCCGCCGCGTGATCATGTACAACAAGCCCGACGGCGAGATCTGCACCCGCGTTGACCCTGAAGGCCGTCCGACCGTGTTCGACAAGATGCCGCGCCCGAAAGAAGGCCGCTGGATCAACATCGGTCGCCTGGACATCAACACCACCGGTCTGCTGATGTTCACCACCGACGGTGAACTGGCCAACCGCCTGATGCACCCTTCCTACGAAATGGACCGTGAATACGCGGTACGTGTGCGTGGTGAAGTCGATGACGAGATGATCGAGCGTCTGAAGGCTGGTGTTGTCCTTGAAGACGGCCCGGCCAAGTTCACCGACATCAAGCAGGCGCCAGGTGGTGAAGGTTTCAACCACTGGTATCACTGCGTGGTGATGGAAGGTCGTAACCGCGAAGTTCGTCGCCTGTGGGAATCCCAGGGCCTGGTGGTCAGCCGTCTGAAGCGCGTGCGTTTCGGCCCGGTGTTCCTCAACTCCGACCTGCCGATGGGCCGCTGGCGCGAAATGAGCCAGTACGAAGTCGACATCCTGAGTGCCGAGGTCGGCCTGACGCCGGTCGCGATGCCGCAGATGAACGCCAAGAGCAAGGACAAGCTTGACCGGATGCAGCGCAAGTCGTCGCGTCCGATGGCCAAGACCGAACGCGTTCGTACCCTGCGTCCAGCCACTGGTGCAGCCGCCGCACCTGCCGCGCCTCGTGCCAGCCGCGAGCCGCAGATCGAAGGCGAGCGTCCAGGGCGCAAGCCTGCTGCCCGTCAGGACGGCGAACGCGGTCCACGTACGCCACGTCCGGCCAACGGCCGTACCGAGCGTGGCGAAGGTCGTGGTACGCCGGTAGCCGATCGCCCGGCCGACACCAAGCGCCCGGCCAAGCCTGCGCCGAAGCGTCCAGGGATCAAGCTGGTCGACGGTGACACGCCATCGGGCAAGCGCCGTGGCGCACCGGCCGGTTCCGGCCAGCGTCCAGGCTTCGGTCGTCGCAAGCCGGAGTGAGGCAGCGGTAAGCTGTTAGCGGCAAGTGAAAAACGCCAACCTTCGGGTTGGCGTTTTTTTTCGTCTGGCTTTATGTCCGTATTGTTTTTGAGGGCGCCATCGCGCTGAGACCTCCAATATGGAAATCATGGTTTACGCGATGTAAAGAAATCCTGACAAAAACCACGGATTAACCCCGTGGATTCGCCACTCCCTGGATACCGTAAGAAAACGCTTACGCTTCAGCGTCTTCCTTCCTCCTTCCGACCCTCTGGCCCGCTTGTTTCACCGCTCCATGCAGGGTGTTATGCGCGCCATGCCTGTCGTGCAGGTGCATAACAAAAAGGAGGCGCAATGAACGCCGCAATCCGTTTTCATCTCTCCGCGAGTGGCGTGTTTGGCGCCGTCTGCGTCGATGATCCGCAAGGATCTGACCCATTTTTTGCAGCCGCCCGAGCCTCTCGGGGCGGACACAGGCAATCCCGGCCATAGACACGCTTGTCCAGCGGGTCTGGCAGCAGGGGGTTACAGGTGTACAATGCGCCGCGTTTTACCTGTGACCTCCTGCGCATCTGCGCAAACCTCAAGGCTATCCGCCTTGTTCACTCCGTCGCGTCACGAGCGCGTCGGGTTCGATTTCGTCACAGATAAAAACAAACAGGTGACGCATGACCGTTGTAATTACGCTGAACTCCTGGTGCCTGCGCTGGGGTTTGATCGGTGCCGCTTAACGCCTTTCTTGAGCAGCAACGTCTACTGAACATCATCAAACCTTGCGTGAGACCCTTTTCATGAGTGGACAAAACCCGCAATCAGGCGAGCTGAAACGCGGCCTGAAAAATCGCCACATTCAATTGATCGCCCTCGGTGGCGCGATCGGTACCGGCTTGTTCCTCGGCTCGGCCGGGGTGCTGAAATCCGCCGGCCCGTCGATGATCCTCGGCTACGCCATCTGCGGCTTCATCGCCTTCATGATCATGCGCCAACTGGGTGAAATGATCGTCGAAGACCCGGTGGCCGGCTCCTTCAGCCACTTCGCGCACAAGTACTGGGGCGGCTTTGCCGGCTTCCTGTCGGGCTGGAACTGCTGGATCCTGTACATTCTGGTGGGTATGTCCGAGCTGACCGCGGTTGGCAAGTACATCCACTACTGGGCGCCGGACATCCCGACCTGGGCCTCCGCAGCTGCCTTCTTCGTGCTGATCAACGCCATCAACCTGGCCAACGTCAAAGTCTTTGGCGAGGCCGAGTTCTGGTTTGCGATCATCAAGGTCGTGGCGATCGTCGGCATGATTGCTCTGGGTAGCTACCTGCTGGTCAGTGGCAATGGCGGCCCGCAAGCTGCGGTCAGCAACCTGTGGTCCCACGGTGGCTTCTTCCCGAACGGTGTCACGGGTCTGGTGATGGCCATGGCATTCATCATGTTTTCCTTCGGTGGCCTGGAAATGCTCGGTTTCACCGCTGCCGAAGCCGACAAGCCGAAAACCGTGATTCCGAAAGCGATCAACCAGGTGATCTACCGGATCCTGATTTTCTACATCGGTGCATTGGTGATCCTGCTGTCGTTGACGCCGTGGGACAGCTTGCTGACCACCCTGAACGCTTCCGGTGATTCCTATAGCGGCAGCCCGTTCGTGCAAGTGTTCTCGATGCTGGGCAGCAATACCGCCGCGCACATCCTCAACTTCGTGGTCCTGACCGCTGCGCTGTCGGTGTACAACAGCGGCACCTACTGCAACAGCCGCATGCTGCTGGGCATGGCCGAGCAAGGCGATGCGCCAAAGGCATTGGCGAAGATCGACAAGCGCGGTGTGCCGGTGCGCTCGATCCTGGCCTCGGCCGCCGTGACTCTGATCGCGGTACTGCTGAACTACCTGATTCCGCACAGCGCGCTGGAACTGCTGATGTCGCTGGTGGTGGCCACCCTGGTGATCAACTGGGCGATGATCAGCTACTCGCACTTCAAGTTCCGCCAGCACATGAACAAGACAAAACAGACGCCGCTGTTCAAGGCCTTGTGGTATCCGTACGGCAACTACATCTGCCTGGCGTTCGTGTTGTTCATCCTTGGCGTGATGTTGTTGATTCCGGGGATCCAGACATCGGTGTACGCGATTCCAGTGTGGCTCGTGTTCATGTGGGTCTGCTACGGCATCAAGAACAAGCGCAGTGCGCAACATGCACTGCAGGTTGCCGGCTCTGCGGCGAAGTAAACGCAGAGCGCAGAAACAACGAACCCGGCCATGTGCCGGGTTTGTTGTTTTCGGGGTTCACATAAATCCCTTTGTGGGAGCAAGCTCGCTCCCACAAGGTCCGGATTCCTCCCATCTATTCGCGGTATCCTGCACACTCTGAATACGGACGCTTTTCCATGCTGGTGATTTCCAACAACGTGCAGCTGCCGGATGCCGAGATCGAGTTGACGGCCATTCGCGCCCAGGGCGCGGGTGGGCAGAACGTCAACAAGGTTTCCAGCGCCGTGCACCTGCGCTTCGACATTCCGACGTCGTCCTTGCCCGAGTTCTACAAGGAGCGGCTGCTGGCGCTGCGCGACAGTCGCATCACCAGCGACGGTGTGTTGATCATCAAGGCCCAGCAGTACCGGACGCAGGAGCAGAACCGCGCCGATGCGCTGTTGCGGCTGACCGAGTTGATCCTCAGTGCCACCAAGGTCGAGAAGAAGCGCCGTCCGACCAAGCCGACCCTCGGCTCGAAGACCCGTCGCCTCGAATCCAAGAGCAAGCGCGGCAACATCAAGGCCGGGCGCGGCAAGGTCGATTTCTAACGGGCGTCCCGTGCCTCGCGTTGCTTCGTTGCCTGCCGGTACAGGTAAACGCTCAGCGTCAATCCGCTCAATGCGGCAATGGCGGCGAACAGGAAGATCGAAGCGAAACCGAACCCGGCGGCAATGGCGCCAGCGACCGGTCCGGTGATCCCCAACGACAAGTCGATGAACAGCGAATAGGCGCCGACCGCTGCACCACGGCTGGAGGCCGGGACCAGGTTGACCGCCTCCACGCCCAGTGCCGGAAACACCAGCGAAAAGCCGAAGCCGCTCAGCGCCGCACCCGCCAGTGCCCAATGGGCATCCGGTGCCAGCCACAGCAGGAGCAATCCCAGGGTTTCCACTGACAGGCAGGCAATGGCCACGCGAAAGCCGCCGAGGCGATTGATAAGGTTGCCGAACAGCAAGCGCGCGCCGATGAAACTGGCACCGAACAGGCTCAGGCACAGTACGGCGTTATCCCAGTGTCGCGTGGCGTAATACAGGGTGATGAAGGTGGCGATGGTGCCGAAACCGATGGAGCCGAGGGCCAGGCCGCAGCCGTGGGGGAAGACCCGCCCGAGCACGTGCATGAACGGCAGGCGCTCACCGGCAACGATCGGCGCGGCGGTTTTCGGCCAGGCCAGCAGCAGACCGAGCACGGCCAGCAACACAATACTGACGCCCATGCTCCACAAGCCCAGTTGATGGACGATCAACACGCCCAGGGGCGCGCCGACGGCCAGTGCGCCGTAGCTGGCGATACCGTTCCAGGAGATGACTTTGGCGGTGTTCGCCGCACCGACCCGGCCGATACCCCAGCCAATCGAGCCCGAGCCCACCAGGCTTTCCGCGCTGCCGAGAACCAGACGGCCGATCAACAGGCTGATCAGGCTCAAGGTCGGCAGGCTCTGGGTCCAGGCCGAGACCAGCATGAACACACCGCTCAAGCCGCAACCGGCCAGGCCATACATCACAGCCAGTTTGCTGCCCTTGTTGTCGATGATCTTCCCTGCATAGGGGCGGCTGAGCAGGGTGGCCAGGTATTGCACGCTGATCACCAGACCCGCGATCACCGCACCGAAGCCCAGGTCGCTGTGGACGTAACCGGGCAATACGGCCAGGGGGATGCCGATGTTCAGGTAGCCAATGAAGGTGAAAAAGACGATGGAAACGACTTGCAGCGTGACCGCCAGGGGGCGCTGGTTTTCAGGCATGGGTAAAGGTCCACGGTAAAGCAGGATAGATAGGCTGCTTATGATAGCGGTGTGGACGGTCGTCGGTTGTGAAAAAGTAAAACTATTTACCGGGCGGTGTCATTCAGCTTTGACGGGAGCGACCAGTTGCGTGGTGACCAGGGCGGCCAGCGCATTTTCCTGGGTGCCGAAGCGGGCGAGCAAAGCGGCTTGTTTCTCGGGAGAGAGGCGATTCCAGATCTCGATCATTTTCTCGGCGGTGCCGATCAGGACGCTGGCCTGCGCTTCGCTGAATTCATCGGTCATGGAAAGTTCTCGTTTCAGGCAGTGTGGAAAGCGCATGGTAGCGCTTTCCACACGGTCTGTACGGCGGGTGTTTCAGTCTTCTCTGTCAGCCTGGCGGCTGTCAGTGGCTTCTTTCGGCTCGGGCTGTTGGGCTCCGGCTTGCTGCGTGGTCGTCTGCTCAGGTACGTGCAGGCTTGGGAAGGGGAGATTAGGAATCTCGTGCATGGTTGCGCTCCTCGCTAAGTCTGTTGATAGATCTGGTAGATCCGCGCTTTAAAAAAGCCTGGGCAGGATACAGCACTGAAAATGACAAACGGACTTTTATATCCATTTGTTTCGACGGATGGGATTGTCTAGACAGGTTGAAACAAATGTAGGAGCGAGCTTGCTCGCGAAAAACGTCAACGATAACGCAGGGGTGCTTGACACCCCGCGGTGTTCTGGCGTCCATCGCGAGCAAGCTCGCTCCTACAGGGGATTTGCAGTGCTTGTGAGTTACTTGCAGACGCTGGCAATCGCCTCGGCCAGCAAATCCAGGCGCGTGGCATCAATGCCAGCCACATTGGCCCGGCCCGAGCTGACCATGTAAACGCTGTGATGATCACGCAGGTTCTTCACTTGCTCAGGCGACAGGCCGGTGTAGGAGAACATCCCGCGTTGCACGCCAATATGGGCAAAGCGCTCGCGCAAACCGTGAGGCTCCAGCGCTTCCACCAAACCGCTGCGCAGTTG
This sequence comes from Pseudomonas sp. GW823-FHT02E01, assembly GCF_058797535.1. NCBI lineage: Bacteria > Pseudomonadati > Pseudomonadota > Gammaproteobacteria > Pseudomonadales > Pseudomonadaceae > Pseudomonas > Pseudomonas sp. GW823-FHT02E01. The sequence continues at coordinate 181,515 of NZ_JBXAJS010000011.1, read as the reverse complement.
GGCGATACGCAGGCGCATCGCTTCAACTTCGTCGGCCCACAGGCGTTTCAGCTCTGGATCACCGAGGATGGTCGCTACAACGGCAGCGCCATGATCCGGCGGCGTCGACCACAGGTTGCGGGCGATGTTGGCCAGTTGGCTGCGGATATCCACCAGCTTGTCGGCGGTTTTCGCGCAGACAATCAGCGCGCCGGTGCGGTCGCGGTAGAGGCCGAAGTTCTTTGAGCAGGAACTGGTGATCAGCAGTTCCGGCAACTCGGCGGCGAACAGCCGGGTCGACCAGGCATCCTGTTCCAGCCCATCGCCGAATCCTTGATACGCGAAGTCGATCAGCGGCAGCAATTCACGCTTGCGTACGACCTCCAGCACCCGTTGCCAGTCATCCTGGGACAGGTCGAAACCCGTCGGGTTGTGGCAGCAGGCGTGCAGCAAGACCACGTCACCCTTGGGCGCTTCGTTGAGCGCCGCCAGCATGCCATCGACGTCGAGACGGTTGTCGCTGCCCACGTACGGGTAGTGGCTGACCTTGACCTTGGCTGCGGCAAAAATCGTTTCGTGGATCGGCCAGGTCGGGTTGCTCAACCACACGCCGCGCCCTGGCAGGCATTGGGCGATAAAGTCCGCGCTCAGGCGCAAAGCCCCGGTGCCGCCCGGAGTCTGGGTGGCGCCGACGCGTTGTGCGCTGATCAGCTTCGAGTCGGCACCCAGCACCAGTTCATTGATCGCTTTGCCGAACGCCGGTTCGCCGTGACCACCGATGTAGGTCTTGGTGGACTGGTGATCCACCAGGCGCTGCTCGGCAAGCTTCACCGACTCGAGAATCGGCGTCAGGCCCTGGGCGTCCTTGTAGACACCCACGCCCAAATCGAACTTGCGCGGGTTCGGGTCCTGCGCGTAGGCCTCCATCAGGCCCAGAATCGGGTCGCCAGGCACTCGACCGATGGCGTCGAAATGCATTACTTGCGCCCCTCAGCGTCCTTCGCCACTTCGTCGGTGCGCGCGGCCATGATGAAATCGTTGCGGTGCAGGCCCTTGATCGAGTGGCTCCACCAGGTCACGGTCACTTTGCCCCACTCGGTCAGCAGGCCCGGGTGATGGCCTTCGGCCTCGGAGATTTCGCCGACGGCGTTGGTGAACGCCAGGGCGTGCTTGAAGTTCTTGAACAGGAAGACCTTTTCCAGCTGCATGACGCTGTCACGTACTTCGATGTTCCAGTCCGGGATCTGCTTGATCAGGATCGGCAGTTCTTCGTCGCTGACTTGTGGGGCGTCGGCGCGGCAGGCTTCGCAATGGGCTTGGTTCAAAGTGGACATGGTGTGTTTCCTGTAATCGAGTGTTTTTATATCGGTCGACAGTGCCGTCACGCTAAACCAAAGCGACGGTGACTGACAGACTCACTTGTCAGCAAAAGTCGCGGTTCACGCAGCTTTTGGTTTTGGCGGAAATTTCGGCGTGTGCAGACCCATCTGCATCGCTTGCTTGACCATGCCCATGATGTCTTCGTGGGCCAGGTCGAACAGGCGCTTGAGGTTCGGCAGAACGAAATACAGGGGTTGCAGGATGTCGATGCGGTAAGGCGTGCGCATGCATTCCAGCGGGTCGAAGGCTTGGTGTTCAGGCTCGTTCGACAGGCTGTAGACAGTCTCTTTCGGTGAGGACAGGATGCCACCGCCGTAGATGCGCTGGCCTTGCGGGGTGTCGAGCAGGCCGAACTCGATGGTCATCCAGTACAGGCGCGCCAGATACACGCGTTCTTCCTTGGACGCCTTGAGGCCGAGCTTGCCGTAGGTGTGGGTGAATTCGGCGAACCACGGGTTGGTCAGCAGCGGGCAGTGACCGAAGATCTCGTGGAAAATGTCCGGCTCTTGCAGGTAGTCCAGTTCTTCGCGGGTACGAATAAAAGTCGCCACCGGAAACTGCTTGCTGGCCAGCAATTCGAAAAAGGTCTGGAAGGGAATCAGTGCGGGAACCCGGGCAACCTGCCAGCCGGTGGTTTCAGCGAGGACCTTGTTGATTTCGCCGAGTTGAGGAATGCGGTCGTGGGGCAGACCGAGTTTTTCGATACCGTCCAGGTACTCCTGGCACGCACGCCCTTCGATCACTTTCAGTTGACGAGTGATCAGCGTGTTCCACACCGCGTGTTCTTCGGCGGGGTAGTCGATAAAACCTTGCGCATCGGGCTCGCGAGCCACGTATTGCGTCTGCTTCATGCTGCTCTCCTGCTAGGGGATTTCGTTCTTGTTATGTACTGCTATGGACCTAGAAATACCTCAAGAATTGCGCTGTTGCAGCAGGTGACTCTGGTAATTCGCAGGAAGATTTACCGTTTTTCGTAAATTTTTCGTTACGGATTAACTGCTGTGGCGCAGATGTTGAGTTTTTCGGGTTTGAAAAGCATCGTACCTGTCACATAATCTTGACGACTATCTGAGCACCTCAGCAGAAAAATAATCCCCGTAGGAGCGAGCCTGCTCGCGATGGACGTTAACGAAAACGCGTTCATCCTGAATAAACGCGTTGCGCTCGACTCCATCGCGAGCAGGCTCGCTCCTACAGGTTACGCACCCCATTCATCGTTTTTTCGGGCCTTTAATATGCGTATCAAAGTCCACTGCCAGAACCGCATCGGCATCCTGCGCGACATTCTCAACCTGTTGGTGGAGTACGGGATCAACGTGGCCCGCGGTGAGGTGGGGGGGGAGCATGGCAATGCCATCTACCTGCATTGCCCAAACCTGATCAACATTCAGTTCCAGGCCTTGCGTCCGAAATTCGAAGCGATTGCCGGGGTCTTTGGCGTCAAGCGTGTAGGGCTGATGCCCAGCGAGCGTCGGCACATGGAACTCAATGCACTGCTCGGTGCGCTGGAGTTTCCGGTGCTGTCGATCGACATGGGCGGTTCCATTGTCGCGGCCAACCGTGCGGCGGCGCAGTTGCTCGGGGTGCGCGTCGACGAGGTGCCGGGGATTCCCCTGTCGCGGTACGCCGAGGATTTCGATTTGCCGGAACTGGTGCGCGCCAACAAGTCGCGGATCAACGGGCTGCGGGTCAAGGTCAAGGGGGATGTGTTCCTGGCCGACATCGCGCCGCTGCAATCGGAGCATGACGACAGCGAGGCCATGGCCGGTGCGGTGCTGACATTGCACCGCGCCGACCGGGTGGGCGAGCGCATCTACAACGTGCGCAAGCAGGAGTTGCGCGGCTTCGACAGCATCTTCCAAAGCTCGAAAGTCATGGCCGCCGTGGTGCGCGAAGCGCGACGCATGGCGCCATTGGATGCACCGCTGTTGATCGAAGGGGAAACCGGCACCGGCAAAGAGTTGCTGGCGCGGGCCTGCCACTTGGCCAGTCCTCGAGGGCAGTCGCCGTTGATGGCGCTCAATTGCGCCGGTCTGCCGGAGTCCATGGCCGAGACGGAACTGTTCGGTTACGGCCCGGGCGCCTTTGAAGGGGCGCGGGCCGAAGGCAAGCTCGGGCTGCTGGAGCTGACGGCGGGCGGCACGCTGTTTCTCGATGGCGTCGGGGAAATGAGCCCGCGCTTGCAGGTGAAATTGCTGCGTTTTTTGCAGGACGGTTGCTTCCGTCGTGTGGGCAGTGATGAAGAGGTCTACCTCGACGTGCGAGTGATCTGCGCGACCCAGGTCGACCTGTCCGAATTGTGCGCTCGCGGTGAGTTCCGCCAGGACCTCTACCACCGCTTGAATGTGTTGTCGCTGCACATCCCGCCGTTGCGCGAATGCCTCGACGGCTTGACGCCGCTGGTGGAGCACTTCCTCGATCAGGCCAGTCGGCAGATCGGCTGCTCGTTGCCAAAGCTGGCGCCGGCGGCCATGGAGCGGCTCAGCCATTACCATTGGCCGGGTAACGTGCGGCAACTGGAGAATGTGCTATTCCAGGCGGTTTCCCTATGCGACGGCGGCACGGTCAAGGCCGAGCATATTCGTCTGCCGGATTATGGCGTGCGTCAGCCCCTTGGCGATTTTTCGCTGGAGGGTGGGTTGGACGAGATCGTCGGGCGTTTCGAGAAGGCGGTACTGGAACGGCTTTATTCGGAACATGCCAGCAGCCGATTGCTCGGCAAGCGACTGGGGGTTTCCCACACAACGATTGCCAACAAGTTGCGTGAATATGAAATAGGCAAACTGGAGCGTTAAAAACTCACTCAAATAATAACTCTTCTCGAGTGTCAATATTTGTCCAGTGCTGTCAGTTCGCATTTAAAGCGCTAAAGCTTCTGCTATTGATCTGAATCATGGAACTTATAGAGGAAGCCATCTAGGCTCCTCTCAAAGTTTGGCAGGAGTGCTGACCATGCCATCAATGGATGACTCTACCCAGCGAGTTCGCAAAGAAACACGCCTCTTCTATTTCCTGATCATTGTTCTGTTTCCACTGTTATCGGTGGCGATAGTCGGTGGTTACGGTTTTTTTGTCTGGTTCCTGCAAATGCTCCTCGGTCCGCCAGGCCCCCCCAACTGATCGCCATCTATCTCTAATTCAGCAGGGAGTACGGGACATGGGAAAGACGCTGCACATTGCCAGTCTGGTAGTACATGCCCGTCCGGCCCTGTTCGAGGCGGTGAAAGCCAACTTGCGTTTGCTCAAGGGCGTTGAACTTCATCAGGAAAGTTCCGCCGGCAAACTGGTGGTTGTGCTGGAAACCGATCACGAAAGCCAGATTCTTCAGCGAATCGATCAGATCAATCGCTTGCCAGGCGTGCTCAATGCCGCCCTGGTTTATCACGAGATTCTCGATGTAACGGGAGAAAGCACATGCCTATGACGCGGCGAGAGTTTGTCAAAGCCCAGGCTGCCGGGATCGCGGCAGCAGCTGCGGGCCTCCCGGTGTTTACCTCTGCCAGCAACCTGATTACCGAACAAGACATGGTCGCCCTGGACTGGAACAAGGCGCCCTGTCGTTTTTGCGGCACCGGTTGCAGCGTCATGGTGGCGACCAAGGACAACAGGGTTGTTGCAACCCACGGCGACGTAAAAGCCGAGGTCAATCGCGGGTTGAACTGCGTCAAAGGCTACTTTTTGTCCAAGATCATGTACGGCGTTGATCGGCTGACTCAGCCGCTGTTGCGCATGACCAATGGGCAATATGACAAACAAGGCGAGTTTCACCCGGTGTCCTGGAAACAGGCGTTCGATGTGATGGAGTTGAAGTACAAGGAGGCACTGAAGAACAAGGGCGGGGAGTCTATCGCCATGTTCGGCTCCGGACAGTGGACGATCTGGGAAGGGTACGCGGCCAACAAATTGATGAAGGCGGGGTTTCGCTCGAACAACATCGATCCCAATGCACGCCATTGCATGGCTTCGGCGGTCATGGGCTTTATGCGCACGTTCGGTATCGATGAGCCAATGGGCTGTTATGACGATATCGAAGTCACCGATGCATTCGTCTTGTGGGGTTCGAACATGGCGGAAATGCATCCGATTCTGTGGAGTCGGGTCACTGATCGCCGTTTAAGCCAGCCGAATGTGAAAGTGGCCGTGCTCTCTACTTTCGAACATCGCAGTTTTGAACTGGCCGACATTCCGATGGTGTTCAAGCCGCAGACTGACCTGCTCATTCTCAACTACATCGCCAATCACATCATTGAAAGCGGTTCGGTCAACAAAGACTTCGTCAGCAAACACACCAAGTTCGCCAAAGGCACGGATGACATCGGCTACGGTTTGCGTGCCGATAATCCGCTGGAGATGAAAGCCAAAAATGCCGACAAGGCGAACACCTGGACCGACATCGACTTCGAGCAATTCGCCGCTTTTGTAAAACCCTACACCCTTGAGCGCACCGCGAAAGAAAGCGGTGTGCCGGCCGAGCGCCTCAAGGCATTGGCCGAACTGTACGCCGACCCCAAGCGCAAGGTGGTTTCGTTCTGGACCATGGGCTTCAACCAGCACACCCGGGGTGTGTGGGCCAACAACCTGATCTACAACATTCACCTGCTGACCGGGAAAATCAGCGAGCCGGGCAACAGTCCTTTCTCCCTGACGGGCCAGCCTTCGGCCTGCGGGACGGCACGTGAAGTGGGCACGTTCTCCCATCGTTTGCCGGCCGACCTGGTGGTCACCAATCCGGCGCACCGCGCCACCGCGGAAAAAATCTGGAAGCTCCCGGCGGGCACCATCAAGGAAAAGGTCGGGTTCCATGCCGTGCAGCAGAGTCGCATGCTCAAGGACGGCGTGCTCAATGTGTATTGGACGATGGCCAGCAACAACATGCAGGCCGGGCCCAACATCATGCAGGAAGTGCTGCCGGGGTGGCGCAACCCCGAGAACTTCGTGGTGGTGTCGGATGTGTATCCCACCGTCTCGGCACAGGCGGCCGATCTGATTTTGCCGACGGCGATGTGGGTCGAGAAAGAGGGCGCTTACGGCAACGCGGAGCGGCGCACGCAGTTCTGGCATCAACTGGTCTCGGCGCCGGGTGACGCCAAGTCGGACCTTTGGCAATTGGTCGAGTTTTCCAAGCGCTTTAAAACCGACGAGGTCTGGCCGCAGGAACTGTTGGCCGGCTCACCGCAATACAAGGGCAAGACCCTGTATGAGGTGCTGTTCAAGAATGGCCAGGTCGATCAGTTCCCTGTTGAACAAATGGCGGCGGGCTATCAGAACGACGAAGCCCGGGATTTCGGTTTCTACCTGCAAAAAGGCCTGTTCGAAGAATATGCCCAGTTCGGCCGTGGACATGGTCATGACTTGGCGCCCTTTGATCGTTATCACTCCGAGCGCGGGTTGCGCTGGCCTGTCGTCGAAGGCAAGGAAACGCTTTGGCGCTTCCGCGAAGGTTACGATCCGTATGTCGAGAAGGGCAGTGGCGTGCAGTTCTACGGCTACCCCGATAAGAAGGCAATCATCTTCGCGCTGCCTTACGAGCCTCCTGCGGAAGCCCCGGACGCGGACTTCCCGTTCTGGTTGAGCACCGGTCGGGTGCTTGAGCATTGGCACACCGGGACTATGACCCAGCGTGTCGAAGAACTTTACAAGGCGGTCCCCGATGCGCTGGTCTACATGCACCCGGCCGATGCCAAGGCCTTGAATGCCCGGCGTGGCAGCGAAGTAAAGTTGATCAGTCGGCGCGGCGAAATGCGTGCACGGATTGAAACTCGGGGGCGCAACAAGCCGCCCCAAGGCTTGGTGTTCGTGCCGTTTTTCGATGCCAACAAGCTGATCAACAAAGTCACGCTTGATGCGACGGACCCGATCTCCAAACAGACCGATTACAAGAAATGCGCGATCAGGATTGAGTTGATCAAGACGGCATAAGGAGAGCTTTCATGAATTATCGTTCGCTGTCCTTGCTTGTCATGCTGCTGATGTGGCTGCCCGCGACATTTGCGGCAGAACCCGGTTACCCACTGGATGCGCCGGCACCGGATGGACGGCGAGTCGGCGGGACCCTGACCCAGGAGCTGCCGGCACCGCCCATTGCCGAAGACGAGAACAAGGACCTCAAGCGTGAGCGCAATTACCCCGATCAACCGCCCACCATACCCCACAGCATTCGCGGGTATGCCATCGACATGAACAGCAACAAGTGCCTGACCTGCCACAGTCGCGCCAACAGTGCGCGTACCCAGGCGCCGATGATCAGCATCACTCACTACATGGACCGTGACGGCCAGGCATTGGCGGCGGTGTCGCCGCGCCGATACTTCTGCAACCAGTGTCACGTGCCGCAAAAGGATGTGAAGCCACTGGTGAGCAACAGCTTCAAGAACATCGACCAGGTCTTGCAAGACGAAATCAACCACCAGCCGAAACCTTGAGGAAAGGCCATGAAATCTTTGCTTGCCTTGCTCAAGGATTATTGGGGTGTGCTGCGTCGGCCCAGCGTGCATTACAGCCTGGGTTTCCTGACTCTCGGCGGGTTTATCGCCGGGGTGATTTTCTGGGGTGGGTTCAACACCGCGCTGGAAGCGACCAACACCGAGAAGTTCTGCACGTCCTGCCATGAAATGCGTGACAACGTTTTTGTCGAGTTGCAGGAAACCATTCACTACACCAACCGCTCGGGTGTGCGCGCCACGTGCCCGGACTGTCACGTCCCCCACGAGTGGACGCACAAGATCGCCCGCAAGATGCAGGCTTCCAAGGAGGTCTGGGGCAAGCTGTTCGGCACTATCAGTACCCGGGACAAGTTTCTGGGCATGCGCCGGGAGCTGGCCGAACACGAGTGGGCACGGCTCAAGGCCAACGATTCCCGGGAGTGTCGCAACTGCCATAACTTCGAGTTCATGGACTTCACACGCCAGGGTAAACGCGCCGCCAACATGCACTCCACCTCATTGGCCAGCGGCCAGGCGACCTGTATCGATTGCCATAAAGGCATTGCCCACAAATTGCCCGACATGAGCGGCGTGAAAGGTTGGTAGCCGGCTTTTCAAGGCGTTGCCGCCAAGCGGCATAACCGCGCCGGTTTTTCGTCTTCGATACATCGTTCGATTCCCTTCTGATTAGCCTCCAGCCCTCTGTTTAAAGGGGGTTGGAGCCGCTGCGCGCAAGTTGGTCTGCAAATTGCTACAGCCTGCGCAACACAGCAGTGGGCGGCAAACGTCCGGCAGGCAGAGGAAAGAGTGTGGACAAGTACCTTTATGTGGCAATGACCGGCGCCAGCCAGAATGCACTGGCGCAAAAGGCTCATGCCAACAACCTCGCGAACATCTCCACCAACGGCTTCCAGAAAGACCTGGAGCAGGCCCGTTCGATGCCGGTGTTCGGTGACAGCTTTCCGGCGCGTGCGTTTGCCATGTCCGAACGCCCGGCCACGGATTTTTCCCCCGGCTCACTGGTGGAAACCGGCCGCGACCTCGACGTTGCCGTGCAAGGCAACGGCTGGATTGCCGTACAGAATCCCGATGGCGGTGAAAGCTACGTGCGCACCGGCAGCCTGAACGTTGACGCCCTGGGTGTGCTGCGCGCCGGCAACGGCATGCCGGTCATGGGCAATGGCGGGCCGATTTCCGTGCCGCCGGAGCAGCAGATCGAAGTCGGCGAGGACGGCACCATCAGCATCCGCGCGATGGGCGAAGGTCCCCGGGTGATGGCGGAAGTCGACCGCATCAAGCTGGTCAACCCGGACTTCAAGAACATGACCAAGGGCCTGGATGGTTCGATCCACACCAAGGACGGCGCGCCTGCGCAGGCCGATGCCAACGTCAAGCTGGTGTCCGGGTTCCTCGAATCGAGCAACGTCAATGCCGTGGAGGAGATGACCTCCGTTCTGGCCCTGGCCAAGCAGTTCGAGCTGCACATCAAGATGATGAACACCGCCAAAGACGATGACCAGGCCATGGCTCGGGTCTTGCAGATCAGCTAATTACCAGAACGTCGCGCCGTAAAACAGGCGCACGAGGAGAATCGAATGCTTCCGGCTCTATGGGTTGCCAAAACAGGTCTGTCCGCCCAGGACACCAACCTGACCACCATTTCCAACAACCTGGCCAACGTGTCGACCACGGGTTTCAAACGTGACCGCGCCGAGTTCCAGGACCTGCTCTACCAGATCAAGCGCCAGCCAGGCGCCCAGTCGACCCAGGACAGCGAACTGCCGTCGGGTCTGCAACTGGGTACCGGTGTGCGCATCGTTGGCACCCAGAAAAACTTCACCGCCGGCAGCCTGCAAACTACCGAGCAGCCGCTGGACATGGCCATCGACGGCCGTGGTTTCTTCCAGATCCTGCAACCGGACGGCACCACGTCCTACACCCGTGACGGTACGTTCCACCTGGACTCCAACGGCCAGATCGTCAACGCCAGCGGCTTTGCCCTGGAGCCGGCCATTGTCATTCCGAACGACGCGCAGACCTTCACGGTCGGCCGCGACGGCACCGTGTCCATCACCGTTGCCGGCAACCCGGCAGCCCAGGTGATCGGCAACCTGCAAACCGCCGACTTCATCAACCCGGCCGGCCTGCAGGCGGTGGGCAACAACCTGTTCCTGGAAACCGCCGCCAGTGGCGCGCCGCAAGTCGGGACTCCGGGCCTGAACGGTTTCGGCTCCACGCTGCAGAACACCCTGGAAACGTCCAACGTCAGCACCGTTGAGGAGATGGTCAACATGATCACCACCCAGCGCGCCTACGAGATGAACTCCAAGGTGATCTCCACCGCCGACCAGATGCTCTCGTTCGTAACGCAGAATCTGTAATCAAGTCTATGTGGCGGCCATTGGGTCGCCTGCAACACCGTGAGGTAGGGTCATGAATCGCTATGTATCTGTTCTGGCACTGAGTGGGATCACCGCGCTCGCAGGTTGCGTGCCTGCGACGCCCAAGCCCAATGACCCTTACTACGCTCCGGTGTTGCCGCGCACGCCGTTGCCGGCGGCCGCGAACAATGGCTCGATCTATCAGGCCGGTTTCGAACAGAACCTCTACAGCGACCGCAAGGCGTTCCGGGTCGGTGACATCATCACCATCACCCTGAACGAAAGGACCCAGGCCAGCAAAAACGCCAACTCGCAAATTGGCAAGAACAGCAAGGCCAACATCGGCCTGAGTTCGCTGTTCGGCAGCAGCGCCACCACCAACAACCCGTTCAGCGATGGCGACCTGAGCCTGAGTGCCAGCTACGAAGGTGACCGCGCGACCAAGGGGGACAGCAAGGCGGCTCAGGGCAACACCCTGACCGGTTCGATCACTGTCACCGTCGCCGATGTGTTGCCCAACGGCATTATTGCGGTACGCGGCGAGAAGTGGATGACCCTCAACACCGGTGACGAACTGGTGCGGATTGCCGGCCTGGTTCGCGCCGATGACATCGCCACCGACAACACCGTGCCGTCGACCCGTGTCGCCGATGCGCGCATTACCTACTCGGGCACCGGTTCGTTTGCCGATGCGAGTCAGCCAGGCTGGTTCGACCGTTTCTTCCTCAGCCCGCTGTTCCCTTTCTAGGTGGTTACGTTGAATTTCAGAAGTCTCATGATGGCTGCGTTCCTGATGTCCGCAGCGTTCAACGTTCAAGCCGAGCGCCTGAAGGACATCGCCAGCATTTCCGGCGTGCGTTCCAACCAATTGATCGGCTACGGCCTGGTGGTCGGGCTGAACGGCACCGGCGACCAGACGACGCAGACCCCGTTCACCCTGCAGACCTTCAACAACATGCTCTCGCAGTTCGGCATCAAGGTGCCGCCGGGTTCGGGCAACGTGCAGTTGAAGAACGTCGCGGCGGTGTCGATCAGTGCCGATTTGCCGGCGTTCGCCAAGCCGGGTCAACAGGTCGATATCACCGTTTCGTCCATCGGTAACTCCAAGAGCCTGCGTGGCGGCACCTTGCTGCTGACGCCACTCAAGGGTATCGATGGCAACGTCTATGCGGTGGCCCAAGGCAACCTAGTGGTCGGCGGTTTCGACGCGGAAGGGCGAGATGGCTCGAAGATCACCGTCAACGTTCCGTCGGCCGGTCGCATCCCCGGTGGTGCATCGGTGGAGCGCGCGGTGCCGAGCGGTTTCAATCAGGGCAACAGCCTGACGCTGAACCTCAACCGTTCCGACTTCACCACCGCCAAGCGCATCGTCGACAAGATCAACAACATGCTCGGCCCTGGCGTAGCCCAGGCCATCGACGGCGGGTCGATTCGCGTCACCGCGCCGCTCGATCCGAGCCAGCGCGTCGACTACCTGTCGATCCTGGAAAACCTCGAAGTCGATCCGGGCCAGGCAGTCGCGAAAGTCATCATCAACTCCCGTACCGGCACCATCGTGATCGGCCAGAATGTCAAGGTTTCCCCGGCCGCCGTGACCCACGGCAGCCTGACCGTGACCATCACCGAAGACCCGATCGTCAGCCAGCCCGGCCCTCTGTCCAATGGCACGACGGCGGTGGTGCCGCGTTCGAAGGTCAACGCCCAGCAGGAAGCCAAGCCGATGTTCAAGTTCGGCCCTGGTACCACCCTCGACGAGATCGTGCGGGCGGTGAACCAGGTCGGCGCGGCACCGGGTGACTTGATGGCCATCCTCGAAGCGCTGAAGCAGGCCGGCGCCCTGCAAGCCGATCTGATCGTGATCTGAGGACGGCCATCGTGGATATGCGCAAGAGCGGTCTGGTCAGCAGCAGCGATTCGGGCTCCTATTCGGACCTCAATCGTCTGAATCAGCTCAAGGTCGGCGACAAGAACAGCGACGGCAACATGCGCAAGGTGGCGCAGGAGTTCGAATCGCTGTTCCTCGGTGAGATGCTCAAGTCCATGCGCTCGGCAACCGAAGCGCTGGGACAGGACAATCCGATGAACACGCCTGCGGCCAAGCAGTACCAGGAAATGTACGACCAGCAACTGGCCGTTTCCATGTCCCGCGAGGGCGGTGGTATCGGCCTGGCGGACGTGCTGATGCGCCAGATGTCGAAGAACAAGCCATTGGCGCCGGGCGAGGCGGCTGCAGCATCGCTGGCCAGGCAAGAGGCTGCCAAGGCCGCCGTGCAAACGCCGGTGGCGGCGGGCACGGTTGCGGTCAATGGGCCGCTGTCGCGGGTCAATGGCCAGCGTCCATTGTGGGCTTCGCGATCGGTCCATGCGCCGCAAGAGGCGGGCGAGGGTGGTCATCGCAATGACATGGCTCTGATCAATCAGCGACGCCTGGCGTTGCCGCCGAAGCTGGCTGATCGTCTGTTGGCCGGGCTGGTGCCTTCGGCGACGGCCGCAGCCACGACGCTCAACAAGACACCGTTGCCAGAGCGCGCGACAAGCACTGGCACCGGTCCTTTGTATAACGGCGACTGGCTGGCCAGCGCGCAGCAAACCTCCAGTGGCGGCATGCAGATCTATGGTCGCGCCATGGCGCAGATACCGCTGGCGCCGGCGAAGAAAGCCTTCGGTTCCGCCGACCAGTTCGTCAACACCATGTTGCCGATGGCCAAGGAAGCGGCGGCCCGCATTGGTGTCGATCCGCGTTACCTGGTGGCGCAGGCGGCCCTGGAAACCGGCTGGGGCAAGTCGGTCATGCGTGCTCAGGACGGCAGCAGCAGCCACAACCTGTTCGGCATCAAGGCCGGCAATAGTTGGCAGGGCAATTCGGCGCGGGCGATCACCAGCGAATTCAGGAACGGGCAGATGGTCAAGGAGACGGCGCAGTTCCGCTCCTACGACTCCTACGAGGACAGTTTCCACGACCTTGTAACTTTGCTGCAGACCAACAATCGCTATCAAGATGTCGTGAAGTCGGCCGATAACCCAGAACAGTTTGTACGCGAGTTGCAGAAGGCCGGTTACGCAACCGATCCGAACTACGCGAGCAAGATTTCGCAGATAGCCAAGCAGATGACGAGTTACCAGAACTACGCTGCGGCGGGCGTTTCAACTACGCCTTTATAGGCACAAGGTATAAGGTCTGAACCATGAGTTTGCTCAATATCGGGATGTCGGGGCTGAGTGCTGGCCATAACTCGTTGGTGACGACCGGCAACAACATTGCCAACGTCGACACCGCCGGGTACTCGCGCCAGCAATCTGTGCAGAGCACCAAAGGCTCGATTCAGTACGGCAATGTGTTCATCGGCACCGGCACAACGCTGGCCGATGTGCGTCGCGTGTACAACGCCTACCTCGATTCGCAGCTGCGTACCGCCACCTCGCTCAACAGCGAAGCGGCGTCGTACAACGCTCAGGCCACTCCGCTGGACGCCACGCTTTCCGATACCAACACCGGGCTGACCGGCGTGCTGCAAAAGTTCTTCACCTCGATGCAGGGCGTTTCGACCTCGGCCACCGACGACACGTCCCGCCAGTCGGTGCTGACCGGTGCCCAGGCCCTGTCCGCCCGCTTCAATTCGATTGCCAAGCAGTTGAACGACCAGAACACCAACCTGAACGGCAGCCTGGGCGACATGGCGGATCAGGTGAACAAGCTGTCTACCACTATTGCCACGCTCAACCAGAAGATTTCCGAGCTCTCCACCGGCACCAATCAGCCAAACGACCTGCTGGACTCACGCAACGAAGCCGTGCGGCAACTGTCCGAGCTGGTCGGTACCCAAGTGGTCGAGCGTGGCAGCAGCTACGACATCTACATCGGCAGCGGCCAGCCCCTGGTGGTCGGCAACACCACCAATTCACTGCAAACCGTGCCGAGCCAGAACGATCCGTCGCGCATGGCGCTGCAGCTGAACCGTGGCTCCAGCACCATCGACGTGACCTCGGTGATCAGCGGTGGTGAAATCGGTGGTCTGCTGACTTACCGCAAGGAAGTGCTCGACCCTTCGCTCAATGAGCTGGGGCGCGTGGCGCTGGTGGTGGCCGACCAGATCAACAGCCAGCAGGCGCAAGGCATCGACAAGAACGGTGACTTCGGCGCGGCGATCTTCAACAACATCAACAGTGCCGCCCTGATCAGTCAGCGCAGCATTGCGGCAGCGGGCAACAGTGCCGGCTCCGGCAACCTGGATGTCACCATCAAGGACACCGGCAAGCTGACCGCCAGCGACTATCAGGTGACGTTCACCAGCGCGACCAACTACAGCGTCAAGCGCTCGGACGGCACCGACATGGGCTCGTTCAGCACCACGACGACGCCGGCTCCGGTGATCGACGGCTTCAGCCTGAACCTGAACGGCGGTGCGTTGAGCGCTGGCGACTCGTTCAAGGTGACACCGACCCGTGGCGCGGCGGCCGGTATCCAGACCGTGCTCACCGACCCGAAAAAAATCGCCGCGGCCGCACCCTTGACCGGTGTGACCAGCGCCAACAACACCGGCACCTACACCCAGCCGACGCTGACCAGCACCATAGATATCTACAACCCGGCGGCCCAGGCGGAAATGCAGACCGCGCTCAAGAACTCGACACCGGTCAAACTGGTGTTCGGGGCGGCCAGCGGCGGTAGCCAGACCTACAACATGGTCGATGCCAAGGGCAACTCGATCGGCACCGGCACCATCGTTCCCGGCCAGAGCAACACCCTGAACCTGAAAGTGGGCATGGTCGATGCCAGCGGTGCGCCGGTGATGGACAACAGCGTCACGCCAGCCGTGCAGAAGACCTTCACTGTGCAGACCACGGTCGGCGCCACGCCAGCGAGCGGCGAAAGCTTCACCATCAACCTGACCGGCGCGGCGTCTTCGGACAACCGCAATGCTCAAGCGCTGGTGGGTTTGCAAACCAAGCAGACCGTAGACACCGGCACCGCGAGCAAGGGCATCAGCCTGACCGATGCCTACAACAAGCTGGTGACCAACGTCGGCGCCAAGGCTGCCCAGGGCAAGTCCGACAGCGACGCCACCACGGCAATCCTGGCCAATGCCAAGGGGGCGCGGGATTCGAACTCCGGGGTCGACCTGGATGAGGAAACCGGCAACCTGGTCAAGTACCAGCAGTACTACACCGCGTCTTCGCAGATCATCAAGGCTGCGCAGGAAATTTTCACCACGCTGATCAATAGCCTTTAAGGAGTCGTAATTCATGCGCATTTCCACCGCCCAGTATTACGAAATCACCGCTGCCAACTACCAGCGCAACTTCAACAAGGCCATCGCGACCAGCAACGAAGCCAGCAGCCTGACCCGCATCAATACTGCCGCCGATGATCCGATCGGCGCCGGTCGTTTGCTGCAACTGGGCCAGCAGAGCGCGATGCTTGAGCAGTACAAAACCAACATCGGCAGCACCAAGAATGCGTTGAGCCTGCAGGAAACCACGCTCAGTTCCATCGGTACCGCTTTGCAGCGCGTAAAGGAACTGGCCCTCGCTGCCAGCAACGGCATTGCCACCGACGCGGACCGCAAGGCTTATGCGTCGGAACTGGGCCAGATCCAGCAACAAGTGCTGGGCCTGATGAACTCCAAGGACGCGAGCGGCAACTACCTGTTCTCCGGTTCGAAAACCGACACTGCGCCTTACTCGCAGAACGCCGACGGCACCTACAGCTACAACGGTGACCAGACCACCATCGACCTTGGTATTGGCGATGGCATGACGGTCGGGACCAACACCACTGGCTGGGATGCGTTCCAGCAGACCATCAATACCAGTCGCACCCAGACCACCATGACTGCTCCGGCGGTGGATGACGGTCGCGTGGTGCTGTCCAACGGTACGGTTGGCACCAGCTCCACCTACAACGCGAAGTTCACTGGCGGCCAGCCCTACACCGTCAGTTTCCTCAGCAGCACCCAGTTGAAGATCACCGACTCGCTGGGCAACGACGTGACCGCCGAAGCCAGCCAGAACGGTCTGATCAGCAATGCCAACGGCGCCAACCAGACGGTCAGTTTCCGTGGCGTCGACCTCAAGCTGAACATCAACCTCAAATCCGGTGATACCAACCCGGATGCGGTGATCGCCGGCCACAGTTTCAATCTGTCTTCCACGTCGGATACCTTCAACACCTCGCGCAGCGCCGGTAACCCGTCGACCGCGGTCATCACCGGTTCCAGCGTGACCGACCCGACGGCTTACACCAACGCCTTCCCGGCGGGCGGGGCGATCCTCAAGTTCACCAGCGCCACCAATTTCGACCTGTATGCAGCCCCGGTCACCGCTGACAGCAAGCCGGTCTCGTCGGGCACGGTTTCGGGCGGCAACGCCACTGCGGCGGGCGTGACCTTTGCCCTGGGCGGAGGCACTCCAGCGTCCGGCGATCAGTTCGTGATCCAGAACAACAACCATCAGACCCAGAACGTGCTCGACACCCTGGGCCAGATGATCACAGCGCTGAACACGCCAGTCGACGGCGACGCAGTGGCCAAGCAGAAGTTTCTGGGGGCCATGGAGTCGGGAATGGGCAACATCGACAGTGCGGCCAACCAGATCGGCTCGGCCATCACCACGATCGGTGCCCGCGGTCAGGCGCTGGATAACCAGACCGCGACCAACGAGAGCCTGACCCTTGCGAACAGCGAGAGCCAGAAGTCAATTCGCGATTCGGACCCGGCCGAAGTCATGACTCGCCTGACCTTGCAGCAAACCATGTTGCAGGCTGCGCAGCTGGCGTTCAGCAAGATTTCCCAGTTGGGCCTGTTCAACAAGATCTGACGGTGGTCGGGCGCGCAGGCGCCCGATGGCCTTGTCCCTTCAGTATTTATCGTCTTTTTTTGCGGTAACAAAGGGCTCGCTTTTCAGGGCGGGCTCGCGCCGCCTGTGAGCCCGCCGTGAATTCACTCCCGCTTGTCAGCCTGGTCATTCCCGCCTTCAATCCGCGCTTTTTCGGTCGTGCCTTGCACACGGCGGTGAGCCAGAGCTACGGCAATCTGGAGATCATCGTTTGCGATGACAGTCGCGGCCAGGAAATCGAAGACATCGTGGCTTCGCTGGTTGAGGAGGGGGCGAGCGTACGTTATGTGCGTAACCCGCGAACCCTGGGGCTGGTGGGTAACCTGCAGGCTTGCCTGGAGCAGGCGCGGGGCGAGTACATCAAATTTCTTTGTGATGACGACCAGTTGTTCTCGGCCTGCATCGAGCGTCAGGCGCAGATGCTCATCGATTGTGCCGACGTCAACCTGGTCGTCGCTCAGCGACTGCTTTGGGATGCCGACGACATGCCTCTGCCTTCGCGCCTGGAAAATACCCCGCTGTCCCCTGTGGGCGGGGTGTTCAAGGGGGAGGACCTGCTGGCGATCTTCGAAAATTTCCC
Source organism: Pseudomonas sp. GW823-FHT02E01 (assembly GCF_058797535.1). Taxonomy (NCBI): domain Bacteria; kingdom Pseudomonadati; phylum Pseudomonadota; class Gammaproteobacteria; order Pseudomonadales; family Pseudomonadaceae; genus Pseudomonas; species Pseudomonas sp. GW823-FHT02E01. The sequence continues at coordinate 163,939 of NZ_JBXAJS010000011.1, read as the reverse complement.
GGTCAACATCCTCGGTGGTTTCAGCAACGCGATGTTCCGTCGGGCTGACGTGCTCGAACTGTTCCCGGCACTGACTCAGCCAGGCCATTGCTTCGTCGCGACCCTCGACTTCGCCTTGTATGTCTGCCTGATGCGGCGCGGCAACCTGGCGGTGTCCAATCACGTGCTCGGCGTCGAACGCCTGTACCCCGAACGATTGAGCGGCCAACAGTCGATGAAGGACGCAGCCGAAATCGAGCGGCAGTGGCTGTCGCAGATGCTCAAGGCACGTAGCGGCGAATCAGCGCCGGCCCAGGGCTGGGTGCGCTATCTGCCATTGACCAGGGTGGAGGAGTCGCCGCGGGTTTGGGAGGAGTTGCCGCTGAGCCGGACCCTGGGCACCAAGCAGACCACCCAGGACTGGCATGTCGGTATTGCCAGTGTCAGTTTCGCGCAACTGTATGCCCAGTGGCTGGCGTGCCGCCGTCTCACCGACGGTCAGCGCGAGCTGTTGGCGGACACGTTGGAAGCGTGGCCAACAAAGCCCAAAATCGTTCCGATCATCATCGATGAGCACGGCAGCCGTTCGGCGTTGGAGCTCACCCTGCAATCGCTGGCGGATCAGGATTACGCCCCTGAGCTGACGCTGGTGCTGTCGGCATCGTGCACAGAAGCCGTGCTCGACGAGCGCGTGTTCCGTTTGCCGTTGCAGGACGACTGGCAGCAGCAGATCAACGCCTTGTTACCGCAACTGGAAGGCACTGGCTGGTTCTATCTGCTGCGTGCCGGTGATCGGCTGGTGGCGCCGGCCTTGCTGGTCATGGCTGAACGCATTGCGCTGTCGCGCGCGATTACCTGTCTGTACAGCGACGAAGGTGGGTTGCATCAGGGGGAGTCGGCCGAGCCTGCCTTCAAGCCGGACTTCAACCTGGACCTGATGCGCAGTTATCCCTACGTGGGGCGAGCGCTGGCATTCGAGCGCGAGCAGTTCCTGGCGCTGGGCGGTTTCGATTCGGTGTACGGCGAACTGGCGCCACACGATGTGTTGTGGCGAATGGTCGAGAGCGGCGGTACGCAGGTGGTCGGACACGTTTCGGAGGTTCTGCTGGAGTCGGCGTTCGACCTGACCAAATGGCTGTCGCTGCCGCAAGTGGTGGACACCAATCCGCGGTTACTCGAGGCGCACTTGCAGCGCCTGGGTGTCGCCCACGGCATTCGCCAGGGCAGTTCGGCACTGCTCAATCGGGTCGACTATCACCATGAAGATCGGCCGCTGGTGTCGATCGTTATCGTCAGCAAGGACCAGACCCTGGCGTTGCAACGCTGTGTCGAGAGCCTGCTGGAGAAAACCGCGTACGGTGAATACGAGTTGCTGTTGGTGGACAATGGCAGCGAGAGCGCCGAGGCGCTTGACTGGTTCGCCGGCATGGCGCAACTGGGCAGCGACCGGGTCCGGGTGTTGCGTTACGAGTTGCAGGGCAATGCAGCGGCGGTGCGCAACTTCGCCGTGCAGCAGGCCGCTGGCGAGTATGTCCTGATGCTCAACCCCTACACGGTGATCACCCAGGCGCAATGGCTGGGTGAACTGCTCAATCATGCACAACGTCCGGAAGTCGGCGTGGTGGGGGCCAAGCTGTTCAACCCCGATGGCCGCGTGCTGCATGCCGGCCTGATTCTCGGGCTGCAAGGGCCCGCCGGCGTGCCGTTCCATGGCGAGATGCTGCACGCGGCAGGCTACATGTACCGCTTGCAGGTCGCCCACAATTTCAGTGCTGTCGGCGGCGACTGCCTGATGGTGCGCAAGGCGGTCTTCGATGCGGTCGGCGGCCTGGACGAGCAGGGCCTGGCGCACTCCCTCAACGAGGTGGACCTGTGCCTGCGGGTCGGCCAGGAAGGTTATCTGGTGGTGTGGACGCCCCACGCGCAACTGGCCTTGGGCGCGCAACCGGCGGTGGTAGCGCAAGAGGGTGACCAGGCCCGGAGCGAACAGGAGCAGGAGGTTTTCTATAAGCGCTGGCTGCCGATCGTGGCCCGTGATCCGGCCTACAACACCAACCTGGCGTTGCAGGGGTTGGGCGGGGCAAGCTTCAGTCTCGAGCCCGGCTTGCGATCCGGTTGGAGTCCGTTTTCCAAGGCGCAATTACCGAAGATTCTCGCGTTGCCGGTCAACGCATCCGCCATTGGCCATTATCGGGTCACGCAACCGCTGATCGAACTGGAGGCCGCCGGCAGGGCGCATGGGCGCATTCATTACAACCTGCCGACCATCATCGAAGTCGAGCGCCATTCGCCTGACGTGATCATCTTGCAGGGGCGCTATTCCGAAGGTCCGATCAACGAAATCCCGAGCCTGCAAAAATATTCCAGCGCGCGACGTATCTATGAGCTGGATGACTTTGTGATCAACGTCCCGCACCGTAATGCGCATATTCGCAATATGCCGGGCAAGGATGAAATGGAGTCGCTGGTCCGGCGCGCCATCGGCATGTGCGATCGCGTGGTGGTCTCCACCGAACCGCTGGGTAACGCACTGTCGGACATGCATCACGACATCCGCGTGGTACCCAACATGTTGGCGTCGCACTTGTGGACCGATCTGCGCAGTCAGCGCCGCACCTCGAAAAAACCTCGGGTCGGCTGGGGTGGCGGCACCAGCCACCACGGTGACCTGGCTGTCATCGCCGATGTGGTCCGCGAATTGGCCAATGAAGTCGACTGGGTCTTCTTCGGCATGTGCCCGGACGATTTGCGCCCGTACATGCATGAGTTTCATGGGGTGATCGGGCTGGATGTGTACCCGGCCAAGCTGGCCAGCCTGAACCTGGATCTGGCATTGGCGCCGTTGGAGTTCCACATCTTCAACGACTGCAAGAGCAACCTGCGGCTGCTGGAGTATGGCGCGTGCGGTTACCCGGTGATCTGCACCGACACCGAAGCCTATCGCGGCTACTTGCCGTGCACCCGGATCAAGACCAACTCCACGGATGAATGGCTGCAGGCGATCCGCATGCACCTGGCCGATCCGGACGCCAGCTATCGCATGGGCGATGAGTTGCGCGAGATCGTGCTGCGTGACTACGTGCTGCGCGGCGACAATTTGCGCTACTGGGAAAATGGCTGGCTGGCGGACTGACCGTTCGCGCATCCATCCCGTCCAGGCAGGCGACGTTGAGTCGCCTGCCTTTTTTTTGCCACCAGGTTTTGCAATCGGCGTTGAAGATGCCCGCCAGGCATTGCCCGGTAGCGGATTGAAAGAGCTGGCGCGTTTCCTGCAAGTCCCCCTTATATCGCCATAAAACGAGCACTTCCGGGGAGTCCGGACGTGTCCTGAACGGCGGCAGGTCTAACCCAGATGGCCCCGCAAAAGCTTGATACAGCTTGGCTGAGCCCTGTGACGAACAAGAGGGAAGGGGATGAAGGCAGTTATTTTGGCGGGTGGCCTGGGTACGCGGATCAGCGAGGAGTCGCACCTCAAGCCCAAGCCGATGATCGAGGTCGGCGGCAAGCCAATTCTCTGGCACATCATGAAGCAGTACTCCGCTCACGGAATCCACGATTTCGTGATCTGTCTTGGCTACAAGGGCTATGCGATCAAGGACTTCTTCGCCAACTACTTCCTGCACACCTCCGACGTCACGTTCGACATGCGCAACAACCGCATGGATGTTCACCAGAACTACAGCGAGCCATGGCGCGTCACGCTGATCGACACCGGCGAAGAGACCATGACCGGTGGCCGTTTGCGCCGCGCCCGACGCTACCTCGAAGACGAAAAGGCCTTCTGTTTTACCTATGGCGACGGCGTGTCGGACCTCAATATCGGTGCGTTGGTGGATTTCCATCTCAAGCACGGAAAGCTGGCGACCGTCACCGCGGTACAACCACCAGGTCGCTACGGCGCCCTCAATCGCGATGGCGACAAGGTCTTGGGCTTCACTGAAAAACCTCGCGGCGACGGTGGCTGGATCAATGGCGGGTTCTTTGTCCTGTCGCCCAAAGTGCTGCCGTTGATTGACGGCGATGAAACCTCGTGGGAGTCCGGCCCGCTGGACGGCCTGGCCGAGCGCGGCGAACTCATGGCGTTCCAGCACGACGGTTTCTGGCAACCGATGGATACCCTGCGCGACAAGAATCACCTCGAAGCGCTGTGGCAGAGCGGGGAGGCCCCATGGAAGCAATGGGATTGAGCCCGCAATTCTGGCGCGGCAAGCGCGTGCTGGTCACCGGCCACACCGGGTTCAAGGGCAGTTGGCTGACGTTGTGGCTGCAAAGCCTGGGTGCCGAGGTCAGCGGGTTTTCCCTCGACCCGTCCACCGAGCCGAGCCTGTTCGAACTGGCCCGGGTTCACGAAGGCATCAATGATCAGCGCGGTGACCTGCGTGATCTGGGGGCCTTGCTGGAACTGATCGCCGAAACCCAGCCGCAGATCGTTCTGCACCTGGCGGCCCAGCCGCTGGTGCGCGAAGGTTATCGCGACCCGTTGGGCACGTACTCCAGTAACGTCATGGGCACGCTCAACCTGCTCGAGGCGATCCGTCAGGTGGGCGGCGTGCGCGCCTGCGTGCTGGTGACCACCGACAAGGTCTACGCCAATCAGGAATGGCTGTGGCCGTACCGCGAAAACGAAGCGTTGGGCGGTCATGATCCCTACAGCAGCAGCAAGGCGTGCTGCGAATTGCTGGCGCAATCCTATGCCGCCTCGTTCTTTGCGCCGCAAAAGCATGGCGAGCATGGTCTGGCGTTGGCCACGGCCCGCGCCGGCAATGTGCTCGGCGGTGGCGATTTCGCCCCGGAGCGGCTGATTCCCGACGTGCTGCGGGCGTGGTCGGCGGATGAGCCCGTGACCTTGCGCTATCCCCAGGCGGTGCGCCCATGGCAGCACGCGCTGGAACCGCTGGCCGGCTATCTGCAACTGGCGGTCGGCCTGTTTGAGCAGGGCCCGCAATTCGCCGGGGCGTGGAATTTCGGCCCCGGTGAAGCGGACATGCGCAGCGTCGGTGAAGTGGTCGAACTGCTCGCCAGCCGCTGGCCGCAAGCACGCGGGCTACGCATCGAACCGAGCGATATGCATGAGGCCGGCCTGTTGCGCCTGGACAGCAGCCGCGCCCGTCAATTGCTGGGCTGGCAACCGCGCTGGTCGTTGCAGCAGTGCCTGACCCAGACCCTGGATTGGCATTTGGCGTGGCAGAACGGCGATGACATGCGCGCCGTCAGCCTGGCGCAATTGAACCTGTACCGAGGCACGCTGTGAGTGAATTTCTGCTGAAGACGTTGCCGCTGAACGGATTGTTCAGCGTGCAGCACAAACGTTTCGAGGACGAGCGCGGGCACTTTTCCCGGTTGTTTTGCGAAGGCAGCCTCGGTGCGTTTGGCCAGGCGTTTCATATTCGCCAGATCAATCACTCCTGCACCCGCGAACGCGGCAGCGTGCGTGGCCTGCATTACCAGAGTGCCCGTGCACCGGAAGCCAAATTGATCACCTGCCTGCGCGGTGAAGTCTGGGATGTCGCGGTGGATCTGCGTCCCGACTCCGAGACTTTCCTGCACTGGCACGCCGAACACCTGCGTGCCGGCGATGGCCGCAGCCTGTTGATTCCTGCCGGGTTCGCCCATGGCTTCCAGACCCTGTGTGCCGATGCCGAGCTGCTTTACCTGCACAGCAACGACTACACGCCGGAACATGAAGGCGGGTTGTCGGTGCTCGATCCACGGCTGGCGATTGCCTGGCCGTTGCCTGTCAATAATCTGTCGGTGCGCGATGCGAGCCATCCGGCGCTCGATGAACACTTTGCCGGAGTGCGTCTATGAACTGCCGTGGTTGCGCCGCTGCGCTGGCCCTGCCGCTGATTGACCTGGGCACCTCGCCGCCGTCCAACGCTTACGTGCGTGCCGACCAGCTGGAGCAGGCCGAACAATGGGTGCCGTTGAAGGTTGCCGTGTGCCAGCAGTGCTGGCTGGTGCAAACCGAGGATTACACCAGCGCCGACAGCCTGTTCGATGCCGAGTACGCCTATTTCAGTTCGTTCTCCAGCACCTGGTTGGCCCATGCCGAGCGTTATGTGGCCGAGATGGTCGAACGCTTCGGCCTGAGCGCCGACAGCCGTGTGGTGGAAGTCGCGGCCAACGACGGTTACCTGTTGCAGTACGTGGCCGGGCGCGGCATCCCTTGCCTGGGCGTCGAGCCGACCCGCAGCACCGCGCAAGCGGCGCGGGAAAAAGGCTTGGAGATTCGTGAGCTGTTTTTCGGTCGCGACACCGCCGCGCAATTGAAAAACGAAGGCTGGGGCGCCGACCTGATGGCCGCCAACAACGTGTTGGCCCACGTCCCGGATATCAACGATTTCCTCGGCGGCTTTGCGACCTTGCTCAAGCCGGCGGGTGTGGCGACTTTCGAATTCCCGCAGTTGCTGACCCTGATGGCCGGCCAGCAGTTCGACACGCTGTACCATGAGCATTATTCCTACCTGTCGCTGACCGCTGTGCAGACCTTGTGCGAGCGCAATGGCCTGCAAGTGTTCGACGTCAGTCAGCTCCCCACCCATGGCGGCTCGCTGCGGGTCTTCGTCCAGCGGCTGGACGGCGAGCGTCGTGAAGTGCAACCGACGGTTCGGCAACAGCTGCAGGCTGAACTCGCCGCCGGGGTGAAAACCCCTGAGTACTACGCGACCCTGGCGCCCGCCGCCGAGCGCATCAAGCATGACCTGCTGCGCTTCCTGTTGCAGGCCAAGGCCGATGGCAAGCGCGTGGTCGGCTACGGCGCCGCCGCCAAGGGCAACACCCTGCTCAATTACGCCGGGGTCAAGCCGGACCTGCTGGCCTGGGTGGCCGATGCCAACCCGCACAAGCAAGGCAAGTACCTGCCCGGGAGCCGCATTCCGATCGTGTCGCCGGCACAGATCGACATCGAAAAACCGGACTACGTGCTGGTGCTGCCGTGGAACCTGCTGGATGAGATCACCCAGGCCTTTGCCGGCATTCGTGCATGGGACGGTCGTTTTGTCATTGCCATTCCCGAGTTGATCATTCGATGAGCCGAATTCATTACACCAAACCCAGTGTCGGTGAGCTGGAAGCTGACTACGTTCTCGATGCCGTCCGCCATGGTTGGGGAGAGCGCTGCTACGAGTACCTGACTCGCTTCGAAAAGTCTTTTGCCGAGCACGTGGGTGCGACCTACGCGATTGCAACGTCCAGTTGCACCGGCGCGCTGCACATGGGCATGGCGGCGCTGGGCATCGGTGCCGGCGATGAGGTGATCCTCGCCGATACCAACTGGATCGCCTCGGCTGCGCCCATCACCTATCTGGGTGCGACACCGGTGTTCGTCGACGTGCTGGCCGACAGTTGGTGCCTTGACCCGCAGCAGGTTCGCCGGGCAATTACCCCACGGACCAAGGCGATTCTGGCGGTGCACCTCTACGGCAATCTCTGCGACATGGATGCGCTGCTGGCCATCGGTCGTGAGTTTGGCCTGCCGGTCATCGAAGACGCCGCCGAGGCGATCGGCTCGCAGTGGCGCGGTCAGGCGGCGGGTTCACTGGGCGCGTTCGGTGCGTTTTCCTTTCACGGCACCAAGACCATGACCACCGGCGAAGGCGGGATCTTCGTGACGTCGGACAAGGCCCTGTATGACCGGGTATTGACCCTGTCCAACCATGGCCGGGTAGCGGGCAGCAGCAAACAGTTCTGGCCGGATTTCCTGGGCTTCAAATACAAAATGAGCAACCTGCAAGCGGCCGTCGGTTGCGCCCAGGTTGAACGGATCGACGAGCTGATCGAACGCAAGCGCGCGATCTTCGCCAACTATGCCCAGGCGCTGGCCCTGCTGCCGGGCCTGTCCATGAACCCTGAGCCCGAACACGCACGCAACGGTTACTGGATGCCCACCGTCGTCTTTGACCGCGAGCTGGGGATCACGCGGGACATGTTGATTGCAGCCTTCCAGGCCGCCGATATCGATGCGCGGGTGTTCTTCTGGCCGCTGTCGTCCTTGCCGATGTTCAGCGAACTGACGGCTGACTCGCCCGTGGCGCATGCGCTGCCGGAGCGCGCGATCAATCTGCCGAGTTATCACGACATGACCGATGACGATCAGCAACGGGTCATCGAGGTGCTGCGCGCGCTGGTACTCAAAAGGACGCGGCTATGAAGGTTTACCTGCTGGGGGCGGCCAATCCTGAAGCGGTACGGATGATCCTCACCCTGCAACGCAGCCAGCCGGACGTGCAGTTCGCCTTTCTCGATAACGATCCGGCGAAGCAAGGCACGCTGTTTTATGGCGTGCCGGTGGTGGGTGGTACCGACAAGGTGGCCGAGCTGAGAGGCCCCGATACACGCTTTGTCAATCTGATCACTGGCACCACGGCGCTGCGTTACCGGACCACCTGCGAAATCGTCGAGGCCGGCGGCACCCTGGGCAACTTCATCCACCCGGGCATCGATCTGACGATGATCACCATGGGCGTCGGCACCTATCTGCAAGAGGGCGTGATCATGCAGGCGCAAGTCAGCCTCGGTGATAACACCAGCATCAGCGCCGGCAGCGTCGTCGGGCATGAGGGACAGATCGGCCATTCGGTATTCATGGCGCCGGGTGTCTGCATTGCCGGTTGCGTCGAGATCGGCGACGGCACCTTCATCGGCACCAACGCCACGATCCTGCCGCGATTGCGCATCGGTCGTTGGGTCACCATCGGTGCAGGCGCCGTGGTGACCAAAGACGTTCCAGACTATGCGGTTGTGGTGGGCAGTCCCGCCAGGACCATCAAGACCAATCCAGCTTCCTTTCAAAACGGTCGGGTTTTCAACTAACCACCGCACCAATTTCCGGAGAGTCTGTAATGAATCCTCATGAGCAGTTTCGTGAAGAAGTAAAAGAGAACATCGAAGGCCTGCAACAGGACAAAGCGTTGCAAGCCACGTCGCTGGACTGGGTTGGCACGACCGCCAAGCATAAATACACCTACAACTTCAGCTGGATGGGCCGCCCGATCATTCAGTTTCCCCAGGACATGGTCGCCATGCAGGAGATCATCTGGGCGCTGCGGCCGGACATCATTGTCGAGACCGGTATTGCCCACGGCGGCTCGCTGGTGTTTTACGCCTCGATGCTCGAACTGATCGGCCATGGCGAAGTGCTGGGCGTCGACATCGATATCCGCCAGCACAACCGTGAGGCGATCGAAGCGCACCCGATGAGCAAGCGGATCCAGATGATCCAGGGTTCGAGCATTGATCCGGCAATCGTCGAGCAGGTCCGTCAGCGCGTCGAAGGCAAGAAAGTGCTGGTGGTGCTGGACTCCAACCATACCCACGAGCACGTCCTGGAAGAGCTGCGGGCCTATGCGCCGATGACCTCGGTGGGCAGCTACTGCGTGGTGATGGATACCGTGGTTGAAGACATGCCCGAAGACGCGTTCCCGGACCGTCCGTGGGGCAAGGGCGACAACCCGAAGACCGCGGTATGGGCTTACCTGGAAGAAAACGGCGGTTTTGAAATCGATCAGGCCATTCACAGCAAGCTGCTGATCACCGTCGCGCCGGATGGCTATCTGCGTCGCGTGCGGTAATCGACAAGACATCGTTGGGTTTTTTCGGCGATTCGCCGTTGTGGGGAAATGTATGCAAGGCAAGAACAATTCTGAACACGGGTTGGCACTCAACGAACAGTTGACCGTGGTGCTGATGTCTCACGAGCGGCCGGCATTTTTGCGCCGGGCCGCACGTTTCTACAGCGGCTTGCCTTGCAGGATTCTGGTGCTGGATTCTTCGACTGAAGGTCAGCCAAGCCTGGCCGGGCAGTTTGAAAATGTGGATTACCAGCATGTTCCGCAGTTTGGCTACTGGGGAGTCCGTGCCAAGCTGGCCTTTGGCGTGGAACAAGTGACCACGCCGTTCATGGTGTTCGCCGCCGACGATGACTTCCATGTGCACGACGCCCTGCGCGCAGCCGTGGCATTCATGCAGGCCAATCCCGATTACGGCCTGTGCCACGGCTACAGCATGATGTACCTGTCGCAACCCAACAGCGTCAGCTACTTCCGGCGGGACAAGAAGGTCTGCGAAGACTATTCGTCCGAGCACGCCGAGGAGCGTGTGCTCGATTACATGCACCAGTACCTGCCACCTTTCTATGCCGTACAGCGCACCGACCTGGTACGTGACTGGTATCAGGTGATGCCTCAGGATACGTCCTTCCAATGGCAGGAAATCGGTCACACCTATTACATGCTGGCGCGGGGCAAGGCGCGGATTCTGCCGATCCCGTATGTCGTGCGTGAAATGAACTACGGGTACTCGGATCACAACACTGAAATCTTCCACACGCTGGCTCATACGGATGCCAGGACGGTCGCCGAGCGTGAAGCCTTTGCCGCTTTCCTCTTCGGCTTGCCGACTCAAGTTCAAAGCGAGGACCCGGAGCAAGGCCGGCAGTTCGCGCTGCAAAGCTTTGAGGCCTTGGCCGATAGCTTGCGCACCGGTCGCGCACTGACCACCGAGCTGATTATCGAGTCCGCCTGGACGAGCGTCGAGAAAGGCCCTGTGCGCCGTTTCGGCCCCAAGCAATACGTCGAAATGCCGTTCTACAACCAGGCGTTTTTCGATCAGTTGACCCAGTTCGAGTTCCTGTTGCACGCCATGCCGGCCGGTCGCGTTCAGTTGGCAGGCCTGGAGGGTATCTGGACCCGTCAGCAGAGCCTGATGCTGGCGCGCAACAATGACACGCCGGAAAGTGTGGTCGACCGTTTGTGGCAAGCCCACGACAGCAACATCTTCAACCGCGCGGTGGTCAAGCGTCTGGTGGCCCAGCTGGAACTGTTGGGTGAGGACGAAGAAGCGCAGACCCTGGGCGATTGGGCTGCACGTCTGGAGGCGGTGTCGGTTGAGGGTAATCGTGCGACGTTCGACAAGATGCTCTCCGGTCGACTGCTCAAATGGCTCTCCCCCCGCCAGCCTGATGAACAAGAGGCTGAGTCGATCGCCCGACACCTTGCGGCCAACGACGGAGGTCCTCAGTTCGGGATTTTCCTGCTCGACCTGGATAACGATATCGACAAGCTGCAAGTCTCTCTCGACAGCCTGCTCGAAGGTCACAGCAAGGCGTTCAGGATTGTGGTCTTCACCACCGGTGAAGCACCGGCCGCGACCACGGCGCAGAACACTCTGCACTTTGTCCGGGTTACCCAAAGCAACTACGTCGACAAGCTGAACCAGGGTGCTCGTCAGTCGCCTTGCGACTGGTTGATGCTGGCCGAAGCCGGCGACGAGTTCACTGCCGGCGGGCTGTTGCGCGCCAGCCTGGAACTGTTGTCTGCCGCGGATTGCCGCGCCGTCGCCACCGACGAAATCCAGCGCACCAGCGAAGGCGCACTGGTGGACGTATTCCGTCCTGGCTTCAATCTTGATCTGCTGCAAAGCCTGCCGGCCTTGATGGCGCGTCACTGGCTGATCCGTCGGGAAGTGTTCCTTGAAGTCGGTGGCTACCAGCCTGATTTCAGCAAGGCCCTTGAGTTCGACCTGCTGCTGCGCATCATCGAGAATGGTGGCCTCAACGGGCTGGCCCACCTGGATGAGCCGCTGGTGATTGCCCGGGCGCCGGTACTGGAAGAAAACGCCGATGAGCGCCTGGCGTTGTTGCGCCACCTGGGCAATCGCGGCTACAAGGCCAAGATCACTTCGACGGTACCTGGCACCTGGCAGATCGATTACCGCCACACTGAACGCCCGCTGGTGTCGATCATCGTGCCGGCCGGGGACAATCTTTCGGCCCTGCAGCAGTGCCTGCAAGCGGTCTTGCTGCGAACCCGCTACATCCAGTACGAAGTGTTGGTTGCGATCAACCAGTATCAGTCGGCCGAGGTCAATGACTGGCTCGGTACTTATCAGCATCCGAAAGTCAGCGTCCTGCGCACCGATCAGCGTATGAGCGATGCGGCGTTGTACAACGCGGCCAGCCAGCAGGCGCAGGGCGAGTACCTGATACTGTTGGCCGCCGACAGTGAAGTGGTCAACCCGAACTGGCTTGAGTCGCTGCTCAATCACGCCCAGCGTCCGGAAGTCGGCGTGGTCGGTCCCAAGTTGATCGACCGCGACGGCAAGGTCACTCAGGCCGGTCTGATTCTCGGCATGAACGGTGGTGTGGGTTCAGCCTTTGTTGGTGAAAAACACGACGCCGAAGGTTACCTGCACCGGTTGGCGCTGGAGCAGAACTACTCGGCGGTGTCGATGGTATGCCTGATGGTGCGTAAAGCGTTGTTCGACGAGCTGGACGGTCTGGACAGCGTGACCTTCGCCGACGGCTTGAGCGACGTCGACCTGTGCCTGCGGGCCGGTCAGGCCGGTTACCTCACCGTGTGGACGCCGCTGGTACAGGTGATTCATTCGGGCGAAGTACCACAAGCGCCGCAAGCCCTCGATGCACTGCGTGACAAGTGGGCCCCAGCCTTTGCTCAGGACCAGGCCTATAACGCCAATCTGGCCTTGAGCGGCAAAGGCTTTGCCCTGGGCGAAAGTGCTTCGGTGAACTGGGCGCAGATGCTCGGCTAGGCCTGGCGAACAGGTATAAGGATTCAAGGCATGTTCAACGGAAAATCGATTTTCATCGCAGGCGGGACCGGTTCGTTCGGGTGTCGGATCATTCGGGACGCGCTGGTGCGTGTCTGGTTGCCAGCATGATTCCTTACGCTAGGCAAAGCCTTGATCAGGCGGACATCGATGCCGTGGTCGGTGTATTGCAGTCTGACTGGCTGACCCAGGGGCCGACCATCGAGCGCTTTGAGCGGGCGATGGCCGAACGCTGCGAGGCAGGTTTTGCCGTGGCGGTGTGCAATGCCACGGCGGCCCTGCACATCGCTTGCCTGGCGGCAGGGCTCGGCCCGGGCGATTGGCTGTGGACGACACCGAACACCTTTCTCGCCTCGGCCAACTGTGCTCGCTACTGCGGTGCCGAGGTGGATTTTGTCGACATCGACCCGCTGACCTGGAATCTCGATGCCGCTGCGCTGGCCGTCAAGCTGGAGCGGGCCGAGCGTGAAGGCCTGCTGCCGAAAGTGCTGGTGGCGGTGGCGTTCTCCGGGCAGAGCTGCGACATGCGCAGGATTGCCGCACTGGCCAGGCGATATGGCGTTACTGTGATCGAAGACGCGGCCCATGCCGCTGGTGCGTCCTACGCCGGGCGGCCGGTGGGTTGTGGCGAGTTTGCCGCGATGACCGTGTTCAGTTTTCATCCGGTGAAGATCATCACCAGCGCCGAAGGTGGCATGGTGATGACCAACAGCCCGGAACTGGCCGAGCGTCTGCAACGCTTGCGCAGCCACGGCATGACCCGGGATCCGCAGCAGATGACCGGACCCAGCCACGGCCCCTGGTACTACGAGCAGGTGGAGCTGGGCTTCAATTACCGCATTACCGACCTGCAAGCGGCCCTTGGTTTGTCGCAGTTGAACAAGCTGGATGAGTTCATCGAGCGCCGGCGTGAACTGGCGGCTCGTTATGACCGCTTGCTGGCGTATTTGCCGCTGACCTTGCCTGGTGCGCAACCCGAGGCCGAGTCGTCATGGCATCTGTATGTGGTGCGGCTGCAACTCGATCAGATCGGTCTCACTCATCGTGAGGTGTTCGAGGGGTTGCGAGAGGCCGGGGTCGGTGTGAACCTGCACTACATTCCCGTGCATTTGCAGCCTTACTATCGTGATCTAGGGTTCGTCGAAGGTGATTTTCCGCAGGCAGAACGTTACTACGCCGAAGCCATCAGCCTGCCGTTATATCCGTTGCTCAGTGATGAACAACAGGACTACGTGGTCGAGCAGATGCGGCAGCTGATCGAAATAATCCAGCCATTGCGGCGGGTGGGAAATGTGTGATGCATGAACTGACCGAGCAGGAAACCTTCTGGCAGGGTGAATTCGGCAACCAGTACGTTGAGCGCAATGTCGGGCAGCCGCTGGTGGCGGCCAACCTGGCGTTGTTCGCCAAGGCACTGACACGGGTCGGGCACATCGACAGCCTGGTAGAACTGGGCACCAATGCCGGCAACAACCTGCAGGCACTGCACCAGCTGTTGCCGCGCTGCGAGTTGTTCGGCGTGGAAATCAATGCCAGCGCTTGTGCCGCGGCCCGGGCGTTGGGTATCGCACACATCTGGCAGGGTTCGCTGTTCGACTTCCCACGGGAACGCACCTTCGACCTGACCCTGAGCAAAGGTGTGCTGATTCACCTGGCGCCGGAGTTGCTGCCGGTCGCGTACGCGCAACTGTATGAGCTGAGCCAGCGCTACATACTGATCGCCGAGTACTACAACCCGGCGCCGGTCGAGGTCCCGTATCGCGGCAACAGCGGCAAGTTGTTCAAACGCGATTTCGCCGGTGAAATGCTCGATCGCTATGACGACCTGCAACTGGTTGATTACGGTTTTGGTTACCACCGCGATCGGCAATTCCCGGTGGATGACATCACCTGGTTTGTCCTGGAAAAATGCCGTTGAACAACGTCGCCATTATTCCGGCCCGCGGTGGCAGCAAACGCATACCCCGCAAGAATCTCAAGCCGTTTGCCGGTGTGCCGATGATTGCCCGATCGATTCAGGTCGCTTTGGAATCCGGGTTGTTTTCCCGGGTGGTGGTCAGCACCGACGACGAGGAAATTGCCGGGCTGGCGCGGGACTGCGGCGCCCAGGTGCCCTTCATGCGCCCGGCGGCACTGGCCGACGACTTCACGGGCACTGCGGCGGTGATCGCCCATGCCCTGCAAGCCTTGCGCGAACAAGGGGGCGAGTTTGATCGCGCCTGTTGTATCTACGCGACCGCGCCTTTGTTGCAATCGCGATTTCTTGTCCAGGGGCTGAGCCTGCTGGAACAGCATCCCGACAAGTCATTCGCCTTCTCGGTGTGCGACTTCGGGTTCCCGGTCCAGCGAGCCCTGACCCTTGATGATCAGGGGGCATTAACGGCGCTGTATCCGCAGTATCGTGATACCCGCTCCCAGGATTTGTCGATCGCCTATCAGGATGCCGGACAGTTCTACTGGGGCCGCAGCGATGCCTGGCTGCGTGGCGAGGTGTTGTATTCGCCGTACAGCCTGCCGGTCATCCTGCCGCGTCATCTGGTGCAGGACATCGACACACCGCAGGACTGGAAACGCGCCGAATACCTGTATGCCGCGCTGAAGGCCGGGGGGGAGCTGCAATGAGAGTGCTGATTCGCTCTGACGCCTCGCCAACCATCGGCAGCGGCCACATCGCGCGCTGCCTGTGCCTGGCCCGAGTGTTGCGCAGGCAGGGCAGTCATGTGGCGTTCGCCTGTCGCCTGTTACCGGGGCATCGACTGGAGGCACTGCGGGCCGAAGGTTTCGAAACCTTCGCGCTGCCCGAGCGCTACAGCGATGAAGACCCGCAGCAAGCCATCGAGTCCATGCTGCCATGGCAGACGGACATCGCCGCGCTCGAGCCGCTGCTGGAGCACCAGCCGGCGTTTGACTGGATCATTGTCGACCACTACGGCCTCGATCATCACTGGCAGACGGCCGCCCGGCGCTTTGCGCCACGGATCGCCGTGGTTGATGACCTCGCCACGCGGACCTACAGCGCCGACTTGCTGCTGAACCAGAATCTCTCGGGAACGCCAGAGGCTTATGCGTCGCTGCTGGCGCCAGGCTGCCGGACCTTGTTCGGCCCAAGGTTTGCCATGCTGCGCGACGAGTTCCGTTGCCCGGCCATCGAAATCAAGCCTCAGGCCCGGCGTGTGCTGGTAAATTTCGGCGGTTTCGACGCGGCAATGCAGACCCATCATGCGATGCTGGCGCTGGCAGACTTTGCTGAGCTGGAAGTCGATTTTGTCGCCGGAGCAGATAATCCGGCCTGGGCGCAGATGCAGGCGTTGGCGGTGAGTCGCCCGCATTGGCGCCTGCACAGTTTTGTCAGTGACTTTTATCGATTGATGACCGAGGCCGACCTGTTTGTCGGGGCGGGTGGCGGCACCAGTTGGGAGCGGGCGGCCATGGGGCTGCCGACGATTTGCATTGCCGTATCGAACAACCAGCAGGTCAACGGCGAGGTCATGGCGGCCGCGGGCGCCCATGTGTTCATGGGGGCGCGCGAGCAGGTCAGTGTCGAGCAATTGCGCCTGGCCATCGGCTTTGTCGCGGGTAATCAGGGTCTGCGCCAGAGCCTGGCGCGGCAATCGCGACAACTGGTCGATGGCCGGGGGGCGCAGCGAGTGGCGGCTGCGCTGGCCGGCGCGGTGCTGAGGGTACGTCCGGCGACCCTGGGTGATGCGCAGCTGTTGTTCGACGGGCGCAACACCGAGGCCGTGCGCCACTGGTCGCTGGAGACCGGAGTGATCGAGTGGCCCGCGCATCAAAACTGGCTGACGGCGACCCTGAGCAATCCCTGGCGGCTGCTGCTTATAGCCGAGGCCGATGACGGTCCGGTCGGTGTGCTGCGTTATGACGTGCGTGGTTTTACCGCCGAAGTGTCGATTTATCTGTTCGAAGGCCGGTTCGGCCTGGGCTGGGGCAGGGCGCTGCTGGACCGTGGAGAAGCCTTTGTGAAGGCCCGCTGGCCAGAACTTGAGTCGCTCACCGCCCAGGTATTGCCCGCTAACCAGCCGTCGCTGAATGTCTTTCGCGAAGCCGGTTTTACCCAGAGTGCCTGCGCGTTCACGCGCGTATTGAAGGATCACGCAGATGACTAGCTTCAAGATTGGCGAGCGCCTGATCGGTGCCGATGCGCCGCCATTGATCATTGCCGAGATGAGCGGCAACCATAACCAGTCCCTGGACGTGGCGCTGCAAATCGTCGAGGCCGCGGCCAAGGCCGGTGCCCATGCGTTGAAACTGCAGACTTACACCGCCGACACCATGACCCTGGACCTGGCCGAGGGTGAGTTTTTCATCAAGGACCCCAACAGCCTGTGGGCCGGTAGTTCGTTGTACGCGCTGTACGAGAAGGCATACACGCCCTGGGAATGGCATGCGCCGATTTTCGCTCGCGCCAGGGAGCTGGGCCTGCTGGCGTTCTCCACGCCATTCGATGAGAGCGCCGTGGACTTCCTCGAGAGCCTCGACGTGCCGGCCTACAAGATCGCCAGTTTCGAAAATACCGACCTGCCGCTGATACGCCGGGTGGCCGCGACGGGCAAGCCGCTGATCATTTCCACCGGCATGGCCAGCATCGCCGAGCTCGATGAAACCGTGCGCGCCGCCCGCGAGGCCGGGTGCAAGGATCTGGTGCTGCTCAAATGCACCAGCACCTATCCGGCATCACCCGCGAACAGCAACCTGCGCACGATCGCGCATTTGCGCGAGTTGTTCGATTGCCAGGTGGGGCTGTCCGATCACTCCATGGGGGTCGGTGTGTCCGTGGCGGCGGTGGCATTGGGGGCAACGGTGGTGGAAAAGCATTTCACCCTCGACCGTGCGGCCGGTGGCGTCGACGCCAGTTTCTCGCTGGAGCCTTCCGAACTGGCCAGCCTGGTGATTGAAACCGAGCGCGCCTGGCAAGCCATGGGGCAGGTGCATTACGGTGTCACCGAGGCTGAGCGCCAATCCCTGGTGTACCGTAGAT
Source organism: Pseudomonas sp. GW823-FHT02E01 (assembly GCF_058797535.1). Lineage (NCBI taxonomy): Bacteria > Pseudomonadati > Pseudomonadota > Gammaproteobacteria > Pseudomonadales > Pseudomonadaceae > Pseudomonas > Pseudomonas sp. GW823-FHT02E01. The sequence continues at coordinate 146,400 of NZ_JBXAJS010000011.1, read as the reverse complement.
CGTTGTATGTAACCCGGGATATGGCGGCCGGCGAGCCCTTCGACGGGACAAATCTGAGAGCCATCCGTCCGGGTCTCGGGCTGGCGCCCAAACACGCGCAAAGTCTCCTGGGACGCCGTGCCCGTCAGGCCATCAAGCGTGGAACAGCACTGGATTGGTCGTTGGTCGAATGACCCGTTGCCGGGCTGATTCGGCAAAATAGCGTGACCTGCGAGTCATAACGGGCATCTTCACTGTATTGTATTGACCGGGAAGATGGCGCCTGACCCTTTATCGGGTTCAGTGATGGCCCTCTACGCTTCCCGGCCGTCGCCTTGGGGCGACGCAAATCCAGGTTTGTCGGCGCCCCTCGATTCCTGCGAGTGGTGGTATTGGGCTGTTTATTATTGGGAAGCCGTAATGATTGGCATAAAGAGCATTGCGAGCTACGTTCCTGTAGCCGGCGTGGACAATTACGCACAAGGTGCAAAATTCGAGAAGGATGAAGAATTCATCCTGGGCAAGATCGGTTCGGCTTTCCTGCCGCGCAAGGGCGTTGATCAGGAAACTTCCGATCTGTGCGTTGAAGCGGCCAATGCGCTGTTTGCCAGCAACCCCGATTTGAAACGCGAGTCCATAGATGCGTTGATCGTTGTCACCCAGAACGGTGACGAAGAAGGCCTGCCGCATACCGCGGCCATCGTGCAGGACAAACTCGGCCTGCCGACCAACGTCGCTGCGTTCGATATTTCCCTGGGTTGTTCCGGTTACGTCTACGGCATTTATGCGATCAAGGGCTTCATGGAGGCCGCTGGCCTGAAGAACGGCCTGCTGATCACTGCCGACCCGTATTCGAAGATCGTCGACCCGGAAGACCGCAACACCACCATGCTGTTCGGCGATGCGGCCACGGCTACCTGGATGGGTGAGAACCCGACCTGGGCACTGGGCAAGGCCAAGTTCGGCACCGATGGTTCCGGCGCCCCACATTTGAAAGTCACCGACGGCGTGTTCTTCATGAACGGTCGCCAGGTGTTCAATTTCGCACTGCTCAAGGTGCCGGCGCATTTGCATGAGTTGCTGGGCGAATCGCAATTGAGCGCTGACGACATCGATGCGTTCTGCATTCACCAAGGCAGCGCGGCGATTGTCGACGCAGTTGCGCGGCGCTTCGAAGAGTGCCCGCAGAAGTTCATCAAGGACATGGTCGAGACCGGTAACACGGTGTCGTCGAGCATTCCATTGCTGCTGGAAAAGCATATTCTCGATTCCGAATGGAAGCGCGTTGCGCTCAGCGGTTTCGGAGTGGGGCTGTCATGGGGTTCGGCGATTATCTATCGTCCTTGAGTGAACGTCTTTTAATAAAAAGGCCGGTACAAAAAAGCGCTCAAGGGTTAACCTTGAGCGCTTTTTTGCTTGTAAGGAATGCGAGGTAGCATGAGCGAATGCTTTGAAGACAATGCTCAGGTTATCCAGCGTCGCTGGCCGTCGCTGTATGCGCGATTGAAAACGGAAGACCGCCTGGCCGTCGAGGTCGACCTGATCGAGGGGCGGGACTCGACGCTGTGTGTGGGTGGCATCCAGCTCACCAGCCGTCATGGTCGTCTGCGCGAGGCCCGCCTGCAGGCCGCCAGTCTCCCGCTCGACAAGCCACAGCTGCACGTTTACGGCACCGGCTTCGGCGATTTGCCTGCGGTTTTGCTGGAACGCGCCGGGCTTGAAAAACTCTATGTCCACATTCTCAACGGCGCGCTTTTCCTGTTGGTGCTGGAGCTGATCGATCAACGCCAATGGCTGGGCGATCCGCGCGTGCAATTGCTCTACGCCGGCGATCTGTCCGACATCTTCACGCCGTTTTTTGCCTTGCCCGCCGAAATGCTGCTGGCCGATGACCACAGTGCGAAGATTCGTGATCGGCTGGTCAGCGAAGTGCACTTGAGTTTCAACAATCGTGATTTCGACCCGCAGTCGCCGGTCATTCTGCAGCGCTTGCAGGACACCCTTGGACTACTGCTTGCCGATGACGATGTGGCTCGGCTCTTTGGCACTTGTCCCGGGCGCGAGGTTTATGTGATTGCCACCGGGCCGAGCCTGGAAGGGAATTTCGAGCGCTTGGCAGCGGTGCGCAACCAATCCCCGCGACCTCTGTTCATCTGTGTGGACACGGCCTACAAGCCCCTTCGCGAGCACGGAATCAAGCCTGACCTGGTCGTGAGCATCGACCAGCGCATCAGCGTGCTGCACTTGCCCGGTGATGCGTCCGAGGATATTGCGCTGGTGTACTTGCCATTGAGCGATCCACAAATGCTCAAAGCCTGGAAAGGCAAGCGTTACGGTGGTTACTCCGCAAGCCCGATCTACGCCACGTTGCGCGAACAGCATCCCCGTGCGCTGCTGAACGTGGGCGGCAGCGTGATTCACCCGGCCGTGGATCTGGCGGTGAAGATGGGCGGGCAGCGCATCACGCTTTTCGGTGCCGACTTTGCCTTTCCAATGAACCGGACCCACACCGGCTGGAACGATGGTGACCTGGGGCCGCCGGTGAGTCAGGCCAGATACTGGGTGCACGATGGTCATGGCCAGAAGGTCAAGACGCAGTTGAATTTTCGCGGCTATCTGTGCGAGCTGGAGCGTTACATTGCCAGGCATCCCCAGGTCCTTTTCCTCAACAGCAGTCGGGCGGGGGCAATGATTGCCGGGACGCAGTTCAATCAGGATTTCGTGCGATGAAGCATCAGGCGATAGGTATCGAGGAATACCGGCAATGCGCCGGTTTGTTTCGCTTGGGGCGTGATGTCGAAGCGGCGTTGAACATGGTCGATCTGTTCGATGAGGCGCAGCGCCTGTTTTTGCAGGCGCCTCAGGACGTGCAACAGGCGTGGGCATCGTTGCTCAGGCAAATGCTCGCCTGCCAGGAGCGCCAGGATTGGCTGGGGCTCGCCGATTTCATGGAATATGAGTTGATCGAATTGCTCGAAAACATGACGGCCTGAGGGCAACAACAGCTTTGGCACGGGCGTTTTCGGGCTGGACAGTTTTATGGCGTCATTTTTTCGCGGTTGAGGGGCGCTAAGCCCTTGTTTTCTCGGGGGTGGCAGGGTGATGGCATTTTTTTTAAAAAAAGCCCTCAAGCAACCTGCCAACCCGACGATAACTAATACGAAGGTTCTCTAGGCCATACCCGGCGGTTGCCAGGGCCGGAAGCCGCAGTACCCAACCAACGAGGAATTCGTCATGGCTTTAACAGTAAACACCAACACCACGTCGCTGAACGTTCAGAAAAACCTGAACCGTGCTACCGACGCTCTGTCGACTTCGATGGCTCGCCTGTCTTCCGGCCTGAAAATCAACAGCGCTAAAGACGACGCCGCTGGCCTGCAGATCGCAACTCGCATGGCTGCACAGATTCGTGGTGGCAATCAGGCAGTGCAGAACGCCAACGACGGTATCTCCGTTGCCCAGACCGCTGAAGGCGCGCTGCAAGCTTCGACCGACATTCTGCAGCGTATGCGTGAACTGGCTGTTAAAGCACGTAACGGTACCAACAGCACTGCTGACCAGACCGCTACCAACTCCGAATTCGCTCAGATGTCTGACGAGATCACTCGTATCTCTGCTTCCACCAATCTGAACGGCAAAAACCTGCTGGACGGTACCGCTGGTACCATGCAACTGCAAGTTGGCGCCAACACTGGCTCGGCTAACCGAATCGACCTGGTACTGAGCTCCAAGTTCGACGCCGTATCCCTGTCCGTAGGCAGCGGTACTGTTGTTCTGACTGGTGCAACTTCCGCTACCCTGTCTGCCAACATCGACAACGCGATCACCGCGATCGACGCTGCTCTGGCATCGATCAACGCCACCCGCGCAAACCTGGGTGCTTCGCAGAACCGTCTGACCAGCACCATCTCCAACCTGCAGAACATCGTGGAAAACACCACTGCTGCACAAGGCCGTGTACAAGACACCGACTTCGCCGCAGAAACCGCGAACCTGACCAAGCAGCAAACCCTGCAACAGGCTTCTACCTCGGTTCTGGCTCAAGCCAACCAACTGCCTTCCGCTGTACTGAAGCTGCTTCAGTAATTTCGGCAAGAGTTTGGGCGGGGGAGTGTGCTTGTCACGCTCTCTCGCTTTTTACGTTAAGAGGTGATGGGCATGGAGATGAGCGTAAAGCTTGGCGTGTCTTATCCGGCTCCCCAGCCAGCGAGCACCGTTTCGGATAAAGCGCCGGAAAAGCCTAAAGTCGCCAGCGAGACTCCCGTGGCGGAAAAGAAGCTGGATACGGATGACACCCACTTGAAGCAGGCGGTGCAGCAGATCGAAAAGTTTGTACAGTCGATCAAGCGCAATCTGGAGTTCTCGATAGACGAGCAATCCGGAAAGGTCGTCGTCAAGGTGATTGCAAGCGAAACGGGCGAAGTCGTGCGACAGATCCCCTCCGCCGAGGCCCTCAAATTGGCGGAAAGCCTGAGCAATGCGAGCCATGTATTGTTCGATGCCAAAGTTTGATAGCTGGCATGAATAGTGTTTGTACGTTCTTTGGGCGCTGATAAAGGTCAAAAGAGTGGCAGCAACCTGAAGGGAGACGAAAAATGGCAAGTCCAATTTTACCGGGTACGGGCCTGGGCTCTGGCCTGGATATCGGTGCGATCGTTACTGCGCTGGTCAACGCCGACAAATCGGCGAAACAGACGCAGATCGATACCCAGACCAAAACCAACACGCTGAAGATCTCCGGTGTCGGTTCCTTGAAAAGCGCACTGACGGCCTTTCAGACGGCGCTGACCAATCTCGGTAGCAAGACCAATCCTGCGTTTGCGGGCTATACCGCAACTTCGGGTACCCCGTCGATCCTGGGTGCAACTTCCGACAATACCGCCGTTGCCGGTACTTACAGCGTTGTTGTGAATAACCTGGCCACCAGCTCGAAAGTAGCCAGTGCTTCTTTTGCCGGCGGTGCCGCCAGTGCCATTCCGAGTGGTACTTTGAAAATCAGTCAGAATGGCACTGATTACGATGTCACGATTCCAGCCAATGCGACCTTGCAGAGCACCCGGGACGCCATCAACTCTGCACAGGCGAGTAATGGTATTTCTGCCAACATCGTGACCGACAGCACGGGTGCATCGCGTCTGGTGATCAGCTCCACCAAGACCGGCGCGGGTTCCGACCTGACGGTCAGCGGTATCGCCGGCCTTGAAATCGACGGCACCCAACCGATGGGCACCAACCCTTCGGCCTCCAGTTCAGGAGCTGTCAACGGGGTTGCGGTGGATGCATCGCTGACCATCGATGGACTGGCAGTGACCAGCAAGAGCAATACGGTTACCGGCGCGGTCAGTGGCCTGACCCTGAACCTGACATCTGTGAGCCCGGGTACGCCGCCGGCTGCGGCGACCGTCACCGTTGCGAACAACACCACCGGTTTGCAGACGTCGATCCAGTCGTTCGTTGATTCCTACAACACCCTGATGAACACCATCAACTCCCTGTCCAAGGCGACAGCGGATGCCGATGGCAACCTGACTGTTCAGGCGGCGTTTACCGGTGATTCGATGTCGCGCACACTGATCTCCGATATTCGCAGCGTGCTGACCGCTCCCGGGGCGGGCGGTCCATTGGCCGTGCTGTCGCAGATTGGCGTGCTGACGAATGAGAAAACTGGCAACCTGGCGTTCGATACAACGGCGTTCAACAAGACGATGGCCATCAACGGCATGAGCGGCCAGGTGCAGCAGTTGTTCAACGGTAGCAATGCTACCAACGGCCTGCTGGCGCGCATGGGCACTGTAATCAAGCCTTATGTGCAGACGGGCGGGTTGCTTGACCAGCGCAATACCAGCCTGCAGACCGTGAGCAAGAACCTTTCAAATCAGCAGACTGCGCTGGACTTGCGTGTCGCCAACATGACCAAGACGTTGACCGCCAAGTACAACGCAATGGACCTTTTGGTCGGGCAGATGAAAGCGACGGCGAGTAACATCACCTCGTTCTTCACTTCCTTGAACGCCCAGAAGTCCAACAGCTAGTCGTGAACTGACGATAAAAACCCGGCTACGCATTTTCGCGTGTGCCGGGTTTTTGTCTTTTGATCTAAAGTTCTCTGGCTCGCGGACGATACACTGGTCATACGAGTCTTTGTGGTAATGAGGTAGAACATGAATCCAATGTTAGCCCTTCGGCAGTATCAGAAAGTGGGTGCGCACGCCCAGACGTCCGAAGCAAGTCCGCATCGTTTGGTGCAGATGCTCATGGGGGGTGGCCTGGACCGTATTGCCCAGGCCAAAGGCGCCCTGGAGCGCAAGGACATTCCCGGCAAGTGTGTGTCGATCAGCAAGGCGATCGGCATCATCGGTGGTTTGCGTGAAGGCCTGGATCTTGAAAACTGCGCCGATGCCGTGGGTGAACTCGACAGCCTTTACCTCTACATGATGAAGCGCCTGGCCGAGGCGAACATCAGCAGCGATCCGGAGATTCTCGATGAGGTCGCGAGCTTGTTGCGCACGGTGAAAGAAGGCTGGGACGGCATTGCTGAGCCAGGTCCGCAGTTCTAAGGGAGATCGCCATGAGTCTTGTATTGCAGCGGATAGAGCAAACTCGTGAAGCGCTGGTCGGTGCTTTGGCCGAGCGTGACTGGGAGGCCATCGGTCAATTGGACCTGGATTGCCGTTCCTGCATGGAAGATGTCATGAGCGAGGCTTCGCTGGATGAAGAGGTTTTGCGCAGCAATCTTGAGGAGCTGCTGTATGTCTACAAGCAGCTGCTTGAGGTCGCGATGGGTGAAAGGCAGGCGATAGTCGATGAAATGTCTCAGATCCAGCAAGCGCGGAACGCGGCAAAGGTTTACCATCTGTTTGGATAATAAAACCCGGTTAATCCAAACAAGTGCGCCATAAATTTGACTGTGCACGGATTTTTGACTTAACTAGTGGCTGGTTCCAGATTTCAGTCGTCTTCAGGCATACAAGGCCTGCAAGCGTTTAGCTTGCCCCAGCATTTTGGGCATTGAGTTGACTAGGGAAGTTGCTATTGCATGTGGCGTGAAACCAAAATTCTGCTGATTGATGACGATAGCGTCCGCCGCCGCGACCTGGCGGTGATTTTGAATTTTCTCGGCGAAGAAAATTTACCCTGCGGTAGCCATGACTGGCAGCAGGCTGTCGGCTCTTTGTCGTCAAGTCGTGAAGTGATCTGTGTCCTCATCGGGACGGTCAATGCTCCTGGTGCACTTCTGGGCTTGCTTAAGACACTCTCGACATGGGATGAGTTCCTTCCGGTTTTGTTAATGGGCGATAATTCTTCCATTGACTTGCCGGAAGACCAGCGTCGGCGAGTGCTTTCGACCCTCGAAATGCCGCCCAGCTACAGCAAATTGCTCGATTCGCTGCACCGTGCTCAGGTCTATCGCGAGATGTACGACCAGGCCCGCGAGCGCGGACGTCATCGCGAACCCAATCTTTTCCGCAGTCTGGTCGGCACCAGCCGGGCGATTCAACACGTCCGCCAGATGATGCAGCAGGTCGCCGACACCGATGCCAGCGTGCTGATCCTCGGTGAGTCCGGCACCGGCAAGGAAGTGGTTGCGCGCAACCTGCATTACCATTCCAAGCGCCGCGAAGCGCCGTTCGTGCCGGTCAACTGCGGGGCGATTCCGGCCGAGTTGCTGGAAAGCGAATTGTTCGGCCATGAGAAGGGCGCCTTCACCGGGGCGATCACCAGCCGCGCCGGCCGATTCGAGCTGGCCAACGGCGGCACCCTGTTCCTCGATGAAATCGGCGACATGCCGCTGCCGATGCAGGTCAAGTTGCTGCGCGTGTTGCAGGAGCGCACCTTCGAGCGCGTGGGCAGCAACAAGACCCAGAGCGTCGACGTGCGCATCATTGCGGCGACCCACAAGAATCTCGAAAGCATGATCGAGATCGGCACCTTCCGCGAAGATTTGTACTACCGCCTGAATGTGTTCCCGATCGAGATGGCGCCGCTGCGTGAGCGCGTCGAAGACATTCCCCTGCTGATGAACGAGCTGATCTCGCGCATGGAGCACGAGAAGCGCGGTTCGATCCGTTTCAACTCGGCGGCCATCATGTCGCTGTGTCGTCATGGCTGGCCGGGCAACGTCCGCGAATTGGCCAACCTGGTGGAGCGCATGGCGATCATGCACCCATACGGCGTGATCGGCGTGGTCGAGTTGCCGAAGAAATTCCGCTACGTCGACGATGAAGACGAGCAAATGGTCGACAGCCTGCGCAGCGATCTGGAAGAGCGCGTGGCTATCAACGGCCATACCCAGGACTTTACCGCCAATGCCATGTTGCCTCCGGAAGGTCTGGACCTGAAGGACTACCTCGGTGGTCTGGAGCAGGGGCTGATCCAGCAGGCGCTGGATGATGCCAACGGCATTGTGGCGCGCGCGGCCGAGCGCCTGCGTATTCGTCGCACCACGCTGGTGGAAAAGATGCGCAAGTACGGCATGAGCCGTCGTGATGGAGACGAGCAGGCGGATGATTGACGCCTGTTTTTCAACTCGTTCATTTATAAGAAGTTTTTTTTAGGCACGGGTATTGCTACGTCCCTCGCAACGTTCCGTTTCACTGACGGTCAGCCAAGCGAGAGAGCACGATGCCCCAAGCCGCCCAGATGTCTCCTGTCCTTGATGCTTCGGGGCAACCGTCGTCCGTAGAGCTGGCGAGCCGGCTTGGCCTTGAGCAGGCATTTGCGCTGTTCAACCAGATGTCCAGTCAGTTGACCGATTCCTACAGCATGCTTGAAGCCCGGGTAACGGAGCTCAAGGGTGAATTGGCAGTGGTCAGTGCCCAGCGCATGCAGGAGCTGGCGGAAAAGGAACGCCTGGCCAACCGCCTGCAAAACCTCCTTGATCTCTTACCCGGCGGCGTCATCGTCATTGACGCCCAGGGCATCGTGCGCGAAGCCAATCCGGCGGCGTGCGAGTTGCTGGGGTTGCCGCTAGAAGGTGAATTGTGGCGCCACGTCATTGCCCGCTGTTTTGCGCCGCGCGAAGACGATGGTCATGAAGTCTCCCTCAAGGATGGTCGGCGCCTGTCGATCGCCACGCGCTCGCTGGACGCCGAGCCTGGCCAGTTGGTGTTGCTCAACGACCTGACTGAAACCCGTCACCTGCAGGATCAACTGGCCCGTCATGAGCGGCTGTCGTCGTTGGGGCGCATGGTCGCTTCGTTGGCTCATCAGATACGCACGCCGTTGTCCGCCGCGTTGCTGTATGCCAGTCATTTGACCGAGCAAGAGCTGCCGGTCGCTACCCAGCAGCGCTTTGCCGGGCGCCTCAAGGAGCGCCTGCACGAGCTGGAGCACCAGGTGCGCGACATGCTGGTTTTCGCCCGGGGCGAGTTGCCGCTGACCGATCGCGTGACGCCCGCTCAGTTGATGCAATCGTTGCAAGCGGCAGCGCTGACCCACGTACAGGATCTGCCGATCCGCTGGCAGTGCGACAGTCATTCGGGGGAGTTGCTGTGCAATCGCGACACCCTGGTCGGTGCGATCCTCAATCTGATCGAGAACGCCATCCAGTCCAGTGCCGGTCCATTGCGCCTCAAGATTCACCTCTATACCCGCGGCAATTACCTGCACCTGTGCGTCAGCGACAGTGGCTCCGGTATCGATGCCGCCGTTCTGGCGCGATTGGGCGAACCCTTTTTTACCACCAAGGCCACTGGCACAGGTCTTGGCCTGACCGTGGTCAAGGCAGTGGCGCGTGCTCATCAGGGACAATTGCAGTTGCGCTCGCGACTCGGTCGCGGCACTTGCGCGCAAGTTATCCTGCCGTTGTTCAGCAGCGCTCAAGGAGCGGAGTGACACAGATGGGTATCAAGGTTCTGCTGGTCGAGGACGACCGCGCGTTGCGCGAGGCGCTGGCCGATACGCTATTGCTCGCGGGGCACGATTACAAGGCGGTGGGTTCGGCAGAGGAGGCGTTGCTTGCCGTCGGCGGCGAGGCCTTCAGCCTGGTGATCAGCGACGTCAACATGCCGGGTATGGACGGCCACCAGTTGCTGGGCCTGTTGCGAGCGCGGCAGCCGCAATTGCCGGTGTTGCTGATGACGGCTCACGGCGCGGTCGAGCGTGCGGTCGATGCGATGCGCCAAGGTGCGGTGGACTATCTGGTCAAACCTTTCGAGCCCAAGGCGTTGCTCGATCTGGTGGGGCGTCATGCCCTGGGCAGCCTCGGCCTGGCTGAGGGTGAAGGGCCGATAGCATTCGAGCCGGCGAGCGCGCAGTTGCTCGAATTGGCAGCGCGGGTCGCACGCAGCGATTCCACGGTGTTGATCTCGGGTGAGTCGGGCACGGGCAAGGAAGTGCTGGCGCGCTACATCCATCAGCATTCTCATCGCGCCAATCAGCCATTCATTGCGATCAACTGTGCGGCGATCCCGGACAACATGCTCGAAGCGACCTTGTTCGGGCACGAGAAGGGCTCCTTCACCGGTGCCATTGCCGCGCAAGCCGGCAAGTTCGAGCAGGCCGACGGCGGCACCATTCTGCTCGACGAAATTTCCGAAATGCCCCTGGGGCTCCAGGCCAAATTGCTGCGCGTACTGCAAGAACGTGAGGTCGAAAGGGTTGGGGCGCGCAAGCCGATCACGCTGGACATTCGCGTGGTTGCCACCACCAATCGCGACCTGGCGGGTGAAGTGGCAGCGGGGCGCTTCCGTGAAGATCTTTACTATCGCCTGTCGGTGTTTCCCCTGGCCTGGCGTCCGTTGCGCGAGCGTACCGCCGACATCCTGCCGCTGGCCGAGCGTCTGCTGGCCAGGCACGTCAATAAAATGAAGCATTCACCGGCCAGATTGTCCCCCGAGGCCCAGGCGTGTCTGATCGCTTATCCGTGGCCGGGTAACGTGCGTGAGCTGGACAACGCGATTCAGCGAGCGTTGATTCTGCAGCAGGGTGGCTTGATCCAGCCGCAGGATTTCTGCCTGGCCGGGCCGGTGGCTTGCGCTCCATTACCTGCGTTGGCGCAGGCGCCGGTGCGTCCAGTGGAAGTCGAGGCCGAGTCGGCCGGGGCGCTGGGCGATGATCTGCGTCGCCGTGAATTCCAGATGATCATCGATACCCTGCGCGCCGAGCGCGGTCGTCGCAAAGAGGCGGCCGAGCGCCTGGGTATCAGCCCGCGGACCCTGCGCTACAAGCTGGCGCAAATGCGCGATGCCGGTATGGATGTGGAAGCCTATCTGTTCGCCACCTGATCCTGTTCCTGTAGGAGCGAGCTCTGCTCGCGATGGTCGTTAACGATAATGCGGGGCGTCAGGATAAACGCGGCGTTCTTTAGTTCATCGCGAGCAAGCTCGCTCCTACAGCGGCTAGCGGCGATGAGAAGGGCTTTTGTGAAACAAGGCCATGGAGCTGGCACCCTTGTTGCTAACACCTCATGACCCGCCGAGTGAGTGTCAAAAAATTGCGGGTCGTCAAAGAGAGAAACCATGAGCCAAGGTATTGAATTCAATCGGTTGATGCTGGATATGCGCGCCATGCAAATGGATGCCATGTCTGCGCCGAAATCGACTGCCGTTCCTGAAGTGTCGGGCAGCAGCTTTTCCGACATGCTCGGTCAGGCCGTCAATAAAGTGAACGACACCCAACAGGCTTCCACGCAGTTGGCCAGTGCGTTCGAAATCGGCAAAAGCGGCGTCGATCTTACAGACGTGATGATCTCATCGCAGAAAGCCAGCGTGTCCTTCCAGGCATTGACCCAGGTACGCAACAAACTGGTTCAGGCCTACCAAGACATCATGCAGATGCCGGTTTAAAGGACGAGATTGAGTCATGGCAGAAGCAGTCGCCGATAACGTTCCGGCCAAGGCCACTCCAATAGACGGCAAACCGCCGCTGTTCGGGTTGTCCTTCCTGGAAAACCTCTCCGAGATGACCATGTTGCGTCAGGTGGGCCTGTTGGTCGGCCTGGCGGCGAGCGTGGCGATTGGTTTTGCCGTGGTGTTGTGGTCCCAGCAACCGGACTACCGGCCTCTGTACGGCAGCCTTGCCGGCATGGACGCCAAGCAGGTCATGGATACACTGGCCTCCGCCGATATCCCGTACACCGTCGAACCCAATTCCGGTGCCTTGCTGGTCAAGGCCGATGACCTGTCCCGAGCGCGGCTCAAGCTCGCGGCCGCTGGTGTCACTCCCAGCGACGGTAACATCGGTTTTGAAATCCTCGACAAGGAGCAGGGGCTTGGCACCAGCCAGTTCATGGAAGCGACCCGCTACCGTCGCGGCCTCGAAGGCGAACTGGCCCGCACCATTTCCAGCCTGAACAACGTCAAGGGCGCCCGCGTACACCTGGCGATCCCGAAAAGTTCGGTGTTCGTGCGCGACGAACGCAAGCCAAGCGCTTCTGTTCTGGTTGAACTCTATTCCGGTCGCTCCCTCGAGCCAGGCCAGGTCGTTGCCATCATCAATCTGGTAGCGACCAGCGTTCCCGAACTCAGCAAATCGCAGATCACCGTGGTCGACCAGAAGGGCAACCTGCTCTCCGATCAGGCGGAAAACTCCGAACTGACCATGGCTGGCAAGCAGTTCGACTACAGCCGTCGCATGGAAAGCATGCTCACTCAGCGCGTGCACAACATCCTGCAGCCGGTGCTGGGCAACGACCGTTACAAGGCCGAAGTCTCGGCCGACGTGGATTTCAGTGCGGTCGAATCGACTTCCGAGCAATTCAACCCGGATCAACCGGCGTTGCGCAGCGAGCAGTCGGTCAACGAACAACGTACCGCCAGCAATGGCCCGCAAGGCGTGCCGGGTGCCTTGAGCAACCAGCCTCCAGCGCCGGCCTCCGCGCCGCAAACCACCGGCGGCACTCCGGGGGCAGCCGGCATGGTGCAGCCGGGCCAACCGCTGGTTGATGCCAATGGCCAGCAAATCATGGACCCGGCCACCGGTCAGCCGATGCTCGCTCCGTACCCGGCGGACAAGCGTCAACAATCGACCAAGAACTTCGAACTCGACCGATCCATCAGCCACACCAAGCAGCAGCAGGGCCGGTTGAATCGCCTGTCGGTGTCGGTGGTGGTCGATGATCAGGTCAAGATCAATCCGGCCAGCGGCGAAACCACCCGTGCGCCATGGAGCGCCGATGAATTGGCGCGCTTCACTCGCCTGGTTCAGGACGCGGTCGGCTTCGATGCCAGCCGTGGTGATAGCGTCAGCGTGATCAACATGCCGTTCTCCGCCGAGCGCGGTGAAGCGATTGCCGAAATTCCGTTCTACTCCCAGCCGTGGTTCTGGGACATCGTCAAGCAAGTGCTGGGTGTGCTGTTCATTCTGGTGCTGGTATTCGGTGTGCTGCGTCCGGTGCTCAACAATATTACCGGTGGTGGCAAGGGCAAGCAGTTGGCCGGTATCGGCAGCGACGTCGAGTTGGGTGGCATGGGCGGTCTGGATGGCGAACTGGCCAACGACCGTGTCAGCCTCGGTGGCCCGACCAGCATCCTGTTGCCGAGCCCGAGCGAAGGCTATGACGCTCAGTTGAACGCAATCAAGAGTCTGGTGGCAGAAGACCCGGGTCGTGTGGCCCAGGTCGTGAAAGAGTGGATTAACGCAGATGAGTGATAACCGAGCCGTTGCCGCCAAACTGTCCAAGGTCGACAAAGCCGCAATCCTGTTGCTGTCCCTGGGGTCCACCGACGCTGCCCAGGTGCTGCGTCACATGGGCCCCAAAGAGGTTCAGCGCGTGGGTGTGGCCATGGCCCAGATGGGTAATGTGCACCGCGAGCAGGTCGAACAGGTGATGAGCGAGTTCGTCGATATCGTCGGCGACCAGACCAGCCTGGGCGTCGGCTCCGACGACTATGTGCGCAAGATGCTCACCCAGGCTCTTGGCGAAGACAAGGCCAACGGCCTGATCGACCGCATCCTGCTCGGTGGCAACACCAGCGGCCTCGACAGCCTGAAGTGGATGGAGCCGCGCGCCGTCGCCGACGTGATCCGTTATGAACACCCGCAGATCCAGGCGATCGTGGTGGCGTATCTCGATCCGGACCAGGCCGGTGAAGTGCTCGGCAACTTCGACCACAAGGTGCGGCTCGACATCATCCTGCGGGTCTCTTCGCTGAACACCGTACAGCCAGCGGCCCTGAAAGAGCTCAACCAGATTCTCGAGAAGCAGTTCTCCGGCAACTCGAATGCCTCGCGCACCACCCTGGGTGGCATCAAACGCGCGGCGGACATCATGAACTTCCTCGATAGCTCGATCGAAGGCCAGCTCATGGACTCGATCCGCGAAGTCGACGAAGACCTGTCCGGTCAGATCGAAGACCTCATGTTCGTGTTCAACAACCTGGCCGATGTCGACGACCGCGGGATTCAGGCGCTGCTGCGCGAGGTGTCCTCCGATGTGCTGGTGCTGGCCCTCAAAGGGTCGGACGAAGGCGTCAAGGAGAAGATCTTCAAGAACATGTCCAAGCGTGCCGCCGAACTGTTGCGCGACGACCTGGAAGCCAAGGGCCCGGTGCGCGTCAGCGACGTGGAAACCGCGCAGAAGGAAATCCTCACCATCGCCCGCCGTATGGCCGAAGCCGGGGAAATCGTTCTCGGCGGCAAGGGCGGCGAGGAAATGATCTAACACCATGGTCAAGAATGATGATGCACCCACTGACCTGATCCGGGCCAGGGATGTCAGTGGTTTCGATACCTGGGCGCTGCCCAGTTTCGACCCGCCGGAGCCCGAGCCGGAACCTGAGCCTGAACCCGAACCGCCGGAAATGGAGGAAGTGCCGCTGGAGGAAGTCCAGCCACTGACCCTCGAAGAGCTCGAAAGCATTCGCCAGGAAGCCTATAACGAAGGCTTCGCGGTGGGTGAGAAGGAAGGTTTCCACAGCACCACGCTCAAGGTCCGTCAGGAAGCCGAGGTGGCCCTGACTGCCAAGATTGCGGCGTTGGAGCAACTGATGACGCACCTGTTCGAGCCCATTGCCGAACAGGACACCGAGATTGAAAAGTCCCTGGTCGACCTCGTGCAGCACATCACCAGACAGGTGATTCAGCGCGAGCTGGCCATCGACTCGACGCAGATCGAACACGTCATGCGCGAGGCGCTCAAGCTCTTGCCGCTGGGCGTGGGCAATGTGCGGCTGTACATCAATCCGCAGGACTTCAAACAGGTCAAAGCCCTGCGCGAACGTCATGAAGAAACCTGGCGCATCGTCGAGGACGAAGCGCTGTTGCCTGGCGGTTGCCGGGTCGAGACAGAACACAGCCGCATCGACGCCACGGTCGAAACCCGTGTCGCGCGGGTGATGGACAAGCTGTTCGATCAGTTGCACGAGCAGGCCTTGCACCCGGCCGCGCCGGACCTGAGCCTGGAACTGCCGATCGAAAGTAAGCCTGCGGTCGCACCGGCTCAGGATGTTCCCGATGCGCCTTGAACGCACCAGTTTCGCCAAGCGCCTGGGCAGCTATGCCGAGGCCACGGGACTGGAGGGCGCACCGATCCTCGAAGGCCGCCTGCTACGCATGGTCGGCCTGACCCTTGAAGCCGAAGGCCTGCGCGCCGCCATGGGCAGCCGCTGCATGGTCATCAACGACGACAGCTATCACCCGATGCAGGTCGAAGCCGAGGTGATGGGCTTCTCCGGCAGTAAAGTCTTCCTGATGCCAGTCGGCAGTGTCGCCGGCATCGCGCCCGGTGCCCGAGTGGTGCCCTTGGCCGATACCGGTCGCCTGCCCATGGGCATGAGCATGCTCGGGCGGGTGCTGGATGGCGCCGGTCGTGCGCTGGACGGCAAGGGCGGGATGAAGGCCGAAGACTGGGTGCCAATGGACGGCCCGACCATCAACCCGCTCAAGCGCGAACCGATCAGCGAACCGCTGGACGTGGGCATCCGTTGCATCAATGGCATGCTGACGGTCGGCCGCGGCCAGCGGCTCGGCCTGTTCGCCGGTACCGGTGTCGGTAAATCCGTGCTGTTGGGGATGATGACGCGCTTTACCGAGGCCGACATTATCGTCGTCGGGCTGATCGGTGAGCGGGGGCGTGAAGTTAAAGAATTCATCGAGCACATCCTCGGTGAAGAAGGGCTCAAGCGTTCGGTAGTGGTGGCGTCCCCGGCGGACGATGCGCCGCTGATGCGACTGCGCGCCGCCATGTACTGCACGCGCATCGCCGAATATTTCCGCGACAAGGGCAAGAACGTCCTGTTGCTCATGGATTCGCTGACCCGTTTCGCCCAGGCCCAGCGGGAAATCGCCTTGGCCATCGGCGAGCCGCCGGCGACCAAAGGTTATCCGCCGTCGGTATTCGCCAAGCTGCCGAAACTGGTGGAGCGGGCCGGTAATGCCGAGAAGGGTGGTGGTTCGATCACCGCGTTCTACACCGTGCTGTCCGAAGGCGATGACCAGCAGGACCCGATTGCCGACTCGGCGCGGGGCGTGCTCGACGGGCACATCGTGCTGTCCCGGCGACTGGCCGAGGAAGGGCATTACCCGGCCATTGATATCGAGGCATCCATCAGCCGGGTGATGCCGGCGGTGGTGTCGCCGGAGCACATGATGCGAGCGCAGTATTTCAAGCAATTGTGGTCGCGCTATCAGCAGAGTCGCGACCTGATCAGCGTCGGCGCCTACGTCGCTGGCGGCGACCGCGAGACCGACCTGGCGATTTCCTTGCAGCCGCAGCTGGTCAAATACCTGCGCCAGGGGCTCAACGACAGCATCAGCCTGGGCGAAAGCGAAGCTTACCTCGCGTCGATCTTCGCGCCCGCGGCGGGCGGCTAACCGGCCATGGCCCAGACTCGGGCAGGGCGCCTGGCCCCCGTGGTGGAAATGGCCGAAAAGGCCGAGAAAACCGCAGTCCAGCGCCTGGGGCACTTTCAGGGGCAAGTGCGTTTGGCCGAAAGCAAACTCGCCGACCTCGAAGCCTTCCGTCTCGACTATCAGGAACAATGGATCGTGCGCGGCAGCGGCGGCGTCTCGGGCCAATGGTTGCTGGGCTATCAGGGCTTTCTCGCGCAACTGGGCACGGCCATCGACCAGCAGCGGCAAAGCCTGGCCTGGCATCAGAACAACCTGAACAAGGCCCGGGAAACCTGGCAGCAGGCGTTTGCCCGGGTCGAGGGTTTGCGCAAGCTGGTTCAGCGCTATGCCGATGAGGCGCGGGCGCTTGAAGACCGGCGCGAACAGAAACTGTTGGATGAATTGTCCCAGCGCCTGCCACGGCAGGATCACCTGTAGGAGCGAACTCGCTCGCGATGAACCTGTGAGCGCACAGGGATGTCAGGTTTACAGCGATAACGATCCGACAGTCACCACAACCTACCGCCTTGCTCCAACCTCTACCAAATGCTAAACCTTGTGCAAGCGGGTTTACCAATGACAAGGAAGCCATGAAATGTCAGTCGTTACAGAACTCTCTCCGGATGGGCAAAAACTGACGATATCGGTCAAGGGACGATTCGATTTCGCCAAGCATCAGGAGTTTCGTCAGTCCTACGAAGATAAACAGCCATCGGCGGTTGTGGTCGACCTGAAAGACGCCACTTACCTCGACAGCTCGGCGCTGGGCATGCTGCTTTTGCTGCGTGATCACGCCGGTGGCGACGACTCCGATGTCCGCGTCGTCAACAGCAGTACCGACGTGCGCAAGATCCTCGCCATCTCCAACTTCGACAAGCTGTTCGACATCAGTTGATTGCCATGCAGCCACTGGAGCCGCTGACGATCCTGATTGCCGAGGATAGCGCCGCCGATCGCCTGCTGTTGTCGAGCATTCTGCGCCGCCAGGGGCACGAAGTGCTGACGGCGGCCAACGGTGCCGAAGCGGTCGAGGTGTTTCGCCAGCAATCACCGCACCTGGTGTTGATGGATGCGCTGATGCCGGTGATGGACGGCTTCGAGGCGGCCCGGCAGATCAAGGCTCTGGCCGGGGAAACCCTGGTGCCGATCATCTTCCTCACGTCGTTGTCCGAAAGCGAAGCCCTGGCCCGTTGCCTGGAAGTCGGCGGTGACGACTTTCTGGCCAAGCCCTACAACCAGGTGATTCTCGCTGCCAAGATCAAGGCGATGGATCGCTTGCGGCGCTTGCAGGACACCGTGCTGCAACAGCGTGACCAGATCGCCCGGCACCACGACTACCTGCTCAACGAGCAACGGGTGGCCAAGGCCGTTTTTGACAAGGTGGCGCACTCCGGCTGCCTGAATGCCGCTCCGAATATCCGTTATCTGCAATCGCCCTATGCGCTGTTCAACGGCGACCTGTTGCTGGCCGCGTTCACCCCGGCTGGAGACATGCACGTGCTGCTGGGCGATTTCACCGGCCACGGTTTGCCAGCGGCAGTGGGTGCGATGCCCTTGGCCGAGGTCTTCTACGGCATGACCGCCAAGGGCTATGGCCTGGCGGAAATCCTGCGCGAGATGAATGCCAAGCTCAAGCGCATCCTGCCGGTGGACATGTTCTGCTGTGCCACGTTGCTGTGCCTGAGTTTTCAGCGTCGTTCGGTGGAAGTCTGGAATGGCGGCATGCCGGACGGTTACCTGCATCGCGTTGCCAGTGGCGAGCGAACGCCTCTGCCGGCGCGGAACCTGCCTTTGGGTGTGCTGAGCCCGGAATCCTTCGATGAGCGTACCGACGTGTATCCCATGGCTCTCGGGGATCGGGTGTTTCTGCTGTCCGATGGGGTGATCGATACCTGCGACGCCAATGATCAACTGTTTGGCGCGCAGCGATTGCAACAGGTGTTTGCCGCCAATCGGCATCCGAATGCGCTGTTCGAAGAGATCGAGCAGGCGCTGCGTCATTTCGGCGGTGAAGCGCGTGACGATGTCAGCATGGTCGAAGTCAGCCTGCTGGAGTCGACGCAAATCACGCCGCCGGCGTTGGTCTACTCCGACAGCGGCCAGTCCTGCCCGCTGGACTGGTCGGTAAGTTTCGAATTTCGCGCCGCCACGCTCAAGCGCTTCAATCCGTTACCCTATCTGTTGCAGTTGTTGCTTGAGGTCCATGGTCTTCGGGCTCAGAGCGGTGCGCTCTACAGCGTGCTGGCGGAGCTCTACTCCAATGCGCTGGAGCATGGCGTGCTGGGGCTGGATTCGAGTCTCAAGCGCGATGCCTCGGGTTTTGCGCGATATTATCAAGAGCGCAATACCCGGCTGGACGAGCTACTGGATGGCTATGTACGGTTGCATTTGCAGGTGACGCCAACGGACGATGGCGGTTGCCTGACCATTCACATTGAAGACAGCGGCAAGGGTTTCGATGTCGAACGGGTGATCGCAAGACCTTTGGAAGACGTCCGCCTGTCGGGGCGTGGGGTCAGTCTGATCCGCCAGTTGGGGCGTAATGCCCGCTGGACCGACAATGGTCGAAGTGCACGCGTGGAGTTTATCTGGGAGGCTCTGGCATAATCCGCGCATTCTTGATCAAGGAGTGAGCAAGTGGACGACATACATCTGGACCTGGACGTGCTGAGCGCGTTGCGGGAAGTCATGGAGGATGAGTTTTCGACTTTGATCGATACCTTCCTGGCGGACTCCGAAGAGCGCCTGAAAGTTTTGAGAGTAGCTGACAGCGTCGCGCTGTTCGTTGATACCGCCCATAGCTTCAAAGGTAGCAGCAGCAATATGGGCGCAGTCAGGCTGACCGAGCTCTGCCATCGACTCGAGCAGCAGGCCAGTAGTTCGTCATGCACTGACGTTCAGGAACTGGTCGGTGAAATCGACCGCGAATTCGCCGATATCCGGCCTCTGTACGAAGCTGAACGACAGCGTTGCCCGGCGAAAATCTGAGCACACGCTGCATTTGGTCCTCTTCGAGTGAAACTGGCTCGACCTTTGCAGTCAACTCATCCAACTGTACTTACGAGCCCCGTGCAGCGGAGACCGTTTCATGCCCGTTACCCCCGATATTCTGTTTCAGGCCTCCAGGCAGGCCAAGACTCAAGCTGGCTCCGCCAATCCTCCGGCGCAGACCTCTGAGCCCGGGGGCAAGGCCGCAAGCTTCGCTGATGTCTACGCCGATCAGGCGCAAAGCAAGCCCACTGCGTTGGCGGATGCGTCGCTCAAGCCGGGTCGCGACAAAACCAGCGATGTTGCCGGAACCAAAGACGCTGGTGACGACAAGTCTGCCGCCGAGGAACCGGTGGTTGCCGATGGCGGCAAATCCTTGCCTGCCAAGAGTTCGGTGCCGGCTGGCGACAAGGTCGCTGGCGATGATGCGTCAGATGCCGACCCGGCTCCGGTCGTTGACGCCGCACTGCTGGATCCGGCGCTTGATCCTACATTGCAATCCATCGTATCGGCACCGGTAGCCCCCGCCGTGGTCGACACCGTGCAACCTGTCGTTGATGCGCCGGTTGCCGCTACGGCAACGGCTACGGCTGTACTCGCTCCTGCGCTGGCCACTGCCGAGGGCGATTTCGATCCCTCGACCGATCCGCTCGACGCATTGCCGGCGGTGCGCCTGGCGATGGAGCGGGGCGGTCACGTATCGGCTTCCAGCCAGGCACAACCCAAGACTGCACCGACACAGGCGCAAGCCCAGGCTGACGCAGAGCTGACGCCAGAGCAAAATTTTGCCGCCGGCATGGCGACGCTGTTGGATGTTAAGGGTGACAAGAGCGACACCAGCCCGGGTGAAGACAAGGCTTTCAGCGGCTTGATCGATGACGGCCTGAAGGATCTCAAGTCCGCCAGCAGCGACACCCGTGTCGATGATTTCGCCAACCGTCTGGCAGCGCTGACCCAGGCGGCCACACCGAAGACAGCCAATGCCTTGCCGGTGAACCAGCCGATCGCCATGCACCAGAGCGGGTGGACCGAAGAGGTGGTGAACCGGGTCATGTACCTGTCCAGCGCCAATCTCAAGGCGGCGGACATCCAGTTGCAGCCCGCTGAGCTCGGGCGTCTGGACATTCGGGTGAACATGGTTCCCGATCAACAGACCCAGGTCACGTTCATGAGTGCGCATCCGGGCGTCCGTGAGGCACTGGATGGGCAGGTCCATCGCTTGCGCGACATGTTCGCGCAGCAGGGCATGGGGCAGGTCGATGTCAACGTTTCGGACCAGTCCCGTGGTTCGCAGCAGGGGCAGGAACAAGCCCGGCAAGGTCAGAGCGGGCGGACCAGTGCCAGCGGCGGTCGCCTCGATTCAATGGATGATGACATCACCCCAAGCGTCGCTGAAGCGGCGGTCAATACCACCAGCGTGATCGGCTCCAGCGCGGTCGATTACTACGCCTGACCAAACGAACACCTAACCCTGTGGGAGCGAGCTTGCTCGCGATAGCGGTGTAACAGTCGATGAAAATGTTGACTGTTAAAATGCCATCGCGAGCAAGCTCGCTCCCACAGTGGCTTCGTGGTGATCTTCCGATCGAAGCCGGTCCGCCCAGCTCTTCCCGATACTTCTGGCATAACACTTGCTCTTGCCTTGCCGTGCGACTGTGAAAACCCGAATAGTGACGGATTATTGGCATGGCGAAGAGCGACGCAGCAGTAAAAGACCCCGCAACCAAAGGCAAACTCAAGCTGATTATCGTGATCGTGCTGGCCCTGCTGCTGGCGATCGGTGTGTCCGTGGGGGCGACCTGGTACTTCATGCACAGCGCTCAGAGCAAGCCTGCCGCCGCAGTGGAACAAACCGCTCCTGTCGGCAAGCAGCCAGCGATTTTCGAGGCGATGGCGCCGGCTTTCGTGGCCAACTTCAATCAGAACGGTCGCCAGCGCTACATGCAAGTGAGCATCACCATGCTCGCGCGCAACCAGGCGGATCTGGAGGCGCTCAAGGTCCACATGCCGGTGATCCGCAATAACCTGGTGATGCTGTTCTCCGGGCAGGACTTCGCGACCCTCGCCTCGCCGGTCGGCCAGGAAATGCTGCGGCAGAAAGCTACCGCCAGTGTCCAGGAAGTGGCGCAGAAAGAGCTCGGTAAAGTGGTGATCGAACAGTTGCTTTTCACTAATTTCGTACTGCAGTAGGAACACGACATGGCCGTGCAGGACCTGCTGTCCCAGGATGAGATCGACGCGCTGTTGCATGGCGTCGACGATGGTCTGGTACAGACCGAGAACGCTGCCGAACCCGGCAGCGTCAAAAGCTATGACCTGACCAGCCAGGATCGCATCGTCCGTGGACGCATGCCGACCCTGGAAATGATCAACGAGCGTTTCGCCCGCTACACACGCATCAGCATGTTCAACATGCTGCGTCGCTCGGCAGACGTGGCGGTCGGCGGCGTGCAGGTGATGAAGTTCGGCGAATACGTGCACTCGCTGTACGTGCCGACCAGTCTCAACCTGGTCAAGATCAAACCCCTGCGCGGCACCGCGCTGTTCATCCTCGACGCCAAACTGGTGTTCAAGCTGGTGGACAACTTCTTCGGCGGCGACGGTCGCCACGCCAAGATCGAAGGGCGTGAATTCACGCCGACCGAACTGCGTGTGGTACGCATGGTGCTGGAGCAGGCGTTCGTCGATTTGAAGGAAGCCTGGCAGGCGATCATGGAAGTCAACTTCGAGTACATCAACTCGGAAGTGAACCCGGCCATGGCCAACATCGTCGGCCCGAGTGAGGCCATTGTGGTGTCGACCTTCCACATCGAACTCGATGGCGGTGGCGGCGACCTGCACGTGACCATGCCGTACTCGATGATCGAGCCAGTGCGCGAAATGCTCGACGCCGGCTTCCAGTCGGATCTCGACGATCAGGACGAGCGCTGGGTCAACGCCCTGCGCCAGGACGTGCTGGACGTCGACGTGCCGATCGGTGCGACGGTGGCTCGTCGTCAGTTGCGCCTGCGCGACATCCTGCACATGCAGCCGGGGGATGTGATCCCGGTCGACATGCCGGAAGAAATGATCATGCGCGCCAACGGCGTGCCGGCCTTCAAGGTCAAGATGGGCTCGCACAAGGGCAACCTGGCGTTGCAAGTGATCGAGCCGATCGAGCGCCGTTGACCGGCGCTCGTACCCATTCGCGATTAAACGAATTCTGAATTTTTGCTCGCCGAGGACACTGACAAATGAACACGCAAGACGACCAGGCTCTGGCCGATGAGTGGGCAGCAGCCCTGGAAGAAACCGGTGATGCCGGGCAGGCCGATATCGATGCCTTGCTGGCCGCCGACTCCGGCAGTTCCGCGTCCAACCGCCTGCCCATGGAAGAGTTCGGCAGCGTGCCGAAAAACAACGATCCGGTGAGCCTCGAAGGCCCGAACCTGGACGTGATCCTCGATATCCCGGTGTCGATTTCCATGGAAGTGGGCAGCACCGACATCAACATCCGCAACTTGCTGCAACTGAACCAGGGTTCGGTGATCGAGCTTGATCGCCTGGCCGGCGAGCCGCTGGACGTGCTGGTCAATGGCACGCTCATCGCCCACGGCGAAGTGGTGGTGGTCAACGAGAAGTTCGGCATCCGCCTGACGGACGTGATCAGCCCGAGCGAACGCATCAAGAAGCTGCGCTGAGTGAAAAGGGTTCTCGGGTTTGTATTGGCGATGCCGTTCAGCGTGCTGGCGGCTGAGCCTGTCGCTACGGCGACCACGGCTGCCGCGCCGGCAGTGAGCAGCGGTGTGGCTGGGCAACTGACGCAGCTGGTGTTCGGCTTGTTGCTGGTGCTGGGGCTGATCTTCCTCCTCGCCTGGTTGCTGCGTCGGGTCCAGCAGGCCGGTCCGGCTGGCAAGGGGCAGGTGATCGAGATTGTCGGCTCCCGCGCGCTGGGGCCTCGCGACCGCCTGATGCTGGTGCAGGTCGGCAACGAGCAGATCCTGTTGGGCCTGAGCCCCGGCAACATCACTGCATTGCATGTGCTCAAGGAGCCGGTGCAAGTGCCGAGTACCGAGAAGCCGACGCCGGAATTTGCCCAGCGCCTGTTGGAGATGCTGGGTAAAGATCAGAAGGATAAGAAGTAATGGGTGCGCTGCGCATCGCCTTGATGCTGACCCTGATGCTGGCCGCGCCGCTGGCATTCGCCGCCGATCCGTTGTCGATCCCGGCCATCACCCTGGGCACCAATGCGCAGGGTGCGCAGGAATACTCGGTCAGCCTGCAAATCCTGCTGATCATGACCGCGCTGAGTTTTATCCCGGCGTTTGTCATGCTGATGACCAGTTTCACCCGGATCATCATTGTCTTCTCGATCCTGCGCCAGGCCCTGGGCCTGCAGCAGACACCGTCGAACCAGATCCTCACCGGCATGGCGCTGTTCCTGACCCTGTTCATCATGGCGCCGGTGTTCGACCGGGTGAACCAGGACGCCTTGCAGCCGTATCTGGCGGAAAAACTGACGGCCCAGGATGCGGTCGCCAAGGCCCAGGTGCCGATCAAGAACTTCATGCTCGCCCAGACCCGCACCAGCGATCTGGAACTGTTCATGCGCCTGTCCAAGCGCACTGACATCGCGACGCCGGATCAGGCGCCATTGACCATCCTGGTGCCGGCCTTCGTGACCTCCGAGCTGAAAACGGCATTCCAGATCGGCTTCATGATCTTCATTCCGTTCCTGATCATCGACCTGGTCGTGGCCAGTGTGTTGATGGCCATGGGTATGATGATGCTGTCGCCGCTGATCATTTCCCTGCCGTTCAAGATCATGTTGTTCGTGCTGGTGGATGGCTGGGCGCTGATCATCGGCACGCTGGCCAGCAGCTTTGGCGGTGTCTCGCCATGACCCCGGAAGTTGCGGTCGATATCTTTCGCGAAGCGCTGTGGCTGACCACCATGATGGTCGCCGTGCTGGTGATTCCGAGTTTGCTGGTGGGCCTGTTGGTGGCGATGTTTCAGGCCGCCACGCAGATCAACGAACAGACCCTGAGCTTTTTGCCGCGCCTGTTGGTGATGCTGGTGACGCTGATCGTTGGCGGTCCATGGCTGGTGCAGACTTTCATGGAGTACATCCTGCAGTTGTACGGCAGTATTCCGCAGGTCATCGGCTAAGCCATGTCACTGCTTGCACTGACCGATACCCAGATCAGCACCTGGGTGGCGACGTTCATGTTGCCGCTGTTTCGCGTCGGCGCCTTGCTGATGGTCATGCCGGTGTTTGGCACGACCTTGCTGCCCCGGCGCATCCGCCTGTATTTCGCGTTGGCCATCACCGTGGTCATCGCGCCGGGCCTGCCGCCGATGCCACCGGTCAATGCCCTGGACCTTAGCGGGTTGCTGCTGATCGCCGAGCAGATCCTCATCGGTGCGGTAATGGGTTTTTCCTTGCAGCTGTTCTTCCAGGCCTTTGTGGTGGCCGGGCAAATCGTCGCCATCCAGATGGGGATGGGCTTCGCCTCCATGATCGACCCGGCCAACGGCGTATCGACGGCGGTGATCGGGCAGTTTTTCACCATGCTGGTGACGCTGCTGTTCCTGTCCATGAACGGTCATCTGGTGGTGTTCGAGATCCTTACCGAGAGTTTCACCACGTTGCCGGTGGGGGGCGGCCTGATGGTCAACCACTACTGGGAACTGGCCGGCAAGCTCGGCTGGGTGCTCGGTGCGGCGCTGTTGCTGGTACTGCCGGCGATCACCGCGTTGCTGGTGGTCAACATCGCGTTTGGCGTCATGACCCGGGCGGCGCCGCAACTCAATATTTTCTCTGTCGGCTTCCCGCTGATCCTGGTGCTTGGGCTGTTCATTGTCTGGGTCGGGCTGGCGGACATTCTCAATCAGTATCAACCGCTGGCCTCCGAGGCCTTGCAGTTGTTACGCGAAATGGCGCGGGCGAGCTGAGTCATGGCCGAGAGCGAAAGCGGTCAGGATAAAACAGAAGACCCCACGGAGAAGCGCAAGCAGGACTCCCGTGAAAAGGGTGAGGTTGCGCGGTCCAAGGAACTCAACACCCTGGCGATCATGCTGGTCGGTGCCTCGGCGCTGCTGATTTTTGGCGGCGCCATGGCGCAGGACATGATGGAGCTGATGCGCATCAACTTCTCGCTGCCGCGGGAGGTGATTCTGGATCAGCGCTCCATGGCCACCTACCTGATGCGCTCGGGGCAAATTGCCCTGTGGTCGATCCAGCCAGTGATGATCACGTTGGTGCTGGCTGCCATCATCGGTCCGATTTCCCTGGGTGGCTGGCTGTTCGCGGCAAGTTCCATGGCGCCCAAATTCAGCCGCTTGAACCCCGGTCCCGGCCTCAAGCGCATGTTCTCGACCAAGTCGCTGGTCGAACTGCTCAAGGCTCTGGCCAAGTTCATCATCATCCTGTTCGTGGCGCTGGCGGTGCTGTCGTCGGACATCGACGACCTGCTGCGCATCGCCCATGAGCCCTTGGATATGGCCATTATTCACAGTCTGCAAGTCGTGGGCTGGAGCACCTTGTGGATGGCCTGCGGGCTGATTCTCATCGCTGCGGTGGATGTGCCGGTGCAGCTCTGGGAAAGCCACAAGAAGCTGCTGATGACCAAGCAGGAAGTGCGTGACGAGCACAAGGATCAAGAGGGGCGACCGGAGGTCAAGCAGCGAATTCGACAGCTGCAGCGCGAGATGTCCCAGCGGCGGATGATGGCCGCCATTCCCGAGGCCGACGTGGTCATCACCAACCCGACGCACTACGCCGTGGCCCTCAAGTACGACCCGGAAAAGGGTAATGCGCCGGTATTGCTGGCCAAGGGTAGCGACTTCCTGGCCCTGAAGATCCGTGAGATCGCTGCGGCCAACGAGATTCTGTTGCTGGAGTCTCCGGCACTGGCGCGGTCGATTTACTACTCCACGGAACTGGAGCAGGAGATTCCCGGCGGTCTCTACCTGGCGGTCGCGCAGGTGCTGGCTTACGTTTATCAGATTCGACAGTATCGGGCGGGCAAGGGCAAGCGGCCTGATCCGCTTAAGGATGATTTGCCGATTCCGCCGGATTTGCGCCGCGACTCTTGAGTTTCGCGCTGTCGCTGATGGCCCCTTCGCGGGCAAGCCCGCTCCCACAGGTTTGGCGATAACTTGTGGGAGCGTGGCTTGCCCGCGATGACGTCAGTCCAGGCAACTCATATCCTCCTGAAAAATCGCTCTATTTCTCCCTTTGCAAAAGTTGGAAAGCTTCTTGCAGTAGCCGCTCTGCGCTCGCTTCAGGCGTCAAAAGTTTGCTTTAAAGGAACGGGGAAAACCGGTGGATCGCTCTCAGTTATTCAACACTGCTCGCACAAACGTTGCCGATTTGAGTCGCGGCAATCTGGGCGTGCCGCTGTTGCTGCTGGTCATGCTGGCGATGATGATGTTGCCGGTGCCGCCGTTCCTGCTGGACGTGTTCTTCACCTTCAACATTGCCCTGTCCATCGTCGTGCTGCTGGTGTGCGTCTATGCTCTGCGCCCGCTGGATTTCGCGGTGTTTCCGACCATTCTGCTGGTGGCGACGTTGTTGCGCCTGGCGTTGAACGTGGCTTCGACGCGGGTGGTGATGCTCCACGGCCAGGACGGTCATGCGGCGGCCGGCAAGGTGATCCAGGCCTTCGGCGAGGTGGTGATCGGCGGTAACTACGTGGTCGGTATCGTGGTCTTCGCGATTTTGATGATCATCAACTTCGTCGTGGTGACCAAGGGCGCGGGGCGGATTTCCGAGGTGAGCGCGCGTTTCACCCTCGATGCGATGCCCGGCAAGCAAATGGCGATCGACGCCGACCTCAACGCCGGTCTGATCGATCAGGCCCAGGCCAAGGCCCGTCGTTCGGAAGTGGCCCAGGAAGCCGAGTTCTACGGTTCCATGGACGGTGCCAGCAAATTCGTCCGCGGTGACGCCATCGCCGGCCTGTTGATCCTGTTCATCAACCTGATCGGCGGCATGGCGGTCGGTATCTTCCAGCACGGCATGACCTTCGGCGACGCCGGCAAGGTGTATGCGCTGCTGACCATCGGTGACGGTTTGGTGGCGCAATTGCCATCACTGTTGTTATCGACAGCAGCGGCAATCATGGTGACCCGTGCGTCCGGTTCGGAAGACATGGGCAAGCAAATCAATCGCCAGATGTTCGCCTCGCCCAAGGCGCTGGCGGTGGCAGCCGGTTTGATGGCGGTCATGGGCCTGGTGCCCGGCATGCCGCACTTCTCGTTCCTGAGCATGGCGGCCCTGGCGGCCGGTGGCGCTTACCTGTTCTGGAAGAAGCAGAACGTGGCCAAGGTTCACGCCCTGCAAGAGGTCAAGCGCCAGCAGGAGTTGCTGCCGTCGCCGGCCCGCGCCCAGGAAACCAAGGAGCTTGGCTGGGATGACGTGACGCCGATCGACATGATCGGCCTGGAGGTGGGTTATCGCCTGATTCCGCTGGTGGACCGCAACCAGGGCGGCCAGTTGCTGGCGCGAATCAAGGGCGTGCGCAAGAAGCTGTCCCAGGATCTGGGCTTCCTGATGCCCACGGTGCATATCCGCGACAACCTCGACCTGGCGCCGAGTGCCTATCGCCTGACCCTCATGGGAGTGATCCTGGCCGAAGCGGAGATTTACCCGGATCGCGAGCTGGCGATCAACCCGGGGCAGGTCTACGGCACGCTCAACGGCATTACCGCCAAAGATCCGGCTTTCGGCCTGGAGGCGGTCTGGATCGAAATCAGCCAGCGCGCTCAGGCGCAATCCCTCGGTTATACGGTGGTCGATGCCAGTACAGTAGTGGCTACTCACTTGAACCAGATACTCTACAAGCATTCCAGTGAGCTGATCGGTCACGAAGAAGTGCAGCAACTCATGCAATTGCTGGCCAAAAGCTCGCCGAAACTGGCCGAGGAGCTGGTGCCGGGTGTGGTTTCGCTGTCGCAGTTGCTCAAGGTGCTGCAAGCGCTGTTGGCCGAACAAGTGCCTGTTCGCGATATCCGCAGTATTGCCGAGGCGATCGCCAACAATGCCGCCAAGAGTCAAGATACCGCCGCGCTGGTGGCTGCCGTGCGGGTTGGCGTATCCCGCGCAATCGTCCAAAGCATTGTAGGTACTGAGTCGGAGCTGCCAGTTATCACGCTGGAGCCAAGGTTGGAACAGATATTGCTCAATAGTCTGCAAAAGGCAGGACAAGGCTCGGAAGAGGGCGTTCTGCTGGAGCCAAGCATGGCTGAGAAGCTGCAACGTTCGTTGATCGACGCGGCGCAGCGTCAGGAGATGCAAGGTCAGCCGGTGATTCTGCTGGTGGCCGGTCCGGTTCGCGCGATGCTCTCGCGATTTGGCCGGCTCGCAGTCCCGGGTTTGCATGTGTTGGCTTACCAGGAAATCCCTGACAACAAGCAAGTGACCATCGTTGCGACAGTAGGGCCCAACGGCTGAGGTAGTGGTTTATGCAAGTTAAGCGTTTTTTCGCCGCCGATATGCGTCAGGCCATGAAGCTGGTTCGCGATGAGCTGGGCGCTGATGCCGCCATCATTGGCAACCGCCGGATCGCCGGGGGGGTCGAACTGACAGCTGCGCTGGATTACAAGTTGTCGGCGCTGGCGCCGCGGGTTCCGAACATGGAACTCGAAGACGAATTGCGCAAGACTCAGTCGCGGATCGTCACCGCCCAGGCCGAATTGAGCCTGCGTGGCGATGGCGAGAGCGACAATGCAACCAATCGCCAACTGTTCGCCGGATTGCCGTTGACTGCCGCCGAGCCGCTGATCGAGCCGACCTACGCCGAACCCCGTCGTCCCGCGCCGGCCGCTGCGCCAGCGTCCGGTGGCGTGGACCCGCGCGCGTTCGACTCGATGCGTTTCGAGCTCAACAGCCTGCGCGAACTCATGGAAGTACAACTCGGCTCCCTGGCCTGGAATCAGCTGCAAGGCAGCCGTCCGGACCAGGCCAACCTCTGGCGTCGCCTGCAACGTATCGGCCTGTCTGGCCCGCTGTCGCGCGACCTGCTGGCAATGATCACCGAAATCGAAGAGCCTCGTCAGGCCTGGCGCATGTTGCTGGCGCACCTGGCGCGCATGATCGTTACTCCGGACGTCGAGCCGCTGGAAGAGGGCGGAGTGATCGCCATGGTCGGCCCTGCCGGCATGGGCAAGACCACCACCCTGGCCAAGCTGGCCGCCCGTTACGTGCTCAAGTACGGCGCGCAGAACATTGCGTTGGTGAGCATGGACAGCTTCCGCATCGGCGCCCAGGAACAGCTCAAGACTCTGGGGCGCATTCTCAATGTGTCGGTGACCCACGTCGATCCCGGCCAGTCCCTGGTGCAGGCCCTGGAGCCGTTGCTGCGCAAACGCGTGGTGCTGATCGATACCGCGGGCCTGCAGGCCAGCGATCCGGCGCTGCGCATGCAGCTCGAAAGCCTGGCCGGTCGCGGCATCAAATCAAAAAATTATCTGGTCCTGGCAACCACCAGCCAGAAACAGGTTCTAACGGCCGCGTATCACAGTTACAAGCGCTGCGGGCTCTCCGGCTGCATTCTGACTAAACTGGATGAAACGGCTAGTCTGGGTGAGGTGTTGAGCCTTGCCATCAGCCATGAACTGCCGGTGGCTTACCTGACCGATGGCCCGCGGATCCCGGATGATTTGCATCTGCCGCGCCGTCATCAATTGGTCAGCCGCGCCGTGAGCGTGCAAATGCAGGAAGAACCCAGCGAAGAAGCCATGGCTGACATGTTCGCTGACATCTACCACAGCCCGACCAAGCAGGTTGGCTGAGGTAATAATGAACAGTTTTTGTACCTACATCGATGGTCTGCCATGCATTGTTCCGTTTGTGAACGCGCAGCCAGTAATGTGGCCTCCGTCTATGCAAGACAAGGTAAAGAAATAACATGGGCAGCATGCATCCCGTACAGGTGATCGCGGTGACCGGCGGCAAAGGTGGCGTCGGGAAAACTAATGTGTCAGTGAACTTGTCCCTGGCTTTGGCCGAACTTGGCCGGCGCGTCATGCTGTTGGACGCCGACCTGGGACTGGCGAACGTCGACGTTCTGCTGGGCCTGACACCCAAACGTACCCTGGCCGACGTGATCGAGGGCCGCTGCGAACTGCGCGATGTATTGCTGCAGGGACCAGGCGGCATCCGTATCGTTCCGGCCGCATCCGGCACTCAGAGCATGGTGCATCTGAGCCCCGCGCAACACGCCGGCCTGATCCAGGCCTTCAGTGATATCGGCGATAACCTCGACGTACTGGTGATCGACACCGCTGCGGGCATTGGTGACTCGGTAGTCAGTTTCGTCCGCGCAGCGCAGGAAGTGCTGCTGGTGGTGTGCGACGAGCCGACCTCGATCACCGATGCCTACGCCTTGATCAAGTTGCTCAATCGCGACTACGGCATGAACCGCTTCCGCGTCCTGGCCAACATGGCCCAGAGCCCGCAGGAAGGACGCAACCTGTTCGCCAAGTTGACCAAGGTCACGGATCGCTTCCTCGACGTCGCCCTGCAATACGTCGGTGCGGTGCCTTACGACGAAAGCGTGCGCAAGGCCGTGCAGAAGCAGCGCGCCGTCTACGAGGCCTTCCCTCGTTCCAAGTGCTCGCTGGCGTTCAAGGCCATCGCGCAGAAGGTTGATACCTGGC
Source organism: Pseudomonas sp. GW823-FHT02E01 (assembly GCF_058797535.1). NCBI lineage: Bacteria > Pseudomonadati > Pseudomonadota > Gammaproteobacteria > Pseudomonadales > Pseudomonadaceae > Pseudomonas > Pseudomonas sp. GW823-FHT02E01. The sequence goes on along the minus strand of NZ_JBXAJS010000011.1, from coordinate 115,020 downwards.
CGCTGCCTGCCAACCCGCGCGGGCACCTGGAGTTTTTCGTCGAGCGCCTCGTGCAGCAGACAGCAGGACCTGTTCTATGACAGCCAGCGGCTACAACCTCTACAAGAAGTCGGCACGTGATGCGCAGTACGAGCTGATCGAGCGTTACGCGCCGCTGGTTAAACGCATTGCCTACCACTTGCTGGCGCGTTTACCGGCCAGTGTCCAGGTCGAAGACCTGATCCAGGCCGGGATGATTGGCCTGCTTGAAGTGTCGACCAAATATGACGCCGGCAAAGGCGCCAGTTTCGAGACGTACGCGGGCATACGAATCCGCGGCGCCATGCTCGATGAAGTGCGCAAGGGGGACTGGGCGCCACGTTCGGTCCACCGCAATACGCGCATGGTCAGCGATGCCATTCGCTCGATTGAAGCTAAAACCGGCCGTGACGCTAAAGATCACGAAGTTGCGGCCGAACTCCAATTGAGTCTCGACGATTACTACGGGATTTTGAACGACACCCTGGGCAGCCGGCTGTTCAGTTTCGACGACCTGTTGCAGGACGGCGAACACGAAGGGCTGCACGAGGATGGCGCGAGTGCTCATGTCGAGCCGTCACGCGACCTGGAGGATGAACGCTTCCAGGCTGCGCTGGCGGATGCGATTGCCAATTTGCCGGAGCGTGAGCGACTGGTGTTGGCGCTGTACTACGACGAAGAGTTGAATCTCAAGGAAATCGGTGAGGTCCTGGGGGTCAGCGAATCGCGGGTCAGCCAGTTACACAGCCAGTGCGCGGCCCGTTTGCGGGGGCGTTTGGGGGAGTGGCGAGCGCGCTGAAGGCAGTGTGGGGGACACTGCGAACGAGGCTGGTGTGGTGTTGAACTGCGCCGGTCGCGATCTGTTGTGCTCCAGACAGTCATTGAGTGCTTTGCCGGATTGATTGAAATGGCGTGTCCAGGTGCTGGGCGCGTTTAAGACTGCTTGGAGGTCGAATTGGACAAGAACATGAAAATCCTCATCGTTGATGACTTCTCAACGATGCGGCGGATCATCAAGAACCTGCTGCGTGACCTTGGGTTCACCAACACCGTCGAGGCCGACGATGGCACTACCGCCATCCCGGTGCTCAACAGCGGAAGCATCGACTTTCTGGTAACGGACTGGAACATGCCTGGCATGACCGGTATCGATCTGCTGCGCCACGTGCGTGCCGATGAAAAGCTCAAGCACCTGCCGGTGCTGATGGTGACCGCTGAAGCCAAGCGCGAGCAGATCATCGAAGCGGCCCAGGCCGGCGTTAACGGCTATGTGGTCAAGCCCTTCACGGCCCAGGCGTTGAAAGAAAAAATCGAGAAGATTTTCGAACGCATCGGTTGATGAGTGCGCCACGGGGGAGCTATGGGCAATAACGAAACTTCATTGGGCGATTTTGAATCGACCCTGAAAAAACACGCCGTCGAATTGGTCGAGAGCCTTGAAAAAGGCAAGTTCGGCGACGCGGTGCAATTGATCCATGAGCTCAACCAGACCCGTGACCGCGGCCTGTATCAGGAAGTAGGCAAGCTCACCCGCGAACTGCATAGCGCGATCGTCAATTTCCAGATTGACCCGCACATGCCGCAGGCCGAAGAAGTGTCGCAGATCACCGACGCCACCGAGCGCCTGGGGTATGTGGTCAAGCTGACCGAGGCTGCGGCCAACCGCACCATGGATCTGGTGGAAAGTGCCACGCCGCTGGTCAATGGCCTGGCCGATGAAGCCAAGGTGTTGAGCGCGGACTGGGGGCGCTTCATGCGTCGCGAAGTCGGCGCCGAAGAGTTTCGTGAACTGGCCCGGCGGGTCGACGGGTTCCTGACGCGCAGCGGCACGGACAATCGCGCGGTGTCGGGCAACCTGAACGACATCCTGCTCGCCCAGGATTACCAGGACCTCACAGGCCAGGTGATCAAGCGTGTGACCCAGTTGGTCACCGAAGTTGAAAGCAACCTGCTCAAGCTCGTGCTGATGGCCAGTCAGGTGGACCGATTTGCGGGCATCGAACATGACCGTGAAGCGATGCTTGCTGAAAAAGATCCACAAAAACATCTCTCTCAGGGTGAAGGTCCGCAGATTCATGCCGATAAAAGAGAAGACGTTGTGTCCGGTCAGGACGATGTGGACGATTTGCTATCCAGCCTAGGGTTTTAGAATTTTAGGCATTTTAGGTTTTTAGACCTTTAGGAGCACCCCCTTAATGAGCTTCGGCGCCGATGAAGAGATCCTTCAGGATTTCCTGGTTGAGGCCGGCGAGATTCTAGAGCAACTGTCCGAGCAACTGGTCGAGCTGGAAAGCCGCCCGGATGATGCGGATTTGCTCAATGCAATTTTTCGCGGTTTTCACACTGTAAAAGGGGGCGCCGGCTTCCTCCAGCTCAACGAGCTGGTGGAGTGCTGCCACATCGCCGAGAACGTGTTCGACATCCTGCGCAAGGGTGAGCGTCGCGTCGACTCGGAACTGATGGACGTGGTTCTCGAAGCGCTGGACGCGGTGAACAGCATGTTCAGCGAAGTCCGCGAACGCAGCCCGATCACGGCCGCGACACCGGAACTGCTCGCGGCACTGGCCCGTCTGGCCGAGCCGCAATCGGCTGACGAGGCGGCTGCCGCACCTGTCGTCGCCGTGGTCGAAGCGCCTGTGGCTGAAAGCGAGTCGGGCGATATCACCGACAATGAATTCGAACAACTGCTGGACTCGCTGAACGCCGTCAAGGCCCAGGCCGAGGCCCCGGCGGCTGTTCCAGCGCCTGCCGGCAATGCCGCTGGCAGCGACGAAATCACCGATGCCGAGTTCGAGTCGTTGCTCGATCAACTGCACGGTAAAGGCCAGTTCGCCGTTGACGCGGTGGTCCAGGCACCGGCTGCGCCAGAAGCCCCGAAAGCGGCTGGCGACAGTTCCGATATTACTGACGACGAATTCGAAGCACTGCTCGACCAGCTGCACGGCAAGGGTAATTTTGCTGTCGAGGCGCTGGAGTCGGCCATTGCTTCTGTGCCTGCACCCGCGGCACCAAGCGCGGTGGCGGCCGGCAGCGATCTGATTTCCGATCACGAGTTCGAAGCGCTGCTCGACGAATTGCACGGCAAAGGCAAGTTCACTGAAGTGGGCGCGACGGTTGGAAAGGCAACCGGCGCCAACGCCTCGGTGGCGGCACCTGCCGCCAAGGCAGCCGCGCCGAAACCGGTGGCCAGGGCCCCCGAGCCAAAAGCCGAAGCACCGGCCCCGGCAACTGCTGCACCGGCATCGTCCCGTGCCCCGGCCGCGCCACCGGCGGAAAAGCCGGCGAGCGAAGCCGAAACCACCGTACGTGTCGATACCGCGCGTCTGGACGAGATCATGAACATGGTCGGCGAGTTGGTGCTGGTGCGTAACCGCCTGGTCCGCCTGGGCCTCAACAGCGGCGACGAAGCCATGTCCAAGGCCGTGTCGAACCTCGACGTGGTCACCGCCGACTTGCAAACCGCGGTCATGAAGACCCGGATGCAACCGATCAAGAAAGTCTTCGGGCGCTTCCCGCGCCTGGTTCGCGACCTGGCCCGCCAGCTCAAGAAAGAGATCAACCTGGAGCTGGTCGGCGAAGAAACCGACCTCGACAAGAACCTCGTCGAGGCCCTGGCCGACCCGCTGGTCCACTTGGTGCGCAACGCGGTTGACCACGGCATCGAGTCACCGGAAGAACGCGAAGCCTCGGGCAAGGCCCGTGGCGGCAAGGTGATTCTGGCGGCGGAGCAGGAAGGCGATCACATCCTGCTGTCGATCTCCGACGACGGCAAGGGCATGGACCCGAACGTGCTGCGTTCCATCGCGGTAAAACGCGGTGTGATGGACAAGGACGCCGCCGATCGCCTGAGCGACACCGAATGCTACAACCTGATCTTCGCCCCGGGTTTCTCGACCAAGACCGAGATTTCCGACGTATCGGGTCGTGGCGTGGGCATGGACGTGGTGAAAACCAAGATTTCCCAGCTCAACGGCTCGATCAACATCTACTCGGCCAAGGGCCAGGGTTCGAAGATCGTCATCAAGGTGCCGCTGACCCTGGCGATCATGCCGACGCTGATGGTCATGCTCGGTAACCAGGCGTTCGCGTTCCCGCTGGTGAACGTCAACGAGATCTTCCACCTCGACCTGTCGACCACCAACGTCGTGGACGGCCAGGAAGTGGTGATCGTGCGGGACAAGGCGCTGCCATTGTTCTACCTCAAACGCTGGCTGGTCAGCTCCGCCGCTCACGAAGAGCAGCGCGAGGGCCATGTGGTGATCCTTTCGGTGGGCACGCAGCGGATCGGCTTTGTCGTCGATCAACTGGTGGGCCAGGAAGAAGTAGTCATCAAGCCATTGGGCAAAATGCTCCAGGGAACCCCGGGCATGTCAGGCGCCACCATCACCGGTGACGGCCGCATCGCGCTGATTCTCGATGTTCCGAGCATGCTCAAGCGTTACGCCACACGGCGTATTTGATTCTGGTGGAGCGAGGCGCCTGGCCTCGCTCCATCTAATGGAGTGTTTATGGCAGTCAAAGTCCTGGTGGTGGACGATTCGGGGTTTTTCCGCCGCCGCGTCTCGGAAATTCTTTCAGCGGATTCCAATATCCAGGTCGTCGGCACGGCGACCAACGGCAAAGAGGCGATCGATCAGGCGCTGGCCCTCAAGCCGGATGTGATCACCATGGACTACGAGATGCCGATGATGGACGGCATCACCGCCGTGCGGCACATCATGCAACGCTGCCCGACCCCGGTCCTGATGTTCTCTTCGCTGACCCACGAAGGCGCCCGGGTCACCCTCGATGCGCTGGATGCCGGCGCGGTGGACTTCCTGCCGAAGAATTTCGAAGACATCTCGCGCAACCCCGAGAAGGTCAAACAACTGTTGTGCGAGAAGATCCTGAGCATCTCGCGCAGCAATCGTCGCGTCAGCACTTACAGCGCTCCGGCCCCTGTGGCCGCACCTGCTCCAACAACTGCGCCTTCGAGCGTCGGCAGTTACGGCAGCAGCGCGCCCGCGCGTCCGGCACCGATCCCTGCGCGTACGCATGCGGCCACTGCGTCGTCGCCCGCGCCGAAACGCAAAGCCTTCAAACTGGTGGCCATCGGTACGTCCACCGGCGGCCCGGTCGCCCTGCAGCGAGTGTTGACTCAATTGCCGGCCAACTTCCCGGCCCCGATCGTGCTGGTTCAACACATGCCGGCGGCCTTCACCAAGGCCTTCGCCGAGCGCCTGGACAAGCTCTGCCGCATCAGCGTCAAGGAAGCCGAGGATGGCGATATCCTGCGTCCGGGCCTGGCGCTACTGGCACCGGGTGGCAAACAGATGATGATCGACGGCCGCGGCGCGGTGAAAATCCTCCCGGGCGACGAACGTCTCAACTACAAGCCGTGCGTGGACATCACCTTCGGTTCGGCAGCCAAGACCTACGGTGACAAAGTTCTGGCGGTAGTCCTGACCGGCATGGGCGCGGACGGCCGCGAAGGCGCGCGCTTGCTCAAGCAGGGCGGCAGTTCGATCTGGGCGCAGGACGAAGCCAGTTGCGTGATCTACGGCATGCCGATGGCCATCGTCAAAGCCGAGCTCGCAGACGCGGTGTACAGCCTGGACGACATTGGCAAGCACCTGGTCGAGGCCTGTATCTGATGGATGTCCTAAGCCTGATTGGCATCATCATGGCCTTTGTCGCGATCATCGGCGGCAACTACCTTGAAGGCGGTCACCTCGGCGCCCTGGCCAACGGCCCGGCAGCGCTGATCGTGCTCGGCGGCACCATTGGCGCCGCGCTACTGCAATCGCCGATGAGTGCCTTCAAGCGTGCCATGCAGATCCTCGCCTGGATCCTGTTCCCGCCCCGTGTCGATCTGGCCGGTGGCATCGACCGCGTGGTGAACTGGAGCCTGACCGCCCGCAAGGAAGGCCTGCTGGGCCTTGAAGGCATCGCCGACGCCGAGCCGGACAACTACGCACGCAAAGGCCTGCAACTGCTGGTTGACGGCGCCGAGCCGGAAGCGATCCGCAGCATTCTGGAAGTGGACTTCTACACCCAGGAAAGCCGCGACATCGAAGCGGCCAAAGTCTTCGAAAGCATGGGCGGTTACGCGCCGACCATCGGCATCATCGGTGCGGTCATGGGCCTGATTCATGTCATGGGCAACCTCGCTGATCCATCGCAACTGGGCAGCGGTATTGCCGTGGCTTTCGTCGCCACTATCTACGGCGTGGCCAGTGCCAACCTGGTGCTACTGCCGATTGCGGCCAAACTCAAATCCATCGCGTTACGTCAGTCGCGTTATCGCGAAATGTTGCTGGAGGGGCTCCTGTCGATCGCCGAAGGTGAAAACCCACGCTCCATTGAGTTGAAGCTTCAGGGCTTCATGGATTGATGGGAGACATGGACCATGGCACGTCGTCGCCAGCATGAAGAGCATGTAAACCATGAACGTTGGCTGGTTTCCTATGCCGACTTCATCACCTTGCTGTTCGCCTTTTTCGTGGTGATGTACTCCATCTCGTCGATCAACGAAGGCAAGTACAAGGTCATTTCCGAGGCATTGATCGGGGTCTTTACCGACTCCGACCGTTCGCTCAAGCCGATCCCCATCGGTGACGAGCGGCCGAAGACAGTGACCCCGGCCAAGCCGCTGGTTAAGGACAGTGACCAGGTCGATGCCGGCGTCGCTGGCGCCAGCGATCCGCTCAAGAGCATCGCCGACGACATCAGTGCGGCGTTCGGTGACCTGATCAGCTCCAACCAGATGACCGTACGCGGCAACGAGTTGTGGGTTGAGATCGAGCTTAATTCCAGCCTGTTGTTCGGCAGCGGCGACGCCATGCCCAGCGACATCGCGTTCAACATCATCGACAAGGTCGCGGCGATCCTGAAGCCGTTCGACAACCCGATCCATGTCGAAGGTTTCACTGACGATCAGCCGATCCGTACCGCGCAGTACCCGACCAACTGGGAGCTGTCCTCGGCACGCTCGGCGAGCATCGTGCGCATGCTGGCGATGCAAGGGGTGAACCCCGGTCGCCTGGCTTCGGTGGGCTACGGCGAGTTTCAGCCGGTGGCCAACAACGCCACCGCCGAAGGCCGCGCCCGCAACCGTCGCGTGGTGCTGGTGGTGTCGCGCAACCTCGATGTTCGCCGCAGCCTGACCGGCACCGGAACCGCCCATGCGCAACCGGATGCCGCATTGAAGCGTGCTGGCACACAAACTGCACCGACCCCGGTCAAGTCGCCGGTACGAGAGAACGCCGTCAATTCTCCGTCACCCGCATTAACACGTTGAGCTATTTCTCGGTCGATCCGTTCGGCCGGGAGGAACAATCCGAATGAGAGTCTGGGCAGTCGCCAATCAAAAGGGTGGTGTCGGTAAAACCACTTCCTCCATCGCTTTAGCCGGTTTACTGGCGGAGGCGGGCAAGCGTGTGGTCGTGGTCGATCTCGACCCCCACGGCTCCATGACCAGCTACTTCGGCTACGATCCCGACGCCCTGGAGCACAGCAGCTACGATTTGTTCCTGCACAAAGGCAACGTGCCCCAAGGCCTGCCGGGTCAACTGCTGCTGTCGACCAGTGACGAACGCATCTCCCTGTTGCCCTCCAGCACCGCACTGGCCACCCTTGAGCGCCAGTCGCCGGGGCAGAGCGGTTTGGGCCTGGTGATTGCCAAGAGCCTGGCGCAACTGTGGCAGGACTTCGATTACGCCGTGATCGACAGCCCGCCATTGCTCGGCGTGCTGATGGTCAATGCCTTGGCGGCGAGCCAGCAACTGGTGATCCCGGTGCAGACCGAGCATCTGGCGGTCAAAGGCCTTGAGCGAATGGTCAACACCCTGGCGATGATCAATCGCTCTCGCAAACAGGCGCTGCCCTTCACCATCGTGCCAACCCTGTTTGACCGCCGCACCCAGGCGTCCCTCGGAACGTTGCGCGTGCTGCGCGACAAATTCCCCGACGAAATCTGGCAAGGCTATATCCCGGTGGACACGCGCCTGCGCGATGCCAGCCGCGCCGGTCTGACGCCTTCACAATTCGACGGCAAGAGCCGTGGCGTTCTCGCTTACCGTGCGTTGCTCAAGCATTTGCTGGCGGCGCAACTTGTGCCGCAGGTGGCATGAGATGAAACCAATCCCTGTAGGAGCGAGCTTGCTCGCGATGGACGACAACGATTACGCGCGCTGTCTGGATGATCGCGTTTCCCGACAGTTTTTCGCGAGCAAGCTCGCTCCTGCAGGGGGGCAGCCATGAACCGGCCGTTTAAGACCACCTCGCGCCCGCAACTGGCGCTTCAGTCTTATCTGGACAGCTTGCTGCAGGACATCACCGAGGAATTTGCGCCACAAATCGAAGCGCCTCCCCGGGTGGTCGAGGTTGAAGCGGCGCTGGACGAATTCCAGGCGGCAGTGCTCGAAGAACAGGCCCACGATGCGCAAAAAACTGTAGTTGCTCCCGCTCCTGTGGTCACGCCGGTAGCGAAGGCTCCAGTAGCCGTGGTCGAAGCACCGGCACCCATGCTGGCGCCGGTATCGACCATCGCACCGTTGCTCCAGGCGTTGGTGCCGCAGGCCATCGAAGTGCAACCAGCACCGGAGCCAGCTGTTGTCGAAGTGCCTCAGGCACTGGTGCCGCCAGTCGTCGAAGTTCATCTGCCGCCAAGCAATACGCCGCCACCGGTGGAAACCGACGGTCGTCCGTCCTGGGCTGCCGAACCCTTCGAATGCCTGCTGTTCGATGTCGCCGGCTTGACCCTGGCGGTGCCGCTGGTGTGCCTGGGGTCGATTTACTCCCTGGCCGGCCACGAGTTGACCCCATTGTTCGGCCAGCCCGAATGGTTCCTGGGCATCCTGCCGAGCCAGGCCGGCAATCTCAAGGTGCTCGATACCGCGCGTTGGGTCATGCCCGACCGATACCGCGACGATTTCAAGCAAGGTCTGCAATACGTGATTTCGGTGCAAGGCTACGAGTGGGGGCTGGCAGTGCATCAGGTCAGCCGCTCGTTGCGCCTGAACCCGAATGAAATCAAATGGAGAAGTCACCGAGGTCAGCGGCCATGGCTCGCCGGCACGGTAATTGAACACATGTGCGCCTTGCTCGATGTCGCCTCACTGGCCGAGTTGATCGCCAGCGGCGGAGCCCGGCACATGTCCGGCGACAAGCCGGGCCACAAACCGACATCAGTCAAATAAACAAAACAGGCGACGTCACTCTGATGATGTTGCACAGAACACACACCGCCAGGGCGGTTTCTTGAGGGGTCAGGGTATGAATGACAAGGCAACGGCGGCAAAAGGTTCCGAAGATCCGATCCTGCAATGGGTCACCTTCAAGCTGGACAACGAGACCTACGGCATCAACGTGATGCGCGTCCAGGAAGTCCTGCGTTACACCGAAATCGCCCCGGTCCCGGGTGCCCCGAGCTACGTGCTGGGCATCATCAACCTGCGCGGCAACGTCGTGACCGTGATCGACACCCGCCAGCGCTTCGGCCTGATGAATGCCGAGATCAGTGACAACACCCGTATCGTCATCATCGAAGCCGACAAGCAGGTGGTCGGGATCATGGTCGACAGCGTGGCCGAAGTGGTTTACCTGCGTCAGTCGGAAATCGAAACCGCGCCGAACGTGGGTAACGAAGAGTCCGCCAAGTTCATTCAAGGCGTATGCAACAAGAACAACGAATTGCTCATCCTGGTCGAGCTCGACAAGATGATGAGCGAAGAAGAATGGTCGGAACTGGAGAGTATCTGATTGATTCTCGAGGTTGCGGTCATTGTCCTGTTCCTGTTTTGGGCAGGCACGCTGGCAATGTTCCTGGCGTACATTCGCGGTCAAAAGCAGATCGCCGCGCAACAGGCCCAGGGTGATGCGCTGCGCGATCAGCGCATCAAGGACCTGGCCAGGCGCGTCGAGGATTACCAGAACGGCAATGTGCGCATGGGCGAGGACCTGCATGAACTGCGGGCGATCGTTGCGCCCCTGCCGGACAAACTCGCCCAGCTGGAACAACGCGACCCCTCAAGCCTGTCGTTCGCCCAGGCGGCGCGACTGGTCGGGATGGGCGCCAGTGTCAACGAACTGACCCAGTCCTGCGGCTTGACCCAGGCTGAGGCGGAGTTGATGAGCAAGTTGCACAAGAACAGCTAGCAATCTGTAGGAGCGAGCTTGCTCGCGATGGTCGTCAACGATGACGCGGGCCTCCTGAAGAAACGCGGCGCTTACACCGCCATCGCGAGCAGGCTCGCTCCTACAGTGGTTCCATGTCGGACACAGAATATGTGTTCACCGCAGATCATCTGTGGGAGCGAGCTTGCTCGCGATGGACGTCAACGATGACGCGGGCTTCCTGGAGAAACGCGGCGCTCATGCCTCCATCGTGAGCAAGCTCGCTCCTACAATGGTTCTATGTCGGACATGGAACATGAGTTCACCTGTGGGAGCGAGCCTGCTCGCGATGGCGTACTCGCAAACTCAATAATCATCCCCGCGCTCGGTAACATCCTTCTCCACCAGCAGCGCATCCAAATCCTGCCCCGCCGGAAACTTCCCCTTCAAACTCCACGCAAACGCAATGATCTCGGCAATCGTCAGATAGAGTTCCTGCGGAATGCTGTCCCCCAGTTCCATGCGCGCCAGCAGTCTCACCAGTTCGGCGTTTTCGTAGATCGGCACTTCGCAGTCGGGGGCAATGCGCAGGATTTCTTCCGCCAGCTCTTCGTCGCCCTTGGCGGTGAGGGTGGGGGCGTGGGTGCCGTCGTATTTGAGGGCGATGGCCTGGCGTGGGGCGTTGGGGTTTTTCATGCGGTTTCGTCGACCCAGCGTTGTTCGAGGCGGGTTTGCGGGCCTTGGGGCGGTGTGCCGAGGTGGCAGTCCAGGTCGCCGACGTTCAGGCCGGCGGACAGCAGGCGATCACGCAGCCCGGCCAAATTGCTTTCGATCAGGCTGGCGGTGTATGGCCGCTCGGCCCAGAGCTGGCCGCAGAGGCTGCCCTTGACCAGTTGCGCCTGGATTTGCAGCGGCCCCAAAGGCTCCATGGAGAAGGCCAGCTCCACACGCCACAGCTGTTGCTTGGGGTCGTGTTCTTCGCGACGTTCCTTTGGCTGTTGTTTTTCGGGGGCGTCTTCGCGCTGGAACTTGACCTGCAAGGGCACGATGTCCTGCATTGTGCGCATCGGGATTTCCAGCTGCCAGGTGCTCATCAGCCGTCCGTCGGCGGTTACGCCGGTCTGTTCCAGGCTCGACAGTTGATGGCTTTGCAGGCGTGAAACCGCGGCGGCGGCCAGGCGAAGCAGGTGTTCGAGGTCGTTTTCACCGTCGGCACCTTTTAACAGACGTTCGGGCAGCGGGAAACCGGTCGGCGACGGCTTGGCACTGACCTGACCGAGCATGCCCAGGGCATTGCGGACAAAATTCGGCATGGCCTGGGCCAGGGTATTGGCGGCGATGATCGCGCCGAGGCTGGTGTTGGCCGGCAAGCCCTGACTCAACTGCGCAACCAGTTTGAGCAAATCGCCTTTCATGTCCGGCGCGAGCGTCGGGTTTTGCCCGGTCAGCATTTTGCTTTCGAGAAACATGCCGCTGCTGGCCAGGGCCTGGGCCAGGCCCTTGGGGGTGCTCAACTGTTGAACATCCGGCAAGCCGGCGAGCAAACGGGCAGCAGCGCTGCGCAATTCAACGGATGTCTGGTCCGAGGGCGGAAGGTTCTGCAGGCGCATGAGCAAGCTATCCAGCGAGCCCTGGCGGCTTTGCTGGTCGACCAGTTGCTGGGTCACCGCCAGTTGTTCCTGTCGGCTGCTCAGGGGCACGAACTTCACGGTCTGGGCGTCCTGCACCTGTGCGCTCAACAAGGTGCCGATGCGCAAGGGTTGCGGGCTGTCGATACTCAGTGTGCTGCCGCTCAGTGCGGTGTTGAGCAGGCCCACCATCGAGCGAAACACCATGGGCTGGCCGGGCACCTGGGGCAGCACTTGCGAGGTCAGCACTTTGCCCTGCAGCAGGGTGCCAACGGGCAGTTGCGCGGTGTCGAGGCGGATGAGGGTGGCGACGTTGGAAGCAATGGCCTGTTGCACCGTCACGGCCAGGCTGCCGGCCGAGGGCTGGGTGACGACCAGCGTGGTGCCCAGGGCCAGCGGTTGATTGCTGGTGGTCTGGACCGTGGTCTGGCGGCCGCTGTCGAGGGTGACCTTGAGCAGCATCTGGAAAGTCTGGTCCGCCTGCTTGAGCGACAATACTTCGGCCTGGGCGGTTTGACCGACGCTGATCAGCCCCTCCACCGGCGTCAGCAACTTGAGCAACTCACCGCTGACCACCTGCGGGCGCGAAGTCGCCGGGAGGGTTTGCGGTAGAGGGAGGATGTTCATTTCGCCTGTCATACGCGGTCACAACCTGAGGAAAATGCACTCTTTAGAGTAAGGTATGGCATGTATAATGCCGCGCCGTTGTATCCAATAATGGCGAAAACTTTGCAATTGTTTGACGCAGCTCTCTAGAACAAGACGCCATTGCATCTATGCTGCATCTCTTTAACGGCCGCGCCAGAGCCGACTTGAACCGTATAAGGCCCGTGATCCCTTGACCAGTCCTGTCCTGCAAACCGTTGCCCTTGCCTGTGAGCGAGACCTTCGGCTGCTCTTCGAAAATCTCGATTTGAGACTGGCCAGTGGCGAAATGATGCAAATCAGCGGCCCCAACGGCAGCGGCAAGACCAGCCTGTTGCGCCTGCTCTCGGGGCTGATGCAGCCGACCGCCGGTCAAGTGCTGCTCAACGGCCAGCCGCTGAATGAACAACGCGGTGAGCTGGCGCGCAACCTGCTGTGGATCGGCCATGCGGCCGGGATCAAGGATTTGCTGACGCCGGAAGAGAACCTGAGCTGGCTGTGCGCCTTGCATCATCCGGCGACCCATGCGGCGATCTGGCAGGCGCTGGCCGCGGTCGGGCTGCGCGGATTCGAGGATGTTCCCTGTCATACGTTATCCGCCGGACAACAGCGGCGCGTTGCCCTGGCACGGCTGTATCTGGACAGTCCGCCGCTGTGGATCCTCGATGAACCCTTTACCGCCCTCGACAAGCAGGGCGTGGCGCAACTGGAAGAACACCTGGCCGGCCACTGCGAACGCGGCGGCATGGTGGTGTTGACCACCCACCACACGCTGAGCCGGATGCCGGCCGGTTATCGCGACATCGATCTGGGGAGCTGGGCCGTATGAGTGTTTTCGGCCTGCTGGTCGCCCGCGAGGCTCGTCTGCTGTTTCGCCGTCCGGCTGAACTGGCCAATCCGCTGGTGTTCTTCGCCATCGTCGTTTCCCTGTTCCCGTTGGCGGTCGGCCCCGAGTCTCAATTGTTGCAAACCTTGTCTCCGGGGTTGGTCTGGGTCGCGGCACTTTTATCGGTTCTGCTCTCGCTGGACGGGCTTTTCCGCAGTGATTTCGAAGACGGATCCCTTGAGCAGTGGGTCCTTTCGCCGCACCCTCTGCCTCTTCTGGTTTTGGCCAAAGTGCTGGCACACTGGGCTTTTTCCGGTCTGGCACTGGTTTTGCTCGCACCCTTGCTGGCGCTGATGCTCGGTTTGCCTGCCGCCTGTCTGCCGGTGTTGCTGCTTTCGTTGCTGCTCGGTACACCGGTACTGAGCCTGCTCGGTGCGGTGGGTGCGGCGCTGACAGTAGGTTTGAAGCGCGGCGGCCTGTTGCTGGCACTGCTGATTCTGCCGTTGTACATCCCGGTATTGATCCTTGGCAGTGGCGCCTTGCAGGCGGCCTTGCAGGGAATGCCGGCGACCGGTTATCTCCTATGGCTTGGCAGCCTGACCGCCTTGGCGATAACCCTGACACCTTTTGCAATAGCCGCTGGCTTGAAGATCAGCGTCGGCGAATAATGAGGTCTGGTCAAAATTTGATCAGTAAAGGCCCAGGCTCTTCACAGTAAAGAGCAACCGTGATGGAAACAGTATGAACTGGACGTGGTTTCACAAACTCGGCTCGCCCAAATGGTTTTACGGTATCAGCGGCAGAATGCTGCCCTGGCTGAGCGTCGCGGCGTTGCTGCTGATCAGCGTTGGCGTGGTCTGGGGCCTGGCCTTCGCGCCGCCGGACTACCAGCAGGGCAACAGCTTCCGCATCATCTATATCCACGTTCCGGCCGCCATGCTGGCGCAGTCCATCTACGTGATGCTGGCCGTGTGCGGCATCGTCGGCCTTGTGTGGAAGATGAAACTGGCCGACGTCGCCCTGCAATGCGCGGCACCCATCGGCGCCTGGATGACCGCCGTGGCGCTGGTCACCGGGGCGATCTGGGGCAAGCCGACCTGGGGTTCGTGGTGGGTCTGGGATGCACGCCTTACGTCCATGCTTATCCTGCTGTTCCTGTACTTCGGTCTCATTGCATTGGGCAACGCCATCAGCAATCGTGACAGCGCGGCCAAGGCCTGTGCGGTGCTGGCGATCGTTGGTGTGATCAACATCCCGATCATCAAGTACTCGGTGGAGTGGTGGAACACCCTGCACCAGGGCGCGACCTTCACCCTCACCGAAAAACCGGCGATGCCAGCCGAGATGTGGCTGCCACTGCTGCTGACGGCGCTGGGTTTCTACTGTTTCTTCGGCGCGGTCCTGCTGCTGCGCATGCGTCTTGAAGTGCTCAAGCGCGAAGCCCGGGCCAGTTGGGTCAAAACCGAAGTCGAAAACAGCCTGGAGGTCGCTCGATGAGTTTTGCTTCATTCGGCGACTTCATCGCCATGGGTCATCATGGCCTGTATGTCTGGTCAGCCTATGGCATCTGCCTGGCGGTATTGGCCCTCAACGTGGCGGCGCCGATCCTGGCCCGCAAGCGGTATCTGCAACAAGAGGCGCGCCGTCTGCGCCGGGAGAACGGCAAGTGAATCCGCTGCGTAAAAAGCGTCTTATCATCATTCTCGCGATCCTGGTCGGGGTCGGCGCTGCCGTTGGCCTGGCCCTGAGTGCCCTGCAGCAGAACATCAACCTGTTTTACACACCGACCCAGATCGCCAACGGCGAAGCCCCGCAGGACACGCGTATCCGTGCCGGCGGCATGGTCGAGGCCGGTTCCTTGCAGCGCTCCGGCGACTCGCTGGACGTGAAGTTTGTCGTCACCGACTTCAACAAGTCCGTGACCATCACTTATCGCGGCATCCTGCCGGACCTGTTCCGCGAAGGGCAGGGCATCGTCGCCTTGGGCAAGCTCAATGCCGATGGTGTGGTGGTGGCCGATGAAGTGCTGGCCAAGCACGATGAAAAGTACATGCCGCCGGAAGTGACCAAGGCGTTGAAAGACAGCGGCCAGTCGGCACCCACTCCCGCGAAAGAGGGCTAACTGATGACAGCTGGAATCTTCATTCCCGAATTGGGCCACCTGGCCATGATCCTGGCGCTATGTTTCGCGCTGGTTCAGGCCGTGGTGCCATTGGTCGGTGCCTGGCGCGGTGACCGCTTCTGGATGAGCCTGGCCCAGCCGGCCGCGTGGGGGCAGTTCGCGTTCTTGCTGTTCGCCTTCGGTTGCCTGACCTACGCTTTCATGGTCGACGATTTCTCCGTGGCCTATGTGGCCAACAACTCCAACAGTGCCTTGCCGTGGTACTACAAGTTCAGCGCCGTGTGGGGTGCCCACGAAGGTTCCCTGCTGTTGTGGGCCTTGATTCTCGGCGGCTGGACCTTCGCGGTGTCGGTGTTTTCCCGGCAGTTGCCGCAGGTCATGCTGGCCCGCGTGCTGGCGGTGATGGGCATGATCAGCACCGGTTTCCTGCTGTTCCTGATCATGACCTCCAACCCGTTCAAGCGCATCCTGCCGCAAATGCCCACCGACGGTGCCGACCTCAACCCGCTGCTGCAAGACATCGGCCTGATCGTTCACCCGCCGATGCTGTACATGGGCTACGTCGGCTTCTCGGTGGCCTTCGCCTTCGCCATCGCCGCGCTGATGGGCGGTCGCCTGGACGCCGCCTGGGCGCGCTGGTCGCGTCCGTGGACCATCGTGGCCTGGGCGTTCCTCGGTATTGGTATCACCCTTGGTTCGTGGTGGGCCTATTACGAACTCGGCTGGGGTGGCTGGTGGTTCTGGGATCCGGTGGAAAACGCCTCGTTCATGCCATGGCTGGTGGGCACCGCACTGATTCACTCGTTGGCGGTCACGGAAAAACGTGGCGTGTTCAAAAGCTGGACCGTGTTGCTGGCCATCGCCGCATTCTCCTTGAGCCTGCTGGGTACCTTCCTCGTGCGTTCCGGCGTGCTGACCTCGGTGCACGCCTTTGCGTCCGACCCGGAGCGCGGGGTGTTCATCCTGATTTTCCTGCTGTTCGTGGTCGGTGGTTCGCTGACGCTGTTCGCCCTGCGCGCGCCGGTGGTCAAGAGCCAGGTGGGCTTCAACCTCTGGTCCCGGGAAACCCTGCTGCTGGGTAACAACCTGGTGCTGGTGGTGGCCGCGTCGATGATTCTGCTCGGCACCTTGTATCCGCTGATTCTGGACGCCATGACCGGCGCCAAGCTGTCCGTCGGCCCGCCATACTTCAACGCGCTGTTCATTCCGTTGATGGCATTGCTGATGGTGGTGATGGCGGTCGGCGTGATCGTGCGCTGGAAAGACACGCCGGTGAAATGGCTGGTAAGCATGCTCACCCCGGTCCTGCTCGGCAGTGCCGCGCTGGCCGTAGTGGCCGGCATCGCCTACGGCGATTTCAACTGGGCCGTGCTCGCGACCTTCATGCTCGCTGCCTGGGTGTTGCTGGCCGGCGTGCGTGACATCTTCGACAAGACTCGCCACAAGGGCCTGATCAAAGGCCTGCCAACCCTGACCCGCAGCTACTGGGGCATGCAGGTCGCGCACCTGGGCATCGCCGTGTGTGCGCTGGGTGTCGTGCTGTCGAGCCAGAACAGTGCCGAGCGCGACCTGCGCCTGGCGCCCGGTGAATCCATGGCCCTGGGCGGCTATCAGTTCGTCTTCGAAGGCGCCAAACACTTCGAAGGCCCGAACTTCACCTCCGACAAGGGCACCGTGCGGGTGATCCGCAACGGCAAGGAAATCAGCGTGCTGCACCCGGAAAAACGCCTCTATACCGTGCAGAACTCGGTGATGACTGAAGCGGGTATCGACGCCGGTTTCACCCGCGACCTCTATGTCGCCCTCGGTGAACCACTGGGTAACGGCGCCTGGGCTGTGCGTGTGCACGTCAAGCCGTTCGTGCGCTGGATCTGGTTCGGCGGCTTGCTGACAGGTGCAGGCGGGTTGCTGGCGGCGCTGGATCGGCGTTATCGGGTCAAGGTCAAAAGCCGCGTGCGCGAAGCACTGGGCATGTCGGGAGCCACTGCATGAAGCGTTGGTTGATGTTGCTGCCACTGGCGATTTTTCTGGTGGTCGCGGTATTCCTTTACCGTGGGTTGTACCTGGATCCGGCCGAGCTGCCTTCGGCCATGATCAACAAGCCGTTCCCGGAGTTTTCCCTGCCGTCGGTGCAGGGCGACAAGACACTGACCCGCGCTGACATTCTGGGCAAACCGGCGCTGGTCAACGTCTGGGGCACCTGGTGCATTTCCTGCCGGGTCGAGCACCCGGTGTTGAACAAACTGGCCCAGCAGGGTGTGGTGATCTACGGCATCAACTACAAGGACGTCAACGTTGATGCCTTGAAGTGGCTGAAGGACTTCCACAACCCGTATGCGCTGGACATTCGTGACGACGAAGGCTCGTTGGGCCTGAACCTCGGCGTGTATGGCGCACCGGAAACCTTCTTCATCGACGCCAAGGGGATCATCCGTGACAAGTTCGTCGGCGTGATCGACGAGCAGGTCTGGCGTGAAAAACTGGCGGGCAAGTACCAGGCGCTGGTCGACGAGGCCAAGCCATGAAGCGCTGGATCGCTGCCGTTGTCCTGGGCTTGAGCCTGGTGGGCGTGGCCCACGCGGC
Source organism: Pseudomonas sp. GW823-FHT02E01 (assembly GCF_058797535.1). Lineage (NCBI taxonomy): Bacteria > Pseudomonadati > Pseudomonadota > Gammaproteobacteria > Pseudomonadales > Pseudomonadaceae > Pseudomonas > Pseudomonas sp. GW823-FHT02E01. Next base: position 97,103 of record NZ_JBXAJS010000011.1, on the reverse strand, counting down.
CATCGACACCTACGAGTTCGCCAAGGAAGAAGACCGCGAGCGTTTCCGCGAGTTGACCAAGGAGCTGCGTTGCCCCAAGTGCCAGAATCAGGACATCGCCGATTCCAACGCACCGATTGCCGCCGACCTGCGCAAAGAGATTTTCCGCATGCTCGGCGAGGGCAAGGACAACCAGCAGATCATCGACTTCATGGTCGATCGCTACGGTGATTTCGTCCGCTACAAGCCTGCGCTGAACGCCAAGACCGCCTTGCTCTGGTTCGGCCCCGCCGGCCTGCTGCTGGGCGGTGTCGTGATCATCGCGGTGATCGTCCGCCGTCGTCGCGTGCAACGTGCCGGCACCCCGGACTCGCTTTCTGCCGAGGAGCGCTCGCGCCTCGACCACCTGTTGGATAAAACCAAGAATGATTGATTTCTGGCTCGCTGCAGGTCTGCTGCTTCTGGTTGCCCTGAGTTTTCTGTTGATCCCGGTGCTGCGCAGCCGTCGCGCCCAGCGCGAAGAGGATCGTACCGCCCTGAACGTCGCGCTGTATCAGGAGCGCGTGGCTGAGTTGCAGACTCAGCAGGAAGAGGGCGTGCTCGATGCCGCGCAAATGGACGCCGGTCGCGCCGAAGCTGCCCGTGAGTTGCTGGCGGACACCGAAGGCGCTGAAGCGCCACGGGTGTCGCGTCTGGGCAAACCCTTGCCGTTGCTGGCGGCCATTCTGGTGCCGGTGCTGGGCCTGGGCCTGTATCTGCATTTCGGTGCCAGCGACAAGGTCGAACTGACCCGCGAATTCTCCCAGGCACCCCAGTCGATGGAAGAGATGACGCGGCGCCTGGAACGTGCGGTCGCCGCTCAACCGGATTCCGCTGAAGGCATGTATTTCCTCGGTCGCACCTACATGGCTCAGGATCGTCCGGCGGACGCGGCGAAGATGTTCGAACGCACCGTGAGCCTGGCCGGTCGCCAGCCCGAGTTGCTCGGTCAATGGGCCCAGGCCCAGTACTTCGCCGATGGCAAGAAGTGGTCGGACAAGGTCCAGGCCCTGACCGACGAAGCGCTCAAGACCGATCCGAAAGAAGTCACCAGCCTTGGCTTGCTTGGCATTGCCGCGTTTGAAAGCGAGCGTTATCAGGACGCCATCGATTACTGGAATCGCCTGTTGGCGCAGCTGCCGCCGGAGGACAAGTCCCGCGAGGCGCTGCAAGGCGGAATTACCCGGGCCACGGAGAAGCTGGTGGCCAGTGGCGGCAAGGTTGCACAAGCACCGGCGGCCAAGGCCTCGGCGTTGCTCAAGGTCAGTGTCGATCTGGCCGCGGACCTCAAATCCAAGGTCCAGCCTGGCGACAGCGTGTTCATCTTCGCCCGTGCGATCTCCGGTCCTCCAGCCCCGCTGGCGGTCAAGCGCATGACCGTGGCCGACCTGCCGGTAACCGTCGAACTGGGCGATGCCGACGCAATGATGCCGCAATTGAAACTGTCGAACTTCCCTGAAGTCCAACTGGTTGCGCGCATTTCCCGTGCCGGCAAACCGACCGCCGGCGAATGGATTGGTCGCAGCCAGCCCCTGGCCAGCAGCACCACCGCGCCGCAGACACTGACCATCGACAGCCCGGATAAATAACAGGAAACGCCACCATGACCGCCATTGCTCGTATTGCCCTGCTCAGCGCTGTTTTGGGGTTAAGCGCTTGTGCGGTCCAGCAACCAACGGAACATCAGGCACCACCACCGTTCCCGCCGTCGCAGCCCAGCCCCACGCCATCGACGTCGCCTGTACCGAGCAAGCCGACCATCCCGGCCAAACCCTCCAAGCCGTTGCCACGCACTTCTGCCAGCTTCGCGCCACCACCGGGGGGCAATAGCCATTGGGATCCGAAGCTTGGGGTGTATGTACTTGATGACCAGCCCAATACCTTTTATCGCCAACGTACCTATTACCGCTGGGATAATGGTTGGAGTCGGTCGATTAGTCCGCAAGGGCCGTGGGAAGATACTGACATCCAGGGTGTACCGGGTGGCTTGGGGCGAAAATTCGGGCAGTAACGCAAAAAGGCGACCTTCGGGTCGCCTTTTTTGTGCCTGCTGGAATGTGATTGGTGGGTCACTGCTCAATTCTGTGGGAGCGAGTTTGCTCGCGATGGCGCCCTGAATGAGTCCATACATAAGGGCGGAACCCTAAATGGCCGTGACCGCAGAAACGGATATGTACACCGGTAAAAAACACTCCGCCATCGCAGGCAAGCCAAGCACCCACAGCCTCCAACGCCGGATTGACCTGCGCTGCGAGGACACCCTCAGCGTAACCGTGACCCGTTGGAAAACCCGCTGGTGCAACCTGTGTCGGTGATGGATCATACGCGGGGCCTGTGGGCTGATCTGGCGCAAGCGCAATCAGGACGGTCTGTCGTGGGGCCGGTAAACAGGTCGAAAAATGAAGAGGGTGGTTTGATGGCGGGCAGGTTGATCTATCTCATCGGGCCTTCAGGTTCGGGCAAGGACAGCCTGCTGGATGCCGCGCGTACACGGTTGGCCGAACGAGGCTGCCGCGTCGTGCGGCGGGTCATCACGCGCTCGGCGGAAGCCGTGGGCGAAGCGGCGCTGGGCGTCAGTGAACAGCAGTTCGCCGAAATGGAGGCCCAGGGCGCGTTTGCCCTGAGCTGGCACGCCAACGGGTTGTCCTATGGCATCCCGCGGGAAATCGACGATTGGCTGGCCGCCGGGCAGGACGTGCTGATCAATGGCTCTCGCGGGCATTTGCAGAACACGCGCCTGCGCTATCCGAACGCGTTGGTGCTGTTGTTGACTGTGGATCAGGCAGTACTGCGCCAGCGCTTGCTGGAACGCGGGCGGGAATCGCCGATCGAGATCGACCAGCGGTTGGCACGCAATGCCAGATTCAGCGAGCAATTGCTGGCGGAGGACCCGGCCGTGCACGTGCTCGACAACTCAGGGCCGCTTGAGCAAACGGTCGAACGGTTGCTGGTCTGCATTGACGAGTAACTCCCGGCTACCTGTCAGGCCTTCCTGGCCAACAACCCCTGCACATACTCGACGAACGCCCGAGCCTTGGCACTGGCCATTCTCCCCGTAGGGAAAACCGCCCACAAATCCAGGTCCGGCAGTGCCCAGTCCTTCATCACTTCCCGAACCGAACCGTCAGCCAGTTCAGGCGCGAACATCCATTGCGAGGCCATGGCCAGCCCTTGGTGGGCCAGCACGGCTTCTCGCAGGCCTTCGGCGGCATTGACGCGGATCCGGCCGCTGACGATGACCGATTGCTCCTCGCCGGCCTTGTTGAACGGCCGATCCACTGTGGGAGCGAGCCTGCTCCGGGCGGCGATCCGACCGGGTTTTGAGGCTTACGCCGTCGCCAGCGAAGCCTTCTGCGAAACACTCAGGAACCGCAACAACGCCAACAGCGGAAACGCGCTGCCGACGATCACGATCCACAACCAGCCGCCGTGTTCGTACACCGCGCTGGCCACCGAAGAGCCGAAGGCGCCGCCGATGAAGATGCTGGTCATGTACAGCGCATTCAGGCGGCTGCGGCTTTTGCCGTCGAGGGCGTAGACCGCACGCTGGCCGAGGACCATGTTCATCTGCACGCAGAAGTCGAGCACCACGCCGGTCACCGCCAGGCCGATAACGCTGTAGACCGGATGGATAAACGCCGGCATGAAACTCAGGCTGGCAAACAGCAGGGCCAGCAACGATGCGATGCGGGTGTGTCCGGCATCGGCCAGGCGACCGGCGATCGGGGCAGCAATGGCGCCGATGGCCCCGACCAGGGCGAAGATCGCGATCTCGCTTTGCGACAAACCGTGATTGCGCGCCAGTTCCAGCGGCACGGCGGTCCAGAACAGGCTGAAGGTGGCAAACATGCAGCCTTGGTAAAACGCACGCTGGCGCAGGACCGGTTGCTTGCGCAAAAGCGTCCACAGAGAGCCCAGCAACTGGCCATAGGAGGCGCTGTGATCAGGCTCACGCTTGGGAATGGTCACGGCCAGCACGATGCTGATGGCCGCCATCAACACCGCGGCAATCACAAACATCGCCCGCCAGCCGAAGTGGTCGGCTACCACGCTGGACACCGGTCGGGCCAGCAGAATGCCGAGCAACAACCCACCCATGATCCCGCCCACCACACGACCACGGGTTTCTTCCGGTGCCAGGTGCGCGGCCAACGGAATGAGGATTTGCACCGAAACCGAACTGAACACCACCAACAGCGAAATCAGCAAAAACACGTTCGGCTGATCGGTAAACGCCGCACCTAGCAGGCTGACAATTGCCACCAGCGTGGTGATGATCATCAACCGGCGGTTCTCCAACAGATCCCCCAGCGGCACCAGGAAAAACAGTCCCAGCGCATAGCCGATCTGAGTCAAGGAAACGATCAGGCTGGCCATGGTGTTGGTCAGGCCAATGTCCGGCGCGATCAGGCCGATGATCGGCTGGGCGTAGTAGATATTGGCGACAATGGCGCCGCAGCAGAAGGCGAACAGCAGCACCATGCCTCGGGTCATTGTCGCGGTGCCGTGGGGCACCTGGGTCGCTGGGTTCATAACGGGTCTCGCTGTACGGAAAGGAATGCGCGCAGGCTAATGGGCTGACTGAAACGGCGGAAGTGGGATTGGAGTGATAGCAATCATTCCATTGCGGAATGACTGACGAACGTGTGTGTCTTGCGTCAGAACATCGAGGGTGAATGATACATTCACTTACATCTTGTTCGTGAAGATCGTGACCTTTGTGACGCAGGGCGCTGACGGCACGCTCACCGCCCAATCCATTTCGGCGGGCAAGGATGGCGTGACGCCGCCGATGTAGCGGGAGGTCGCAGAACCTGTGGGAGCGAGCTTGCTCGCGATAGCGTAATGGCAGTCAACGACGATGCTGACTGTTCAATTGTCATCGCGAGCAAGCTCGCTCCCATAGAAGTTGCAGTGTTTCAGTCGATTACTTGCCGCTGTAGATCTGGTCGAAAACCCCGCCATCATTGAAGTGGGTCTTCTGCACGGTGCGCCAGTCGCCGAAGGTCTTCTCGACCGACAGGAAGTCTACTTTCGGGAAACGGTCGGTGTACTTGGCCAGCACGGCTGGGTCACGCGGGCGCAGGTAGTTTGCCGCGGCAATTTCCTGACCTTCCGGCGACCACAAGTACTTCAGGTATTCCTCGGCCGCTGCACGGGTGCCTTTTTTGTCGACGGTCTTGTCGACCACCGACACCGGTGGTTCGGCTTCGGCGGAAACGCTTGGGTAGATGACTTCGAACTGATCACGACCGAACTCGCGGGCGATCATTTCCGCTTCGTTTTCAAAGGTCACCAGCACGTCGCCGATCTGGTTGGTCATGAAGGTGGTGGTGGCGGCACGGCCACCGGTGTCGAGTACCGGCGCTTGCTTGAACAGTTTGCCGACGAAGTCTTTGGCCTTGTTCTCGTCGCCGCCGTTTTTCAGCACGTAGCCCCAGGCCGAGAGGTAGGTATAGCGACCGTTACCGGAGGTTTTCGGGTTTGGCACGATGACCTGAACGCCGTCCTTGAGCAGGTCCGGCCAGTCTTTCAGGGCTTTCGGGTTGCCCTTGCGCACGATGAACACGGTGGCCGAGGTGAACGGCGCGCTGTTGTTCGGCAGGCGCGTGACCCAGTTGTCCGGGACCAGTTTGCCGTTGTCCGCCAGGGCGTTGATGTCGGTGGCCATGTTCATGGTGATGACGTCGGCCGGCAAGCCGTCGATGACCGAACGCGCCTGTTTGCTGGAGCCGCCGAAGGACATTTGCAGGGTGATGTTTTCGTTATGCTCGGCTTGCCAGTGTTTCTGGAACGCAGTGTTGTAGTCCTTGTAGAAATCGCGCATCACGTCGTAGGAAACGTTGAGCAGGGTCGGTGCAGCCTGGGCGATGTTGCCCAGGGCCAGGCCAGCGGCGATAAGCGAGGCGCCAAAGAGTTTTTTCACTGCGCATTCCTTGTTCTATTAAAAGTGGGGCAATTTGCCAGCGACTATAACTGGGCTCGTATAGTCCTTTAAAGATTAAAAAGCTCTTTGCTTATTCCCGTTTCCTGAACAGCGCATTACCGCAACGGGAACAGAACGACGCTTCCTGTTCGTGGCTGTTTTTCGCACACACCGGGCAGTCGTGCTGCAACTGGCCGCCACGCATCGCCGTGGCCAGTTCGGCGGTGAAGATCCCGGTGGGCACGGCGATGATCGAGTAACCGGTGATCATCACCATCGACGAGATGACCTGGCCCAGTGCGGTCTTGGGCACGATGTCGCCGTAACCGACGGTGGTCAACGTCACGATAGCCCAGTAAATGCCCTTGGGAATGCTGGTGAAGCCATGTTGCGGGCCCTCGACCACATACATCAGGGTGCCGAACACCGTCACCAGGGTGCAGACGCTGAGCAGGAACACAAGGATCTTCTGCTTGCTGCCACGCAGGGCATCGAGCAGGTAATGAGCTTGCTTGAGGTACGGGCCGAGCTTGAGCACGCGGAAGATCCGCAGCATCCGGATCACCCGGATGATCAGCAGGTACTGGGCATCGCTGTAGTACAGCGCGAGGATGCCGGGCACGATGGCCAGCAGGTCCACCAGCCCATAGAAACTGAAGGCGTAGCGCAGGGGCTTGGGCGAGCAGTACAGGCGCAGGATGTACTCGCCGAGGAAGATCACCGTGAAGCCCCACTCGATGTACGCCAGCAGGCTGGCGTAGTGCTGGTGAACGTCATCGATGCTGTCCAGAATCACTACTACCAGGCTGGCGAAGATGATCAGCAGCAGGGTGGAGTCGAAGCGTCGACCGGCGACGGTGTCGGTCTGGAAAATAATCACGTACAGGCGATTTCGCCACGTGTCGTTGCTGATCATGCACATCGCCTTGGCCGCAAATCAGCGCAGCCTAGGTTGATTCTCCCCGGTAGCGCAAGGCGTGCTTTCGACCGTGGCTTTGCCGAGCATTTGCACGACGCTGCGAATCAGCCAGCCGGCAAGAATGAACGGCGCGGTCAGCGTGGGCAGACCGATGGCGGCAAACAGCGGCGTCAGCAACAGCACCAGGCCGATGCCAACCAGCGGCAGCCACGGTTGGCGACGCTGGGAGCTGAAGGCGAGGGCGGCCAGCACGGCGTTATAGCCACCGAGGCCGAGCAGTGCGGTATAGAAATCGTGGTTCAGCAGGCTCCAGCCCATGCCCGCGACTGAGGCCAACAATGCCCAGCAGAATGCGCGGCGATCAGCGATCAGCAAACCGGCGGCAATCATCGCACCGGCCAGCGGATGACTGAGGAACATCACCTGGCCGAGGCCTTTGAGTGGCGCGGCGAGCATGTTCAGGGTGCTGACTTCGATCAAGTGCGGCTCTGTCGAGGGCGTGGCGAAGCACAGCAGCAACCAGCCCAGCCCAACGAAGGGCGCGGTGTAGGCCGGCAGGTATTGGCTGAACCGGACGCGCTTGAGCCACTGTTGGGTGACCATCGCGCTCAGGCCACCGGCGGCCAGGATCAGTGGCGGCATCATCGCCGACCAGGGGAAATACAGGCTCAGTAAGAGTCCGAGCAGCACGCCGTTGTAGCTGAACAACCCGGCCTGACGATCAGCCTTGGCATAGTTTCGGCGTTGCGCGGTGAGCAGCCCGGCGACACCACCGAGCAAGGCGCCGCCGAGCAAGGCGGGCGCCGTGAACAAAATGGCCAGGACGCACAGCAGGCCGCACAGCGGATTGCGCTGGAGAAAGATCTGGCTGAAGCCGTTGAGCAAGGCTTCGGCCCAGTCGGGGCAGTGGGTGTTGAAATGGTTGGCAGGCATGGCAGGTCTGAAAGTCAGTGGGACCGGGTTGCCTGCATCGCGAGCAAGCTCGCTCACACACTGAATCTTTGTTCAGTCTTGGTTCCGTGAACGACACAAAACCAATGTGGGAGCGAGCTTGCTCGCGATAAGGCCGGTACAGGCGCTAGATCAATGTCTCGATACGCAGAGAGTTAGTCGACCCCGGCTGGCCAAAGGGCACACCTGCGGTGATCAGCAGTGTGTCGCCACGCTGCGCCATGCCCTGGGCTTGGGCAATTTCCAGTGCCGTCGAGCAGACTTCATCGACCTGACGCAGGCGGTCGTTGACCACCGAGTGCACACCCCACGCCACGCTCAGGCGACGGGCGGTCTGCAGGTTTGGTGTCAGGTTGAGGATCGGCACCGTCGGCCGCTCCCGCGCCGCACGCAGGCTCGACGCACCGGACTCGCTGTAGTTGACCAGCACCGCCACCGGCAACACGTTGCTGATACGGCGAATGGCGCAGCTGATCGCATCGGAAACAGTCGCCTCGGCTTTCGGCCGGCTGACGTCCAGTTGAGTCTGATAGTCCGGACCGTTTTCCACCTGGCGGATGATCTTGCTCATCATCTGCACGGCTTCGAGCGGGTATTCGCCGGATGCGGTTTCCGCCGACAGCATCACCGCGTCCGCACCTTCGGCCACGGCGTTGGCCACATCGGTGACTTCGGCGCGGGTTGGCGCGGGTGAGAAGCGCATCGACTCCAGCATCTGAGTGGCGACCACCACCGGTTTGCCGAGCTGGCGGCAGGTGCTGATGATGTTCTTCTGGATCTGCGGCACGCTTTCGGCCGGCACTTCCACGCCCAAGTCACCCCGGGCGACCATGATCGCGTCGCTCAATTCGGCGATCTCGCGCAGTTGCTCGACGGCCGAGGGCTTCTCGATCTTGGCCATCAGGAAGGCCTTGTCGCCGATCAGGGTGCGGGCTTCGCGGATGTCATCGGGACGTTGCACGAACGACAGCGCCACCCAGTCCACACCCAACTCCAGCCCGAAGGCCAAGTCGCGGCGATCCTTGGCGGTCAGCGGGCTCAGGTCGAGCACCGCTTGTGGCACGTTCACGCCTTTGCGGTCCGACAGTTCGCCGCCATTGAGCACGGTGGTGTCGATGGCGTCGGCGTACTTGGTCACCACCCGCAGACGCAATTTGCCATCGTCCAGCAGCAGGTCCATGCCCGGCTCCAGCGCGGCGATGATTTCCGGGTGGGGCAGGTTGACCCGGCGCTCATCGCCCGGCGTGGCATCGAGGTCCAGGCGCAGGGCCTGGCCGCGGACCAGTTGCACCTTGCCTTCGGCGAACTTGCCGACCCGCAGTTTCGGGCCTTGCAGGTCCATCAGGATGCCCAATGGATAATTGAGCTGACGCTCGACTTCACGAATCCACTGGAAACGCTGGGCGTGGTCAGCATGATCGCCATGGCTGAAGTTCAGGCGGAAGATGTTGACCCCGGCCAGCACCAGTTCACGGATGGCATCGATGCCGTCGATGGCCGGGCCGAGCGTGGCGAGGATTTTGACCTTTTTATCAGGCGTCATGTTTAGTGCTCTCAAGGATCAGAATGGCGCGGAAGTCGTTGACGTTGGTACGGGTCGGCTCGGTGACGATCAGGGCGTCCAGTGCCTCGAAGTAGCCGTAACCGTTGTTGTTATCCAACTCGTCGCTGGCGCTCAGGCCCTTTGCCGCGGCGCGGGCGTAGCTGTCCGGGGTCATGATCGCGCCAGCGTTGTCTTCGGAACCGTCGATGCCGTCGGTGTCACCGGCCAGCGCATAGACGCCGGGCAGGCCCTTGAGGCTGTCGGTCAGGCTGAGCAGGAACTCGGCGTTGCGCCCGCCACGGCCATTGCCGCGCACGGTGACGGTGGTTTCACCGCCAGAGAGAATCACGCAGGGCGCCGCCAGCGGCTGACCGTGCAGGACGATCTGCCGTGCGATGCCGGCGTGGACTTTCGCCACCTCGCGGGATTCGCCTTCGAGGTCGCCGAGGATCAGCGGACTGAACCCGGCCTGACGGCATTTCACCGCCGCCGCTTCAAGGGATTGCTGCGGGCGGGCGATCAACTGGAAATGACTGCGTGCCAGACTTGGGTCGCCGGGTTTGACGGTTTCCGATTCGGGGCTTTGCAGCCAGGTGCGCACCGAAGCCGGAACCTCGATAGCGTAGCGTTTTAGGATCGCCAGCGCTTCGGCCGACGTGCTCGGGTCGGCCACGGTAGGGCCGGAGGCGATGACCGTGGCGAGGTCGCCCGGCACATCGGAAATCGCATAGGTATAAACCGTGGCAGGCCAGCAGGCTTTGCCCAGACGCCCACCCTTGATCGCCGAGAGGTGCTTGCGCACGCAGTTCATCTCGCCGATGGTGGCGCCGGACTTGAGCAGGGCTTTGTTGATTGACTGCTTGTCGGCCAGGGTGATGCCTTCGGCCGGCAGTGCCAGCAGGGCAGAGCCACCGCCGGAGAGCAGGAAGATCACGCGGTCGGATTCGTTCAGGTCACTGACCAGTTCCAGCACACGCTTGGCCACCGCCAGACCTGCAGCGTCCGGTACCGGATGTGCGGCTTCGACCACTTCGATTTTTTCGCAAGGTGCGCCGTGACCGTAGCGGGTCACCACCAGGCCGGACACTTCACCCTGCCAGCAGCGCTCGACCACCTGGGCCATGGCGGCTGCGGCTTTGCCGGCGCCAATGACGATCACGCGGCCGCTGCGGTCGGCAGGCAAATGGGCTTCGAGGACTTGTTGCGGATGCGCCGCATCGATGGCTGTGGCAAACAGCTCGCGCAGCAATTGTTGCGGATCGACCGACATGGCGGGCTCCCGGAATTCTTGTTATTTGAAGGGCAACTCGGTCCAGTGTGGGAGCGGGCCCTGTGGCGAGGGGGCTTGCCCCCGTTTGAGTGCGCAGCACTCACAAGATCTTTGGTGTACTAGAGATTTTGGGGCTGCTTCGCAGCCCAACGGGGGCAAGCCCCCTCGCCACAGGCCCGCTCCCACATGGGGATGGGGCAGGGGCTTACTTCTTGTCGCGAATCGAGAAGTTCGCCATGTGTTCCAGGCCCTTGATCAGCGCCGAGTGGTCCCAGTTGCTGCCACCGATGGCCGCGCAGGTGCTGAACACTTGCTGGGTGTTGGCGGTGTTCGGCAGGTTGATGTTCAGCTCCTTGGCGCCTTGCAGGGCCAGGTTCAGGTCCTTCTGGTGCAGGCTGATGCGGAAGCCTGGATCGAAGGTGCCCTTGATCATGCGCTCGCCATGCACTTCGAGGATCTTGGAGGACGCGAAACCGCCCATCAGTGCTTCACGCACCTTGGCCGGATCGGCACCGTTTTTCGAAGCGAACAGCAGGGCTTCAGCCACGGCCTGGATGTTCAGGGCCACGATGATCTGGTTGGCCACCTTGGCGGTTTGACCGTCGCCGTTGCCGCCGACCAAGGTGATGTTCTTGCCCATGGCCTGGAACAGTGGCAGGGCGCGCTCGAAGGCGTCGGCATCGCCGCCGACCATGATGCTCAGGGTCGCAGCCTTGGCGCCGACTTCACCGCCGGAGACCGGGGCGTCGAGGTATTGCGCGCCTTTTTCGTTGATCTTTGCTGCGAAAGCCTTGGTGGCGGTCGGCGAGATCGAGCTCATGTCGATCACCACTTTGCCTTTGCCAACACCGGCGGCAACGCCATCAGCGCGGAACAGCACGTCATCGACCTGTGGGGTATCCGGCACCATGACGATGATGAATTCGGCTTCCTGGGCGACTTCCTTCGGGTTCGCCAGGGCAACGGCGCCAGCGGCGACCAGGTCGGCAGGCGCAGGGTCGTGGTGTGCCGACAGGAACAGGCTGTGACCGGCTTTCTGCAGGTTCAACGCCATTGGGTGGCCCATGATGCCGGTGCCGATAAATCCGATTTTAGCCATGAGAAAATCCTCTTGTTTTTATTGCTGCTTCAAGCAAATAGGGGAGTACTGCTCTTTGTGGGAGCGAGCTTGCTCGCGATGGGGCCATAACATTCAGCATCGATGTCGACTGTTCCACCGCTATCGCGAGCAAGCTCGCTCCCACAGGGATCTACATCAGATTGCGTTATGGGTCTTGAGCCAGCCCAGGCCCGCTTCGGTGGTGGTCAGCGGCTTGTATTCGCAACCGACCCAGCCCTGGTAACCGATGCGGTCCAGGTGTTCGAACAGGAAGCGGTAGTTGATTTCACCGGTGCCTGGTTCGTTGCGCCCCGGGTTGTCCGCGAGCTGCACGTGGTTGATCTCGCCCAGGTGCGATTGCAGGGTGCGGGCCAGATCGCCTTCCATGATTTGCATGTGATAGATGTCGTATTGCAGGAACAGGTTGGCGCTGCCGACCTGCTCGCGAATCGACAGGGCTTGCGCCGTGTTGTTCAGGTAGAAACCTGGAATGTCACGGGTGTTGATCGCTTCCATCACCAGTTTGATGCCCGCCGCTTGCAGCTTGTCGGCCGCGTACTTGAGGTTGGCGACGAAGGTTTTCTCCACGGTGGCATCGTCAAAGCCCTGCGGACGAATACCGGCCAGGCAGTTGACCTGGGTGTTGCCCAGCACTTGCGCGTAAGCGATGGCCAGGTCGACACCGGCACGGAACTCTTCGACCCGGTCCGGCAGACAGGCGATACCGCGCTCGCCCTTGGCCCAGTCGCCGGCCGGCAGGTTGAACAGCACTTGGGTCAGACCGTTGGCATCGAGCTGGGCCTTGATTTCGGCGGAGCTGAAGTCGTACGGGAACAGGTATTCGACACCACTGAAGCCGGCTTTGGCGGCCGCTTCGAAACGGGCGAGAAAATCCTGTTCGGTGAACAGCATGGACAGGTTGGCTGCGAAACGCGGCATGGTGGTCTCCTGAATATGTATGGTGAGCGTTCCCGGATCCCTGTGGGAGCGAGCTTGCTCGCGATAGCGGTGTGTCAGTCGACATGGATGCTGAATGGCAGTACGCAATCGCGAGCAAGCTCGCTCCCACAGGATGTGGGAACGATCCTACAAGTTAATCAAGCAACGAAATCGCAGTCGGTGCGTCGTCGCCGACCAGCGCCAGGTCTTCGAATTCGTTGACGGCGTTGATCTCGGTACCCATGGAAATGTTGGTCACGCGCTCCAGGATGATCTCGACGATCACCGGAACCTTGAACTCTTCGATCAGCTCCTGGGCCTTGCGCAGGGCAGGCTGGATCTGAGCCGGTTCGAACACACGCAGTGCCTTGCAGCCCAGGCCTTCGGCAACTGCGACGTGGTCCACACCGTAGCCGTTGAGTTCCGGCGCGTTCAGGTTGTCGAACGACAGCTGTACGCAGTAATCCATGTCGAAACCGCGCTGCGCCTGACGGATCAGACCCAGGTACGAGTTGTTTACCACCACATGAATGTACGGCAGCTTGAACTGCGCGCCCACTGCCAATTCTTCGATCATGAACTGGAAGTCATAGTCCCCCGACAGGGCCACGACTTTACGGTTCGGATCAGCCTTGACCACGCCCAGTGCTGCCGGAATGGTCCAGCCCAGAGGGCCTGCCTGACCGCAGTTGATCCAGTGACGCGGCTTGTAGACGTGCAGGAACTGCGCGCCGGCAATCTGCGACAGACCGATGGTGCTGACGTAGCAGGTGTCTTTGCCGAACACCTGGTTCATTTCTTCGTAAACGCGTTGCGGCTTGACCGGCACGTTGTCGAAGTGAGTCTTGCGCTGCAGGCTGGCTTTACGCTGCTGGCAGTCTTGCAACCAGGCGCTGCGGTTCTTCAGCTTGCCGGCGGCTTGCCATTCGCGAGCGACTTCGATGAACACGGTCAGCGCGGCAGCAGCGTCGGAAACGATGCCCAGGTCCGGGGTGAACACGCGGCCGATCTGGGTCGGTTCGATATCAACGTGAATGAACTTGCGGCCTTCGGTGTACACGTCAACGGAACCGGTGTGACGGTTGGCCCAGCGGTTGCCTACGCCCAGAACCACGTCGGACTTGAGCATGGTGGCGTTGCCGTAGCGGTGCGACGTCTGCAAGCCAACCATGCCCACCATCAACGGGTGATCGTCCGGGATGGCGCCCCAGCCCATCAGGGTCGGGATCACTGGAATACCGGTCAGTTCGGCGAACTCCACCAGCAGATCGGCGGCGTCGGCGTTGATGATACCGCCACCGGCCACCAGCAACGGGCGCTCGGCCTGATCCAGCATGGCCAGGGCTTTTTCCACCTGGACGCGGGTAGCGCTCGGCTTGGCCAATGGCAGTGGCTGGTAGGCGTCGATGTCGAATTCGATTTCGGCCATCTGCACGTCGAACGGCAGGTCGATCAGCACCGGGCCTGGACGGCCTGAGCGCATTTCATAGAAAGCCTTCTGGAACGCGTAAGGCACCTGGCCCGGTTCCATGACGGTGGTCGACCACTTGGTGACTGGCTTGACGATGGTGGTGATATCGACAGCCTGGAAGTCTTCCTTGTGCATACGGGCGCGGGGTGCTTGCCCTGTGATGCAGAGGATTGGAATCGAGTCGGCCGAGGCGCTGTAGAGCCCGGTGACCATGTCGGTACCGGCAGGGCCGGAAGTGCCGATGCACACGCCGATGTTGCCGGCCTTGGTGCGGGTGTAGCCCTCGGCCATGTGCGAGGCGCCTTCAACGTGGCGAGCGAGTACGTGATCGATGCCGCCGACCTTTTGCAGGGCGGAGTACAGCGGGTTGATGGCGGCACCCGGGATGCCAAAAGCGGTATCGACCCCTTCACGGCGCATCACCAGAACGGCGGCTTCGATTGCTCTCATTTTGCTCATGGTTTTGTGCCTCTTTACGTTTTGTAATTGTATACAAGTGGCTTTGCGCAGAGTGTATTCACGGCGGACGGCGCAGGTCAATCCATTTTCTCAAGCGCTTGTTTCATTCGTCGGAAGCCGGTTCTGCTGTGGCTTTTCGTCGCATGTGGCGCCTTTCGATGATTATTGTATACAAAAAAATAATTCATTGTGTTCTATTTGTTGCATCGGGCTGCGGCACAACGGCGCAGTCCACCGACTTTCCGAAAAACAAAATGAGGACGGCACCATGAGCGCTTTAACCTTGAAAGTCGCAGTCAACCTGGCCGATCAGGCCATCACCGCGGGGCGGGCGATCTCTGCCGCGCCATTGACCGTTGCAGTACTGGATGCCGGCGGGCACCTGATAACGCTGCAACGGGAAGACGGCGCCAGCCTGCTGCGCCCGCAGATCGCCATCGGCAAGGCCTGGGGCGCGATCGCCCTGGGCAAGGGCTCACGCCTGCTGGCACAGGACGCCCAACAACGCCCGGCGTTCTTCGCCGCGCTGAATAGCCTGGGGCAGGGCAGCGTCGTCCCGGTGCCGGGCGGCGTGCTGGTTCGGGATCAGGACGGGACTGTGCTGGGGGCGGTGGGCATCAGCGGGGATCTGTCAGATGTTGACGAACAATGTGCGATCCGCGCGATCGAGGGGCAGGGGCTGAGGGCGGATGCGGGGGTGGCTGGTTGATCTTCGGCGTCTGATTTACCGCTTTCGCGGGCTTGCTCGCGAAAGCGCCTTACGGATGAAAACAGCTTTCTAGCTGTCTGCTTTTCTCGTTGAGATTTCCATCCGGTAAATTCCGTTTTTTTAGAATTTTGTGCGAAACATTTGGGCGTTACCGAAGATTTTCGCAAGAAAATTCACAGGTATCACTCGTATCATTCTCTCGGAACAGTCCGAGAGCTTTGCAATGAAAACAACACTGTCGTGGTGGGATATCAGCCCGCCGTTGAGCACCACTACACCTACCTGGCCGGGTGACACACCTTTTCAGGAAGAGCGCGTGTGGAGCTTCGGACCAGAGTGTCCGGTGAATGTCGGGCGTATCACCCTGTCGCCTCACACGGGGGCCCATGTCGACGCGCCGCTGCATTACAGCGCTGATGGCGCGGCCATTGGCGATGTGTCGCTCGATGTCTATATGGGGCCTTGCCGTGTGCTGCATTGCCTGAACAGCGGCCGGCTGGTGCACCCCGAACAGCTTGAAGGTCGCTTGCAAGACCTGCCTGAACGGGTGCTGCTGCGCACCTGGCGACAAGCGCCGTTGAGCGCCTGGGATCCTGATTTCTCCGCAGTCGCCAAAGAAACCGTCGACCTGCTGGCGAGCCTCGGTGTGCGCTTGATCGGTATCGATACGCCGTCGCTGGACCCCCAGCAATCCAAAACCATGGATTCGCACAATGCCGTGGCCCGACATGGCATGGCTATCCTCGAGGGCATCGTGCTCGATGACGTCCCGGAAGGGGACTATGAATTGATCGCGCTGCCGCTGCGTTTTGCCCATCTGGACGCCAGTCCGGTCAGGGCAATTTTGCGTCCACTGAACAAACCGCAACTTGAGGATCCGACTCAATGAGCCAATGCCCCTATTCACCTGCAAACCAGACGGAAGAATGGCATAACGCCGAGCTGAATTTTTCCGACTCCATGAGCTACGGCGACTACCTGGATCTGGGGCGCATTCTCAGCGCACAGCACCCGTTGTCTCCGGACCATAACGAGATGCTGTTCATCATCCAGCATCAGACCTCGGAGCTGTGGATGAAGCTGATGCTGCACGAGCTCAATGCCGCCCGTGAGCACGTTCGACTGGGAGAGTTGCCGCCCGCGTTCAAGATGCTGGCGCGGGTCTCGCGGATTTTTGATCAGCTGGTGCATGCCTGGACAGTGCTGGCCACCATGACTCCCACCGAGTACCACGCGATACGGCCCTTTCTGGGGCAGTCATCGGGCTTTCAGTCGTTCCAGTACCGCGAGATCGAATTCATTCTGGGCAACAAAAGCGCGACCCTGTTGCGCCCCCATGCGCATCGGCCGGAACTGTTGCAGGCGCTTGAAAAGGCGATCGCCACACCGTCGCTGTATGACGAGGCGATTCGCTTGATGGCCAGCGCTGGCTTGACCATCGACCCACAGCGTTTCGAGCGTGATCCGACCCGTCCGACGGCGCATGACGCGTCGGTCGAAGCAGCGTGGCGCGTGGTCTACACGGACCCTTCGCGTTATTGGGATCTCTATCAGTTGGCGGAGAAACTCATCGACCTTGAGGATTCGTTCCGGCAATGGCGCTTCCGGCATGTGACCACCGTCGAGCGGATCATTGGCTTCCAACCAGGGACCGGTGGCACAGAAGGTGTCGGTTATCTGCGCAAGATGCTCGATACCGTGCTGTTCCCGGAGTTGTGGCGAGTGCGCTCAACGCTCTGATTTACCGAGAGTCATGTCTGAACGCTTAAACCGGGCGGCAATTGAATAAATTGACGCATTCAAACCATGCCTGACCATAACAATTAGAAGGTAACCAGATGGCGGATGAAATCTTGCGACAAGGCGAACTCAAGCGAGGGCTGAAAAATCGTCATATTCAGCTGATCGCATTGGGCGGCGCGATAGGTACCGGGTTGTTTCTCGGCTCTGCCGGCGTGCTCAAGTCGGCCGGGCCGTCGATGATCCTCGGCTATGCGATTGCCGGATTCATCGCCTTTCTGATCATGCGCCAGCTGGGCGAGATGATTGTCGAGGAACCGGTGGCCGGCTCCTTCAGTCATTTTGCCCACAAGTACTGGGGCGGCTATGCCGGCTTTCTGTCCGGCTGGAACTACTGGGTGCTGTATGTGCTGGTGGGCATGGCCGAGTTGACGGCCGTCGGCAAGTACGTGCAGTTCTGGTGGCCGGAAGTCCCCTCCTGGGTCAGCGCGGCGGTGTTCTTCGTCCTGGTCAATTTGATCAATATGATGAACGTTAAAGTCTTCGGTGAGATGGAGTTCTGGTTCGCAATCATCAAGGTCGTAGCGATCATTGGCATGATCGCCCTGGGCTGCTACATGCTGTTCAGCGGAACGGGCGGCCCGCAGGCCTCGGTCAGCAATCTGTGGGACCACGGCGGGTTCTTCCCAAACGGCTACAGCGGTCTGCTGATGGCGATGGCGTTCATCATGTTCTCCTTCGGCGGCCTGGAGCTGGTCGGCATCACCGCCGCTGAAGCCAGCGAGCCGGGAAAGGTGATTCCCAAGGCGATCAACCAGGTGGTTTATCGCGTGCTGATCTTCTACGTCGGCGCGCTCACCGTGCTGCTGTCGTTGTATCCGTGGGACCAACTGCTACAGACACTCGGCGCTTCGGGCGATGCCTATGGCGGCAGCCCGTTCGTGCAGATCTTCTCCTTGATCGGCAGCGACACAGCAGCGCACATCCTCAATTTCGTGGTGCTCACCGCTGCGCTCTCTGTCTATAACAGTGGCGTCTACTGCAACAGCCGCATGCTCTATGGCCTGGCCGAACAGGGCGACGCACCCAAGGCGCTGATGAAACTGAACAAGCAGGGCGTGCCTCTGCTGGCGCTGGGCGTATCGGCGTTGATCACCCTGCTGTCCGTGCTGGTCAACTACCTCGCCCCGCATGAAGCGCTTGAGTTGCTCTTTGCACTGGTGGTCGCATCGCTGATGATCAACTGGGCGATGATCAGCCTGACGCACCTGAAGTTTCGCAAAATCATGAGCCAGCAAGGCATCGTTCCGGGCTTTAAGTCGTTCTGGTTTCCCTTCAGCAACTACCTGTGCCTGGCCTTCATGGCCATGATCGTCTGCGTCATGCTGATGATTCCAGGTATACGCGCTTCAGTCTTCGCCATACCGGTGTGGGTGTTGATCATCTTCGGCTTTTACCGGATGCGTATGGCCAAGGATCGGACCTTGCCGGTGGTTCAATAGCCTTTGCCGTGGGGGCGCCGTGATGAGTAGCAACGTTGATCCGCAGTTTCGCGACATTCGTATCGATCACTATGACCTCGAGGGTGCGAGGAACTGGATGTCGGGTATCTGCGGGCCGCACCGCCTCCAGACTTCGACGCCCGAGCGGATCCGCTTTCATCACAGCGCCAATGTGTTCAAGTCGATGGCCACGACCCTGGGCACTCTCTCATACGGTACCGATGTCACCATCGATATCGAAGACGCCGAGCACTTCAGCAGTTACAGCCTGAGTTTGCCTTTGGTGGGCGAGCAGGAACTGAGCAAGAACGGCAGCGTGTTGAAATCCAACCGCGATCAAGGGGTGATCATTTCCCCGAATGAGAACCAGATGCTGGCGATCTCCGGGGACTGTCGCAAAGTTCAGGTGGTGATCACCCGTGTCGCCATGAGCGAGTCGCTGGAAGGCATGCTGCAGCGACCGTTGGATACGCCGCTGTGTTTCGAGCCGGTGATGGATGCGGTGGACGGCACGTCGGCCTCGTGGTGGCGCATGGCGCGTTATTTCATCGAGGAGCTGGAACGCAGCAGTGAACTGTACGAACAGGTGGCCTTCACTCGGGACATCGAAAGCTCATTGATCAAAGGCTTGATCCTCGCCCAGCCGAACAACTACTCCGAAGAATTGCGCAACGTGCTCGGCGTGAAACTGCCGCACTACCTGATCAGGGCCAAGCAATACATTCACGACAATGCTCGCGAAGCCTTGCACCTGGAGGACATCGAGGTCGCGGCCGGGGTCTCGCGTTTCAAGCTGTTCGAGGCGTTCAAGAAGTACTTCGCCCTGTCGCCGATGGCCTACCTGAAAAAGTACCGGTTGAACGCTGTGCGCCAGGAAATCCTCGAACACGGCTCGGCGCGCAATATTTCCGCGATTGCCATGGGCTGGGGCTTTACGCATCTCGGACGTTTTTGCGCCGAATACCGCAAGTTGTTTGACGAGTCCCCCAGCATGACCTTGCAGCGTAACGAAGCCCGGCGCATGCGCGGGGCCTGAGTATTCCGCCGCCCAGAATTTCAGGACCGCTTCGTGCACCAGCGGGAGCAAGCGCCCTCGCCACAATTCATCACCTGACCATCGATATCCATTAACTGGCGCTCACTTACGCACTACCAAATCAAGCAACGTCTCCTGCTCCTTGATTTTCTGCAACACGATTTCCGAGCGGATATCAGTCACCCCCGCCGTGCGGTTCAGTTGGTTGACGATGAAGTCGGAGAAGTGTTTGATGTTGCGCGCCTGGACCCGCAGCACATAGTTGCTCGCCCCGGTAATCACGTAGGCGGTGACCACCTCCGGCCACAACTGGACCTTCTTGATGAAGGTCTCGTGCCAATCCTCGACGTCCTGTCGCAATGACACATGGACGATGGCTTCCAGTTCGACTCCCAACTTTTCGGCGTTCAGCATCGCGCGATAGCCGGTGATGATTCCTTCACTTTCCAGCAAGCGTAAACGGCGCAAACAGGCCGACGGCGACAGTGCGACCTTCTCTGCCATTTCGTGATTGCTGATGCGGCCGTCCCGTTGCAAGAGATGCAGGATCCGCAGGTCTGTCGAGTCGAGAGTCATGGCTAGAATAAATCCGCGATATTTGGAGTTGGATTCGAATTTTCTTCGAGATAAATACAAGATGGCCGCTTACTTTGCACGAAAATTCTCTAATGCTTCGTTCATTATTTCCTCATCGTGAAGGCGCAAACAACGCCTGAAACACGACACTCACACCCGACTATCGCGATTTGCCCGGACGGCACTTCTTTCAAAAAGCAGGACACCCAATGACTACAAGAAACGATTGTCTGGCGCTCGATGCGCAGGACGCTCTGGCCCCTCTGCGTCAGCAGTTTGCGCTCCCTGAAGGGGTGATCTATCTCGACGGCAACTCCCTGGGCGCGCGCCCGGTCGCAGCACTGGCGCGTGCTCAGGCAGTGATCGCCGAGGAATGGGGCAATGGCCTGATCCGCAGTTGGAACAGCGCTGGCTGGCGCGACCTGCCTGAACGTCTGGGCAATCGACTGGGAGGGCTGATTGGCGCCGGTGACGGCGAAGTGGTGGTGACCGACACCACCTCGATCAACCTGTTCAAAGTGCTCAGCGCCGCCCTGCGCGTGCAGGCCACGCGGGCGCCGACGCGGCGGGTGATCGTCACCGAGACCGGCAACTTCCCGACTGACCTGTATATCGCCGAAGGTCTGGCGGACATGCTGCAGCAGGGCTACACCCTGCGTCTGGTCGACAGCCCGCAAGAGCTGCCGCAAGCGATTGACCAGGACACTGCGGTGGTCATGCTCACCCACGTCAACTACAAGACCGGCTACATGCACGACATGCAGGCCCTGACCACGCTGACCCATGAATGTGGCGCGCTGGCCATCTGGGACTTGGCGCATTCCGCCGGGGCGGTGCCGGTCGATCTGCATCAGGCGCGCGCCGACTACGCCATCGGTTGCACCTACAAGTACCTCAATGGCGGTCCGGGCTCGCAAGCTTTCGTCTGGGTTTCCCCTGAGCTGTGCGATCTGGTGGCGCAACCGCTGTCCGGCTGGTTCGGTCATTCGCGGCAGTTCGCCATGGAGTCGCATTACCAGCCGAGCAGCGGAATCGCCCGCTATTTGTGCGGCACCCAGCCCATCACTTCATTGGCGATGGTCGAGTGTGGTCTGGATGTTTTCGCCCAGACCGACATGGCCAGCCTGCGCAGCAAGTCCTTGGCCCTGACGGACCTGTTCATCCAGTTGGTCGAGCAGCGCTGCGCCGCTCACGAGCTGACCTTGGTCACTCCACGCGAACACGCCAAACGTGGCAGCCATGTCAGCTTCGAACATCCTCAAGGTTATGCGGTGATCCAGGCCTTGATCGCCCGTGGCGTGATCGGCGATTACCGCGAGCCGCGGATCATGCGGTTCGGCTTCACCCCGCTGTACACCAGCTTCACCGAGGTCTGGGATGCGGTGCAGATCCTCGGCGAAATACTCGATCAGAAAACCTGGTCGCAAGAGCAATTCCAGATCCGCCACAGCGTCACCTGATACCCCCCGAAGCTTTTGTCTTGCTGCCGCGAATTTCCCGGCAGCAGGGCTTCGGTCGCCTCCGATAAGCAGTTCTGTGAAAACACAATAATAAGGAGCACGCAGAATGAAACCGTCCCTTTGGCCCGCCTTGCCGCTCGCCATTACCAGCTGTCTCGGCCAAGTGGCCTATGCCGCACCCGACAATGGATTCGTTGAAGACAGCAGCCTGACCCTGACCAATCGCAATTTCTATTTTTACCGAAACAACCTTAACAACCCCGGCGGTCAGAACTATCGGGAGGAATGGGCCCACGGGCTCATGCTCGATTACCGTTCCGGCTATACCCAGGGCACTGTGGGCTTCGGAGTCGACGCCTACGCGCAGTTGGGACTCAAGCTCGACAGCGGCAGGGGCCGTACCGGCACCGGTTTATTGCCGGTCGATTCCGATGGACGCGCCGAGGATGAGTATTCCGAAGCGGGTGGTGCACTCAAGGCGCGGATCTCGAAGACCGAACTCAAATACGGCAACCTGACACCGCTCAA
The DNA here is from genome assembly GCF_058797535.1 of Pseudomonas sp. GW823-FHT02E01. Taxonomy (NCBI): domain Bacteria; kingdom Pseudomonadati; phylum Pseudomonadota; class Gammaproteobacteria; order Pseudomonadales; family Pseudomonadaceae; genus Pseudomonas; species Pseudomonas sp. GW823-FHT02E01. The sequence goes on along the minus strand of NZ_JBXAJS010000011.1, from coordinate 74,957 downwards.
CCCGGTGTTCGGCACCGGCTCGGCGCGCCTGTTCACCACCTACGCCAATGGTTTCCAGCTGACCAGCAGCGAGTTGAAAGGACTGCAACTCGATGCCGGGCACTTCACCTCGGGCAATGACAGTGCGTCGACCAACGACGATGGCGCCCTCAAGGCGCTGTATGCCGGGGTGGAAACCCGTAGTGTCGATTATCTGGGCGGCAGCTATGCCCTGAACGATCAGTTGAGCGTCAGCCTGTACGGTTCGCAGTTCGCTGATATCTGGCGGCAGTACTACGCCAATGCCAACTACAGCTATGCCCTGAGCGAAAACCAGTCGCTGAACCTGGATTTCAACCTCTATCGCACCAACGACTCTGGCCAGAGCCTGGCCGGCAAGATCGACAACACCACCTGGTCGCTGGCCGCCGCTTACAAGGTGGGTGCGCACCGCGTGACCCTGGCCTACCAACAGGTCGATGGCGATGAGCCGTTCGATTATCTCGGCTTCGATCAACAGCCGGGCACCTCGATATTCCTTGCCAACTCGGTACAGATCCTCGACTTCAACGCGCCCAATGAACGTTCCTGGCAGCTGCGTTATGACCTGGACATGGCGCCTTTCGGCTTGCCCGGCCTGAGTTTCATGTCGCGCTATGTGAGCGGTGACCATATCGACGACAGCCACTACGACGGCGGCCCCAATGGTGCCTATGGACGTTACGGCAGCGATGGCAAGCGCTGGGAGCGCGACCTTGAAGCGCGCTACGTGGTGCAGGAGGGCAAGGCCAGGGACCTGTCGATACGTGTGCGTCAGGCCAGTGTGCGTTCCACCGGCCAGGTCGCCCGGGCGGACACCACCGACAACAATGAAGTCCGGGTGATCGTCGAGTATCCGCTGAATATCTTCTGATTCGTGGCTGATCCCCAACGGCAATCCCAACGACTTGCTCTCTTCAAGAAAGACAATATTCAGAGGACAGATAAATGACCGATAACACCGGTTTTGAAAACATCTCCAAGCGTGAGCAGGGCCTCAGGCGCCAGCTCACCTCGGGTCAGATGAGCATGATCGCCATTGGCGGCGCGATTGGCACCGGGCTGTTCATGGGCAGTGCCTACGCCATCGGTTATGCCGGGCCCAGCGTGCTGCTCAGCTACGCCATTGGCGCGATCATCACCCTGCTGTTGATGGGCTGTCTGGCGGAAATGACCGTGGCCCATTCGACCTCAGGCTCGTTCGGTGCCTATGCCGAATTCTATGTCAGCCCATTGGCCGGGTTCCTGGTGCGCTATGCCTATTGGGCGGCGATTGTGCTGGCAGTGGGCACGGAAGTGACGGCGGTGGCGATGTACATGAAGTACTGGTTCGCCAACGTGCCTGAATGGATCTGGATTGTTTCGTTCTCGAGCATGCTGATCGTGCTCAATGCCATCAGCGTGAAAACCTTCGGCACCTTCGAGTACTGGTTCTCGACCATCAAGATCGGTGCGATTGTCGGCTTCATCATCCTCGCGGTGTATGTGGTGTACGGTTCCGGCAACCCGGATTACGGCATGCACAACTACACGGCCCACGGCGGCTTCTTTCCCAATGGTCTGCAAGGCATGTGGATTGCGGTGATCGTCTCGATCTTCAGCTATCTGAGCGTGGAAATGATCGCGGTGGCCGCCGGTGAGGCGCAGGACCCGGAGCGGGCGGTGAAGAAGGCCTTTCGCGCGACCATCGTGCGGCTGGTGGTGTTCTACCTGCTGACCCTGGCCCTGATGCTGGCGATTGTGCCGTGGGTCCAGGCCGGTCAAGCGCAGAGCCCGTTCGTCACCGTCATGCAGACCATTGGTATTCCCGGCGCAACCGGCGTGATGAACTTCGTGATCCTGATTGCGGCGTTGTCGGCGATGAACAGTCAGCTCTACATCACCACCCGCATGATGTTCAGCCTGTCCCGCGGCGGTTATGCACCCAAGTCCATGGGGGTGTTGAGCAAGACCGGAATCCCGCTGAATGCCTTGTTGCTGTCGAGCTCCGGCATTGCCCTGGCGACCTTGCTCAACGTGTTGTACCCGGAAAGCTCCTTCACCTTGATGATGGCGATCTCGATGTTCGGCGCGATCTTCACCTGGTTCATGATCTTCCTGACCCACTACTGCTTCCGTCGCTACCACGAGCGCAACGGCGAACGGAAACTGTCCTTCCGCATGCGCCTGTTCCCGTACACCACGCTGTTGGGGCTGCTGCTGATGGGCGCGGTGATGATCACCACCTACTTCACCGATGCATTCAAAATGACCTTGGTATTCGGTGTGCCTTTCCTGCTGATCCTCACGGTTGTCTACTGGATCTTCTTCAGAAAACCCAAGGCAGCCGTGGCGTTGAATCCGCTGCCGAAGGTTTAGAGGGCGCAAACATGCAATCCCGACCGGCAGTTTTCATGGACTGCCGAGTCGGCATTGATCCAGGGCCGCTATCAGTCCGGCTCACACCCTTTGAGCACCAACCGGATAATCGTCTGCGCCGCCGCTTCATAGTCCACGTCATCCAGCTTGGTCTTGCCGGTGATGGCGGTGATTTGCCAGTCGAAGTCGGCGTAGGTCTGGGTCGCGGCCCAGATGCTGAACATCAGGTGGTTGGGATCGATGGGGGCGATTTGCCCGCGGTCGATCCAGGTCTGGATGCACTCGATGTTGTGTTTGGCCTGGCCATTGAGCTGCTCGACCAGATCGCTGCTCAGGTGGGGGGCGCCGTGCATGATTTCGCTGGCGAACACTTTGGAGGCGAAAGGCAGGTCGCGGGAGATGCGGATTTTCGAGCGAATGTAGCCGCTGAGCACTTCACCGGGCTCGCCGTCCGGATTGAACGGTGTCGAGGCCTGCAGGATGGGCTCGATGATGCTTTCCAGAACCTCGCGGTAGAGGTTTTCCTTGGACTTGAAGTAGTAGTAGACGTTGGGCTTTGGCAATCCCGCCTTGGCTGCGATGTCGCTGGTTTTGGTCGCAGCGAAGCCTTTGTCGGCGAATTCCTCACTGGCGGCACGCAGGATCAGTTGTTTGTTGCGCTCGCGGATAGTGCTCATAAACCGGGTGATTCCTTGCCTGTTCTGGCGGTTGCGCATGGTATCACCGGCCTCGCGCGGCGCTCAAGAATGCACCGTAGGCTCTTATGTCGCGCTATGCTGCTGCGCATTCATTGCAGAAGGAAACCTGATTCATGGCAGGAAGCAGTTTGCTGGTGCTGATCGACGACATCGCGACCGTGCTGGATGACGTGTCCTTGATGACCCAAATGGCCGCCAAGAAAACGGCCGGCGTACTCGGTGACGACCTGGCGCTCAATGCTCAGCAAGTCAGTGGCGTGCGTGCCGAACGGGAAATCCCGGTGGTCTGGGCGGTCGCCAAGGGTTCGTTCATCAATAAACTGATCCTGGTGCCGTCGGCGCTGGCGATCAGTGCGTTCATTCCGTGGCTGGTCACACCGCTGTTGATGGTCGGCGGTGCCTATCTGTGCTTTGAAGGGTTTGAGAAGCTCGCCCACAAGTTCCTGCACAGCAAGGCTGAAGATCAGGCTGAACATGCCGAATTGGTCGAAGCTGTGGCAGACCCGGCGGTGGATCTGGTGGCGTTTGAAAAGGACAAGATCAAGGGCGCGATCCGTACCGACTTCATTCTCTCGGCCGAAATCATCGCCATCACCCTCGGCGTCGTCGCCGAGTCGGCGCTGACCCAGCAAGTCGTCGTGCTGTCGGGGATCGCCATCGTCATGACTGTCGGTGTCTACGGGTTGGTAGCGGGTATCGTCAAACTCGATGATCTGGGGCTCTGGCTGACCCAGAAGCCTGGTCAGATGGCCAAGAGCATCGGTGGCGGGATTTTGCGTGCGGCTCCGTACATGATGAAAAGCCTGTCGGTGATCGGCACCGCGGCGATGTTCCTGGTCGGCGGCGGCATCCTGACCCACGGCGTGCCGGTGGTGCATCACTGGATCGAAAGTGTCAGCGCGGGGGCGGGTGGTGCCGGGTTTATCGTACCGACGTTGCTCAATGGGGTAGCGGGGATTGTGGCGGGGGCGTTGGTGTTGGTTGGGGTGATGGCTGCCGGCAAGATCTGGAAAGTCCTGAAAGGCTGAAGCGCGAATAGAGGATTTATCTGCAGTACATAACAACTGTGGGAGCGAGCTTGCTCGCGATGGCGGTGTAACAGTCAACATCAATGTTGAATGTAACGGCCTCATCGCGAGCAAGCTCGCTCCCACAGTGTTTTTTGGGGGGCTTGTTTACTCGGCAACCTGCAACTTACGCGCTTCGGTGTACACGTAACGCACTTTTTCGTACTCGAATGGCGAGTTCATCTGACCATAGCGGAAGCCGGTCTGGTGGCGCTTGTCGATGCCGCGCAGGATCACGACTTCCGGATGGTTGGAGCTGACTTCGGCCACGTTGAGGAAGTTGATCGCATTCTCGGCCGAGTAATCCACCAGCAGGCCGCCGGTGTCACGCAGGTTCGACGGACCGAGGATCGGCAGGACGAAATAAGCGCCGCCCGGCACGCCGTAGAAGCCTAAAGTCTGGCCGAAGTCTTCGCTCTGACGCGGCAGGCCCATGGCGGTGGCCGGGTCCCACAGGCCGGCGATGCCGATGGTGGTGTTGAGCAGCAGTCGCCCGGTGGTTTCCAGTGAGCGCTGGCCCTTGAGTTGCAGCAGGCTGTTCATCAGGTTCGGCACATCGCCGAGGTTGTTGAAGAAGTTGCTGACACCGGTGCGCAGGAAGCTCGGGGTAACGTAGCGGTAACCATTGACCACCGGCAGGAACACCCATTGGTCGAAGCGGTAGTTGAAGTGATAGACGCGCCGGTTCCACTCTTCCAGCGGATCGTAGACGGCCAGCGCGTTGAGCGTCGAACGCTCGAACTCGCGCTGATCCAGGCCCGGGTTGAATTTGAGTTTGCTCAGCGGCTCCTTGAAGCCATCGCTGTCGACGACCACGGGGGCATTGGCTTTGCTGTTGTCGGCATTGGCGACGCCTGCACAGAGTAACGCTGCGAAAAGCAGGAGATATTTAGCCACGGAAAAACTCCAGCATGGCGTCGCTGTTGACGCGGTAGTTAATGTTGCCGCAGTGGCCGCCATACGGGTAAACGGTCAGGCGATCACCGAAGGTCTTGCGCAGGAAGCCCAGGTCGCCAGGACCGAGGATTACGTCATCGGCGTTGTGCATGACCGCGATTTTCGGGCTTTCGTGCAGGTAGTCCTTCAGTGCATACAGGCTCACCTGGTCGATCAGTTGCAGCAGGCTGCCGCCGTCGGTGCGGGCGCGCCACATCGGGATCACTTGTTCGGTGATGTAGCAGTCGAAGTCGCATTGCAGCGCACGCTTGAGGAATGGCGTGAGGCTGGTGCCCTCGGTGATCGGGAACTTGGGTGGGGTGATCAGGCCGCGACGGTTGACCAGGTCCGAAGTGAAGGCGATGTCGGCCGCCGAAAAGCGGAACGAGGTGCCGATCAACATGGCCATCTGCTCGTTGGTCAGGTGCTGCTTGGACTGCTGGAAGTCGTAGAGCAGGGCGTCATTGAGGTCGATGTAGCCCTTCTGCTGGAAGTAGCGGGTGAGCTTGTCCAGTACCAGTTCATAGAATGTGGTGCTGGTGTTGATGCCCTTGACCTCGGTCTGGACCAGCTTGTCGAGGTTGGTGATCGAGGTGTAGAGGTTGACCGGCGGGTTGAGCAGCAGGACTTTCTTGAAGTTGAAGCTGCGGCGGGTTTCGTCCAGGTGAGAGACGAAAGCGGCATCCAGTGCACCCAGGCTGTACCCGGTCAGGTAGTAATCGGTGACCGGCACTTTCGGATTCTGTGCCCGTACGGCCTGCATCACCCGGTACAGATCTTCGGCGTCTTCCTTGGAAACACCCGGCGTGGCGAAGCGTGAGGCGGCACTCATGAAGTCATAGCTGGTGGGCGATGACAACTGCACCACGTGGTAGCCGGCTTTGTAATAGAGCTTTTTCAGGTATTCGTTCAGGGTGCTGTCATAGCGCGCGCCGGTGCCGGCGATCAGGAACATCAGCGGTGCGGCGTGATCCTGTGTGGCAATGCGGTAGTCGAGCGTCTTGACCGCCCAGAAGTTGTTCGGCAATTCGAACGCCCGTTCCGGACGCAAGGTGACACTGCGCACCGTCTGATCGATGTCTTCGTCCAGGGGTAACTCCGGACGCAGGTCCGGCGGTGTGGTCGCGATGGTCGCCTCGAACGGGTTGGTCAGGGGGTAGCCATAGCTGGCGGCGTCAATGTCGGCCGCCAGTGCGGACGCACTCAATATAAGGCCGCCAAACAGGGCAGCGAAGCGCAAGGAACGGAGCATGACTAAATCCCTTAGAGGAAGGTGCCGAATGAATTTCGCAGGCTATGACCACCAGATTTGCGCCAAAGTGCCAACCCTCGGCACCAAACAGGCTTAATTTCGAAGTAATAGTAGCTGGACGATACACTTTGCAGCGATTGAAAGACCAGTTAACAGTTGTTATCGCTTGCGAAACGCTTAAGGGCGATTAAGCTGGCCGCCGCTTTTCGCCAATTGGAGTGTTTCATGTCTCGCCGCTTGCCCGTGATTCTGCTGCTTGTTTTGCTGCCTTTATGGCTGGCCGCCAGTTATGGCGCGCGCTATGGCTTCATGGAGGATGCGCAGTGGGTTGGCATTTGTGTGGATGAAGCGAATCGTTGGGAATGCCTGGTACGTTCGAACCTGGGGCTTATGATTCATTTCGGGGTGTTGGGCTGGGCTGCGCTGGGTGCGGCGATCATCGGCTTTGTCGTGCCGGGGCGGGCAGGCTGGTGGCTGGCGGTGCTGGCGCTGGTGTTCGGTTTTCCGGCACTGGCGTTGTACAACACCACGCTGGCAGTGTTTGCGGTGGTGATTGCGGGGTTGCGGTTGGTCAGGGCTTCTCGCAGCGCTTAAAAGTCCGTCTTCGCGAGCAAGCCCGCTCGCGATGAGCTCAGTCAGGTCGCTAAAGAGTTAAACCTTGCGAACCCGCAAGCAGCGCCACAACGCAGCCACGATCAACACACTCACCAGCGCCCAACCCCCGGCCTGCTGGTTCTGCAAACCTTCACGGTAGAGCTGCGGTGCAATGCCGGCACCGATGATGAAGGTCAGCAGCGCAATCTCGCGGCGCGGCACGTTCACCGGGCGGCACAGATAGACCAGTGCCGGCACGATGAACGCGACACTCGGGAAGCTGCGATAACGCGGATCGAGCACCAGTTCCAGCATCATCACGGCTGCTGCGAAACCTGTCGTTGCAACCAGCCAGCCAGCTCGGCGCTCAAGCAGGTTGAAAGCTCGCCCACGCCAACCGTTGCGAGGGCTCAATGTCAGCGCGGCATGAGCCAGCACCAGCATATTCAGGGCGGTCAGCAATCCGACCCATAGCCATTCACTGGTGAAACGCGTGGTCACCCGTGCCAGGTCGCCCCAGGCGCCAATCGAACACGCAGCCAAGGCACCGAGCAGGGGCAGCACCAGTGCCGACCGCGTCGTGCGGACCCGACCGCCGAGCAGCAAGGTGCCGATGAAGATCAAGCCGCCCACCGCCAGCCACTGCGACCAGTACGGTACGTTTGTCACGGGCCCCGCCAGCACGCCCTTGTCCTGGCGATCGGCGTCGAACAAGCCCCAGTATCCACCGACCGCACCTTCACTGGCGCGTTTCCAGGGCTGGTCGAAGGCTTCGATCAGGTTGTAGTGCCAACCCTGTTGCTCGGCCATGGCGACAAAGCCGCGAATGAACTTGGCTTCGTTGACCCGGCTCGGCAGGGCCGTTTCGCGCTGGCGACCTTCGCTTGGCCAGCCGGTTTCGCCGATCAGCACATCCTTGGGCGCGAATTTGTTGCCGAACACCTGGCGTACATCGGCCACATGCTGCAGGGCTGCGTCGATGTTCGACGGATCATCTTCCCAGTAGGGCAGCAAGTGAATGGTCAGGAAGTCCACGGCGGGGGCAATTTCCGGATGCTTGAGCCAGAACTCCCAGACGTCGGCGTAGGTGACAGGCTGTTTGACCTGGCTCTTGACCTTGTTGATCAGCTTCGCCAATTGTGCGCCAGTGACTTCCTTGCGCAGCAGGGTTTCGTTGCCGACGATCACTGCGCTCACCACATCCGGGTTGGCATTGGCCGAGGCGATCAGCAGGTCGACTTCTTTCTCGGTGTCCACCGGGTTGCTGTTGACCCAGGCACCGATCATCAGCTTCAAGCCATGCTTGCGCGCCAGGTCCGGCAGGGCTTCGAGGCCGGTCATGGAATAGGTGCGGATGCATTCGAAACGGGTCGCCAGCAGCGCGAGGTCGGCGTCCATGCGCTCCGGACGCAATTTGAATGGCTGGTCGAACGGCGATTGATCCTTGTCGAACGGCGTGTAGGAGGCGCATTGCAGCTTGTGCGTCGCGCTGGCGACGTCCGGTAAAGCCACCGGTTTGCCGAGGCCGTACCAGAAGCCACCGAGGGCAAACAGCCCCAGCAGGCAAGCGAATAGATAAGCAGCGAAAGGAAAGCGGGATGTCGCGGACATGGTCAGGCCGTGTGGGAGCAAAGCGGCGCATGTTACCTGCATTTACCGCGTGCTTGGTGGCCTGCATGATTTTGACATGCAAAGTTCGAGCGGATTGGCAGGGGGGGCAGTTGCGCTGAGGATTAATGGCTTTCTGATGTCGTTTCTCGATGGCTTGAGGTCGCTGGCAGAGCAGGTCGCCATGAGCGTCAGGTTGATTATCGCAAGTGTCAGTACTCCGCTGATGTTCGAACGAGTTTGCGGTGGGCGTGATGGGGGCGCTGTGCACCATAACAATACGTTTAAGCGACTCGGCATCCGTCGAGCGCAGCACTTTCGGGGAAGTAACGATGAAGATGCGACGACTCTTGGGCGCAGGTGCGGCTTTGGTGCTGGCGATCAGTTCGGCCGTGGCGAGCGCCGCCGGCAAGGACGTGACGCTCGGTTATGTCGACGGTTGGTCGGACAGTGTCGCCACGACCAACGTGGCGGCTGAAGTGATCAGGCAGAAACTCGGTTATGACGTGAAGCTGCAAGCCGTCGCTACCGGGATCATGTGGCAGGGCGTGGCCACCGGCAAACTCGACGCCATGCTGTCGGCCTGGCTGCCGGTGACCCACGGTGAGTACTGGACGAAGAACAAGGATCAGGTCGTCGACTACGGCCCGAACTTCAAGGACGCGAAAATCGGCCTGATCGTGCCGGAGTACGTCAAGGCCAAGTCCATTGACGACCTCAAGACCGACGACACCTTCAAGAACCGCATCGTCGGCATCGACGCCGGTTCAGGCGTGATGCTCAAGACCGATCAGGCGATCAAGGACTACGACCTGACCGGTTATCAACTCAAGGCCAGTTCCGGCGCCGGCATGATCGCCGAGCTGACCCGTGCCGAGAAGAAAAACGAATCCATCGCGGTCACCGGCTGGGTACCGCACTGGATGTTCGCCAAGTGGAAACTGCGCTTCCTCGAAGACCCGAAAGGCGTGTACGGCGCGGCTGAAACCGTGAACAGCATCGGCAGCAAGGGCCTGGAAGCCAAGGCGCCGGAAGTGGCCAAGTTCCTGAAGAACTTCCAGTGGGAATCCAAGGATGAAATCGGCCAGGTGATGTTGGCGATTCAGGATGGTGCCAAACCTGAAGCCGCGGCGAAGGATTGGATCGCCAAACACCCTGAGCGTGTGGCTGACTGGACCAAATAATTTGAGCTGACGCGTCTGGTCAGCATCTTCCAGGGTCGCTTGGCAAACTTATGCCAAGCGGCCCTTTGCTTTTCTGTAGGAGTGAGCTTGCTCACGATGGGCGTGAACGTTAACGCGTGCTGTCTGAAAAAGTGCGGCGCCTTCAAATTCATCGCGAGCCAGCTCGCTCCTGCAATTGGCGAATACGTCATGGGGTTCTAAGACTAAGGTCGTCTGGAACCTGCCCCGCAGCCGCATAGAGTGGATACCGTTCCAACTAAATCTGTGCTGCGAGGATAAAAACAATGAACGACAGCATTTACCTCTCGATTCAAAACAGCCCGCGCTTCAAGGAGCTGGTTAGCAAGAGGGAACGATTCGCCTGGATTCTTTCGGCGATCATGCTAGGGCTTTACTCCGGATTCATCCTTCTGATTGCCTACGGGCCGCAGGTGCTGGGGGCGAAAATCAGCCCTGAGTCCTCGATTACCTGGGGCATACCGATCGGTATCGGGCTGATCATTTCGGCTTTCATCCTGACCGGTATCTACGTACGACGCGCCAACGGCGAGTTCGACGACCTGAACAATGCGATTCTCAAGGAGGCTCAGCAATGATCCGCCGTCTAATGGCTCTTTTGAGCATCGCAGCTTTCGCACCTGGCGCCTGGGCGGCTGACGCCCTGACCGGTGCCGTGCAGAAGCAGCCGCTTAACGTGTCCGCGATCGTGATGTTTGTCGCCTTCGTCGGTGCCACCCTGTGCATCACCTACTGGGCTTCCAAGCGTAATAATTCGGCAGCCGACTACTACGCCGCTGGCGGCAAGATCACCGGTTTCCAGAACGGCCTGGCGATTGCCGGTGACTACATGTCGGCTGCGTCCTTCCTGGGTATTTCCGCGCTGGTGTTCACCTCTGGCTACGACGGCCTGATCTACTCGATCGGCTTCCTGGTGGGCTGGCCGATCATTCTGTTCCTGATCGCCGAGCGTCTGCGTAACCTGGGCAAATACACCTTTGCCGACGTGGCGTCCTATCGCCTGGGGCAAACCCAGATCCGCTCGCTGTCCGCTTGCGGTTCGCTGGTGGTGGTGGCGTTCTACCTGATCGCGCAAATGGTCGGTGCCGGCAAGCTGATTCAACTGCTGTTCGGTCTCGATTACCACGTTGCGGTGATCCTGGTCGGTATTCTGATGTGCCTTTACGTGTTGTTCGGCGGCATGCTGGCGACCACCTGGGTGCAAATCATCAAGGCTGTCCTGCTGCTGTCCGGCGCTTCCTTCATGGCGCTGATGGTGATGAAGCACGTCAACTTCGACTTCAACATGCTGTTCTCCGAGGCGATCAAGGTCCACCCGAAAGCTGATGCGATCATGAGCCCTGGCGGCCTGGTGAAAGATCCGATCTCGGCGTTCTCCCTCGGTCTGGCGCTGATGTTCGGTACCGCTGGCCTGCCACACATCCTGATGCGCTTCTTCACCGTGAGTGACGCAAAGGAAGCTCGCAAGAGCGTGTTGTACGCAACCGGTTTCATTGGCTACTTCTACATCCTGACCTTCATCATCGGCTTCGGCGCGATCCTGCTGGTCAGCACCAACCCGGCTTTCAAAGACGCTGCTGGCGCCTTGCTGGGCGGTAACAACATGGCGGCGGTGCACCTGGCCAACGCGGTTGGCGGCAGTATCTTCCTGGGCTTCATCTCGGCAGTAGCGTTTGCGACCATTCTGGCAGTGGTTGCCGGCCTGACCCTGGCCGGTGCTTCGGCGGTGTCCCACGACCTGTATGCCAGCGTGATCAAGAAGGGCAAGGCCAACGAGAAGGACGAGATTCGCGTCTCGAAAATCACCACCATCGCGCTGGCGGTGTTGGCGATCGGTCTGGGTATTCTGTTCGAAAGCCAGAACATCGCGTTCATGGTGGGCCTGGCGTTCTCCATCGCAGCGAGCTGTAACTTCCCGGTGCTGTTGCTTTCCATGTACTGGAAAAAGCTGACCACTCGCGGTGCGATGATCGGTGGCTGGATGGGGCTGGTCAGTGCCGTGGGCCTGATGGTGCTTGGTCCGACCATCTGGGTGCAGATCCTGCATCACGAGAAAGCTATCTTCCCGTATGAGTACCCGGCGCTGTTCTCGATGATGATTGCCTTTGTCGGGATCTGGTTCTTCTCGGTTACCGACAAGTCCACTGCGGCTGACAATGAGCGGGCGTTGTTCTTCCCGCAGTTTGTTCGTTCGCAGACTGGCCTGGGTGCAAGTGGTGCTGTTTCGCACTAAGCGTTTGGGTTTGACTGTTTAAGTTGTGTTGAATGGAAATGCCCCGGTCGAGAGATCGGGGCATTTTTTTATGGGCGGTAATCGACCCGTTTTTTTGGATTTGCCCGTTTTACTGTAGGAGCGAGCCTGCTCGCGAAGACTTTGTGTCAGTTGGAGTGTTTTTTGAGGGTGTACATATCCATTCCTTCAGTACGGCCCCTCGCTTAGGCTCGGGGTTCCTTCGCTGCGGTATTCATCCGGGGGCATTGCCCTCCGGTCGGCTTCGCTTCGACCTACATGCAATGAGTTCGACTGCGTCGAACGGCGCTGCGCGCCAATCCCCGGATAAACACCTCCGCTCAGCCTCCCGAGGGGGCGGGTGGATCAAGATCAAGAGCTGCAGGCGAGCTAACGCTCGGCCCTGTAGGAGCGAGCTTGCTCGCGAAAAACGTCTGGACAACACGATCAATCAGGCAGCACGCGTTATTGTTGACGTCCATCGCGAGCAAGCTCGCTCCTACCGCTGTTGCGGTGTACGCCCCCCGTGAGGCCGAGTGCAGGTTCTGCGCAGTGGGCAACCCGGCATGGATGCCGGGTTAGCCGCCCCCGGCCATGGATGGCCGATGGCGGCGGGCCCACGGAGCAGGACCGGAGCGAGGGAATGCCGAGCCTGGGCGAGGCACCGAATGTCAGGGGCAAAAGCGCTTGGTTACTTGGCGCTTTTCCAAGTGACCCGCCGTAAGGGCGGAACCAATAGTGGCCGTAACCGCAGAAACGGATATGTACACCATCAAAAAAAGCGCACAAACAAAAACGGCCTCCTGCTCTTTATATAAAAAGCAGAGGCCGTTCCCGGTACAACTCAACACGCTACAGCAAGACAGATCTTACTTGCGGTCTTCCAGCTTGGTGATGTCACGCGACTCGTAGCCGGTGTACAACTGGCGCGGACGGCCGATCTTGTACGGGCTGGAGAGCATCTCTTTCCAGTGGGAGATCCAGCCGACGGTCCGCGCCAGGGCGAAGATCACGGTGAACATGCTGGTTGGAATGCCGATCGCCTTGAGGATGATCCCCGAGTAGAAGTCGACGTTCGGGTACAGCGAGCGTTCGATGAAGTACGGGTCGGTCAGGGCGATCTCTTCCAGGCGCATGGCCAGTTCGAGTTGCGGATCGTTCTGGATGCCCAGTTCCTTCAATACTTCGTCGCAGGTCTGCTTCATGACCGTGGCGCGCGGGTCGCGGTTTTTGTAAACGCGGTGACCGAAGCCCATCAGTTTGAACGGATCGTTCTTGTCCTTGGCCTTGGCGATGAACTTGTCGATGTTCGAAACATCGCCGATTTCATCGAGCATGGTCAGTACGGCTTCGTTCGCACCGCCGTGGGCAGGGCCCCACAGTGCAGCGATACCGGCGGCGATACAGGCGAACGGGTTGGCGCCCGAAGAACCCGCCAGGCGCACCGTGGACGTCGAGGCGTTCTGCTCGTGGTCGGCATGGAGGATGAAGATCCGGTCCATGGCCTTGGCGAGTACCGGGCTGATCGGTTTGATCTCGCACGGGGTGTTGAACATCATGTGCAGGAAGTTTTCCGCGTACGACAGGTCGTTGCGCGGGTACATCATGGGTTGGCCCATGGAGTACTTGTAAACCATCGCGGCCAGGGTCGGCATCTTGGCAACCAGGCGGATCGCGGAGATTTCGCGATGCTGCGGGTTATTGATGTCCAGGGAGTCGTGGTAGAACGCCGAGAGGGCGCCGACTACGCCGCACATGACGGCCATCGGGTGGGCGTCGCGACGGAAGCCGTTGAAGAAGGTCTTCAGCTGCTCGTGAACCATGGTGTGGTTCTTCACGGTGCTGACGAACTGGGCCTTCTGTTCTGCGGTCGGCAGTTCGCCGTTGAGCAGCAGATAGCAGGTTTCCAGATAGTCCGACTTTTCAGCCAGCTGTTCGATCGGGTAGCCGCGGTGCAGCAGAATGCCGTTGTCGCCGTCGATATAGGTGATCTTCGACTCGCACGAGGCGGTCGACATGAAGCCAGGGTCAAAGGTGAAACGGCCCGTGGCCGTCAGGCCCCGAACATCGATAACATCGGGACCAACGGTGCCGGTTAAAATGGGCAGCTCGACGGGGGCTGCGCCCTCGATGATCAACTGCGCTTTTTTGTCAGCCATGTGGCCTCCTATTTATGCTTGAAATCATCAGACAGACCCCCCACGCAGGGCCCGCACCACTATAGTGAGATAAATTCGAATGTCAATTTGCCTAAAGTCTTGCTCCAGAAGGCTTTAACCGGACTTTTTTCTCGAAATTGGCTGCCATTTACGCCTTTTATGTCAGTTGCGCAATCAGCTGTTTGGGTTAGGTGTTTGCGTTGTCATTAGTAGCCTAACTGTCTATACTCGGCCACCGACCGCCAAGGGCTTTTGGGCTTGCTTTCATTGGGGGTCGCATCCCTGGGTGGTGGTTACCTGACCAGTGCACTCCCCAACAACTTTGCCCTGATTGTTAGGGGCTCTTCAGTGTGAAAAAAAAGCCGTGAAAAGCCAACGACCTGTAAACCTAGACCTAAGGACCATCAAACTCCCAGTCACTGCTTACACGTCCATCCTTCACCGAATCTCCGGTGTCATCCTCTTCGTGTGCCTTGCCATCATGCTTTACGCATTGGACAAGTCGCTGAGCTCCGAGGAAGGCTTCGGTCAGGTGAAAGCGTGTCTGACCAGTCCGCTAGCCAAGCTAGTGACATGGGGCATCCTGTCCGCTCTGCTTTATCACCTGGTAGCCGGTGTGCGCCATTTGATGATGGACATGGGCATCGGTGAGACGCTGGAAGGCGGCAAGCTGGGCTCGAAAATCGTTATCGCCGTTTCCGTGGTGGTAATCGTTCTGGCAGGAGTTTGGATATGGTAACTAACGTCACGAACCTGTCGCGTTCGGGCCTCTATGACTGGATGGCGCAACGTGTGTCTGCGGTCGTTCTCGCGGCTTACTTCATCTTCCTGATCGGATACATCGTGGCCAACCCTGGCCTCGAGTACGCCCAGTGGCATGAACTGTTCGCCCATAACGGAATGCGTATTTTCAGCCTCCTGGCCCTTGTTGCCCTCGGCGCTCACGCCTGGGTCGGCATGTGGACCATCGCGACCGACTACCTGACGCCAATGGCGTTCGGCAAGTCCGCGACCGCTATACGTTTCCTTTTCCAGGCAGTCTGCGGCGTTGCGATGTTCGCTTACTTCGTCTGGGGCGTGCAGATTCTCTGGGGTATCTGAGTCATGGCTAACATTCCAACGATTTCTTTCGACGCCATCATTATTGGTGGTGGCGGTGCCGGCATGCGCGCAGCGCTGCAACTGGCACAGGGCGGTCACAAGACTGCCGTGATCACCAAGGTTTTCCCGACCCGTTCGCACACTGTATCCGCCCAGGGCGGCATCACCTGCGCGATCGCGTCCGCTGACCCGAACGATGACTGGCGCTGGCACATGTACGATACCGTCAAGGGTTCCGACTACATCGGTGACCAGGACGCTATCGAATACATGTGTCAGGAAGGCCCGGCTGCCGTTTACGAGCTGGACCACATGGGTATGCCATTCTCGCGTACCGAGCAAGGTCGTATCTACCAGCGTCCATTCGGCGGTCAGTCCAAGGACTACGGTAAAGGCGGCCAGGCTGCGCGTACTTGCGCTGCGTCCGACCGTACCGGTCACGCTCTGCTGCACACCCTTTATCAGGGCAACCTGAAAGCCGGTACCGTGTTCCTGAACGAGTACTACGCTGTCGATCTGGTGAAGAACGGCGAAGGCGAGTTCGTCGGCGTGATCGCCATCTGCATCGAAACCGGCGAAACCACCTACATCCGCGCCAAGGCCACCGTACTGGCCACCGGCGGTGCAGGTCGTATCTACGCTTCGACCACCAACGCCCTGATCAACACCGGTGACGGCGTTGGCATGGCGCTGCGTGCTGGCGTACCGGTACAAGACATCGAAATGTGGCAGTTCCACCCGACCGGTATCGCCGGCGCTGGTGTACTGGTTACAGAAGGTTGCCGTGGTGAAGGTGGATACCTGATCAACAAGCACGGCGAGCGTTTCATGGAGCGTTATGCTCCGAACGCCAAAGACCTTGCCGGTCGTGACGTTGTTGCCCGTTCGATGGTTAAAGAGATCATCGCCGGCAACGGTTGCGGTCCGAACGGCGACCACGTGATGCTCAAGCTCGACCACCTGGGCGAAGAAGTGTTGCACAGCCGTCTGCCAGGCATCTGCGAACTGTCGAAGACTTTTGCGCACGTTGACCCGGTTGTTGCTCCGGTTCCGGTTGTTCCGACCTGCCACTATATGATGGGCGGCGTTGCCACCAACATTCATGGTCAGGCAATCACCCAGAACGCCGAAGGCGTGGACGAGATCATTCCTGGTCTGTTCGCTGTAGGTGAAGTGGCTTGCGTATCGGTTCACGGTGCCAACCGTCTGGGCGGCAACTCGCTGCTCGACCTGGTGGTATTCGGCCGTGCTGCCGGCCTGCACCTGGAAAAGGCGCTGACCGACGGTATCGAATACGACGAGGCCACCGACGCCGACATCCAGGCTGCCCTGGCGCGCCTGTCCGCCCTGAACGAGCGTACCGAAGGCGAAGACGTGGCAACCCTGCGTCGCGAGCTGCAAAACTGCATGCAGAACTACTTCGGTGTATTCCGTACCGGCGAATACATGCAGAAGGGTATTGCCCAGCTGGCTGACCTGCGCAAGCGCATCGCCAACGTGAAGATCAACGATAAGTCGCAGGCGTTCAACACTGCACGTATCGAAGCTCTGGAACTGCAGAACCTGCTGGAAGTGGCCGAAGCCACCGCCATCGCTGCAGAAGTACGTAAAGAGTCCCGTGGTGCTCACGCCCGTGAAGACTTCGAAGATCGTGACGACGAAAACTGGCTGTGCCACACCCTTTACTTCCCGGGTGACAAGCGCGTGACCAAGCGTGCCGTGAACTTCTCGCCGAAGACTGTTCCGACTTTTGAACCTAAGATTCGGACTTATTAAGGGTGGCCGCCATGTTGCAAGTCAGCGTTTATCGTTACAACCCTGATCAGGACGCCGCGCCGTTCATGCAGGAATTCCAGGTTGATACCGGTGGTAAAGACCTGATGGTGCTGGACGTGCTGGCCCTGATCAAAGAGCAGGACGAGGGTTTCTCCTATCGTCGCTCTTGCCGTGAAGGTGTTTGCGGTTCCGACGGCATGAACATCAACGGCAAAAACGGCCTGGCGTGCGTCACGCCGCTGTCTGCTGTCGTAAAAGGTAACAAGTTGATCGTTCGTCCTCTGCCAGGTTTGCCGGTTATCCGTGACCTGGTCGTCGATATGAGCATCTTCTACAAGCAATACGAAAAGGTTAAGCCATACCTGCAGAACGACACGCCGGCTCCGGCCATCGAGCGCCTGCAGTCCCCTGAAGAACGTGAAAAGCTGGACGGTCTGTACGAGTGCATCCTGTGCGCTTGCTGCTCGACTTCCTGCCCGTCCTTCTGGTGGAACCCGGACAAGTTCCTGGGTCCAGCTGCCCTGCTGCAAGCGTACCGCTTCCTGGCAGACAGCCGTGACACCAAGACGTCCGAGCGCCTGGCTTCGCTGGATGACCCGTTCAGCGTATTCCGCTGCCGCGGGATCATGAACTGCGTCAACGTATGTCCGAAAGGCCTGAACCCGACTAAGGCCATCGGTCACATCCGTAACATGTTGCTCTCAAGCGGCGTGTGATTCAGCTGCTGTACCCGCTGTACCCGTAGATGCTACGGCGCAGGCTTCAACCGGCGCCGTAGTTTTAACCTGAGCAGCAGCTTAAAAGGCTGCGGCTCTTATTTTGAAGAAATGAGACAAGCAGGGGCATCCGGGCTGGTACCCGGACTATCAGTGTGATCCTAGTGGCTTGTTTTGGTCGCTGCATTCGGACTTCTGCAAGTTTGCTCGGTGTCGACATCGATGGTGTTCCCCTAACCGAGGGTGACCAAGCATGCAAGAAAGCGTGATGCAGCGCATGTGGAACAGCGCCTACCTATCCGGTAGTAACGCTGCCTATGTGGAAGAGCTTTACGAGCTCTACCTGCACGACCCTAACGCTGTGCCAGAAGAGTGGCGCACCTACTTCCAGAAGTTGCCTGCTGACGGCAACTCTGCCACCGATGTTTCGCACTCCACAATTCGCGATCATTTCGTCTTGCTGGCAAAGAACCAGCGCCGCGCCCAACCGGTTTCCGCCGGCAGCGTGAGCAGTGAGCACGAGAAGAAGCAAGTTGAAGTGCTGCGATTGATCCAGGCCTACCGTATGCGTGGCCACCAGGCAGCCCAGCTTGACCCGCTGGGGCTGTGGCAGCGTCCTGCACCTGCAGACCTGTCGATCAATCATTACGGCTTGACCAATGCCGATCTTGATACGACCTTCCGTGCCGGCGACCTGTTCATCGGCAAAGAGGAAGCGAGCCTACGCGAAATTCACGAAGCGTTGCAGCAGACATATTGCCGCACCATCGGCGCTGAATTCACGCACATCACCGATTCCGAGCAGCGCCAGTGGTTCCAGCAGCGTCTGGAAAGCGTGCGCGGTCGTCCGACGTACTCCGCCGACATCAAGAGCCACCTGCTCGAGCGCGTGACCGCCGGCGAAGGCCTGGAAAAATACCTGGGCACCAAATACCCGGGTACCAAGCGTTTCGGTCTGGAAGGCGGCGAAAGCCTGATTCCGATGCTCGACGAGCTGATCCAGCGTTCCGGTTCCTACGGCACCAAGGAAATCGTCATTGGCATGGCCCACCGTGGCCGTCTGAACGTGCTGGTCAACACCTTCGGCAAGAACCCGCGCGAGCTGTTCGACGAGTTCGAAGGCAAGAAGAAGGTCGAGCTGGGTTCCGGTGACGTGAAATACCACCAGGGCTTCTCGTCCAACGTGATGACCACCGGCGGTGAAGTTCACCTGGCCATGGCGTTCAACCCGTCCCACCTGGAAATCGTTTCCCCGGTGGTCGAGGGTTCGGTTCGCGCCCGTCAGGATCGTCGCAACGACCCGACCGGTGAGAAGGTTCTGCCGATCTCCATCCACGGTGACGCTGCATTCGCAGGTCAAGGCGTGGTCATGGAAACCTTCCAGATGTCGCAGACCCGCGGTTTCAAGACCGGCGGTACCGTGCACATCGTGATCAACAACCAGGTCGGTTTCACCATCAGCAACCCGCTGGACTCGCGTTCCACCGAGTACGCGACCGACGTTGCGAAAATGATCCAGGCGCCGATCCTCCATGTGAATGGTGATGATCCGGAAGCCGTATTGTTCGTGACCCAGCTGGCCATCGACTACCGCATGCAGTTCAAGCGTGACGTGGTGATCGACCTGGTCTGCTACCGTCGTCGCGGCCACAACGAGGCCGACGAGCCAAGCGGCACCCAGCCTCTGATGTATCAGCAGATCACCAAGCAGCGCACCACCCGTGAGCTGTATGCCGATCGTCTGACTCAGGCCGGTGTGCTGGATGCTGAGCGTGTCAAGGCGAAAGTCGACGAGTACCGCAACGCGCTGGACAACGGCCTGCACGTAGTGAAAAGCCTGGTCAAAGAGCCGAACAAAGAGTTGTTCGTGGACTGGCGTCCGTATCTGGGCCACGCCTGGACCGCGCGTCACGACACTCGCTTCGACCTCAAGACCTTGCAGGAACTGTCCGCCAAGCTGCTGGAAATCCCGGAAGGCTTCGTGGTTCAGCGCCAGGTTGCCAAGATCTACGAAGACCGCCAGAAGATGCAAGCCGGCGGCCTGCCGATCAACTGGGGTTACGCCGAAACCATGGCGTACGCGACCCTGGCGTTCGAAGGTCACCCGATTCGCATGACTGGCCAGGACATCGGCCGCGGCACGTTCTCGCACCGCCATGCTGTCCTGCACAACCAGAAGGACGCGGGCACCTACATCCCGCTGCAGAACCTGTACGACGGTCAGCCACGCTTCGACCTGTACGACTCGTTCCTGTCCGAAGAAGCGGTATTGGCGTTCGAGTACGGTTACTCGACCACCACGCCGAATGCCCTGGTTATCTGGGAAGCCCAGTTCGGCGACTTCGCCAACGGCGCCCAGGTAGTTATCGACCAGTTCATCACCAGTGGCGAGCACAAGTGGGGCCGCCTGTGCGGTCTGACCATGCTGCTGCCGCACGGTTATGAAGGTCAGGGTCCGGAGCACTCCTCGGCTCGTCTGGAGCGTTACCTGCAGTTGTGCGCCGAGCACAACATTCAGGTGTGCATGCCGACGACGCCGGCTCAGATCTACCACTTGCTGCGCCGTCAGGTGATCCGCCCGCTGCGCAAGCCACTGGTAGTCCTGACTCCGAAGTCGCTGTTGCGCCACAAGCTGGCCATCTCGACGCTGGAAGATCTGGCCGAAGGTTCGTTCCAGACCGTTATCCCGGAAATCGATGCCCAAGACCCGAAAAAGGTCGAGCGCGTTGTTCTGTGTAGCGGCAAGGTCTACTACGACCTGCTGGAAAAACGCCGTGCCGAAGGTCGTGACGACATCGCTGTCGTGCGTATCGAGCAGCTGTACCCATTCCCTGAGGACGACTTGAAAGAAGTCCTGGCTCCTTATACCAACGTCAAGCATGCCGTCTGGTGTCAGGAAGAGCCGATGAACCAGGGTGCGTGGTACTGCAGCCAACACCACATGCGTCGCAGCATCAGCAACCTCAACAAGTCTCTCGTACTCGAGTACGCGGGCCGTGAGGCTTCTGCTGCACCTGCATGCGGTTACGCATCGATGCACGCCGAACAGCAGGAACAACTGCTGCAAGACGCCTTTACTGTTTAACGCCTTCGCGCACCTGAAACCGAATTTAAGGAACCACAGACAATGGCTATCGAGATCAAAGCCCCCACTTTCCCGGAATCGGTTGCCGATGGCACCGTTGCCACCTGGCACAAACAACCGGGCGACGCGGTCAAGCGCGACGAACTGATCGTCGACATCGAAACCGACAAAGTCGTGCTGGAAGTGCTGGCTACCGCTGACGGCGTGCTGGGCGCTATCGTCAAGAACGAAGGCGAAACCGTTCTGTCCGACGAAGTTCTGGGCTCCATCGTTGAAGGCGGCGCTGCTGCTGCCGCTCCGGCTGCCGCTCCGGCTGCCGCTGCTGCTCCGGCCGCTGCTGCCGCTGCTCCAGCTGCCGGCGTTGACGAAGACGCTATCGCGGCTCCAGCTGCTCGCAAGCTGGCCGAAGAAAACGGCATCAACCTGGCTTCCGTCAAAGGCACCGGCAAAGATGGTCGTGTAACCAAGGAAGACGTGGTTGCCGCTGTCGAAGCCAAGAAAGCCGCTCCGGCTGCCGCGCCTGCCAAGGCTGCTGCACCTGCCGCCGCCGCTCCGGTATTCGCTGCAGGCGATCGCATCGAGAAGCGCGTACCGATGACCCGCGTACGTGCCACCGTGGCCAAGCGTCTGGTTGAAGCTCAATCGAACATGGCGATGCTGACCACCTTCAACGAAGTCGACATGACCGAAGTCATGGCGCTGCGTTCGAAGTACAAGGACCTGTTCGAGAAGTCCCACAACGGCGTGCGCCTGGGCTTCATGTCGTTCTTCGTGAAAGCAGCCACCGAAGCGTTGAAACGCTTCCCGGCTGTCAACGCGTCGATCGATGGCGGCGACATCGTTTACCACGGCTACGCTGACGTCGGCGTTGCAGTTTCCAGCGATCGCGGCCTGGTTGTACCGGTTCTGCGTAACGCCGAACTGATGAGCCTGGCTGAAATCGAAGGCGGCATCGCCACCTTCGGCAAGAAAGCCCGCGACGGCAAACTGTCGATGGACGAAATGACCGGTGGTACTTTTACCATCACCAACGGTGGTACTTTCGGTTCGATGATGTCGACCCCGATCGTCAACCCGCCACAAGCAGCCATCCTGGGCATGCACAACATCATCCAGCGTCCGATGGCCATCAACGGCCAGGTCGTTATCCGTCCGATGATGTATCTGGCACTGTCCTACGATCACCGTCTGATCGATGGCAAAGAAGCTGTGACCTTCCTGGTGACCATCAAGAACCTGCTGGAAGATCCGGCTCGTCTGTTGCTGGATATCTGATAGAAGCAGCCATGAGCTGCAAGCCCGGGCTGTCGGAAAACCCGCAGCCTGGCTTGCCGCTCGCGGCTTGAAGCTTTTCGCTAAAGAGGATTTTTTGAATGTCGCAGAAATTTGACGTAGTAGTGATCGGCGCTGGCCCTGGCGGCTATGTGGCTGCCATCAAGGCCGCTCAGCTTGGTCTTTCGACGGCCTGCATCGAGAAGTACACCGACAAGGAAGGCAAACTGGCTCTGGGCGGTACCTGCCTGAACGTCGGCTGCATTCCATCCAAGGCCCTGCTGGACAGTTCGTGGAAATTCCACGAAGCCCAGGACGGTTTCGCGATCCACGGTATCAATCACGCTGGCGTGACCATGGACGTGCCGGCGATGGTCGGCCGTAAAGCCAACATCGTCAAAGGCCTGACCTCCGGCGTTGCGACCCTGTTCAAAGCCAACGGTGTGACCTCGATCCAGGGTCACGGCAAGCTGCTGGCCGGCAAGAAAGTTGAAGTCACCAAGCCTGATGGCTCGGTAGAAATCATCGAAGCCGAAAACGTCATCCTGGCTCCAGGTTCGCGTCCGATCGACATTCCGCCAGCTCCGGTTGACCAGAATGTGATCGTCGATTCGACTGGTGCCCTGGAATTCCAATCCGTACCCAAGCGTCTGGGCGTGATCGGCGCTGGCGTGATCGGTCTGGAACTGGGTTCGGTCTGGTCGCGTCTGGGTGCAGAAGTGACTGTCCTGGAAGCCCTGGACACCTTCCTGATGGCAGCGGACACCGCTGTTTCCAAGGAAGCGCTGAAAACCCTGACCAAACAGGGTCTGGACATCAAGCTGGGCGCTCGCGTCACCGGTTCCAAAGTGAACGGCGACGAAGTCGTGGTGAACTACACCGATGCCAAGGGCGAACAGAACATCACTTTCGACAAGCTGATCGTAGCCGTTGGTCGCCGTCCGGTGACCACTGATCTGTTGGCTGCCGACTGCGGCGTGACCCTGGACGAGCGCGGTTTCGTGCACGTTGACGATCACTGCGCCACCACCGTACCGGGCGTTTACGCCATCGGCGACGTGGTTCGCGGCATGATGCTGGCACACAAGGCCTCGGAAGAGGGCATCATGGTTGTCGAGCGCATCAAGGGCCACAAGGCCCAGATGAACTATGATCTGATCCCTTCGGTTATTTATACTCACCCGGAAATCGCGTGGGTCGGTAAAACCGAGCAGGCCTTGAAAGCTGAAGGCGTTGAAGTTAACGTCGGCACCTTCCCGTTCGCAGCCTCTGGCCGTGCCATGGCTGCCAACGACACCGGTGGTTTCGTCAAGGTCATCGCAGATGCCAAGACAGACCGCGTATTGGGCGTCCACGTGATTGGCCCGAGCGCTGCGGAACTGGTTCAGCAGGGCGCGATCGGTATGGAATTCGGCACCAGCGCTGAAGACCTGGGCATGATGGTTTTCTCCCATCCGACCCTGTCTGAAGCCTTGCACGAAGCTGCTTTGGCTGTGAATGGCGGCGCCATCCACATCGCCAACCGCAAGAAGCGTTAAGACAATAAGAAACCACGGCGGAATGGCCCGTCGTGAGCCTTGCATGCAAGACTCACCGCGGAATATCCGCTGGACGCAGTCTTGCATAGCTGCACCGGGTATCCGGAAAGGCTATGCAAGCAGCAGTCACAGGTGGTGCGGCACTTGAATGAGTGCAGCACCGAATGCGCAGTACCTAACGAAGACGGTAATAAGCATGAATCTTCACGAGTATCAGGGTAAGCAGCTGTTCGCTGAGTACGGCCTGCCAGTTTCCACCGGTTACGCGGTAGACACCCCGGAAGCAGCAGCAGAAGCTTGCGACAAAATCGGCGGCAGCGAGTGGGTTGTCAAAGCCCAGGTCCACGCCGGTGGTCGCGGTAAAGCGGGCGGCGTAAAGCTGGTTCGCAGCAAAGAAGACGCCAAAGCCTTCGCACAGCAGTGGCTGGGCAAGCGTCTGGTGACTTACCAGACTGACGCCAATGGTCAGCCAGTCACCAAGATCCTGGTTGAATCGTGCACTGATATCGCTAAAGAGCTGTACCTGGGCGCTGTCGTTGACCGTTCGAGCCGTCGTATCGTGTTCATGGCTTCCACCGAAGGTGGCGTGGACATCGAGAAAATCGCTCACGACACTCCAGAAAAAATTCTGAAAGCCACTATCGATCCACTGGTTGGCGCTCAGCCATTCCAGGGTCGCGAGCTGGCATTCCAGTTGGGTCTGGAAGGCAAGCAAGTTGCCCAGTTCGCCAAGATCTTCGTAGGTCTGGCCAAACTGTTCAAGGATCACGACCTGGCCCTGCTGGAAGTGAACCCGCTGGTGATCAAGGCTGACGGCGATCTGCACTGCCTGGACGCCAAGATCAACATCGACGCCAACGCCATGTACCGTCAGCCTAAGCTGAAGACTTTCCACGATCCGTCGCAAGACGATCCGCGCGAAGCGCACGCTGCCAAGTTCGAACTGAACTACGTAGCGCTGGAAGGCAACATCGGTTGCATGGTCAACGGTGCTGGCCTGGCCATGGGTACCATGGACATCGTCAACCTGCATGGCGGCAAACCAGCCAACTTCCTCGACGTGGGCGGTGGTGCTACCAAGGAACGCGTTACCGAAGCGTTCAAGATCATTCTGTCCGACACCAACGTCGCTGCAGTACTGGTCAACATCTTCGGCGGCATCGTTCGCTGCGACATGATTGCCGAAGGCATCATCGGTGCAGTGAAAGAAGTCGGCGTGAAAATCCCGGTTGTTGTTCGCCTTGAAGGCAACAACGCTGAGCTGGGCGCTAAAGTACTGGCAGAAAGCGGTTTGAACATCATCGCTGCTACCAGCCTGACCGACGCTGCTCAACAAGTTGTCAAAGCTGCGGAGGGCAAATAATGAGCGTCCTGATCAATAAAGACACCAAAGTTATCTGCCAGGGTATTACCGGTTCGCAAGGTAGTTTCCACACCCAGCAAGCCATCGAGTACGGCACCAAGATGGTTGGTGGTGTAACTCCAGGCAAAGGCGGCACCGAGCACCTGGGCCTGCCAGTGTTCAACACCGTTAAAGACGCCGTAGCTGCCACTGGCGCCACCGCAAGCGTGATCTACGTTCCGGCTCCTTTCTGCAAAGATTCGATCCTGGAAGCTGCTTTCGGCGGCATCAAGCTGATCGTGTGCATCACCGAAGGCATTCCTACCCTGGACATGCTGGACGCTAAAGTTAAGTGCGACGAGCTGGGCGTAGTCCTGATCGGCCCTAACTGCCCAGGCGTGATCACCCCAGGCGAATGCAAGATCGGCATCATGCCAGGTCACATTCACTTGCCAGGCAAGGTCGGTATCGTTTCCCGTTCCGGCACCCTGACCTACGAAGCTGTGAAGCAGACTACTGACGCCGGTTTCGGTCAGTCGACTTGCGTCGGCATCGGTGGTGACCCGATCCCGGGTTCGAACTTCATCGACATCCTGAAGCTGTTCCAGGAAGACCCGAAGACCGAAGCGATCGTGATGATCGGTGAGATCGGCGGTTCGGCTGAAGAAGAAGCGGCTGCCTACATCAAGGCACACGTGACCAAGCCGGTTGTATCCTACATCGCTGGTGTGACTGCTCCTCCGGGCAAGCGCATGGGCCATGCTGGCGCAATCATCTCTGGCGGCAAAGGCACTGCAGACGAGAAATTCGCTGCTCTGCAAGACGCAGGCGTTAAAACCGTGCGTTCGCTGGCAGACATCGGCAAGGCCCTGGCCGAGCTGACTGGTTGGGCTGTCAAGTAAGCCTCGCGCTTAGCTGACGCTTCACCAAACAAAGGCCACCTTCGGGTGGCCTTTGTCGTTTCCGGGGTTTGCGTTGACAGTGCGGACGCCATCGCGAGCAAGCTCGCTCCCACATTGGAACGCGGTCAACTGTGGGAGCGAGCTTGCTCGCGATGGCGGACTGACAGGCGACATCTATCAACATGCAGAAACGCGACACAAAGATGTCGTATATCGGATAGTTCGCCCTCTAACAGTGCGTTTATCGGTCAAATTCGTTAGTCTATGCGCCATTTTTGCGTCTGCGGCCCACAAGGCGCGCAACGCGCTAAAAGGGTCGGTCTTATACGGACTGACAGCATTTCCCTCACCCATAGGGAAATCCCTCTCTAAATTCCGATTCAGTAGTGTGGTATTTCCTTAATGAAAGTGTTGAAAGGCCAGGACATCCTGGCACTTGGTTTTATGACGTTTGCCCTGTTCGTCGGGGCTGGCAACATCATCTTCCCACCTATCGTCGGTTTACAGTCCGGGCCCAATGTCTGGATGGCGGCGCTGGGTTTCCTGGTCACCGCAGTTGGTCTGCCGGTGATCACTGTTGTGGCGCTGGCCAAGGTCGGCGGAGCAATGGATGCCTTGAGCAGCCCGATCGGTAAAGTGGCCGGTGGCCTGCTGGCAGCGGCTTGCTACCTCGCTGTTGGCCCGCTGTTCGCGACGCCACGTACCGCGACGGTATCCTTCGAGGTGGGCCTGGCGCCCCTGACCGGCGAGAGCCCGCTGGCGCTGTTCCTCTACAGCTCGGTTTACTTCCTGCTGGTGTTCTTCATCTCGCTGTATCCGGGCCGTTTGCTGGATACCGTAGGGCGCTTCCTCGCGCCGCTGAAGATCATCGCCCTGGCCGTGCTGGGCATTGCAGCATTCGCCTTGCCGGCCGGTGACATTGGCCATGCAACCCCTGAATACGTTGCAGCACCGTTTTCCCAAGGCTTCATCAATGGTTACCTGACCATGGATACCCTGGGCGCCCTGGTGTTCGGCATCGTCATCGTCAACGCCATCCGTTCCCGCGGCGTCGAGTCGCCAGCACTGATCACCCGTTATGCGATCATCGCCGGGCTCATCGCCGGCGTGGGTCTGGCGCTGGTGTATGTCAGCCTTTTCCGTCTAGGTTCGGGCAGCCATGAAGTGGCCGCTGGCGCTACCAATGGCGCGGCGGTATTGCACGCTTACGTGCAGCACACCTTCGGTTCGCTGGGCAGTGGTTTCCTTGCCGTGCTGATCTCCCTGGCGTGCCTGGTGACCGCGGTCGGCCTGACCTGTGCCTGCGCCGAGTACTTCAGCCGTGTGGTGCCGTTGTCTTACAAGACACTGGTGATCATCCTGGCGGCGTTCTCGCTGCTGGTGTCCAACCTGGGCCTGACCAAGCTGATCGCGTTCTCGATCCCGGTACTGACCGCGATCTACCCGCCGTGCATCGTTCTGGTGGCGTTGAGCTTCTGCAAGGACTTCTGGCATGAGCAGGGTCGTATCCTCGGCCCGGTGATGCTGGTGTCGTTCATCTTCGGCCTGATCGATGCCCTTAAGGGGGCCGGCCTGGCGGACTGGATGCCGACACAAATGGCCCACCTGCCGCTTAGCGAGCAGGGCCTGGCGTGGTTGGTGCCGTCGGTGATGACGCTGGTGGTCGCCGTGGTCTGCGACCGTATGTTGGGCAAGCGCGAAGAAGCGCTGGCTTAAGCTTTACCGGCCCGTCACAAACGGGCCTGTGAACAAAACAGAAATGCCCCGTATCAATCGATACGGGGCATTTTTTTATGGGGTGATGCGGTGTCTTTTCTTCTGCGCTAACGTCGAAATACTGCCATGGCCCTTGTAGGAGCGAGCTTGCTCGCGAAGGTCGTGAACTATAGCGCGTGATTTCTGGATAAACGCGTTGCTCTCAGGGTCTTCGCGAGCAAGCTCGCTCCTACAGGGTTTATGTACACCGCAAACACATCACAAGGATCTGCATGTCGTTCATCCAAGCCAACCTGATCCACATTCTTGCCGCCGTCTGGTTTGTTATCTGCTGGGGCGGGTACACCCGCTATGCCACATGGAAAGGCCGTGACACCGCGTGCCTGGCCAGTGTGCTGCACCTGTATCGTGAAGACTGGATGCGCCGCATGCTGCTGCGCGACAACCGCATCGCCGATGCCAGCGTGATCGGCAATCTGGAGCGCAATGCGTCGTTCTTCGCCTCCAGTACATTGATTATCCTGGCCGGTATTCTCACGGTATTGGGGGCTTCGGAACGGGCGGTATCGTTGTTGGCGGATATCCCGATGGTGCAACAGGCGTCCCAGGGCATGTCGGAAATCAAGTTGCTGTGCCTGGCGCTGGTGTTTGTCTATGCGTTCTTCACGTTCAGCTGGTGCATGCGCCAGTACAACTTTGCGGCGGTACTGGTGGGTTCGGCGCCGATGGTCGGTGAGCGCCATGTATCGGAGCAAGAGCGCAAAGCATTCGCGTCACGCGCCGCTCGCGTCATCTCCATGGCTGCCAACCAGTTCAACTTCGGGCTGCGTTCCTACTACTTCGGCATGACCATGCTGGCCTGGTTTGTCAGCCCGTGGCTGTTCATGTTGATGAGTGCCGGCGTCGTGTTTGTTTTGTACCACCGCGAGTTTCATTCCGACGTTCTTGATGTGATGGTCTATACCCCTACAGAGGCGCCGTTGCCGGAGGCAATTAAAGAGGCAGCTTGATGAGTATTCCATTCTGGTGCGTGTTTATCAGTGCGGTGTTGATTTATCTGGCGCGAATGCCCGTGACCAGGGCCATGAAAGAGCAGGGTGGTTACGATAACCACCTGCCGCGCCAACAGCAGATGCAACTCACAGGTCTGGGAGCTCGGGCGGTGGCGGCGCATCAGAACAGTTTCGAAGCGTTCATATTGTTCGCGGTGGGTGTGTTGATGGCGCATACCACGCAGACGGCGGGCTGGCTGATCGACTGCCTGGCGATCATATTCGTGATCACGCGGGTTATTTACCTGGTGTGTTACTGGAAGGATCTGGCCTGGCAGCGCAGTTTGGTTTGGCTGGTGGGATTGATCTGTTCGCTGTTGTTGATGATTAGTCCGACTTTTCGAACGATTTTGCTCTAACCATTTTTTTTAAGGCAAAAGAAAACCCGCACTTGGCGGGTTTTCTTTTGCCACTCTAAAAACCGTATTAGTTCTTAGGTGCTTCTGGAGCGGCCGGAGCGGCCGGAGCGGCTGGAGCGGCCTCTTTTGCCGCTTCTGCGTTCGATTCGGCCTGAGCTTTGGCAGCTTCGGCGTTTTCTTTCGCAGCGTCGTTCACTTTATCCTGAGCTTTGTTCATGTCCTGCTGAGCTTGCTCGGCATGTTTGGTCGCATCTTGAGCTTTGTCCTCGGATTTTTTATCGCAGGCAGCGAGACCGAGGGAAGCGGTCAACATCAAGGCAATAGCTAAAGTCTTACGCATGGGGTGTTTCTCCTGATGAAAAGCATCTACTGGCATTAAGAGCCCACGCATCAGGGTTAAGTTCCTTAATTTTTTCAGATATATAAGTTTGTTCTAGTGTGGAACTTTTACCCGGACCGCCACCGCACTGTACAGACATAAACAAGAGTTTTTATCAAATGACTGAAAACCCCGTTTTTGAGCGTGCAAAGCGCTTTCTGTCGGCGCTGCGACATTGCCAGGTACTTGGACTAAGCGTTCACAGCGCCAGCAACGAAGGGCTGACGATTGTGCTGCCGTACAGCCCGCAGATCGTCGGCAATCCCGAAACCGGCGTGATTCATGGCGGAGCGCTGACTTCGCTGATGGACACCGCCTGTGGCATGGCGACCCTCTGCGTGCTCCCGGAATTCGAAGTCTGCCCGACTCTGGACCTGCGCATCGACTACATGCACGCCGCCGAACCACATAAGGATGTCTACGGCTTTGCCCAGTGCTATCGGGTCACCACCGACGTGATTTTTGCCCGTGGCTTCGCCTATCAGGATGACCCCGGGCAACCCATTGCCCATGTGATGGGCACTTTCATGCGCATGGGAAAGAACATCAAAGGCACCAAGGGCTTTGGTGGCGCGGTTACCGGAGGTGCGCAATGAGCGAGTCGCTGAAAGATCAGTTGCAAAAGGCCCATGAACAGGGCGATTACGCCTCGTTGCTGGATTTGATTCCCTATGCCCGGCTGATCGGCGTCGAATGTTCCCGGGTGGGAGATGAGTTGTTGTTCAAGCTGCCAGCGAACCAGGACAACATCGGTAACCCCTTGTTGCCGGCGATTCATGGCGGTGTGATCGCCGGTTTCATGGAATTGGCCGCGGCGCTGCACCTGTTGGTGTTTACCGGAACGCCCGGGGTGCCGAAGATCATCGACTTCTCCCTGGATTACCTGCGGGCCGGGCAGTTTCGCGATACCTGGGCCCGATGCCAGGTTTGGCGCCAGGGTCGCCGGGTCGCCAATGTGGCGATTACCGCCTGGCAAAGCACCGAAGCCGAGCCCATTGCCACGGCCCGTGCACATTTCAAACTCGAAGAGCCCTTGAAATCCTGAACTCAGCCCCAAACTCTGAGGACAACCCGCCGTCGATCCTCAAGGTCGCGGCTTATGCCATCTGATTGGAGTTTGATGACCATGAGTGTGGAAACTCAAAAGGAAACCCTGGGCTTCCAGACCGAGGTGAAGCAGCTGCTGCATCTCATGATCCATTCGCTGTATTCCAACAAGGAAATTTTCCTTCGCGAATTGATCTCGAACGCCTCTGACGCTGTCGACAAGTTACGTTTCGAAGCCCTGGCCAAGCCAGAGCTGCTGGAAGGTGGCGCCGAACTGAAAATCCGCGTGAGCTTCGACAAGGACGCTAAAACCGTCACCCTCGAAGACAACGGTATTGGCATGAGCCGCGAAGACGCGATCACCCACCTGGGTACCATCGCCAAGTCCGGCACTGCCGATTTCATGAAGCACCTGACCGGCGACCAGAAGAAAGACTCGCACCTGATCGGCCAGTTTGGCGTTGGTTTCTACTCCGCCTTCATCGTCGCCGACAAAGTCGATGTGTTCAGCCGTCGCGCCGGCAGCTCGGCCAGCGAAGGCGTGCATTGGTCGTCCAAAGGCGAAGGCGATTTCGAAGTCGCAACCGTCGACAAGGCTGAGCGCGGCACTCGCATCGTCCTGCACCTGAAGTCCGGTGAAGACGAGTTCGCCGATGGCTGGCGTCTGCGCAACATCATCAAGAAGTACTCCGATCACATCGCCTTGCCGATCGAGCTGCCGAAAGAAGTGGCCGCTGCCGAAGGTGAAGAACAGCCGGCCGTTGAGTGGGAAACCGTCAACCGCGCCAGCGCCCTGTGGACCCGTCCGCGTACCGATATCAAGGACGAGGAATACCAGGAGTTCTACAAGCACATCGCTCACGATTTCGAAAATCCGCTGAGCTGGAGCCACAACAAGGTCGAAGGCAAGCTCGAATACAGCTCATTGCTGTACGTGCCGACCCGTGCGCCGTTCGACCTGTACCAGCGTGAGGCGCCGAAAGGCCTGAAGCTGTACGTGCAGCGCGTGTTCGTCATGGATCAGGCCGAGTCCTTCCTGCCGCTGTACCTGCGCTTCATCAAGGGCGTGGTCGACTCCAACGACCTGTCGCTGAACGTGTCGCGGGAAATCCTGCAGAAAGACCCGATCATCGACTCGATGAAGTCGGCGCTGACCAAGCGCGTCCTGGACATGCTGGAAAAACTGGCGAAGAACGAGCCTGAGCAATACAAGGGCTTCTGGAAAAACTTCGGTCAGGTCATGAAAGAAGGCCCGGCAGAAGATTTCGCTAACAAGGAAAAAATCGCCGGTCTGCTGCGTTTCGCATCGACCCACGGCGATGATGGCGAGCAGGTTGTCGGCCTGGCCGAGTACCTGGCGCGCGCCAAGGAAGGTCAGGACAAGATCTACTACCTGACCGGCGAAACCTACGCCCAGGTCAAGAACAGCCCGCACCTGGAAGTCTTCCGCAAGAAAGGCATCGAAGTGCTGCTGCTGACCGACCGTATCGACGAGTGGCTGATGAGCTACCTCAGCGACTTCGACGGCAAGAGCTTTGTCGACGTAGCGCGCGGTGACCTGGACCTGGGCAACCTGGACTCGGAAGAGGACAAGAAGGCAGCGGAAGAAGTCGCCAAGGCCAAAGAAGGTCTGGTCGAGCGTCTGAAAACCGCATTGGGCGAGTCCGTTGCTGAAGTGCGGGTTTCCCATCGCCTGACCGACTCCCCGGCAATCCTGGCCATCGGTGAGCAGGACCTGGGCTTGCAGATGCGCCAGATCCTGGAAGCCAGCGGTCAGAAGGTTCCGGATTCGAAGCCGATCTTCGAATTCAACCCGGCTCACCCGCTGATCGAGAAGCTCGACAACGAGCAGAGCGACGAGCGCTTCGGCGACCTGTCGCACATCCTCTTCGATCAGGCGGCCCTGGCGGCCGGCGACAGCTTGAAAGACCCGGCGGCCTATGTGCGCCGTCTGAACAAGCTGTTGGTCG
Source organism: Pseudomonas sp. GW823-FHT02E01 (assembly GCF_058797535.1). Classification (NCBI taxonomy): domain Bacteria; kingdom Pseudomonadati; phylum Pseudomonadota; class Gammaproteobacteria; order Pseudomonadales; family Pseudomonadaceae; genus Pseudomonas; species Pseudomonas sp. GW823-FHT02E01. Next base: position 42,580 of record NZ_JBXAJS010000011.1, on the reverse strand, counting down.
AGCTATCGGCCTGACGGTGTTGTAGAAAAACCCGCTTCGGCGGGTTTTTTCATTTCGGTGCTAAAACATCAGGAGTCAGAAATGAGCCAAATCACTGTACGTTCCGTTGCCTATCAGATTGACGGCCAGGCTTACGAAAGCCGTCTGGCCTTCGATGCCGACCATAAAGGCCCGCGCCCGGGCTTGTTGATGGCGCCGAACTGGATGGGCGTCAGCGCCGGTGCCGAGGAGATCGCCAAGTCGGTGGCATCCAAGGGTTATGTGGTACTGATCGCAGACCTTTACGGTCAATCGGTTCGACCGACGAACAATGACGAGGCCGGCGCGGCCATGATGCCGTTGAAGAATGACCGCCCATTGCTGCGCAAGCGCATGCAGGTGGCGTTCGAGCAGCTACAAAGCCAGGGTGAAGTGGCTGTCGATACTTCGAAACTGGCCACTTTCGGTTTCTGCTTCGGCGGTTGCTGTGCCCTGGAGTTTGCCCGTACCGGCGCGCCGGTGAAGGCCGCGGTGTCGTTCCACGGCACGCTGGACACACCGAATCCGGCTGATGCGAAAAACATCAAGGGTAAGGTCCTGGTGCTGCATGGCGCATCCGATCCATTGGTGCCGAAGGAGCAGTTGCCGGCGTTCGAAGACGAAATGAACGCGGCGGGTGTGGACTGGCAGTTGCTGAGCTATGGCGGTGCGTTCCACTCGTTCACCGACCCGCACGCCAATGTGCCGGGCATGATGATGTATGACGCCAAGGTGGCTGCCCGGGCGTTCACGTCGATGCATAACTTGCTGGATGAAGTGTTCAAGGGCTGATAGCTGTTTTCAGCCTGGATGGGGCCGGTGTCTTCGCCGGCCCCATCGCGAGCAAGCTCGCTCCCACAGGGGAATGGTGTCGTACACAATTCTTGCGGCCGACACGGTCAACTGTGGGAGCGAGCTTGCTCGCGATGGCGGCATAACTGGCGCTGAAGTTTTCAGGGCAATTCGAACCTCTCACTCCCACAGGGGAAATGTGTCGTACACAATTCTTGCGGCCGGCACGGTCAACTGTGGGAGCGAGCTTGCTCGCGATGGCGGCATAACGGGTGCTGAAAGTTTCAGGGCAGTTCGATTCGCTCAACTTCCCCGGGCACCGTCGGCCAATCCCCGGCTGCCCAACGCCGGCGTGCTTCATCAATCGCCGCCGGATCGCTCGCGACAAAATTCCAGTTGATCCGCCGCGGCCCGTCCAGCGGAGCACCGCCGAACAACACGGCGTGACTGTCGCTTTCGGCAAACAGTGTCATCTCTTCCCCCGCAGGCAGTACCACCAGCGAGTACGGCTCTATTGGCTCGCCATCGAGTTGCACTTCGCCGCTCAACACATACAGCGCACGTTCTTCATGCTCGGTGGGAATCAGCAATGTCGTCGCCGTTTGCAGGTGCAGTTCCGCGTACAGCGTAGGAGAAAGCACTGGCACTGGCGATTCCAGGCAAAAGCCTGACCCGGCAATCATGCGAATCTTCACTCCCAGGTTTTCGCTGACCGGCAATGTGGACGCAGGATGGTGGCTGTAATGCCCCGGACCTTGTTCTTTATCCTTGGGTGAAGCCAGCCAGATCTGCAGGCCGTGCATCGTGAAGCCGCTTTCCTTCAGGGCCTCGGGCGTGCGTTCGACGTGGGCAATGGCGCTGCCGGCCGTCATCCAGCTGACGTCGCCAGTCCCGACCACTTGATCGGAACCGAGACTGTCCTTGTGCTGGATCTGCCCCTGGAACAAGTAGGTGAGGGTGGACAGGCCAATGTGTGGATGCTGGCGAATGTTCATGCCTTTGCCCGGTGGATAACGGGTTTCCAGCATGTGGTCGAAAAACACGAATGGCCCGACGCTGCGGCACTTGGCCGAAGGCAGCGGGCGGAGAATCGGCTGGCCCTCGACATCTTCGGTGCGGGGGCGGATCACGAGCGGAGTGTTCATGGTGCGTTCCAGGCTGAGCGGGTAATGCGTTCGAGCATAACCCGCTTGGGCAGCCCTTGCCGCTATTGGCTGAACGCGCCTTCGGACAAATGCGTTTCGATGCTGACTTCAGACGTGGTCATCAGCTTGTGGATCGGGCAGCGATCGGCCACACGGTGCAGTTCATCGCGCTGGGCGTCGGTGAGTACGCCCTTGAGGGTCAGTTTGACGTGCAGCGCGTACTGGCCTTTCTGTTCCAGGCTGTTGTCGCGCTTGACCTCGACGCCGACACCGGTCAGCGGGATGTCTTTCTTCCTGGCATACAGCTTCAGGGTCAGGGCTTTGCAGGCACCCAGCGCGGCATCGAAATAATCGTGTGGCTCCGGCGCCGAACCCTCTCCGCCAGCCGTGGCGGGCGCGTCGGCGAAGAGTTCGTGGTCATCGATCTGGACGCTGTGGCGCAAACCTTCGGCAGAAACGGTGTTGACGGTAACAGTCATGGCAAACCTCGCAGGCGACAGGAAAACTCATTCGATCAAAAAATGACCTTGAGGGTATAGAGCCATCGCGTTTGTCGGGTGTTCCAATCTGTAGGAGCGAGCTTGCTTGCGATGATCTCACTGGCACTGCGTGTATCCGCCAGGGCGAGTCATCGTTAAAGTCCATCGCGAGCAAGCTCGCTCCTACTGGTCTCGATCCGGATCAGCTGCCTTTGACTGGCTTGCCGTTGACCGTGCCGTCCAGGAGCATGATGTTGTATTCCTTGCCGTCGGTTTCGACCTGTTGCAGGCGGACCAGCAGGTAGTCCCAATCCTTGGCGAACCACAGCACGGTGATGCGCTTGCTTTGCGTCGGATCGCGTACGCGCTCGACCTTGATCGCATCGATCTGGCCAGCCTTGGTGTCGACTTTTTCCGAGCCCAGCACACGGAAGTCATAGGTATCGACTTCGCCATCATCGACAACCTGATAGCTCATGCTCTTTTTGCCGGCAGCCACGTCATGTTGCAGCGCCAGTTGATAGGTGGATTTGTCGACCATGCCGCGGTTCAGCGGAATATCGACCGCGTCACCACGATCGGTGCCGGTGACCTTTTTCGCGGCCCAGTCGAAATCCAGGTCGGCTTTCTTGGCTTTGCCCAGGCCGCCACGCTCGAAGTGGTAGGACTGGGGCAGCAAGGTGTCCTTATCCACGGTCAGGGTGCTTTCTTCGGACAGGCTGGCGATCATCATCGAAGCCTTGAAGCTGAGCTTCCAGACGCCGTTGGCTTCCTTGGTCAGGCTGCGCTCGGCAGTGCCACTCATGGGCAGCTGTTTCCAGTCGGCGGTGTAGCTGGCGGAGAAAGGTTGAAGGTCTGCCGCCTGGGCGAAGGGCAAGGCGAGCAGAGCGCAAGCGAAGAGCAGGGCGCGACGCATAAAATCTCCTAGTTTCGAATCAAGTGGCCGCTGGCCGCGAGTAACTGTCCATCCAGTAAAGCACCTTGCTCGCCGAGGGCTAGACGACCTTCGGCAAACCAGCGTACGGCCATCGGGTAGATCAGGTGTTCCTGAACATGGACCCGCTGCGCCAGACTCTGCGGCGAATCCTGTAACTCTACCGGTATTACAGCTTGTACGACCAGTGGTCCGCCATCGAGTTCCTCGGTGACGAAGTGCACGGAGCAGCCGTGCTCGGTGTCGCCAGCCTCCAGCGCGCGCTCATGGGTGTGTAACCCTTTGTGTTTGGGTAGCAGCGAAGGATGGATATTGAGCAGGCGACCCTGATAGTGGCGTACGAAACCAGCGCTGAGAATGCGCATGAATCCGGCGAGTACCACGAGTTTGGGATTGAAGGCGTCGATCAGTTCGATCAGCGCGGCGTCGAAGGCCTCGCGACCTTCGAAAGCCTTGTGATCCAGGGCACGGGTGTCGATACCCGCGTCCCTGGCGCGTTGCAGGCCGTAGGCGTCGGCGCGGTTGGAAATCACCGCAGCGATGCGGACCGGGCTGTCGCCGGTCCGCGTGCTGTCGATCAGGGCCTGCAAGTTACTGCCGGTGCCGGACAACAGCACCACGACATCACAGGTCTTAGGCATCAGTGAGCCTTGAGGTTCTTCAGTTCAACCTGAGCTGCGCCTTCGGCAGCGGTGGAGATCTGGCCGATGACCCAAGGCTGCTCGCCCGCTTCGCGCAGAACGTTCAGGGCGGTTTCAACGTGCTCCTGAGCCACGCAGATGACCATGCCCACGCCGCAGTTCAGCACGCGGTGCATTTCGTTCTCGTCAACGTTGCCTTTCTCTTGCAGCCAGTCGAACACTGCCGGGCGGTTCCAGCTTGCCACGTCAACCACGGCTTGAGCGCCTTTTGGCAGAACGCGCGGGATGTTGTCCAGCAGACCGCCGCCAGTGATGTGGGCCATGGCTTTGACAGCGCCGGTTTCCTTGATCAGCTTGAGCAGCGGCTTCACGTAGATACGGGTCGGGGCCATCAGCAGGTCGGTCAGCGGCTTGCCGTCGAGCTGGATGTTCTCGATGTCGGCGCCGGATACTTCGATGATCTTGCGGATCAGCGAGTAGCCGTTGGAGTGCGGGCCGGAAGACGGCAGGGCGAGCAGGGCATCGCCGGCAGCAACCTTGGAACCGTCGATGATTTCGGATTTTTCCACGACGCCGACGCAGAAACCGGCCAGGTCGTAGTCTTCACCTTCGTACATGCCCGGCATTTCAGCGGTTTCGCCGCCAACCAGCGAGCAGCCCGACAGTTCGCAGCCTGCGCCGATGCCGGTCACAACCTGGGCAGCGGTGTCGACGTTCAGTTTGCCGGTAGCGTAGTAGTCCAGGAAGAACAGCGGCTCGGCGCCGCACACCACCAGGTCGTTGACGCACATGGCAACCAGGTCGATGCCGATGCTGTCGTGCTTGTTCAGATTCAGTGCCAGGCGCAGCTTGGTGCCGACGCCGTCAGTACCGGAAACCAGCACAGGCTGCTTGTAGCCGGCCGGGATTTCGCAGAGGGCGCCGAAACCGCCCAGGCCGCCCATGACTTCCGGGCGCGCAGTGCGCTTGGCGACGCTCTTGATGCGTTCGACCAATGCTTCACCGGCGTCGATGTCTACACCGGCGTCCTTGTAGCTCAGGGAGGGTTGCTTGCTCATGATCCAGGCCTTTAGGGGGGGGGATTTCTGGGTAACGACCGAGTCCATCGGGACCGCCGAAACAGGCGAAGGCGAGGGCCATGCACGAATTTCAGGGTGCCCGGCTGTTGCCGGTCTGCGAAGGCGCGCGATTTTATCAGGCTTGAGCCGCAGCGGCCATCCTCAGGCCGACAGCAGGGCCATATCCGTTCAAAAAAACCGTTAATGCGCGGTGTCGGTGGCATCCTGCATGGCTGTATAAGGTATCGCATTAACCGTCTATCGTTATGACAGTGCGAAAACTTACCCGGAACGTGTGAATGTTTTGCGTCGGGCAACGGTCACAGTCTTGCTCGATCGTCTTCATGCGGTCTGTTCCAGCCGCTCTTGTCGTCAGGAATCCTCCATGCGTTTTTGTAAAATCTTGCTTGTGAGTTGTTTGTCAGTGGTCAGCCTGGTCAGTCAAGCCGAAACCGTCAAAGGCCTTTACCTGGTGCGCGAGCCGGTGAATGGCCAGTCGCCCGAGGAGCGCGACCAGGCGACTCAGCGTGCGTTGGACACATTGGTATTGCGGCTGACCGGCGACCCCAAAGCCGCTCAAAGCCCGGGGTTGGCAGCGATTCGCAAAGACCCGCAACAGATCATCAGCCAATATGGCTTTGAGGCCGGCCCACCGGAAGTCCTGAAGGTCGATTTTGATCCGGGTACCACCGAGCAGGCCTTGCGCCGCGCCGGCCTGGCCATGTGGGGGGCCAATCGGCCGTCGATCCTCGGCTGGTGGTTGAATGATTCCACCGAGGGTTCAAGCCTGGTGGGCGACGGCCAGGCCAGCGCGGCGCCGCTGCGTCGGGCTGCCCAGCATCGGGGCTTGCCATTGCGCTTGCCATTGGCGGACCTGAACGAACAGATCGTCGCAACCGCGCCGAACCTGGAGGGCGCAGATCCCGCACCTTTGCATGCGGCATCGGAACGCTACAATGCCGACGCCCTGCTTGCCGTACACGCCAGGGAAGAGGGCGGGCAATGGCAAGCCAAGTGGCAATTGTGGCTGGGGGATAAAAAAGAGGCCGGCAGTGTGCAGGGCGCCGATCAGGCCGCCGTGGCCGATGCGGTGATGCTGGCCGTCAACGAGCGCCTGGCGCCGCGGTTTGTCGCCAGGCCGGGTGCTTCGAGCGAGCAATTGCTGGAAGTGCAAGGCATGAATCTTGAGCGCTACGCGTCGCTCGGACGATTGCTGGAACCGTTTGGCGGGCGTGTGCGCAGTGTCGACGGTGACCGGATTCTTTATCGGGTCAATGGCAGCGTCGATCAGTTGCGTGCGCAACTGTCGCTGGCCAGGCTGCAGGAGGCGCCGGCGGGGCAGGCCCCGGTCCAGGCCCCGGTAGCGCCCGTTCAGCCAACCACCGGCAGCCCGGTGCCAGCCGCCGCACCGGCCCCGATCCCGCAGCTACGTTTTCGCTGGTAGTTTTTCTTTCTTTATATAGAAGCAATGGAGTGGTTCATGGCCGATACGCGGCGTTGGTTCTGGCTCGGTGGGGTGGTCCTGCTGTGTGTGTTTGTCTGGTTGTTGCATCCGATCCTGACGCCGTTCCTGGTGGCGCTGCTGTTGGCCTATCTGTTCGACCCGCTGGTGGATCGGCTGGAGAAGGCAGGCTTGTCCAGAACCTGGGGTGTCGTGGCGGTGTTTACCCTGTTTACATTGATCTTCACCGCGCTGCTGTTGGTGTTGGTGCCCTTGCTCGCCAGGCAGTTGTTTCGTTTGTATGAGCTGGCCCCGCAAATGCTCGACTGGCTGCAGCACACGGCGTTGCCCTGGGCGCAATCGAAGTTCGGCCTGTCAGATGGTTTCTGGAAGTTTGACAAGCTCAAGGCCGCCATCAGCGAGCATATGAGTCAGACCACTGATGTTGTCGGCGTGGTGCTGAGCCATGCCACGGCCTCGGGGCTGGCGTTGATCGGTTGGCTGGCGAACCTGGTGTTGATTCCGGTGGTGAGCTTCTACCTGTTGCGGGATTGGGACCTGATGATGGCCAAGGTCCGCAGCCTGCTGCCCCGTGATCGTGAAGCGCGCGCGGTGTCGCTGGCGGGTGAGTGCCATGAAGTGCTCGGAGCGTTCGTGCGCGGACAGTTGCTGGTGATGGTGGCCTTGGGTGTGATCTACGCAGCCGGCCTGATGCTGGTCGGGTTGGAACTGGGTCTGTTGATTGGCGTGATTGCCGGTCTGGCGGCGATCGTGCCGTACATGGGGTTTATCATCGGCATTGGCGCGGCGCTGCTTGCGGGGCTGTTCCAGTTCGGTGGTGATCTTTATCCAATGCTCGGCATTGTCGCGGTGTTCATGGTCGGCCAGGCGCTGGAGGGTATGGTGCTGACGCCGTTGCTGGTCGGTGACCGGATTGGTCTGCACCCGGTGGCGGTGATTTTCTCGATCCTGGCCGGTGGTGAGCTGTTTGGCTTTACCGGTGTGCTGCTGGCATTGCCGGTCGCCGCGGTGATCATGGTGCTGGTGCGTCATGTGCATGATTTGTATAAGGATTCTGATATCTACGGGAGGGCCGACGAGCCGCAGGTGTAAGGGCCGTCGATAGCCGATGGCGGGCTGCCCGGGTTCGTACCGGATCAGCCTGCTGGCGTCGCCCGGTTGTCACATGCACCGCCAAAGAATCTGTCACAAAACCAATGCATTAACGCAAACCTTTGATTTTGCTTGTGGTCTGTCGCATTGTGCGGTCCGCTTCACGGGTATAAACTTCGCAAACTTTACACAGAGGCCACTAACGGTTCCTTTGGAACTGTTCAGTCAGCATGAAACCGATTCAGCTGCCCCTAGGTGTGCGTCTGCGTGACGACGCCACCTTTATCAACTACTACCCAGGCGCCAATGCCGCTGCACTCGGCTATGTCGAGCGGCTGTGCGAAGCCGACGCCGGCTGGACCGAAAGCCTGATCTACCTTTGGGGCAAGGACGGGGTAGGGCGTACGCACCTGTTGCAGGCCGCCTGCCTGCGCTTCGAGCAATTGGGCGAGCCGGCGGTGTATCTGCCGTTGGCCGAGCTGCTCGATCGTGGCATTGAAATCCTCGACAACCTCGAACAGTACGAGCTGGTCTGCCTGGATGATTTGCAGGTGGTCGCCGGACGAGCAGATTGGGAAGAGGCGCTGTTTCATCTGTTCAATCGCTTGCGCGACAGCGGTCGGCGCTTGCTGATTGCCGCGTCGACATCCCCTCGGGAATTGCCGGTGAAGCTGGCGGATCTCAAATCCCGCCTGACCCTGGCCTTGATCTTCCAGATGCGTCCGCTGTCCGATGAGGACAAACTGCGTGCCCTGCAATTGCGCGCATCCCGTCGCGGTCTGCATCTGACCGATGAAGTCGGGCATTTCATTCTGACTCGCGGTACCCGCAGCATGAGTGCGCTGTTCGAGTTGCTCGAGCGCCTCGACCAGGCCTCCCTCCAGGCTCAGCGCAAGCTGACAATCCCGTTTTTGAAAGAAACCCTCGGCTGGTAAGCCCGCTGAAACCGGGGCGTTTAGCCGTTTCGGCATATTTCAGGCGCCAGAAATCCCGCTTTCCTGCAAGGTTGCAGGCCGCGTGTGTGTTTAAAATGGGCTTAAGCGCTTAGATGTAAACGAGAAACGGATAAGTCACAAAAAGATCGATTGAATTTGCAAATGAGGTTGATAGCGGGCATAGTCTCGGCTTCTTTACAACTTTCAGCCACGGTCGTGCCCATGCTAAATCGCTTCGCACCCCTCGTGCCTCTCGCACTCGTTACCCTGTTGTTCGGTTGCGCTGCCCACACTCCAGTGGCCCAGCAAGCTCCGCAACAGCAGGTTCAAAACTCGGTTACCGCCCAGTCTTCCGCTCTCTTCCAGGAAGAGCTGGCTACCGAAAAAGAACTCGCAGACTTCGCTGGCGGCAAGTCCTACCAGCTTCCGGTACTGGCCGACAGCATCCTCGAACGTGGCATGTCCCTGATCGGTACCCGCTACCGTTTCGGCGGTACTTCTGAAGCCGGCTTCGATTGCAGTGGTTTCATCGGTTACCTGTTCCGCGAAGAAGCGGGCATGAACCTGCCACGCTCCACCCGCGAAATGATCAACGTGGACGCTCCGCTGGTCTCGCGCAGCAAGCTTGAGCCGGGCGACCTGCTGTTCTTCGCAACCAACGGTCGTCGTGGTCGCGTCAGTCACGCCGGGATCTACCTGGGTGACAACCAGTTCATCCACTCCAGCAGCCGCCGCAGCGGCGGTGTGCGCATCGATAGCCTGGGCGACAGCTACTGGAGCAAGACCTTCATCGAAGCCAAGCGCGCCCTGGCAATGGCACCTAACGCGTCGCCAATCGTCACTGCACGCAAATAAGCGGACAATTTGTAAGGCGAACTTAAAGTCTTACTTGAAGTTTGTCGTGTAGCCGCTAGAATCTTGATCTACAAATGATGGCAAACCGCCTGCGTCCCACGCAGGCGGTTTTCTTTTCTGCGCTCCCCGCAGAAAAAGCCGCAGCCAGATCAGGATGTTCTGCTTATGACGACGTCGGCCCGCCTCGCAATCATGTTCTTCGCAGCGCTGCTCAGTGCCTGCGCCAGCCGCACACCGCCTCCTGCGCCGGTGGTTCGCGCTCCCATCGTATTTGGTTCCTCACAGGCTTTTTCGCCCGAAGCGGAAGACGTGCTGTTTCGCGCGCTCGGTCTGGTGGGCACGCCTTATCGCTGGGGCGGCAATACGCCGGATTCCGGATTTGATTGCAGCGGCCTGATCGCTTATGTGTACCGCGATGTCGCCGGTATTGCCTTGCCGCGTACCACGCGCGAGATGATCTCCATGCAAGCGGCGAATGTGGGCAAGGATGGCTTGCAGACCGGCGACCTGCTTTTCTTTGCCACCAATGGCGGTTCCCAGGTCAGTCATGCTGGCATCTATGTGGGAGAGGGGCGTTTCGTCCATGCGCCGGCCACCGGCGGCACCGTGAAGCTCGACAGCCTGTCCAAGGCGTATTGGCAAAAAGCTTACCTGAGCGCCAAGCGTGTTCTGCAGCCTGAACATTTGGCGCGCAATCCATAACCTCCGGAGCTGGTGGTCATGACTGCTCGCACGCTCAATCTCGACGACGCCCTGTACCAATACCTGCTCGATGTTTCCCTGCGTGAAACGCCTCTGCTCAAGCGCTTGCGCGATGAGACCCAGGCGCTGCCGATGGCACGCTGGCAGGTGGCTCCTGAGCAGGGGCAGTTTCTTGCTTTGCTGGTGAAACTGACGGGGGCCAGGCGTTTGCTCGAAGTCGGCACCTTTACCGGTTACAGCGCACTGTGCATGGCGGCGGCATTGCCCGCTGAGGGTTCGCTGATTTGCTGTGATATCCCCGGCGACTACAACGCCACGGCCCTGCGTTACTGGCAGGAAGCCGGGCTGGCCGGACGCATCGATCTGCGTCTGGCACCTGCGCTGGAAACCCTCGGCAAGCTGGACCAGCCAAGCCAGTTCGATCTGGTTTTCATCGATGCCGACAAGGCCAACTACCCGGCTTATCTGGAGCACGCCCTGCGATTGCTGCGGGTCGGCGGGCTGGCGGTGTTCGATAACACGCTATGGAGCGGGCGCGTACTCGAGACCAGTTCCGAGAGCGCGGACACCCGGGCGATCCAGGCGCTCAACCGGGCGTTGAAGGACGATGCGCGGGTGGATCTGTCGTTGTTGCCGTTGGGTGATGGATTGACCCTTTGCCGCAAACGCTGAGCTGGAAATCCTGTGGGAGCGAGCTTGCTCCGGGCGGCGTTCCGACGATAGCGGTAGGTCAGTCAGCATCGATGTTGAATGTGCCGGCCTCATCGCGAGCAAGCTCGCTCCCACAGGTTTCTGAGTTCATCCGGGATGGTGTTATCTGGCAGCGGACACCCGCCACACCTTGTTCCCCACATCATCGGCCACCAACAGGTCACCCTGTCGGTCTATCACCACGCCCACCGGGCGGCCCATGGCTTCTTCCTTGCCATTGAGAAACCCGCTGAGCACATCAACCGGATTCCCGACCGGCTTGCCGGCGCGGAAGGGCACGAAAATCACTTTGTAGCCGCTGTGCGGCTTGCGGTTCCAGGAGCCGTGCTGGCCGATGAAGGCGCCTTCCCTGAAGCGCGACGGTAACTTGTTGCCTTCGGCAAACGTCAGGCCCAGTGATGCCGTGTGCGGGCCGACGGCGTAGTCCGGGGCGATAGCCTTGGCCACCAGGTCCGGGTTTTGCGGCTCGACGCGAATATCGACATGCTGGCCGAAGTAACTGTACGGCCAGCCATAGAATGCGCCGTCTTTCACCGAGGTGATGTAGTCCGGTACCAGGTCGCTGCCGATTTCATCCCGTTCGTTGACCGCAGTCCACAGCGCGCCACTGTGCGGTTCCCAGGCCATGCCGTTGGGGTTGCGCAGGCCGGACGCGAAGATCCGCTGCTGGCCAGTGGCGCGATCCACTTCCCAGATCGCCGCGCGACCTTCTTCCTTGTCCATGCCGTGTTCCGCAACGTTGCTGTTGGAACCCACGGTGACGTACAGCTTGCTGCCGTCCTTGCTGGCGATGACGTTTTTGGTCCAGTGGTGATTCAGCAGGCCGCCCGGCAGGTCGACCACTTTTGCCGGCGGTGACTTGATCTGCGTATCGCCACTTTCATAGTGAAAGCGCAGCAGGCGATCAGTGTCGGCCACATACAGGTCATTGCCGACCAGGGTCATGCCGAAGGGCGAGTTGAGGTTTTGCAGAAACACCGTGCGGGTTTCCGCGACCCCATCGTGGTCCTTGTCGCGCAGCAAGGTGATGCGGTTGGCGCTGGGCACCCTGGCTCCGGCACGCCCCATGAATTTCTTCATGATCCAGCCGCGAATGCCTTTGCCGTCTTCGGGTTTTGGGGGGGCATTGGTTTCCGCCACCAGCACATCGCCATTGGGCAGTACATAAAGCCAGCGCGGGTGATCCAGGTCTTCGGCAAAAGCGGCCACTTGGGTGCCATTGGCGGCGATGGGCTTCGCACCCTGCGGCCAGCCGATGGCCGGGGCGATGTTCACGGTCGGGATCAGGGTTTTGTCGGGTTCTGGCAGTTGAGGCGAAGGACCGGTGCCGTCGGAGACTTGCAGGCGGGCGGTCCCGCCACAAGCGGCGAGCCCTCCGCAGAACGCGATAACGAGAACGAGCGGGGGCGTGCGCATACGGTCTTCCCTATGAGTGCCTTGTTCTAATCATAGAGGCGCGTTGTCGTCCGATGGTTCAACCCTTAGCCACGTGCCTCCTTGAACAGCACTGCTATGCCGGGGTGATAGTTGCCGGCTTCGTTGCGCAACTTGCGGTAGGCATAAGGGAAATACCAGGCGACAGCGCAGCTGTGTTCCTTTTGCAGGTCGTCGACCATGTCCTGGAGCTCTTCCGGTGTGGCGCCCTGCTGGGCTTTTTGCGGGGCGACGAACAGGCAGCCGAGTTTCAGGTCGCTGGCGTGGCTCACGCGCTTCGCATCGCTGGCAACATCGAGCAGGGCCTGGGTCAGATTGAGGCTGTTGACCCGTGGCCAGCGCTGGCTGGTCTGGATGTAGGCGCGGGTTTCGGGTGAAGCCAGGAGCAGGTCGGCGCGGCTGTTGCGTTCGCCTTCTTCGGTCTGCTTGCGGGTGGGCGTCTGTTGCAGCGTGACCATCTCGGCCATCCAGGCGGCGGCAGACAGTAGTCCGAGATTGGCCTTCTCGTCGTGCCAGTACGGTGTGTCGCCATCACCGCGGACGGCGTTGTAACGGTCGATGCATTCGAACCAGCGTTCGAGCACCGGGCGCAGGAATTCCAGCTTTGGATTGCTGATGATCATGCCTTGCATGGGCTCACCCTTGTTGTTGTGTTGTGAGTTTGTGGCTCTTTGATATCACTGCTGGGAGCGTGGCACAAGATTGACGTCAGTTTATTGATTGATGGCAGTTATTCGGTCGATGGCCTCCCGGCTTTAATTGACGCTCCACCCCCAACCCTCTAACCTTCGCGGCTTGTTTCAGGTGCTCTGTGGCTTGGGTCGACAGAGTGAAACAGGGAAGCCGGTGAGTGAGTCCTTCTGTTGGTCGAAGGCCCGCAATTCCGGCGCTGCCCCCGCAACGGTAAATGAGTGAAAACTGTGTGTGATGCCACTGTGTCGATTTGATGCGGGAAGGCGCACGGTCTGGCCCCGCGGCCACTCATGAGCCCGGAGACCGGCCTGATTCATCCAGCGGCATCACGGTGGGCGATGCCAGGCTTGTTGCCTTCTATTCTTGTGCCTGCCCGCCGTTATTCCTGCCTCAACGGAGAGCTCCCCCATGACTGATACCCCCGATCGTGACGAACGCCACCTGGCGCGCATGCAGCGCAAAAAAGCCGTGATCGACGAGCGCATCGCCAATTCCCCGAACGAGTGTGGCCTGCTGCTGGTGCTGACCGGCAACGGCAAGGGCAAGAGCAGTTCGGCCTTCGGCATGCTTGCCCGCGCCATGGGGCACGGCATGCAATGCGGCGTGGTGCAGTTCATCAAGGGCCGCAACAGTACGGGGGAGGAGTTGTTCTTCCGGCGCTTTCCCGAGCAGGTGCGTTTTCATGTGATGGGCGAAGGCTTTACCTGGGAAACCCAGGACCGGCAGCGCGACATCGCCGCCGCCGAAGCCGCCTGGGCGGTGTCGCAGCAACTGCTGCGCGATCCGTCCATCGGTCTGGTGGTGCTCGATGAGCTGAACATCGCCCTCAAGCACGGCTACCTCGATCTCGATCAGGTGCTCAGCGACTTGCAGGCCCGGCCGCCGATGCAACACGTGGTGGTCACCGGTCGTGCCGCCAAGCCGGAGATGATCGAGATGGCTGACACCGTCACCGAAATGGGCGTGATCAAGCACGCCTTTCAAGCCGGGATCAAAGCGCAGAAAGGCGTCGAATTGTGAGTCAGCCTCGGCACTGTCCGGCGGTACTGATTGCCGCGCCGGCCTCTGGCCAGGGCAAGACCACCGTCACCGCGGCACTGGCCCGATTGCATCGCAATCAGGGGCGCAAGGTCCGAGTGTTCAAGTGCGGGCCCGACTTTCTCGATCCGATGATCCTCGAGCGCGCCAGCGGTGCGCCGGTGTATCAGCTGGACATGTGGATGGTCGGCGAACAGGAGAGTCGCCGGTTGCTGTGGGAAGCCGCCGCTGAAGCCGACCTGATCCTGATCGAAGGCGTCATGGGGTTGTTCGACGGTACGCCGTCGAGCGCCGATCTGGCGCGGCATTTCGGTGTGCCGGTGCTGGGGGTGATCGATGGCACCGCCATGGCCCAGACCTTTGGCGCATTGGCCCTGGGGCTGGCGCGTTATCAGCCGGACTTGCCGTTTGCCGGCGTGCTGGCCAATCGTGTCGGCACGCAGCGCCATGCGCAACTGCTCGAAGGCAGTTTGACTGAAGGTTTGCGCTGGTACGGCGCGCTGTCCCGGGAAACCGGGATCGAATTGCCGAGCCGGCACCTGGGGCTGGTGCAGGCCAGTGAGTTGAACGATCTCGACCTGCGCCTCGACGCGGCAGCCGATGCCCTGGCCAGCAGTTGCGAGGTCGCGCTGCCACCGGCAGTCGAATTCGCCGCCCCTGATGTCATCGCGGCCGAACCGCTGCTGGCCGGTGTACGCATTGCCGTCGCCCGCGATGAAGCCTTTGCGTTCACCTATGGCGCGAGCCTGGATCTGCTGCGGGCGATGGGCGCCGAGTTGTCATTCTTCTCGCCGATCCGCGACCGTGCATTGCCGCAGGCGGACAGCCTGTATCTGCCGGGCGGCTACCCGGAACTGCATCATGTTGCGCTGGCGCAAAACACCGCGATGCTCGATGCGATCCGCGCCCACCACCAGGCAGGCAAACCGTTGCTCGCCGAGTGTGGCGGCATGCTGTATCTGCTCGACTCCCTGACCGATGTCGAAGGCACTCGCGCCGAACTGGTTGGCTTGCTGGCCGGTGATGCAGTCATGCAAAAGCGCCTGGCAGCGCTGGCTCTGCAAGCGGTGGAACTGCCGGAAGGCTCGCTGCGCGGGCACACCTATCACCATTCGCTGACCACCACTGAACTGGCGCCGATTGCCCGTGGCTTGAGCCCTAACGGCGGGCGTGGAGCGGAGGCGGTCTACCGTGAGGGGCGGATGACTGCCTCTTACGTGCACTTTTATTTTCCGTCGAACCCCTCGGCGATTGCCGCGCTGTTTGCGCCTGACCTTGAAGCCGCCTTCGCGAGCAAGCCCACTCCCACAGGGGATTGCGTTTCAAATGTGGGAGCGGGCTTGCTCGCGAAGAGGCCATGAGCGACAACGCATTCTCCGAAGACGAGCGCGCGGCGGTGTACCGCGCCATCGCCGAACGCCGCGACATGCGCCACTTCAGCGGCGGCACCGTCGAGCCCGAATTGCTCCGTCGTCTGCTCGAAGCCGCGCATCAGGCCCCCAGTGTCGGCCTGATGCAGCCCTGGCGCTTCATCCGCATCAGCGATCGCGCCTTGCGCGGGCAAATCCAGGCCCTGGTAGAAGAAGAACGCATCCGCACCGCCGAAGCCCTTGGCGAGCGCAGCGATGAGTTCATGAAGCTCAAGGTGGAAGGCATCAACGATTGCGCCGAGCTGCTGGTCGCCGCACTGATGGACGACCGCGAGCAGCATATCTTCGGCCGCCGCACGCTGCCGGAAATGGACATGGCTTCGTTGTCCTGCGCGATCCAGAACCTGTGGCTGGCGTCCCGTGCCGAAGGGCTGGGCATGGGGTGGGTGTCTCTGTTCGAACCACAGGCACTGGCGGACCTGTTGAGGTTGCCGCCGGGTGCCAAGCCGTTGGCCGTGCTGTGCCTGGGGCCGGTGAGGGAGTTCTACCCGGCGCCGATGCTGGTGCTCGAAGGCTGGGCGCAGGCGCGTCCGCTACATGAATTGCTGTATGAAAATTATTGGGGAGTGAGTCAATGAGTGTGGCGTTGTTGAGTGTCGCCGCGGTTGCGCTGGATGCGCTGCTGGGTGAACCCAAACGCTGGCATCCGCTGGTGGCGTTCGGCCGTTTTGCCGAGCGCATCGAGCAACGTTTCAACGGCGGCGGTCGCGGCTGGCGCAGCCATGGCGTCACCGCGTGGGTGATTGCCGTGTTGCCACTGACGCTGCTGGCCACGGCATTCTCCTGGGCGCCTTATGTCGGCTGGATCGTCGAGATTCTCGCGCTCTATTGCGCCCTCGGCATGCGCAGCCTCGGTGAGCACGTCACGCCTGTGGCCAAGGCCCTGCGCAGTAATGACCTGGAAGCGGCGCGCACTCGGGTGAGCTATCTGGTCAGCCGCCAGACCAGCGAACTGGATGAAACCGAAGTCGCCCGTGCCGCTACCGAGTCGGTGCTGGAAAACGGAAGCGATGCGGTGTTCGCAGCGTTGTTCTGGTTTGCCGTGGCGGGCGCGCCGGGCGTGGTGCTCTACCGCCTGAGCAATACGCTGGATGCGATGTGGGGTTATCGCAATGAGCGTTTCGAACGGTTCGGCTGGGCGGCGGCGAAGGTCGATGATGTGCTCAATTACATTCCTGCGCGCCTGGTGGCACTGACATACGCGCTGCTGGGCAAAACCCGGCTGGCATTGAAATGCTGGCGCACCCAGGCCCCGACCTGGGATAGCCCGAACGCCGGCCCGGTGATGGCGGCAGGGGCGGGTGCCCTTGGTGTCGAATTGGGTGGGGCGGCGATTTATCACGGCGAACTGCATCAGCGTCCGCAGTTGGGCGAAGGTGTGCCGGCGGATGCCGACTCGATTGACCGGGGCTGGCAATTGGTCCAGCGCGGGGTATGGTTATGGCTGCTGATTCTCTGCCTGGGGGCCGAATTTTATGCTTGAGCACGGTGGGCGACTGCGCAAGGCGGCGCTCGAATACGGCATAGATGAAGCCGACTGGCTGGACCTGTCCACCGGCCTTGCGCCCTGGCCGTTTCCGGTGCCGGATATTCCGCTGCGGGCCTGGGCCCGTTTGCCGGAGACGGACGACGGTCTGGAGCAGGCCGCCTGTGATTACTACGGCACCTTGCAGGCATTGCCGGTGGCCGGCTCGCAAATGGCGATTCAACTGCTGCCGCGATTGCGTCGGGCGGGCAAGGTCGGCGTACTGTCGCCGTGTTATGCCGAGCACGCCGAAGCGTGGCGTCGCAACGGCTACATCGTGCGTGAAGTGCTGGAGCAGGAAGTCGACTTCTTTATCGACAGTTTCGACGTGCTGGTGGTGGTCAATCCGAATAACCCCACGGGTCTGAGCCTCACTCCCAGTCGGCTGCTCGACTGGCACACGCGACTGGCGCAGCGCGGCGGCTGGCTGGTGGTGGACGAAGCGTTCATGGATAACACGCCGCAACTGAGCCTGGCGCCGTTTGCCCATCAAGTCGGATTGATCGTCTTGCGTTCCTTCGGCAAGTTTTTCGGCCTGGCCGGTGTGCGCCTGGGGTTTGTGCTGGCCGAGCGCAAGTTGCTCAAGTTGCTTGCAGAACAAGTGGGGCCGTGGGCCGTGAGCGGGGCAACCCGGGTAGTGGGCCAGGCCTGTCTGCGCGATACCGAGGGACAAACGCGGCAACGGGTGCGTACCGAAGAGGCCAGCGAGCGCCTTGCGTCGTTGCTGGAACAGCACGGCTTCGAGCCCCAGGGCGGTTGTGCGCTGTTCCAGTGGCTGATCACCGAGCGCGCCGAAGAACTGCATGAATTCATGGCCCGGCGCGGCATTCTCCTGCGGTTGTTCACGCACAACAGCAGCCTGCGATTCGGCTTGCCCGGTGACGAAATCGCCTGGGTACGACTGGCGCGGGCGTTCGACGATTTCGCCAAGGAAAACCAATGACCACGCTGATGGTGCAGGGCACCACATCGGATGCCGGTAAAAGCACGCTGGTAACCGCGTTGTGCCGCTGGGTCACGCGTCAGGGCGTCAGGGTGGTGCCGTTCAAGCCACAGAACATGGCCCTCAACAGTGCGGTGACCGCCGACGGTGGCGAGATCGGCCGCGCCCAGGCGGTACAGGCCCAGGCCGCGCACCTCGAACCGCACACCGACATGAACCCGGTGTTGCTCAAGCCCAACAGTGACACCGGTGCCCAGGTGATCATCCATGGCCGCGCTGTCACGACCATGAATGCGGTCGCCTATCACGACTACAAAACCATCGCCATGCATGCGGTGCTGGCCTCCCACGAGCGCTTGAGCGCGGCGTATCCGCTGGTGATGGTCGAGGGTGCGGGCTCGCCGGCGGAAATCAATCTGCGGGCCGGGGACATCGCCAACATGGGCTTCGCCGAAGCGGTGGATTGCCCGGTGGTGCTGATCGCCGATATCAATCGCGGCGGGGTTTTTGCCCATCTGGTAGGCACCCTCGAACTGCTGTCGCCGAGTGAGCAGGCGCGGGTCAAAGGCTTCATCATCAATCGTTTCCGTGGCGATATCGCGTTGCTGCAACCCGGTCTGGACTGGCTTGAAGAGCGCACCGGCAAACCAGTGATCGGCGTGCTGCCGTACGTGATGGATCTGCACCTGGAGGCCGAGGACGGCATCGATCAACGCCAGACCGATAAAGCCGAACAGGTGCTCAAGGTGGTGGTGCCGGTGCTGCCGCGCATCAGCAATCACACCGACTTCGATCCGCTGCGCCTGCATCCGCAAGTGGACCTGCAATTCATCGGCCCCGGCCAGGCGATTCCGCCCGCCGACCTGATCATCCTTCCCGGCTCGAAAAGTGTGCGCAGCGACCTCGCGTACCTGCGGGCCAACGGCTGGGACACCGCCATCGCCCGGCATCTGCGTTACGGCGGGAAACTGCTGGGGATCTGTGGCGGCCTGCAGATGCTCGGTGAGCAGGTGCATGACCCGCTGGGCCTCGAAGGTGCGCCGGGTTCCAGTGCCGGTTTGGGGCTGCTGGCGTTCCAGACCCAGCTCGAACAAGAGAAGCAGTTGCGCAATGTGCGTGGTCGCCTGGCACTGGAAGATGCGCCGGTGGCGGGTTATGAAATTCATGCCGGCGTGACCACCGGACCGGCCCTGGAACATGCCGCCGTGCATCTGGATGACGGCCGCTGTGATGGTGCGCAAAGTGCCGACGGGCAGATTTTCGGCACCTACCTGCACGGGCTGTTCGAATCGCCGGCGGCGTGCAGTGCACTGCTGCGCTGGGCCGGATTGCAGGATGTGCAGGCCGTGGATTACCACGCCTTGCGCGAGCGTGATATCGAGCGGCTGGCGGATCTGGTGGAGAAGCATCTGGATACTTCTCTGCTGCGTCAGCTCTGTGGGTTCTGAGGTGGCTGTTGCGGCCCCATCGCGAGCAAGCTCGCTCCCACAGGTTACGAGGTGTAATCAAAATGTATGTTCAGCCTGGATCAATTGTGGGAGCGAGCTTGCTCGCGATGAGGGCCGTCGCCTCCCCGAAGATTTTAAGGAATAAGCAATGCTCCAACTGATCCTCGGCGGCGCCCGTTCCGGCAAGAGTCGCCTGGCTGAAAAACTCGCCATCGACAGCGCCCTGGCCGTGACCTACATCGCCACCAGCCAGCCACTGGACGGAGAAATGAGCGAGCGGGTGGCCCATCACCGCGCCCGTCGTCCTGCCGAATGGGCTTTGATCGAAGAACCGGTGGAACTGGCCCGGGTGCTGCGTGAGTCCGCCCGTGTCGACCGTTGCCTGCTGGTGGATTGCCTGACCCTGTGGCTGACCAATCTGCTGATGCTCGACGATGCCGAGCGCTTGCACGCCGAGCGTGATGCCTTGCTGGACTGCCTGGCGTCGCTGCCGGGTGAAATCATTTTTGTCAGCAACGAGACCGGCATGGGTGTCGTGCCGCTGGGTGAATTGACTCGTCGCTATGTCGATGAAGCCGGTTGGCTGCATCAAGCTCTGGCTGAGCGTTGTCAGCGTGTCGTCCTGACCGTCGCCGGCCTGCCTCTGACTCTGAAAGGAACTGCGTTATGACTCAATCCTGGTGGTTGAACCCGTGCAAGCCGGTCGATACCCAAGTGGTCGAACAGGCCCAGGCGCGGCAACAGCAACTGACCAAGCCGGCCGGCTCCCTCGGCCAGCTGGAAGCGCTGGCGGTGCAGTTGGCGGGATTGCAGGGGCGGGTCAAGCCGAGTCTGGAGCAGGTGTGGATCGCGATTTTTGCCGGCGACCATGGCGTCGTCGCCGAGGGCGTGTCGGCGTTTCCCCAGGAAGTCACCGGGCAGATGCTGCTCAACTTCGTCAGCGGTGGCGCGGCGATCAGCGTGCTGGCGCGGCAACTGGGCGCTTCCCTTGAGGTGGTGGATCTTGGCACGGTGACGCCGTCGCTAAACCTGCCGGGCGTGCGCCATCTGAATGTCGGCCCGGGCACCGCGAATTTTGTACAGGGACCGGCCATGACCCAGGCCCAGGGGCAACTCGCCTTGCAGGCCGGTCGTGACAGCGTGCAGCGGGCAATTGCCACCGGTGCGCAGTTGTTTATCGGTGGCGAAATGGGCATCGGTAACACCACCGCTGCCAGTGCATTGGCGTGTGCGCTACTCGATTGCCCGGTGGTGCATCTGACCGGGCCTGGCACCGGGCTCAATGCCGAAGGTGTCAGCCACAAGGCCCAGGTCATCGAGCGCGCCCTGGCATTGCATGGCGCGCAGCGTGGAGATGCCTTGCAGACCCTGTTCAACCTCGGCGGTTTTGAGATCGCCGCGCTTGTCGGTGCCTATCTTGCGTGTGCCCAGGAAGGTGTCGCGGTGCTGGTGGACGGCTTCATTTGCAGTGTCGCGGGGCTAGTAGCGGTGCGCTTGAATCCAGAGTGTCGTCAGTGGCTGTTGTTTGGTCATCGCGGCGCCGAGCCGGGGCATCGTCATGTGCTGGAAACCCTGGATGCGCAACCCTTGCTCGATCTCGGCCTGCGGCTTGGCGAAGGCAGTGGTGCGGCGTTGGCTGTGCCGCTGCTGCGCCTGGCTTGCGACCTGCACGGGCAAATGGCGACCTTTGCCGAAGCCGCCGTGGCAGATCGCCCGGCATGACCTTGCGCGTGGATCTGTTGCGTCACGGTGAAACCGAACTCGGCGGCGGCCTGCGCGGCAGCATCGATGATGCGTTGACCGACACGGGCTGGGCGCAGATGCGCGTCGCCGTGGTCGGGCAAGGTCCGTGGGACCGGCTGGTCAGTTCGCCGTTGCAGCGTTGTGCGCTGTTTGCCGAGGAACTCGCTGCGCAACTGGGTATTCCGGTGCAACTGGACAAAGATCTGCAGGAGTTGCATTTCGGCGCCTGGGAAGGACAGAGCGCGGCGGCGTTGATGGAAACCGACGCGCAGGCCCTGGGTTTGTTCTGGGCCGATCCCTATTCGTTCACGCCGCCTCAGGGTGAGCCGGTTGCAGACTTTTCGGCACGGGTGCTGGCAGCGCTGGAGCGTTTGCACGCGACCTGTGCCGGTGAGCGCATTCTGCTGATCAGCCATGGCGGTGTGATGCGTCTGTTGCTGGCACAGGCGCGCGGGCTGCCACGGGAGCAACTGCTCAACGTTGAGGTCGGGCATGGCGCGCTGTTTTCGCTGACGGTGGAGCCTGCGGGCTCGTTGAAGGAAGTGCTCTGACCATGCTGCCATTCTGGATCGCCCTGCAATTTCTCAGCAGTCTGCCGATTCGCCTGCCCGGAATGCCTGAGCCCCGGGAACTGGGGCGGTCGTTGCTGTTTTATCCGCTGGTGGGATTACTCTTTGGCGCGATTCTGTGGGCGGTTAACTGGCTGCTGCTGGGCACGCCGACGTTGCTGCACGCGGCGTTGTTGCTGAGCCTTTGGGTGCTGCTCAGCGGCGGCTTGCATCTCGATGGCCTGGCGGACAGCGCCGATGCCTGGCTCGGTGGTTTTGGCGACCGTGAGCGCACGCTGACCATCATGAAAGACCCGCGCAGCGGGCCGATCGCCGTGGTGACGCTGGTGTTGGTGTTGTTGCTTAAATTCACCGCACTGCTGGCGTTGATCGAGCAGCCGCATTCGCTGGCCTTGATCATCGTGCCGTTGATCGGTCGCAGCGCATTGCTCGGCTTGTTCCTGACTACGCCCTATGTGCGTGCCGGTGGCCTGGGCCAGGCATTGGCCGATCATCTTCCGCGTTCGCCGGGCAAGCAGGTGTTGGCGGTCAGCGCATTGGCTTGTGTGTTGATCGCCGGCGTCAGTGGAGCGCTGGCGGTGGTGTTGGCGGCGCTGGGGTTTGTCTGGCTGCGCCAGGTGATGTTGCGGCGCCTGGGGGGCACGACAGGGGACACGGCGGGCGCGATGCTGGAGTTGCTGGAAGTTGCAGTGCTGGTAGGCTTGGCGTTGGCCTGATCGAGTTGTGTTGAATGTTCCGGCCTCTTCGCGGGCAAGCCCGCTCCCACATTGGAATGCGATCAACTGTGGGAGCGAGCTTGCTCGCGATGGCGATCTACAGGACACCGCCCAATCACTGAACAAACCCCATGCCACTTGATTTAACCGACTCGCGGGTATATACACGCACCATGCTCGATTCCCAATGTTTATGCATCAACCTGCGTCGCGCCGCCCGTGGCGTCAGCAGGCACTACGACGGCGCTCTCGACGGCTTCGGGATCAACGTTGCGCAGTATTCTTTGCTGTGCAATCTGCAGCGTCTGGATCAGCCGAGCATCTCGAGCCTGGCCGAGGCCATGGGCCTGGACCGCAGCACCCTGGGGCGTAATTTGCGGGTGCTGGAGGGTGATGGCCTGGTGACGCTGGTCGAGGGCGAGGACATGCGCAACCGCATCGTCCTGCTGACCGAGGCCGGGGCAGAGCGCCTCAAGGCTGCCTTGCCGGCCTGGGAAGCCGCGCAGCAGCGTTTGATCGATCGCCTGGGTGCCGAGAAGCGCGAAACCTTATTGAAGCTGCTGGACGAACTGGCATGATGCCGGTTTTTTCGATCTTAAGCGGGTATATACCCGCTATTGGAGAATAACAATGACATCGATGTGGCGTACTTGCGGCTGGGTTCTGTTGGGGAGTGCGCTGATCCTTGCGTTGTCTCTGGGTGTTCGCCATGGCTTCGGGCTGTTTCTGGCGCCGATGAGCGCCGAGTTCGGTTGGGGCCGTGAAGTCTTTGCCTTCGCCATCGCCCTGCAAAACCTGATCTGGGGCCTCGCCCAGCCATTCACCGGTGCCCTGGCCGACCGCTTCGGCGCAGCGAAAGTGGTGCTGATCGGTGGCGTCCTGTACGCGGCCGGGCTGATTTGCATGGGGCTCTCCGACTCGGCGATGACCCTGTCCCTGAGCGCCGGCCTGCTGATCGGCATCGGACTGTCGGGTACGTCGTTCTCGGTGATCCTGGGGGTGGTCGGCCGCGCGGTGCCACCGGAAAAACGCAGCATGGGCATGGGGATCGCCAGTGCGGCCGGTTCGTTCGGCCAGTTCGCGATGTTGCCCGGCACGCTCGGTTTGATCGGCTGGCTTGGCTGGTCCGCGGCGCTGCTGGCGCTGGGCTTGCTGGTGGCGTTGATCGTGCCGCTGGTGGGCATGCTCAAGGACAAGCCGCTGCCCGTCCTGGGCCACGAACAGACCCTTGGCGAAGCGCTGCGCGAAGCCTGCTCCCATTCCGGCTTCTGGCTGCTGGCGTTCGGCTTTTTCGTGTGCGGATTCCAGGTGGTGTTCATCGGTGTGCACCTGCCGGCCTATCTGGTGGATCAACACCTTCCGGCGACGGTCGGCACCACGGTGCTGGCACTGATCGGCCTGTTCAACATCTTCGGCACCTATACCGCGGGATGGCTCGGCGGGCGCATGTCCAAGCCGCGTTTGCTCACCGGGTTGTACTTGCTGCGGGCGGTGGTCATTGCGTTGTTCCTGTGGGCACCGGTGACCACCACCACGGCTTATCTTTTCGGCATGGCCATGGGCTTCCTGTGGTTGTCGACGGTGCCATTGACCAACGGTACGGTGGCGACCTTGTTTGGTGTGCGAAACCTGTCCATGCTCGGTGGGATTGTTTTCCTGTTTCACCAACTCGGTTCGTTCCTGGGCGGCTGGTTGGGTGGCGTGGTGTATGACCGAACCGGGAGTTATGACTTGATCTGGCAAGTGGCGATTCTCTTGAGCCTGTTGGCCGCTGCCCTCAACTGGCCGGTGCGTGAGCGGCCGGTAGAGCGTCTGCAATCACAAATGAGTGCGATATGAACAACCTTTGGCCACGGATCGCTGTAGCCGCCGTCTGCGCCTTATTGCTGGCGTTGTCGTGGTGGGGCTGGCATCAGGGCGGGCTGGCGCTGATGCAGTTGGGCATGGGTGCTTGCTAGCGAGCGGCGAGGGCGAGTAACGTCGCTTTTGACGAATTATCAAGGGTGCACCGACATGCTGATGCGCTGGATTGCAGTTCCCGCGTTGCTGGTGGCGTTTACCGGGCTGGCCTACGCGGCCGAGTGCCCGGAGCTGTTGCAAGGATCACTGCAAAAGCTGCGCGCCAAGGAATCCATCGATTTGTGCCAGCGCTTCGCCGGTAAGCCGTTGGTGGTGGTCAATACCGCAAGCTTCTGTGGCTTTGCTCCGCAGTTCAAAGGCCTTGAGGCGCTGAACCAGCGCTTCAAGGATCAAGGGCTGGAGGTAATTGGCGTTCCGTCCAATGACTTCAAGCAGGAGTCAAAGGATGGTGCCGAGACTGCCAAGGTCTGCTACGTCAACTATGGTGTGACCTTCACCATGACCGAGCCGCAAAGGGTTCGCGGCGACGATGCGACGCACTTGTTCAAGGTCCTCGCCAGTCAAAGCAGCGCGCCGAAGTGGAATTTCTACAAGTATGTGGTGGACCGCCAAGGCAAGGTGATCGCCAATTTCTCCAGCCTGACCAAGCCGGACGATCCCGAGTTCATTGCGGCGGTGGAAAAGGCCCTGGCTTCGCCACCACTTGTTTCGACCCCCTGACCTGTAGGAGCGAGCTTGCTCGCGAAAATCTCAAGGCGCCTCGTTCATCCAGTAAACACACGTCATCGTTCGCGTCCATCGCGAGCAGGCTCGCTCCTACAAATGAAAAGCCCCGCCTCCGTGAGGAGAGCGGGGCTTTTTTGATTCCGATGGCGAGCGGTTCAGGCTCGCCGGGAATCATCAGAAGCGGTAGGTCGCACCGAGACCGAAGCCGTTCGCGTAGTTGTCATACTTGGCGTTGTAGGTCTGGCCATGGTCGTCGCCGTTGACCTTCACCGATTCCTCGCGCAGGTACGAGTACGCCAGGTCGATGGTCAGGTCGTCGGTCGGACTCCAGCCGGCGCCCACGCTGAAAATCGTGCGATCGCCAGTCGGGATGCGTGGGGAACGGTCGACGTTGTTGGTCGGTGCCTGGTCAACGGACAGGCCGGTACGCAGTACCCATTGCTTGTTCAACTGGTAGGACGCGCCGATGGCGTGAGCCCAGGTATCGTGCCAGTTCTGTTCTTCGGTGATGGTGCCGAACTGGCCGTTCAGAACCGCCGGAACACCTGTGTTTTCAACGGTGATTTCTTTCAGGCGGCTCCAGCGGGTCCAGGTGCTGCCTGCGTAAAGAGTCCACTTGTCGTCGAGCTGGTGAGTGACCGAAAAGTCCACCGATTCAGGCGTGGTCACATCCAGCGAAGCGTCGTACTTCTGGCTCGGGTTCTGGCCGACCAGGCCCAGCAGGTTGTAGTTGACCTTGGTGTCACCCTCGAGCTTGTACTTCACTTTCGAGTGGTAGGTCAGGCCGACACGGGTGCTGTCGGTGGCTTGGACCAGCACGCCGATGTTGTAGCCCAGGGCGGTGTCGTCACCCTTGATCTTGACATGACCATCGGGCAAGTTCGTTAAGGTCGGCAAGGCCGTTATGTTCGATTCCAGGGTGCCGTCGATGCGGTTGATGGTCGGGCCGAAACCGATGGAAACCTTGTCGTTGAAGGCGTAGCTGACAGTCGGTTGCACGGTGACGATCTTGACTTCGCTCTTGCTGCCGAAGTAACGACCCTCAAAGCCGTTTTCGTAGTCGGTTACCAGGCCGAACGGGGCGTATATGCCAATACCGAAGGCCCAATGGTCGTCGATTGGCTTGACGTAGTAACCCATGGGCACGGCGATGAACGGAACCATGTCGCCGTCATTGCTGCCACGGTTGTTCGGGGAGGAGCTTGCGTGGCTGATGTCAGTGTGTGCGTCGATCATCGCAACACCGCCGGTAACTTGTTCGCGCTTGATGCGCGACATGCCGGCAGGGTTGCCAAAAATGGTGGATGCGTCGTCGGCAGAGGAAGATCGCCCGGCAAAACCTGACCCCATCCCGCTGATGCTTTGTTCGTTGAGGGCAAAGCCACTTGCAAAGATCTGGGTGGATGCCATGGCAACGGCGAGACTAATGGTGGTTTTGAGCATTACTTTTTTCATTATTAGAACTCCTGGTGATCACCGGGGCGAAAATTACCAACATTTTCGTTCCGGCGCCATAGGCTGTATGCCTTGATTTAGAGCGGTTTTGTAGGACAATCCGACCAGAATCGCGGCGTGTTGCGCGATCTTTGGATCCAAGGGTGTCAGCAGGCTACCTGATTCAGGGGTGAAACACAGGTTTGCCAGGCGCAGGTGAAATCACGCAGACGTCCCTGGGGCTGAAATGTCTGGCGCCAGATTCTGGCCATACCCAGCAAATCATCAGGGGCGGGGAGGGGGGTGTTCTGTTCTTCCACCAGCAGCCAGGCGATGGCTGTGGCGTAACGCAGGTTGACGGTCAACTCGAGGTGCGGGCCACTCAGGAACGCATGCTGGCTGGCCAGGCCGCGGACCAGGCTCGCACGCTCCGGATCAAGGGCCAGGTAATGGTCCCAAAGGGCCTGGTGACGGGGCTCGGCGATGCGGTACAGGCCGTGCCCACGGCGGTCATGCAGGGCGGAACCAAGGGCGGACTGGCTGGCGGCAATGCCCAGCAGCAGGGATTCGGCCGTAGCGCTATGTTGTCCGAGATAGATCAATGTCGGACGAATCACATAACGGCACAGTTCGCTGGCAGCGATACCCATAAAACCCTCGAAACCTGAAATGGACGGCGACACCTGAAGGGGGGGCTTGGCAGCTGTGAATCGACTCAGGCTCGCCGCAAGCGGGTCAAGCCGCTTGAGTTGAAGTGTAGTGTCATATTCGCGCTGTAAAGGCCTGTTTTTAAAATATTTCCAGCGATCAGTTATAACCGTTATATCGGATCGTGCTTAGTCGTGATTCGAGGAAAGGGAAATATCGGGCAATAAAAAGCCCCGCTTTTCGGGCAGGGCTTTTGGGTTTTTCAGCCTTTCTGGCGTTTCAGGCAACCAGTGCCTGACGGGTACGCTCGATCACGGCCTGCAGCGGCTCGGCGCTGGAGTATTGATCGGGGTACAGGCGTTCGCTGTGACGAGCGATGCCGTGTTCGTTGACCAGGGTGAAGCTGAAGCAGCCTTTGCGAGCGGCCATGATCAGGCAGTTCATTGGTGCAAAAGCGTTGGTTAGGGTGCGAATGGCATCCTGAGTCTGGATTTGAGTAGACATTATTGGGTGTTCCTACAAATGACACGGATAAGAACCGTGCAACGTTAAAACGTTCCAGTAACGTCGATCACCATTGATCGAACGAAGAACCCGACTGGAACAAAGCAGCCAGTTTGAAGCGCTGATAAGTTGGCGCGCTTGGGCTGGCAGGTAGGTACTTAGGAGGGCAGGCAACACATCGAGGGCAAAGGTTCTGGGCCCGGGGTGAAGATCCTGATCAATTTGCAGGTTGGTTCGAGCAGAGTTGGCAGGCGGAGCAACATCCTTTGCTTTCGATTCAAAGGTTGTGTTGGCGCAAGATTTACCTGGAAACCATCGAGGTGGTCGATCCCGCTTGTTCGGTGGAGGCTTCCGTCGGGAAGGCTGACCGGGGGGATTTGTTCGACCAGAATTGACTTTCAGCTTGGTACTAACGCCGCGGATACTAACGGATTGAACTGGCCAATGGAAGTGTGGTAGCGAAAAAGTTTCCTGGCCGGTGCCTGATGGGGCTGTTTTGTGTTGTGGAGGCGCGCATAAAGCTGCAAGACTTGGGATTCATGCGCCCTGTTTCGGGACAAAATCCGACCATCGGTCATCGACGTTTGTAGCAGCGCAGCCGTCTGGACACCGGGTTTGCCAGGGCTTATCCCCAGGCATGACAAAAAAATGCGCCGAAAAAGTGCATGGATATAACCATCGTAAAGGCACTTGTGCACATTAGTTGCGTGGTCTGTCACCCCCCTGTCATCTCACGTTCAAGCGTAATGGCTGCCTGTAACCAAAATTTAAGTCAATGAAAAACATCGCTTTTTTTTACTGGTGAAAAAATCGTCAGTTTGACTGCGAGCCCCATTCCACAGGGCTTTGAGCGAGTTCAAGGGCGGTTGTCCACTGAGTTATCCACAGCTTCTGTGGATTGTCCCGAGCGCTTGCTCTAGGACGGGCGTGCCGGGATATTTTCAGCTTTACCTGTAAGAAAAAGAGAGTAAAGTTGCGCGCCTTCTGATCTGCCCCACAGTGCTTTATGAAGTTTCGCTCAGCCCCTGTTTCCTCTTCCTCCACACCGCCCTCTGTTGCCCCTACCAAGCGCTTTTCCATGCGCGTGGCGGAGTGGCTGTTGGACAGTCCGCATCTGGGCGAAAACCGTAACGTCAAACACATCGCCGGACGTTTGCTCAAGCAACCGGCCCGTGAAGGCGTGGTGGCTGCGCAAAGTCGCCTTGGCCAGTTGATGTGCCGCGAATGCGGGAATGCCCGGGACCGCCGGATCGGTCAGGACCTGCTGCGTCAGGCCGCTCGGGCAGGCGATCACCGCGCTCAACAGGAACTGGGGCTGATCGAAGACTGAGCTGTCCAAGACCGGACGCCTTGGTTAACCTTCAGGCTTTATCCGAATGGCAGGAGTGGCTATGGCAATGGACTTGACCAGCGTATTGCTGGGGCTGGCAGCGGCTGCGTTGCCGTTGCTGGTATTGGCCTGGCAACTTCAGCGTCGGGCCAGCACCACGCAAGCCGATGTCGCGCTGCTGCAAGAACGCCTGGCCATGGCGCAACTGGCGCAGGACGGATTGAATGCACAACTCGAATCCAGCCGCGATGAAGCGGCTGATCTGACCCAGGCCAACGCCGCCAAACAAGCTGATCTGGCTGCGCTGCGTCGTGAAGTCGAGTTGCTGCAGATCGAGCGCGACGACGCTCGGGACGCCGCCCATGCGTGGAATATCGAACGCGCCGGCAAAGAAGCCGAATTGCGCCGTCTGGATGCCCAGGCCGCGTCGCTCAATGCCGAATTGCGCGAGCAACAGGACAGCCATCAGCAACGCCTCAACGACCTGCAAGGTTCGCGAGACGAGTTGCGCGCGCAGTTTGCCGAGCTGGCGGGGAAAATTTTCGATGAGCGCGAGCAGCGTTTTGCCGAAACCAGCCAGCAGCGCCTGGGGCAGTTGCTCGATCCACTCAAGGAACGCATCCAGTCCTTCGAAAAACGTGTCGAGGAAAGCTATCAGAACGAGGCCCGTGAGCGTTTCTCCCTGGCCAAGGAGCTGGAGCGCTTGCAACAGCTGAATTTGCGCTTGAGCGATGAAGCCACCAACCTGACCCGCGCCTTGAAAGGGCAGAAGACCCAGGGCAATTGGGGCGAGCTGATTCTTGAGCGCGTGCTCGAGCATGCGGGGCTGGAGAAGGGCCGCGAGTACCAGACTCAGGTCAATCTCAAGGGGCCGGACGGCGAGCGCTTCCAGCCGGACGTGATCATTTATCTGCCGGGCGACAAACAGGTGGTGGTCGACTCCAAGGTCAGCCTGACGGCCTATCAGCAATACGTCGCGGCTGAGGACGAGGCCATCGGCCAGATCGCCATCAAGCAGCACGTCCTGTCGTTGCGCAATCACGTCAAAGGCCTGGCCGGCAAGGATTACAAACGCCTCGATGGCTTGCACAGCCTGGATTTCGTGTTGCTCTTCGTGCCGATCGAGGCGGCGTTTTCTGCCGCGTTGCAGGCTGAGCCGACACTGTTTCAGGAGGCATTCGACCGCAATATCGTGATCGTCAGCCCCACCACGTTGCTGGCGACCCTGCGGGTCATCGACAGCCTGTGGAAACAGGAGCGCCAGAGCCAGAATGCCCGGGAAATCGCCGAGCGGGCCGGGTGGCTGTACGACAAGTTCGTGCTGTTCATCCAGGATCTGGACGAGGTCGGCAATCGCCTGCAGCAACTGGACAAGGCCTACAGTTCGGCACGCAACAAGCTGACAGAGGGGCGCGGCAACCTGGTCAGTCGCAGTGAACAACTCAAGCTGCTGGGCGCGCGGGCAAGCAAGAGTCTGCCGGCGGACTTGCTGGAGCGGGCGATGACCGATGTGGATGGGTTGGTCGAGTTACCGGAGTAGCCCCGGGCGAGCGTGGACCTTGTGGCGAGGGGGCTTGCCCCCGTTCGGCTGCGCAGCAGTCGTCAGTCCGGCAACGCGTTTTATCTGAAGAGGCTCATTGAATGGTTTGGGGCCGCTACGCAGCCCAACGGGGGCGAGCCCCCTCGCCACAGGAGGCTGTGTTGAACCTCGTTACAACGGTATGTACCGGCTCAACAACGCCCGCAATGCCGCCGGTTTCACCGGTTTGGCCAAGTAATCAAGCCCCGCGGCATGCACCAGGTCGACCGTCTCCGGCCGGCCATCGGCGCTGATCACCACGCCAGGGACCGGCTCGCCCATTTGCGTGCGCAACCAGGCCATCAAATCGGTTCCGGTCTCGCCATGATCGAGGTGGTAGTCCACCAGCGCCAATTGCGGGCGCATGCCTTCGCCAAGCAACGCGGCGCATTCCTCGCGATTGCGCGCGGTCCAGACCTGGCAACCCCAGCGGCTGAGCAGGCTGTTCATGCCGATCAGGATGCTGTCTTCATTGTCGATACACAGCACCTGCGCGCCATTGAGCAATTTGCCATTGAACTCGGCGACCTTGACCGGCGCTGCGGTTTGCGCCCGGGCCAGCGGCACACTGACGCTGAACACGCTACCGCGTCCCGGCCAGGAACGTACGCGCAAAGTATGACCGAGCACGCGACATAGCCCGTCGGCAATCGCCAGCCCCAGGCCGAGGCCTTTTTCGGCTCGGGTCTGGTGGCTGTCGAGGCGCTTGAACTCTTCGAAAATCACCTGCAATTTATCTTCCGGAATACCTGGCCCGCGGTCCCAGACTTCCAGGCACAGTTGCTCCTTGTGCCGGCGAACCCCCAGTAGTACCGGCCCTTTGCCGTAGCGGAAAGCGTTGGTCAGGAAGTTCTGCAAAATCCGTCGCAGCAATTTGATGTCGCTGTCGACCCGTAACGTGCTTGTGCGAACCCGGAACTCCAGTTTTTGCTCTCGCGCCAGCACCTTGAACTCTGTACCGAGGGTATCGAACAGTTCGTTGAGGGCGAATGGCTGGCGATTCGGATTGATCTTGCCGTTTTCCAGGCGGGAAATGTCCAGCAAGTCGCTGATCAAGTCCTCGGCCGAGCGCAGCGAACTGTCCAGGTGTCCGACCAGTTTCTGCGCTTCGCCGGACAAACCATCTTCCTGATGGGAGAGGGCGGCGGAGAACAGCCGCGCCGCATTCAACGGTTGCATCAAGTCATGGCTGACGGCCGCGAGGAAACGGGTCTTGGACTGGTTGGCCGCCTCGGCGGTGCCTTTGGCTTCGGTCAGGGCAACGTTGAGCTGCGACAATTCGTGGGTCCGTTCGGTGACCCGTTGCTCCAGGCCTTCGTTGGCTTCGGTCAGCGCCTGTTCGGCTTCGCGGAACGCGGTGATGTCGGTGAAACTCATGACAAAGCCGCCGCCGGGCATCGGGTTGCCGATCAGTTCGATCACCCGACCATTGGGGAACATCCGCTCGGAAGTATGCGCGCGGCCCTGACGCATCCAGTGCAGGCGGCGGGCAACGTGCACTTCGGCTTCGCCGGGGCCGCACAATCCGCGCTCGGCGTTGTAGCGAATGATGTCGGCAATGGGGCGGCCGATACTGATCAAGCCGTCCGGGTAATTGAACAGTTCAAGATAGCGACGGTTCCAGGCCACCAGTTTCAGCGACTGGTCGACCACGCTGATGCCCTGGGTGATGTTCTCGATGGCGCCTTGCAGCAAGGCGCGGTTGAATTGCAGCACCTCCGAGGCTTCGTCGGCGATGCGCACGACGTCCTCCAGTTGCATCTCGCGGCCTTCAATGGCGGCTTTTACCACCGCGCGGGTCGAAGAGGCACCAAGCACACCGGCCAGCAAGCGTTCGGTGTGGGCGATCCATTCACTGTCGGCGTTCTGGTTCGGGTTGAAGCCCTTGCCTTGGCGATAGGCAAAACGGATGAAGCTTTGACGGGCGCGTTCTTCGCCGACGAAGCGCGCCGCCAGTTGCAGCAGGTCATTGATCTGCACTGCCAGCATCGAGCGTGCGCTGGGGCGGGCGCTGATTTCCTGGCCGATGAAGCGACCTGCCTGCCAGTGCTCGGAAACCCGGGTGCGGGACAGCACCGAGACCCAGGCGAACAATGTGAAGTTGCCTGCCAGCGACAGCACCACGCCCTGGGTCAGCGGGGTGATCGGCAGGTTCAGTGGATTGCTGTGCAACCAGGCCAGCCCCGGGAACGTGTTCAAGGACAGGCCGAGACTGAGGGCGGCAATCGGCAGGATCAAGGTGTAGAACCACAGGAAGGTGCCTGCGGCGAGGCCAGCGAAAACACCGCGGCGGTTGGCCTGTTTCCAGTACAGGGCGCCGAGCATGGCGGGGGCCAGCTGGGTCACGGCAGCGAAGGCGATCTGGCCGATGGTCGCCAGGCTGGCGGTCGAGCCCAGCAGGCGATAACTGACATAGGCAAGCAGCAGAATGACCACAATGCTGACGCGGCGCACCGACAGCATCCACTGGCGGAACACTTCGAACGGGCGCTCGGCGTTGTTGCGACGCAGCAGCCAAGGCAGCAGCATGTCGTTGGACACCATGGTCGACAGCGCCACGCTGGCCACGATCACCATGCCGGTGGCGGCCGATGCGCCACCGATAAACGCCAGCAGGGCCAACGCCGGATGCGCCTGGGCCAGGGGCAGGCTGATGACGAACGAGTCCGGCAACACCGAGCTGGGCAGCATCATCTGGCCGGCCAGGGCGATCGGCACGACAAACAAGGCGGCGAGGGCGAGGTAGGCCGGGAATACCCACTTGGCCAGGCGCAGATCCTGGGGATCGATGTTCTCGACAACGGTCACGTGGAACTGCCGTGGCAGGCAAATGATCGCCATCATCGCCACACCGGTCTGCACTACCATCGACGGCCAGTTGATGGTTTCCTTCCAGTACTGTTCAAGGCGCGGCGCAAGCATGGCCTGGTCGAACAGGTCGTCGAAACCGTCGTACAGGCCATAGGTCACGAAGGCGCCGACGGCGAGAAACGCGAACAGCTTCACCAATGATTCGAAGGCGATGGCCAGCACCATGCCGCGGTGGTGCTCCGTGGCGTCGAGGTTGCGGGTACCGAAGACGATGGTGAACAGCGCCAGCACCAGCGACACAATCAGAGCGGTGTCCTGGGCGCGGGTGCCCATGGCGTCGGCACCGGCGCCGATAAGCAGGTTCACGCCGAGCACGATGCCTTTGAGCTGTAGCGCAATGTAGGGCAACACACCGACCAGGCAAATCAGCGCCACCACCACCGCCAGCGACTGGGATTTGCCATAGCGTGCGGCGATGAAGTCGGCGATCGAGGTGATGTTCTCCTGTTTGCTGATCATCACCATTTTTTGCAGGACCCACGGCGCGCCGACCAGCAACAGGATCGGCCCGAGGTAGATCGGCAGGAACGACCAGAGCTGTTCGGCGGCCTGGCCCACGGCGCCGAAAAAGGTCCAGCTGGTGCAGTAGACCGCCAGCGACAGGCTATACACCCACGCCCGCACACGCGGCGGCAAGGGCGCGCTGCGACGGTCGCCATAGAAGGCGATGGCGAACAGGATGGCCATATAGGCCAGGGCGACGACGGCAATCAGCCCGGTGGACAGCGACATGGGGACTCCAGACAAAAGACATCCGGACCTCCCGCCCGGACAGACAGTCTCGCACGACCGCCAGCGTTAGTCAGTGTCGACCAAGGTCGTGGCGTGGCGGGGTGTCGCAGGGGGATTTGCAGTGTCTGGACTGGCCCCTTCGCGAGCAAGCTCGCTCCCACATTTGCCCTGTGTTCGCCCCCCCTGTGGGAGCGAGCTTGCTCGCGATGGGGGCCTCACTGGCTGAACGCGATCTCGATCAATCGATGCAACTCTTCGACCTTCAGCGGCGCCTCGGCAAACAGGATGCGAAACACCGTCGGCGCGGCGATCAGATTGATCAACCGATCGACACTGGGCCTGGGCTCATCCGGATAGCGATCCAGAATCGTCTGCAATTGCCCGCCAATGATGGTCGCGCAATAACTCGGCTTCAACGCCGCCTGCACGTCGCACAGCATGTTGCGGCCGGGCTCGGAGCTCATCTCGTCCAGGTACTGCTCCGCCCAGGCCCGCACGTCGCCGTGAAGGCTGCCGGTATTGGCCGGTTCGTTGTCGGGCTGCATGCGGGCGAGGGCGACGTCTGCCAGTAGCGCCGACACATCGCCCCAGCGTCGATAGATGGTGGACGGCGTGACGCCCGCGCGCGCTGCAATTTGCGGCACCGTCACGCTGGCGCGGTCCTGCTCCTCAAGGAGTTGGCGCACGGCCGAATGAATCGACTCTTGCACCCGGGCGCTGCGGCCGCCGGGGCGTAATGTGGGAACTGTCATCTTGTGTTTCCTGTATTGCACCGGGTCTTGCGGCTGGCACCCGGTCCTGAAAGCCATGCATCGGACCTTAACACAAAGAATTTGCTTTAAGAGGGATCCAGTAGCACACTCCGCAAAAGCAAAAAATTAGCTTTTGCGGAGTGTGTCGATGCCCGGTTCTCATTCAAATCGTGCCAGCCTGTGGTTTTTGGCCGTTACCTTGCTCAGTTTCCTGGCGGCCTCCACTGCGCCGACCCCGCTGTATCACCTGTATCAGGAGCAGATGCAGTTTTCGGCAGCGACCTTGACCCTGATTTTCGGCGTGTACGCCCTCAGCCTGTTGGCGGCGTTGCTGACGGTCGGCTCGCTGTCGGATTACCTGGGGCGCAAACCGGTGATCTTTACGGCGGTGATGCTGAACATCCTGGCGATGTTGCTGTTTATCCATGCCGAAAGCGTCGCCTGGCTGATCAGTGCCCGGGTGCTGCAGGGGTTCGCCACCGGCATGGCAACCGCGGTTCTGAGTGCAACGCTGCTCGACACCGACCGCGAGCAGGGGCCGCTGGTCAACAGCGTCGCGCCTTTACTCGGGATGGCTCTGGGGGCGCTGGGTTGTGGTGTGTTGGCCGAGTTTGCCCCCGCGCCGCTGCATTTGACCTTTTGGCTGCTGCTGGCCCTGTTCGCGATGCAGGCCGTGTATGTCTGGCGATTGCGGGAAAGCGTCTCGCGCCAGCCTGGTGTGTGGGCCTCATTGCGACCGACCCTGCATGTGCCGGCTCAGGCACGTTCCACTTTGTGGCGGGTGTTGCCGCTCAACACGGCGGTCTGGGCACTCGGCGGTTTTTACGCGTCGCTGGCACCTTCGTTGGTGCGCACGGCGACTGGCTCGACCTCGAATCTGATTGGCGGGGCGACCGTCGCCGCCTTGACGGTGACTGGCGCCCTGATGATTTACACCCTGCGCAATCAGGCTGTGACCAAGGCGCTGCAACTGGGCGCCTGTTCGCTGCCGGCGGGAGTCGCCCTGATTCTACTGGGCGTGCACAGCGCCAGTTTGCCGCTGTTTTTCCTCGGCACGCTGGTCGCCGGTTGCGGTTTCGGCGCCGGTTTCCTCGGGGCGGTGCGTAGTCTGGTGCCGCAGGCCTTGCCCCATGAGCGCGCCGGGTTGATGTCGGCATATTATGCGCTGAGTTATCTGGCGTTCTGCCTCCCGGCGCTACTGGCCGGGAACCTGGAGCGGACGTTTGGTCTGGTGGCAACGACCGATGGTTATGGTGCGATGCTGATTGTGCTGGCTCTCAGCGCAATGGCGAGTCTACTGCGATCACGTTCGGTCAGGGTCTGCGAGGCCAACCGGTAGAATTGAGTTAGCCTTGGCACCCACTCAATTCACTCGAAGGATCGGACCATGAATATCATCCGCAGCAAGTCGTTCACTGGCGAGCGTGCCTGGGCCGCGCTGGAAATCGCCAGCATGAACGGCATCACCACGCGGCTGCACTGGACCGATCAACCCTACAAGTGGCACGTCAACGATGGCGAGGAAGTGTTCGTGGTGCTCGATGGCCAGGTCCGGATGCGTTATCGCGAAGAGGGGGTGGAGCAGGAGGCTTTGCTGGAGGTCGGTGATATTTTTTATGCTTCGGTTGGCACTGAACATGTGGCGCATCCGGTAGGAGCGGCTCGGATATTGGTGATCGAATCGGAAGGGAGTGTCTGACGCTATATAAGTAATATCGATAAGATATAGAGATATTACCCGTTATATAGATATTCTATTCGGATCTAACATGGGCTCTACCTCACGAGAGGACAGGAGTTCGCCATGACATGCGCCAATAGCATCAAGCCCGGAATCAAACCTTTCAGTCATTTGCAGCATCCCCGCGAGGTGATCCGCCAGTTCACCCCCAACTGGTTTGCGGCCACCATGGGCACCGGTGTGCTGGCGTTGGCACTGGCGCAGTTGCCGGTTGCCACACCTGCCTTGCACGCCTTTGCCGAAGCCCTCTGGCTGTTCAATATCGGTCTGTTTCTGCTGTTTACGGCGCTATACACGGCGCGCTGGGTGCTGTTTTTCGACGAAGCGCGGCGGATTTTCGGCCATTCCACGGTTTCGATGTTTTTCGGCACCATCCCCATGGGGCTGGCGACCATCATCAATGGCTTCCTGGTGTTCGGCCTGCCGCGCTGGGGCGACGGTGTGATTCACCTCGCCGAGGTGCTGTGGTGGCTGGATGTGGCGATGTCGCTGGCCTGTGGCGTGCTGATTCCCTACATGATGTTTACCCGTCAGGAGCACAGCATCGACCAGATGACAGCGGTCTGGCTGTTACCGGTGGTCGCGGCAGAAGTGGCGGCCGCCAGCGGGGGGCTGTTGGCGCCGCATTTGGCAGACGCTCATTCGCAACTGGTGGTGCTGGTGACCAGCTATGTGCTCTGGGCGTTTTCCCTGCCGGTGGCCTTCAGCATCCTGACCATTTTGTTGCTGCGCATGGCCCTGCATAAACTGCCCCACGAAAACATGGCCGCCTCGAGCTGGCTGGCCCTTGGCCCGATCGGCACCGGTGCGCTGGGCATGCTGGTACTGGGCGGCGATGCACCGCTGATTTTCGCGGCCAACGGCATGCCGGGAATCGGTGAGATTGCCGCTGGACTGGGTCTGGTGGCCGGCATCACCCTGTGGGGCTTCGGCCTGTGGTGGATGCTGATGGCGTTGCTGATCACTGTGCGCTACCTGCGTGCCGGCATTCCCTTCAATCTTGGCTGGTGGGGCTTCACTTTCCCGCTGGGCGTCTATTCTCTGGCGACGTTGAAACTGGCCAGTACCTTGAACTTGATGTTCTTCAGTGTGTTTGGCTGCGTGCTGGTGGCGTTGCTGGCGGTGATGTGGCTGATCGTCGGCAAGCGCACGGTGCTGGGCGCCTGGCGTGGCGAGCTGTTTGTCTCGCCGTGCATTGCCGGATTGAAGAAATAACCGGCAAAGATTAGGTAAGGTGTGGCCTGGAGCGACGTTCGATACTCCAATTACAGTATCCAGGCCATTCTTTACCCGATCTCCAGCCACAATCCAGGGACACATGGAAGATGAGTCACCCCTCACAGTTCACCTTGCTGCGCACCCGGCGCTTCCTGCCGTTCTTCATCACCCAGTCCCTCGGGGCGTTCAACGACAACGTGTTCAAGCAGTCGTTGATCCTGGCCATTCTGTACAAGCTGACCATCGAAGGTGACCGCTCTGTCTGGGTCAATCTGTGTGCGCTGCTGTTTATCCTGCCGTTTTTCCTGTTTTCGGCCCTGGCCGGGCAATTCGGGGAAAAGTTCGCCAAGGACGCGTTGATCCGCCTGATCAAGCTTGGGGAAATCGCCATCATGGCGGTCGGCGCCGTCGGCTTCATGTTCGATCATCTGTCGTTGATGCTGCTGGCGCTGTTCGCCATGGGCACCCATTCGGCGCTGTTCGGGCCGGTTAAGTACTCGATCCTGCCGCAGGCCCTGCGGGAAGATGAACTGGTAGGCGGCAACGGCCTGGTGGAAATGGGCACCTTCCTGGCGATCCTGGCCGGTACCATTGGCGCCGGGGTGATGATGTCTTCGGCGCATTACGCGCCGGTGGTGTCCGCGGCGATCATCGGCATTGCGGTGCTCGGCTACCTGGCCAGCCGCAGCATTCCCCGGGCGGCAGCGGCCACGCCGCAAATGCGCCTGAACTGGAACATTTTCAGCCAGTCCTGGGCCACGTTGAAGCTGGGCTTGGGGCAAACGCCGGCGGTGTCACGCTCGATTGTCGGCAACTCGTGGTTCTGGTTTGTCGGGGCGATTTACCTGACGCAGATCCCGGCCTATGCCAAGGAATGGATGCACGGCGACGAAACCGTTGTGACGCTGATTCTGACGGTGTTCTCGGTCGGCATCGCATTGGGTTCGATGCTGTGCGAGAAACTCTCCGGGCGCAAAGTCGAGATTGGTCTGGTGCCGTTCGGATCGTTCGGCCTGACCGTTTTCGGCCTGCTGCTGTGGTGGCATTCGGGCTCAATACCGGAAAGCGCCGCCGGCCATGGCTGGATCGAGATCCTCGGTTTTGGTCACGCCTGGCTGGTGTTGCTCGACATCCTCGGCCTGGGTGTCTTCGGCGGTTTCTACATCGTGCCGCTGTACGCGCTGATCCAGTCACGTACCGCGGAGAACGAACGGGCGCGGGTGATTGCCGCCAACAACATCCTCAACGCGTTGTTCATGGTGGTGTCGGCGATTGTCTCGATCGTCTTGCTGAGTGTGGCCGAACTGTCGATCCCGCAACTGTTCCTGGTGGTGTCGTTGCTGAACATCGGCGTCAACGCCTACATCTTCAAGATCGTCCCCGAGTTCACCATGCGTTTCATGATCTGGCTGCTCAGCCATTCCATGTACCGCGTCGAACATCGCAATCTGGATTTGATTCCCGATGAAGGCGCGGCGTTGCTGGTGTGCAATCACGTGTCATTCGTCGACGCCTTGCTGATTGGCGGCGCAGTACGTCGGCCGATTCGCTTTGTCATGTACTACAAGATCTACAACCTGCCGGTGCTGAACTTCATCTTCCGTACCGCGGGGACGATTCCGATTGCCGGGCGCCAGGAAGACATCCAGATATATGAACAAGCCTTCATGCGCATTGCCCGGTATCTGAAGGACGGTGAGCTGGTGTGCATTTTTCCCGAGGGTAAATTGACCGCCGATGGCGAGATCGACGAGTTCAAGGGCGGCTTGACGCGGATTCTCGAAGAGACCCCGGTGCCGGTGATTCCGTTGGCTTTGCAGGGGTTGTGGGGGAGTTTCTTCAGCCGCGATCCGGGTAAAGGGCTGTTTCGCCGGTTGTGGTCTCGGGTGACGTTGGTGGCAGGGCCGGCGGTTGCGGTTGAGGTGGCAGAGCCGGTCAAGTTGCAGGCGTTGGTGGGGGATTTGCGTGGGGCCGTAAGATAGCGGTTGTTTGCGCGGGCTGCTTCGCGAGCAGGCTCGCTCCCACAAGGGATCCACGGTGTGTCGCAGATTGTCGCAACACCTTCGATTCCTGTGGGAGCGAGCTTGCTCGCGATGGCGGTCTGAAAGTTAAGCGCTGACCTTCAGGCCAACGAGCCCGGAAATGATCAACGCCACACTCGCCAACCGCACCAGCGCCATGGACTCGCCAAACAGAATGATCCCGGCGATCACCGTGCCTACGGCGCCGACACCGGTCCAGATCGCATAGGCCGTACCCAGCGGCAATTCCTTCATCGCAAGGCCGAGCAAACCAAGGCTGATAGCCATGGCCGCAACGGTCAACACAGTGGGGAGCGGGCGGGTGAAGCCGTCGGTGTATTTGAGGCCGACGGCCCAGCCCACTTCGAACAGGCCGGCGAAAAACAGAATGATCCAGGACATGAAGACCTCCATCGTCTGACGGGGTCGTCCCCTGATTAATGACTCGATCGAGCCGCGAGGTCGTCCTCGCGTTGCGCAATATAGTGCCCAGCATTAACCCGGGGATCAAGTTTTTAGATCAAGATCGCGAGTCAGTTACTGGCCTGTTGCGCCGCCATTTCCCGATCCTGTTTCTCGCTCATGCGGCGGAAATACGTCGAAAGCAATGCCCCGGAAATGTTGTGCCACACGCTGAACAAGGCGCTCGGCACCGCCGCCAGTGGCGAGAAGTGTGCACTCGCCAACGCGGCACCCAATCCGGAGTTCTGCATGCCGACTTCCAGGGCCAGGGACTTGCGCTGGGCCAGAGGCAGCTTGAACAGGCGCCCGGTGAAATAGCCCAGCAGGTAGCCGAAGCTGTTGTGCAGCATGACCACGGCCATGATCAACAGACCGGACTCTGCGATCTTCGCCTGGCTGGCGGCGACGACTGCGGTGACGATGATCACGATGCTGACCACCGACACCAGCGGCAACACGTCCACGGCATGGCGAACCTTGTCGCCGAGCACCCGTTGAGCAACCACGCCCAGCACGATCGGCAACAGCACCACTTGCAGGATCGACCAGAACAACTCCATGAACGACACCGGCAACCAGGCCGAGGCCAGCAGCCAGATCAGGGCTGGGGTCAGCAGCGGGGCGAGGAGGGTGGTGACGGCGGCGATGGCCACCGACAGCGCCAGGTCGCCACGGGCCAGCCAGGTCATCACGTTCGACGAGGTGCCGCTTGGACAGCAGCCGACCAGAATCACGCCGACGGCGATTTCCGGCGGCAAGTGGAACACCTGGCAGAGCAACCACGCCACGCCCGGCATGATCACGAAATGGGCAACCACGCCCAGGGCC
The DNA here is from genome assembly GCF_058797535.1 of Pseudomonas sp. GW823-FHT02E01. Lineage (NCBI taxonomy): Bacteria > Pseudomonadati > Pseudomonadota > Gammaproteobacteria > Pseudomonadales > Pseudomonadaceae > Pseudomonas > Pseudomonas sp. GW823-FHT02E01. The sequence goes on along the minus strand of NZ_JBXAJS010000011.1, from coordinate 1,511 downwards.
ACGCGCCAAGGATGGCGAGCGACTTCGGCGAAGTCTTCGAGTTTGAGGGTCAGGCCCATGCCGAACATCACCAGCCCCAGCAAGGGCACGATGGCGCTTTTGAGGCCGATGAACCATGCCGGCTGCAGAAACGCCACGACAGCGAAAATCAGTACCCAGTAAGCGAAGGTGTTGCCGACAAAACGACTTAATGCAGCCAGTGCGCGCATGGCCTGATCCTTTTTATTAAGTAGCACCACAAAACCAAATGTGGGAGCGGGCTTGCTCGCGAAAGCGGAGTGTCAGTCGACATAGATACTGACTGACACTCCGCTTTCGCGAGCAAGCCCGCTCCCACAGTTTGAGATCACAAGCTTTTAGATCCCCTGCGGAGTCTCTTCGCCACCCAGCGCTTCAACCAACGCCGGCAGGAAATCGCCGAAGGTCAGCATCATCAGGGTGAAGCTGGCGTCCAGTTGGCCCAGGGCTTCGTCGCCGCCGTCCTGTTCCGCCTGGTCTTGCAGCAGGTCTTCGAACTTCAGGCGCTTGACCACCATTTTGTCGTCGAGGACAAAGGACAGTTTGTCCTGCCAGGCCAGGGACAGTTGAGTGACCACTTTGCCGGTGCTCAGGTGCAGCTGGATTTCTTCGCTGGTCAGGTCCTGGCGCTTGCAACGCACGATGCCGCCGTCTTCGTGGGTGTCGCGCAGTTCGCACTCGTCCAGCACAAAGAAGTCGTCCGCGGCTTTCTGGGTGGTGACCCACTCGGTCATGGTCGCGGTCGGGGACATCTTCACGGTCAGCGGACGCACCGGCAGGGTGCCGATCACTTCACGCAGGGTCGACAGCAAGTCTTCTGCGCGTTTCGGGCTGGCCGAGTTGACCAGGATCAGGCCCTGTTTCGGCGCGATGGCGGCGAAGGTCGACGAGCGGCGGATAAAGGCGCGGGGCAGGAAGGCCTGGATGATTTCATCCTTGATCTGATCGCGCTCCTTCTTATAGACCTTGCGCATTTGCTCGGCTTCGATCTCTTCGACCTTTTCCTTGACGGCGTCACGCACGACGCTGCCCGGCAAAATACGTTCTTCCTTGCGCGCGGACACCAGCAGGAAGTCACCGCTGACGTGTACCAGTGGCGCATCTTCGCCTTTGCCGAATGGCGCGACGAAACCGTAGGTGGTCAACTCCTGGCTTGCACATGGGCGCGCCAGTTTGGTGGCCAGTGCAGTTTCCAACGCCTCGGCATCAACAGGCAGATCTTGGGTCAGGCGATAGATAAGCAGGTTTTTGAACCACATGGGGTGAGTCTCTCCTTTATACAAAGGGGGGCATTATTGTCTTCGCCGTGCCATAGGCCAACCTTTCTCTAAGCCTTTGGAAGGGCTGAGAAAATTATTTTAAAAAGTGCTTGCCAGAGGTTGGGTCGCTCCGTAGAATGCGCGCCACACCGAAGCGAAGGGTGATTAGCTCAGCTGGGAGAGCGTCTGCCTTACAAGCAGAATGTCGGCGGTTCGATCCCGTCATCACCCACC
>NZ_JBXAJS010000010.1:0-236953 GCF_058797535.1 Pseudomonas sp. GW823-FHT02E01 | reverse complement strand
GGCGGTGTGTCAGCCAATATCCAAGTTGCTGACACACCGCCTTCGCGAGCAAGCCCGCTCCCACAGGGGGTTGCCGCGCATCTAACGGATCACTCCCCCGCCAGCTCCCGCAAGTTCGCCAGCGTCCGGGCATCCAGCTCAATGCCGTTGACCTGTGACCTGGCGCGCTGATGATGGCGCCGGTCACCCGGCAAACGCTTCAGGCCGACACCGTGCATTTGCCGCACCAGTTCCTGGCTGCGCTCGGCAAAGCTTTGCCCCGCCGCCTTGTCCGGATCGATCACGATAAGCAACTGGCCAGTCCAGGGGGTCTTGGCGCCAGGGTGGTTCTTCCAGTCGAACTCGAAGGAAAAATTGCCACCGGTCAGTGCCGCCGCGAGCAACTCGACCATCATCGACAACGCCGAGCCCTTGTGCCCGCCGAAAGGCAGCAACGCGCCGCCCTCGAGAATCGCCTTCGGGTCCGTGGTCGGCTGGCCGAGGCTGTCTACGCCCATCCCTTCCGGCAAGCGTTCACCTTCGCGGGCGGCAATTTGCACATCGCCATGGGCAATGGCGCTGGTGGCCAGGTCGAAGACAATCGGCCCGCCCTCGGCCCGCGGTGCAGCGAAGGCAATCGGGTTGGTGCCGAACAGCGGCCGGTCGGCACCGTGGGGCACCACGCAGGTCATGCTGTTGACCACGCTCAATGCCACAAGGCCCTCTTCAGCGAAGGGTTCGACATCCGGCCACAAGGCCGCGAAATGGTGCGAGTTACGGATCGCCAGCACCGCGATGCCGGCACTTCGGGCCTTCTGCACCAGTAACTCGCGTGCCGCCGCCAGGGCCGGTTGCGCAAAACCGTTATTGGCGTCGACCCGCACAAACCCTGAAGCCACATCTTCGACCAGCGGAACGGCCTGGCCATTGACCCAGCCGCTTTGCAGCGTCGAAACATAACCAGGAATGCGGAATACCCCGTGACTGTGCGCGCCGTCGCGCTCGGCACTGGCGCAGTTTTGCGCCAGCACCCGGGCAACCTCGACCGACGTGCCGTGACGCAGAAAAATCTTCTCCAGCAAAGCGCTCAGCGCTTCGAGTGACAGGTGTGACGGGACCGCGGTAGAGGCGTGATCGTGTGGCGCAGACATCTGAAGCTCCAGACTAATTATTGGAGGGGGCAACAGCGTACAAAGACCCGCCGATTAACAACGCGCGGCGTGCGACCTGTCAACCTTTCGCTCAGGGTCGATGAGGTATATCCCTGTCACAAACGCCCGCGACCCGTGCGTTATCTATTTACCACCCGCGTCAACGCACCGGCTTTTAGTCTCGATGCTCAATCCACAGGCGCCTTTGAGTGGCACCTAGAACGAGACTCGACGATGTCTACACCATTAACTCCGCTGTTTTTCCCCGAGGCGCTGACGTTGCGCGGTCTCTGGAGAGAACTTGGCCAAACCCACGGGCTGACGCGAAGGGACTTCGAATGGTTCAGCCATATCGAACTGGCCACCCAGGCACTGCGCGACGAGCAGACGCCGCCCATGCTGGCGAAGAAAATCCTGCTGAAAATCCCTGGACTGGAACCCGTGGCGCTGGCCGGCAGTTTTTTGCTGACTGCGACGCCCGATGACAATGGCGTGATTCTCTACACCCCGTACGCGGGAATAAAAAAGTTCGCCGACCGTACGGCCCTGACCGAACAGCTGATGACGCAACTCAAAGCGGCCGGTGAAGACGACGACCTGCTGGCCTTCATGGCGCTGTCTCAACGCAAGGCCGTGGTGGGCGCCACCGACATCGAACTGGACTTTCAAACCATCGACGGGGACGTGTTCGAAGACCAGCGCAACACCCTCTCCACCCAGCAGCAACTTAACGACCAGGCCCTGCTCGACGAATTGAAAGCGCTGCCGTCCCTGACCTCTCTGCTCGACACATTGCTGAGTCAACGTCTGGCGGCGTCGTTTCCCGGTCTGGATCAGAGCCGGACCCAAGTGAACTTCTACCTGGCTACAACGCCAGAAAATGCGGGCGAAAGCCATCCGGCGCGACGCTGGGTCAACACCCTTTCCCTGAGTGACGCGGTACTCCTGCACTATCGCCATCAGCGTTGGCCATCCGGGCAGTCCCATGAATTTTCCCATCCGGGAAAGTCCCCGACAAAAGCCGACCAGCCACTCTGGGAAACAGCCGTCACGACAATCTCGCGCCAACTGATCGGCCTGCTGATCGGGCAGCTCGAAGGTTTCTGGGCTGCGGCGAGCACCGAAGGTGCATCGCGTCGCCAGTTCTTCGGCCAGGCCATCGCCGACCAGACGAGGGTACAACTGCTGCTCAAGCGCGAAGCCGGGATCATCACCCCTGAGCAAAGCCAGGACTTGCATGCGTTGATCTCGACGGCCAGCCGGACGAACAAAGCTATGACGGTCGAAACCGTGCGTCTGTGGGAGTACCAGGCCAACTATGTAGAGTTGGCCGGCTCACTGATGGTCAGCGCCGGCAATGCGTTTCTCTACACGCCCACCGCAGGCCTGCAGGTGCTCGAGAACTATCAGGACTTGTGCGATACGTTACTGAGCAAGTTCAGTGCGGCCGGTCATGAGGATGAACTCTATGGTCTGCTGAGCCTGGATGAACGCCAGCGTTTCATTGGTTTTGACCGGCCGAATGTGACCGGGGAAGTGATTGGCGGCGCGATCTTCCCCAAGCTCTTCGACGGGATCATCAGCAAGCAACGGCAGAACATGGAATATGCCCTGCAGGTGTTCCGTCACAGTGACGGCAGCGTGGACATCCACGCCCTGTTCGACAAGGCGCTGGATATCCGCTCGATGATCAGCGAGCGACTGCTGACGCTGGATGCCGGCGGACGCTGGAGCACACGCCCCGTGTTATCCGGCAATCAGCATCCCTCCACAGTGCTGGCCGATACGGCGGCAGCTTTCGTCAAAACCTTCTGCGACATCGAAACACTGATCAACGCGGACTTTGCAGCACAACCGGTTGCGTCTCTGGCCTTGCAACGGGTCTATCTGGAAAACATGAAACCCCGCCTGGCCCATGCACTTGCCGTTGGCCTGCGTGGCGAGGCCAGCCTGCGGGTGCTTGGTGCAACATTGCGGGATGCGGATCGGGCCATTGTCGAAACAGTCTTCAACCCGGACCAGCCCGACCGGCAAAACCGCTTGTCACTCAAGGGTTTCCGACCCGATGCCTACTCGTTGACGCTGGAGCGCTCCGGCCAGCAGGATGTCCTGCCCCTGGCCCATTGTCTACTCGTGACCGAGCGTGGCGGACTCGATCCCTCGCATTCCGGCCGGACGATCCTATGGACACCCGCCGAGGGCCTGGAAGTCTTTGACACCATCAGTCGTGCACGGCTGGAACTGAACCGCCGCCTGCTCGAGCCGCAGCAACGCCTGGCGCTGCTGGAAAACCTGACCCCGACCCAGCGCGTCTTTCACCAACGCTACTCACTGGGACCGTTGCGGCTGATTGAAGGGTCTGTGTTGGAACGGGTCGCGCAATCGTCCATCGAGCACTTTTTGGCTCGCTGCGAACACGTACGTACTTTCGACCTGAGCGACACGAAGCAGAAAAAAGCCCTTGAAGACCTGACCACAACGGTCCTCAACACCAACCTGGGAAGAGCCACGTCGATTGCCCGGGCGATCAGCCAGCAGCAGTCCCTGCCCGCCTGGCTGGGAATGGCCCCGCTGCAAGAGCAGCGACTGCACCTTGAACTGCTGGAGCAATACCGCCACAGCGTTGTTGAGGACAAAGACTATTTACACGGGACCAAACCCCTCAAGTCGTATGTGCAGGAAACACTGAAATCGTTGCTCGCCAGCCGCTTCCCCGCAACAGCGCTGGACCCTGACAATATCGAAATCACCCCGGACCTGGCCCTGGTCGGCCCCGCCCGGAGCCTCACCGAGTTCGCCTTGCAGCACATCAACATTGCGCAAGGCACAGGGTTCAAGGTCGGGTCGGCGACCACTCAAACGCTGCCCCGGAATCTGGATCAGGCGGCTGTCCGCCAACTGTTGCGATCACTGGACATCGCGCAAAACTACGCCAAACAGGTCACGGACAGCTTGTCGAATCAAGCGGCCGACGTCGAAAGCAAGATGTTGCGCTTCGTCAAGCAACTGCCCTGGCAACTGCTGCAACACGCGCACGAACTGAAACTGCAGCAACGGCTTTCCGACAGCGCTTTCGATTTGCTTCGGCAAGTATTCGACATGCCGGACGCCATCGCCCGGGCGACCGTAGAAGGTGCTCACGCCATTGCCCGACCATTGGAACTGATCAAGACAACCGGCGCCGCCGCCGTCAAGGCGCTGGGCCTGTACCTGATTGGTCCAGGCTCGGGCAAGGCAGGCCCACAAATCCTCTATGCCCCTTACCACCCGGGTGGTTCACCCTTCGTTGAATTCAACAATGAGGCCAGCGTTGTTTCGGCACTCAACACACCGGGGCCATTGCAGGACATGTTGATACGTCGCCTGCCGGACAGTGAGCAAACGGTGTTTCGCAACCTGTTGGAGTCCACCGTCGGCCAGTCGAGCGAAATCACCCTTGCGTCCAACCCCATCGGCGGCAACCTGCTCACCCATTTGTTCCATGACAACACCCAACTGTTGGTGAAGATGCTCGCCAGCCAGTCACACGCTAGCGGTCAGTCGGACTGGGAGGCCGTTAAACACCTGTTCGGCGCCGGCATCGAGCGCATTTCAAGCCTGCTGCCGGGCAAACTCGCGTACGTGCAATTTCTTTGGAAGGCCTACAAGGATGCCCTCAATTCGGCCGAAGCCTTGCAGGACCATCATTGGATGACCGCGTTGCGCGAGTTTATTGCCGGGACGGCGCAAATCCTGTCATTGGGCCGGCTGTCACTTGATGGATGGGGCGAAAGCGCCCAGGAAACCGGCGAAGCCGTTGCTCCACCGGCTGTCACCCCCGTGATCGCTCAACCCTGGTCGAAGATTCGGTCGACAGCAGCAATGCGCACCCGGCTGCAACCGTTCGAAACCACGGTTGAACTCAAGGACCTGGCGAAAAACAGCACTGACGGCACCTATCTGGACGCGGGCAGCAAGAAAACCTGCGCCGCCATTGCCGGAAAGGTGTACGGCGTAAACAAGACCGGAGCGGTCTGGAGAATGATCAAAGGCAAGGAAGAAGGCCCCGTGTTAACGATTACTCCTGACAAACAATTGGTCATCGACCCGGATTTCCACACCGTTCACTTCGGCAAAGTCGTCTCGAAAATGCACAATCAGTATGCCAACGCCTATGTTGCGCGGGCGGTCCTGAACATCGAGGCCCGGGGGATGGACGAAATCCGGGCAAAGCATCCCGCTAAAGCCCGCATGATCGTGCAGGCCATCGACATGGCTCGTTATTATGCGTTCAACAGCCTGCACAATCTGGTGCAACTCAGGAAACTCGTCCCGGGCACACGGCTCGATACCTTCCTCAAACAGTTCTTTGATGTTGGTCAGGTCGACAAATCACTGCTCGAAAAAATCAAACAGGCCATCGTCCCCGTCTGCAACGCGCTGGTCGATCCCGATGAAGACTGGATGAACTCGCAACGCTTTATCGTGGGTTCAAGCCGGGACCCGAAGGACAACCTCGTCGCGTTTGTCGTGGACAAGGATCTCCAGCGCAATGTGCATTTCACGGAAAAATTCTTCAATCAACAACTCGACTGGTACAAATCCAGCTTGACACAGCCCTTCGATGTCGACGGCCACAGCCAGGCCGCGACCCTGATACACGAATTCGCTCATTTGTTTTCCGGGGCCGTGGACATTGCATACCTTGAGGCCAGGCTGCCGTTCAGCGATCTGGTAGCGTCGGTCACCGGCTATGGCGCGGCAAAGAAACAGTCTCAGCTGGATTTCCAGCGAGAAGCCTTATCGATGAAAACGCCGAAAGAGGAACTGTTCGCACGCTGGAACAGTGGCCTGCAATCCTGGATCAGCCTGGATTCGATTCCGGATTCTTATCACATTGGCAAGGCCATTCTACGGCTGACGGGCAGCCAGACCATGGATAAGGCACGGGAAGCTTTTTTAAACAGGCAGGAATCGAAGTTCCGAACCGACGTCATTTTGCACAATGCCGACTCGATCGCCTTTTTGATCTGCGAAATGGGCCGGCAACTGGACCCGGTGCCGGTCACTCCGACCGCTGAAACCTGACCGCGGCGTAACAACGCGCAGATCCCCGGGTCTGCGCAGCACAACGGTGTTTGACTTGATGTTTTTTTCACGCACCCTATGGATACTGTTTATTCGACAACCGATGTTCCAAAGGCGATGCGTTGAAAAAAAACAACACATTGATGGTTAAATGCCATGACTGATGTTCTCGCAGACTTCCCCCAAGGTTAGAATGCAGGAAATCAGGAAGGGCCAATGACCGACCACACACTTTCGGAAGCCGAATTCGACGCTATCACCGATGCTGCCGCGCATTGGTGCATGCGTCTGCACGCCAGTGACTGCACCGAGCAAGAGCGCCAGGCGTTCGAGCAATGGCGTGATGCACATCCGCTCCATGCCTTCGAGTACGAAGCGATGCTGGAGATCTGGGATGTCGCCGGCGAGTTGCCTCGTCCCGAACCCGTCGTGCCGCTGGTTCGCCGCCAACCCGAAACCCCGTGGCGCCGCCTGGCCATTGCCGCGGCGGTATGTGCCCTGGCACTGCCTTTGGCCGGTTATGGCGGCTGGCACCTGGGCTGGGTACCGAACGCGTACCAGCATTTCGAAGCGACCGACAATGTGCGTACCGTCACGTTGAAAGACGGCAGCCAGGTGGAGCTGAACCTGGGCAGCGAGCTGACGTACAGCAACTACAAGGATCAGCGGCAAGTCACGCTGGATAAAGGCGAAGCCTTCTTCAGGGTCAGCCATGACACCCGCCACCCCTTCGTGGTCAAGGCCGCCGAAGGCCGGATTCGCGTGACCGGCACCCAATTCAACGTCTGGATGTATGAAGACCAGGTCAAGGTCAACCTGATCGAAGGTTCGGTACTGGTCAGCAGCAACGCCGACCTGCAAGGCGATGGTTTGCGCCTTGGCCCGGCGATGCAGGCCAGTTATCGCCGCGGCGACTTCATTCCCCGCATCAGCCAGACCTATGACAATGACAGCTCGCTGGCCTGGCGCCAGGGCAAGCTGGTGCTCGACGATCTGGCCTTGAGCGATGCGCTGCCCTTGATCAATCGCTACCTGGATAAACCGTTGATGGTGGCTGACCACAGCACCGGCTCGATCCATATCGGCGGCATCTACAACATCAAAGAGATCAACGGCCTGGTAAAGTCCTTGCCGCGGGTCCTGCCGGTCTACCTGACCCGTAACCAGAACGGCAATCTGGTGGTCAACGCGATTCCGCAAATCTCCCCGAAAAGCTGAAAAGGCCGCCACCCTTGCGGATGCGGCCTTCAGCATTCATGCGAAACCCCACTACCTTACTGCGCGGCCACTTTTGCATCCTGCCGGCGGATCGTCTGCACCTGATAGTCCGGATCGGACAGGATCTGTTGCTCGGTGAAAGGCAGCACGCTCCATTGCTTCCTGGAAAAGGCTTGCGTCTGGTCCCGTGAATACTTCGAGGCCGGGTCGCTGGACAACGAGAATGCCAGCAGCCCTTTGGCCTGCGGTCCGTTTTCGTCAAAGGTCACCACTTGCAGGTAGCTCGTGCCGCTGACCACTTCGCGCTTGCCATCGCTGCGCGGTACGCTCTGGATGGCGTTATAGACCCCCAACGTTCCCGGCCCGCCGTGGATCGGTGTCTGTTGTCCGCCGCTGCTGACCACCTGGATATCGCCCCAGCGACTGTCCGGCTTGAGTCCTGCCGCCTTGACCTGTTCAGCCGAAGCCAGCATCGCTGCCCGTAGCGCCTTCGCCACCTGCGGGTGATCGACTGCCAGGCCCCGTGGGGTATGTTGCGGATCCCGCGGATCGAATGCCACACGCCATACGTCCGGCACCGACTCCAACGCCTCCATGACATTCTGGAAGTGCACAAAGCCCAAACCGCTGCCCAAGTTGGCGTTGCGGTCCCAGGCCTTGAGGCTGGCGCACAGTGGCGCGAGCGTTTTGGCATCGGTACCGAGGTCCGCCGCGCAGAATTGCAGGAGGTCCGGCATCACTAGACTGGCTTGATAAACCCGATCGTCCATGACCATGTGTTGCAAGTCCGCTGCCTCGACCTTGCCGGCCTGGGCCAGCGCGCTCAAACGGTCCAGGGCAAAGCGCGAGCGCAGCCCCAGTGGCTGACTGTCCTGGCTGATCAACGGCGAATAGCCGGTCAGCGGTTGCGCCGGGTTGGCCATCCATGCCGAGTCGTTGGAGTGCTGGACAAAGTCCTTGCGTAGCAACTGCGGCAGCTTGTCCGCAGCATAGATACCCTGTTGTGCAGCCTGCGGGTCGATGTCCCAGGCACAGGCGCTGTTGGAGCCGTCGAGAATGATCATCTGCAAGCCAACGCGCGGATCGCTGCATTGCGCCAGCTTGTCGACACTGACGTTGGGCACCACCGAGAGGTTCATGTACAGCGTCTGCCCCTGATCGTCCGCTGCCAGCGTATTGACCCACGGAATGCCCTGGATCTCGTGCACCGAAGCCTGGAAATCCTTGAGGTTTTCAGCGCGGTTCATTGCGTACCACTGTTGCAGAACCCGGTCGTTATCCAGATTGGCGTCGCGCAGGCTGTAGGCGTATTGATGATCCCAATCCAGTTTTCCCGGCCATTGCACCACCGGACCGAATTTCGAGCTGTAGACCTCGTGGGAAATTGCCCGGACCTGCCCGTCCGCCTGCCTGACGTTGACGGTCTGCTTGTCCATCGGCAAGGACTGGCCGTCGAGCAGGTAACGGGTCGAATCCTTGGGATCGAGTTGCAGGCGATACAGCGTGAAATGCCTGGACGAATCCACGGTGTGGGTCCAGGCCAGATGTTGATTGAAACCGATGTTGATCACCGGCAGGCCGGGCAACGCCGCGCCCATCACGTCCAGTTTGCCGGGAATGGTCAGGTGCATCTGATAAAAACGCATGCCGCCCACCCACGGAAAGTGCGGATTGGCCAGCAACATGCCGCGTCCGTTGAAGGAACGCTCGCTGCCGACCGCGACGGCGTTGCTGCCACGGTCCAGGGCAAAACGCTGCATCCGCGTAGCGGCCACCTGGAACGCCGCCTGTGCGCTCGACGCCCGGGCCACGGCCTGGGGCGGCGTGGCACCGGCCAGGGCTTCGGCAAACTGGCCGACGCCACCTTCGACCAACAGGCGCCGGGTCAGCTTGACCAGATCCGACGTGGTAATGTCGCGCACCCAATCTCCCTGGCACTGCGGCGGCAATCCCTGGACGCGACGCTCGCTCAAGGAGCGGTTGTACCCCGCCACATAGCCTTCGACCAACTCACGCACTGGCGGGGTCTGGGCCTGCCAGAAACCGGCGACGGCTTGCGGAGTGTTCAGCCAGGTGAAAAATACATCGCTGGCCAGGTTCTCGCGCTCTTCGACGGTGAACTGATCCGGCCCGAAATACCGCGAACGTTCACCGTTGACCGTAGTGATTTCGTTGGCCAACAGGCACAGGTTGTCCTGGGCGTAGGCATAGCCGATACCGTAGCCGAGCCCGCGCTCGTTGTCGGCGCGGATGTGCGGCACGCCGAAACCGGTGCGGCGGATCTCGGCGCTCGTTTGCGCAGGCGTATCGCTCGCGCTCGCCGCAAGGCTCAGCCCCAGGCTCAACCCCAGAGTCACACCCACCAGGCTCAACCTGGTTAACTGGCTGGAAATAATCACGCTCGCTCCTGATCGAAAAAACGATGGTCACGGCTGCGCATACCCACGCGCACCGGGCCTCCCTGTAGGGACGAAGCTCACTACAAAAATTTTAGAGATTACTGCGCAACGCCCCATGGTCTGACAGGTTGATCACGCGATGGCGACAAAATTTCTACATTCGAGCCTTCATGATTCGGGCTGCTCATACGTCTAATGCTGTAAGAGCGCCCATTTTTTCCTGATCAGGCTCTGAAAGGAGTTTTGCAATGTACAACTCGCAACTGCCAACGGACGGTAGCAACGCGCCAAAGGGTACTTCCATGGGAGTCGGCGTATTCGAGCCGCGTACCGATCGCCACGGCAACGAGCGGATCAGGGTCCTGCTCAAAAGCTTTGGCCTTCGAACCAGTCTGATCCGCCTGAAAGTCATCGATGCCCTGCTGACGGCCGCCGAAAACGACCGCAGCCTTGGCGTGCGTGGCGTGCACAGCCAATTGCTGGACCTGGATATTCCCCTGTCCTTTCTCAGCGTGCGTGAAGTGCTGAAGCGCTTGTGCAGCGAAGGCGTGATTGTCCTCAACCCCGACAAGAGCTACAGCCTGCATCCCCAGGCTGCTGCCATTTTGCGTAACCGATGATCGAATGATCAGACTTTGACCTTGCGGCGCATCACGCCATTGATGACCACCACGACCACCGCCACGCCAATGGCGATGTACTGGAACAGTTTTTCGCTGATGACGCCGGTGTTCTGCAACCAGGAAAGGCCAAACATGATCCCCAGCACCACCAGGGAGATCAGAATCGAGTATTTCAAACGTTGCGACTGAGTCATTGCGGGTTCCTGAATCTGAAAATGTATCCGGTTTGTATCGACGCGCATGCCAAGCGCTTACCCTGTTTCGGGGATAAGCGGCTACAAGCGGGGTCTCATGTTACAGCCGATGAAGAGTTTTGGCTTCATTACGGCGATAACCATGAGGACTTTCAAATGTTGCGTCGAATCACATTGCTGATTCCCCTGCTTGCCATCCTGACCCTGAGCGGATGCATTGTTTTCCCCCACGGGGGCTGGCATCACGATCACTATGCCAACCATGGCGGACCAGGTTACTACCCACATCGTTAACAGTGGCTCAACGGCCTGAATCCTTTCGGTAAAAGTCATTGCCCGGCTGGGCGCACAGTCCCACCAACCAATCGACGAACACACGCACCCGCCGGGATAACTGGCGGTGCGGCGGATAAAGCGCCGTCATCGGCATGCCCGGTGGCGGCACTTCCCTCAGCACTTCACACAAACGCCCCTCCTCCAGTTGCCGGATTTTTACACCACCGGCACCGACGCCCGCGAAGCCACGGCCACCCTGCATCGCGCGCTGGAACTGGGCGTCAACCTGCTCGATACCGCCGATATGTACGGCCCGCACACCAATGAAGAGCTGATCGGCAAGGCCATTGCCGGCAAGCGCGATCAGGTGTTCCTGGCCAGCAAGTTCGGGATCGTCCGCGATCCGGCCAACCCCACCGCCCGTGGCGTCAACGGTCGGCCGCAATACATTCGCCAGTCCATCGACGGCACGTTGAAGCGCCTGGGCGTGGACACCCTCGACCTGTATTACCAACACCGAATCGACCCGCAGGTGGCCATCGAAGAAACCGTCGGTGCCATGGCCGAACTGGTCAGTGCCGGCAAGGTACGTTATCTGGGCTTGAGCGAGGCCTCGGCGGCGACCTTGGAACGAGCGCACAAGGTTCATCCGATCAGTGCGTTGCAAAGCGAGTACTCGTTGTGGAGCCGCGATCAGGAAGAAAACGGTTGCCTGGCGGCCTGCCAACGCCTGGGCGTCGCCTTTGTGCCTTATAGCCCATTGGGCCGAGGGTTTCTGACCGGCGCGTTGAAAAGCCCGGATGATTTCGCGGCCGACGATTACCGTCGTTTCAGCCCGCGCTTTCAGGGCGAAAACTTCGTGAAAAACCTGCTGCTGGTGCAACAGGTACAAGCGCTGGCGGCAGAAAAAGGCGTGACGGCGGGCCAACTGGCGCTGGCGTGGGTACTGGCCCAGGGTGATTACCTGATTCCGATTCCGGGCACCAAGCAACGTAAATACCTGGAAGAAAACGTGGCCGCTCTGGAGGTGACGCTGAGCGCCGAAGAACTGCACACGCTGGAAGCGGTCTTTGCGGCGAATGCCACCGCTGGCCTGCGTTATCCGGAAGAAGTCATGAAGCTGCTCGACCGCTAAGGGTCGCCGGCCCGCTCAATGAACCGGGCGGGCCGGGCAACAGGGCGTCAGGCTTCGTCCGAGAGAACAGTGCCCGGCCTCACCATGGGGCCGTTGCTTTTGCCATAAGTTTCCAGGTTTTGCAGCACGTAGATCGCTTTCTTGAACTCGGGAACCAAGTAATTGGCGTACTTGTTACCCTTCAAATTGTTGTTCTGGATGTTCTCCAGTTGCGTCGCGAAATATTCCAGCGCATTGAACTTCGCATCAGGGTCCTTGATGCCAAACCGGTCGAACTTGTCACCGGCATTGCTCAGCGTGACGGCCGTCACATCACTGATCAGGCCGCGTTCTTTCAGTAAGACACTGAGACTGCCCATGGATTTGACTGAAATATTAGTGGGATCAAAACCCTTCATCTGCTTGCGCAATTTCATCTTGTCCATCTTGACTGTATCCAGTTCAACTGGATTGTTGCCCACCAGGTCAAGCATCTGCCTGACCTTGACGCTCTGGGGAACAGGCTTTGATCTGCTGGCGGTATCTCGAACCAACAGGCCCGCCTTCGGGGTCCAGGCGCCGGTATAACCGATAGTCATTGAAAACTCCTTCTTTTTGATCAAGTTAGAGGGTCAGAAGTATCGGCCGGAGCACTAACGCCACCAAACTTTAATTCAGCGCTTTAACAATTTTCGTACAATTCAGATACATGCTGTAAAACTTCATGTTTATTGGACTTCGGAAGATTGATGAATAGTCTTTCAGACTTTTCGTACAGGGCGGATAGTTGGTTTATATCAATACCAATACTTACCCTCCACATTTCAAGCTGACAATTTTGTAATGTCCCCCTCATCTCCCTGACAGCGTTGATCTACCATCATTGAATGGCCTATCTTGTAGCAACTGGAAACACTCCTTGAATGCCTGACCCATAAAAATGGTCAGAATGCGTTTTTTTGCCCGTTAGCCGAGACGAATCCCATGCGAAACCCTCTGCGTCTGATCGCCCTGAGCGCCCTGTTCATGTCTTCCCTGGTCCAGGCCGCCGACCTCATTCCGATCGAGGTTCATCGCGACGCCAATTGTGGTTGCTGCAAAAAATGGATCACCCACCTGGAGGCCAATGGCTTCAAGGTCGATGACCACGTAGAAGTCAGCATGAGCGAATTCAAGCAACAGCACGGCGTGCCGCCACGCCTGGCGTCGTGCCACACCGCATTGATCAATGGCAAATTCGTTGAAGGCCATGTCCCGGCCGATCAGGTCCTGGCCTTGAGCAAACGCGACGATCTGCTGGGCGTCGCGGCCCCCGGCATGCCCATGGGTTCGCCCGGAATGGAAATGGACGGCATGAGCGATGCCTATCAGGTCATCGGCCTGAAAAAGGACGGCACTGACGTGGTGGTTGCGGACTACCCCGCCCATTGATGTCCGGCGCGTACTTCGGATTGTTTTTCGCGGCATTCGGTGCCGCCACGCTGCTGCCGTTGCAATCCGAAGCCGTGCTGGTCGGACTGCTGCTCAGCGATCGCTATTGGCTCTGGGCACTGCTGGCGGTGGCAACGTTCGGCAACGTTCTGGGCTCGCTAATCAACTGGTGGCTGGGGCGCGGGATCGAGCGGTTCCACGACCGACGCTGGTTTCCGGTGAGCCCCCGGCATCTGGAAAAGGCCCGGCTTCATTACCAACGCTACGGTCATTGGTCATTGCTGCTCAGTTGGCTGCCGGTGATCGGCGATCCGCTGACGCTGGTCGCCGGGGTCATGCGCGAGCCGCTGGGGCGCTTCCTGCTGATCGTCACCCTGGCCAAAGGCGCCCGCTACAGCGTGCTGGCGTTGGCGACTTTGGGCTGGATGGGTTGAACCTTCAAGGGCGGCGATTGCCTGTGATTAATGCCGCCCTAATCGTGTCGATCCAATATAGGCGGATTCCCATGGAGCTCTCCGATGTCGTGCCCCTTCTCCCGCTGGTTACCCAGCCTGTTACTGACCGCCGTCCTGCCCGTCATCGCCCACGCCGAAGGGCCGCAATACGGCCCCGAGTTGCAAGGTTTCGACTACCCCTACACGCTCAAGCACTTCGCCTTTGATTCCCAGGGCCAATCCCTGCAAATGGGTTACATGGACGTCGCCGCCAACGGCAAGGCCAATGGCCGCAGCGTGGTGCTGATGCACGGCAAGAATTTCTGCGGTGCCACCTGGGACACCTCGATCAAAGCCCTCAGCGCCGCCGGCTATCGGGTCATCGCCCCGGACCAGATCGGCTTCTGCACCTCCAGCAAACCGGCGCACTATCAGTACAGCTTCCAGCAACTGGCGACGAACACCCAGCAATTGCTCAAGGCGCTGGGTATCCAGAAAGCCACCCTGCTGGGGCATTCCACCGGCGGCATGCTCGCCACTCGCTATGCCTTGCAATACCCCGAACAGGTTGAGCAACTGGCGCTGGTCAACCCCATCGGCCTGGAAGACTGGAAAGCCCTCGGTGTGCCCTATCGCACGGTTGATCAATGGTACGAGCGCGAACTCAAACTCAGTGCCGAGGGTATCCGCAACTACGAACGCACCACCTATTACGGCGGTCGCTGGAAGCCGGAGTTCGATCGTTGGGTCGACATGCTCGCCGGTCTGAACAAAGGCCCGGGACATACGCAAGTCGCGTGGAACTCGGCACTGATCTACGACATGATCTTCACGCAACCGGTGTTTTACGAATTCCAGAACCTGAAGATGCCGACCCTGCTGTTGATCGGAACATCCGACACCACCGCCATCGGCAGTGACATCGCCCCTCCCGAGGTCAAGGCGAAGATCGGGCACTACGACGTCCTCGGCAAACAGATAGCCGGGCTGATTCCCCAGTCCACGCTGGTCGAATTCCCTGGCATGGGCCACGCGCCGCAGATGGAAGAACCGGCCCGATTCCACCAGGCCCTGCTCGCCTGGCTGAGCAAGACCAACCCCGTGCATTGAAGAGGAAAGGCTGATGCCTGTGCAGATTGCAGTGATCGATGATTGGCAGGATGTGGCGCGCAATGTAGTGGACTGGTCGGCACTGGACAGCGTCGGTGAGGTAAGTTTTCTCCATGACTACCCCACCGATACCTCATCCCTGGCCGAGCGCCTGGCCGGGTTCGAGGTGATCTGCGTGATGCGCGAGCGCACCCGCTTCGATGAAGACCTGCTGAGGCGCTTGCCCAAGCTCAAGCTGCTGGTGACCGGCGGTATGCGCAACGCGGCCCTGGACCTGAAAACCGCTGCCGCGCTGGGTATTCAGGTCAGCGGTACCGACAGCTACAAACACGCCGCACCGGAACTGACCTGGGCGCTGATCATGGCCGCGACCCGCAACCTGGTGGTCGAGGCCAATGCCCTGCGCGCCGGCCAATGGCAACAAGGCCTGGGTGGCGACTTGCATGGCAAGACACTGGCCATCCTCGGTCTGGGCAGCATCGGCCAGCGAGTCGCGCAGTTCGGTCAGGTGTTCGGCATGCGTGTCATCGCCTGGAGTGAAAACCTCACCGCCGAACGTGCGGCGCAGGTCGGTGTGACCCGTGTCAGCAAACAGGAACTGTTCGAACAGGCCGACGTGCTGTCGGTGCACCTGGTGCTCAGCGAGCGCAGCCGCGGTCTGGTGGACGCACAAGCCCTTGGCTGGATGAAGCCCTCGGCGCTGCTGGTGAACACCGCGCGTGGCCCCATTGTCGATGAAGCGGCGCTGATCAAGGCGCTGCAGAAACAACGGCTGGCCGGTGCCGCCCTGGACGTCTTCGAGCAGGAACCGCTGCCCGCCCACCATCCGTTCCGGACCCTGGACAATGTACTGGCGACGCCCCATGTCGGGTACGTGAGCCAACAGAACTACCGGCTGTTTTTCTTGCAAATGATCGAGGACATTCAGGCCTGGTCGGCGGGTGCTCCGATTCGTTTGCTGGGTTGATACCGCGTCATCGTTCATCGCGAACAGGCTCGGTCCCACAGGGCTACATTGGCGGACGCAGCAATTTTGCCCGGCACAAATCCTCTGTGGGAGCAAGCTTGCTCGCTCCCACAGGGCTACATTGGCGAACACAGTAATTGTGCCCGGCACAAATCCTCTGTGGGAGCGAGCTTGCTCGCGATAGCGGTGTATCAGTCGAAATCAAAGTTGAATGACACTCCGCGTCGCGAACACGCTCGCTCCCACAGGGACTCTTCAGCGCACACAACGCTGCACAAGGCACAAAAACCATGCATCCGCCCCGATATGAGTTTTGCTTGAAAACACCATCAGGGCGTAACGAATAATTGTTCATGCTGCGGTGTTCTCGTCACATCAACCTTGCACTGCGTCTGGCGGGACGCGTCCTGATCTGAACCCATGAAGCTCTGGAGCAAAGCCCATGAATATTCGTTTTGCTGTTCTGACGCCCCCTCTGTTGCTGGCCGTTGCGTTGTCCGGTTCCCTCGCCCTGGCCAACGGCGGTGGCGGGGACGACGACGCGCCCATCAGACCCAACTGTCCGAAAGGTCAGGTGTTCGATAGCAAATCGAAACGTTGCGTCCGACAGACCAGTAGCCTGGTGCCGGACGAAGACCGTACCAACTATGCCTATCGACTGGCCAAGGACGGGCGTTATGAAGAAGCCCTAGCCCTGCTCGACACACTGAAACAGCCAAATACCGCAAAAGCGTTGAACTATCGCGGCTACGCCACGCGTAAACTGGGACGTACCGACGAAGGCATCGGCTATTACCTGCAATCGGTGAAACTAGACCCGCAATATGCGCAGGTCCGCGAATACCTCGGCGAAGCCTATGTGGTCAAAGGCCGGCTGGATCTTGCACAGGAGCAACTGCGGCAGATCGAATCCATCTGTGGCAGTACCCAGTGCGAGGAGTACCAGGACCTGGCCGAAGCCATCAACGGTTCATCGAAAACCTGACAACCCGAGCGGACGGAGGTCGCCATCGCCAGCGATCAGGCAATACGAACGGAACTGAACCAGCATCTGGCGCGTTTATGGCGCTACGGCCTGCTGCTGTCCCGGCAACGGCATGTCGCCGATGACCTGGTGCAAGCCACTTGCCTGCGGGCGCTGGAACGGGCCGGACAATACGTGCAGGGAACGCGCATGGACCACTGGCTGCTGAGCATTCTGCATTCGATCTGGCTCAACGAAGTCCGCGCCCGACGGGTGCGCCAGGGGCAGGGCCAGGTAGACGCCGATCAGGCCTTGTCGTTCGATGGAGAATCCGTGGCGCAAACCCACGTGTTGGCAGCGCAGGTCATCCGCCGCGTCGATGCCTTGCCCGAGGCCCAGCGCGAAACGGTGTTTCTCGCCTATGTCGAAGGCTTGTCCTACCGCGAAGTCGCCGAGGTGCTGCAAGTGCCCATCGGCACCGTCATGAGTCGCCTGGCCGCCGCTCGGGCGAAACTGGCCGAATATCCACCGTTGCACACGGTGCCCACCCCTAACCGAGGAGAACATTGATGAACGCGATACCCTCGGACGAACAACTGGTGGCTTACCTCGACAACCAACTCGATGCCGAGCAGCGCTCGCGCATCGACGCGGCCATCAGCGCCGACCCGATGCTCGGCCTGCGCCTGCAATGGCTGGATCGCAGCAGCCTGCCGTTCAAGGACGCCTACGATGAACTGACCCGACAGGCGCCGGTCGATCGCCTGCAAACCATGCTCGCCACAATGCCCTCACCCGCCCGCCCCGGGCTCAATCGACGCTGGTTCCTGGCCGCCGCGGCCGGGCTGTTGGCCGGCGGCGTGCTGGCGGACCGTTTGTTCCTCGGCTGGCAAGCGAGCCAACAGTCACATAGCTGGCGCGGCCTGGTGGCCGATTACATGGCGCTCTATGTGCCGGAAACCCTGGATCACCTGCCCGGCGATGAAGCTGCCCAACGGGCACAACTGCGCACGATCGATGCGCGTCTGGGCCTCAACCTCGCGCCGGCAAAACTGAGCCTGCCCCGTGCCGAGTTCAAGCGCGCGCAAATCCTCGAGTACGACGGTGCACCCATCGCCCAGATCACCTACCTCGATCCAGCCCACGGCCCCATGGCGCTGTGTGTTACCCGCTCCAACAGCGGCAGCCGCCATTTCGCCCGGGAACAGCGGCGCGAGCTGAACATCGTGTATTGGGCTGACATGGAACACGCCTGGATGCTGATCGGGCATCAGCCGATGGCGGACCTGGAGGAGATGGCGAAACTGTTGCGTAGTCGCCTGAGCACCTGAGAATCCTTGGCTCAACGCAGGCGCTGCGGCAACGCCTGCGAAGCGCGTCAGCCCAACGCCGGCAACCACAAACGAAACCGAGCCCCGCCCAGCGGCGAGGCTTCCACCGTCAACGTGCCGCCCTGGGCTTCCAGTGCTCGGCGGCTGATCGCCAGTCCCAGTCCGAAACCACCCGTGGCGCGGTCGCGGCTGCGGTCGAGGCGGTAGAAAGGTTCGAAGATCCGCTCGCGCTCGTCATCCGGAATGCCGATGCCATCATCGTCGACCCAGATTTCACAGCCACTCGCATAGACCTGCACACCGATCTGAATACGCTTCTCGCAATAGCGCATGGCGTTGCGCAGCAGGTTTTGCAGGGCTCGGGCGGTCAGGCGCGGGTCCAGGCTGAAGCGTTCGAGCTGGCCGTGGAGCAACACGTCGATGACGATTTGCGGAGACTCCATTTCTTCGTCAACGCTGCCGAGAATGCTGTCGATGAATTCATCCATCGACACTTCGACCTGCTCCGGCAGCCGCGCCGGGTTTTGCAGGCGACTGTAGGACAGCAGCTCCAGCACCAATTCATCGAGTTCCCGAATGTGCGCCACCAGGCTTTGCAAGCGCTCGCGGCTGGCCGCCGGCAAGTCGTCGGACAGGGCCAGCGCCAGGCCGAAATCCAGGCGCGTCAGCGGCGTGCGCAACTCGTGGGACACCGCATTGAGCAGGTCTCGCTGTTGGTTGAGCAGGTTCTCGATGTCGCCGGCCATGGTGTCGAACACACTGGCCAGGCTGCCGATGTTGGAACTCGGGGGAATTTGCGTGCGCTCGCCCAAGTGGCCCTTGCCAAAGCGTTCGGCGGCGCCCTTGAGGCGCTCCAGATCACGCCAGTGCGGGCGCAGCCACAACAACAGGCACGCGAGCATGGTCGCGCCGATCAGGACGTTGATGCTCCAGTACAACAGATTGACGTCCAGCGGATCCGGTGGCACGACCATTTGCACCACGGTGCGCTCATTCAGCGGCGCGACCGCCAGCGTGCGCCAGCCCCAGTCGCCCACGCGCACGACGTTCTCGCCGCGGCGCAAGCGCTGCTGTTCATCGGGCGTCAGGCTGCTGTCGTCATTGCTACTGAGCACGATGTGCAGAGGAGAGAAGTCCTTGTCCATTTCAGCGGCCAGGGTCGGCCACTGTTCGGCCGGGACCCCATGGAACTGTTTGACGATCAGCGTTTGCAGCCCTCGCGAGTAATCGAGGTTGTAGGTGACAAAGCGTTCCTGGAACACCTTGACCACCAGATCCGGCACCAGATAGATCGCCGCGCTGAATGAGACGATGGTCACCAGATATAAACGAAAAAGGATTCTGAACATCGGCTCAGCATTCCCACTCGGAACGGCTGAACAGGTAACCCTTGCCCCACACAGTCTTGATCTTGCGCGCCTCGCCGGCGTGGTCGTCGAACTTGCGTCGCAGCTTGGAAATTGCCACGTCCACCGAACGGTCAGTGCCATTGAATTCGATGCCGCGCAAGCGTTGCAGGATCTGGTCGCGACTCAACACCTCTCCGGCATGCCGGGCCAGCACCACCAGCAGGTTGTACTCGCCGCTGGACAATTCCACCAATTGCCCGCGCCAGGTGACGGTGCGCTCGGACAAGTCGATGCACAGGTTGCCCATCAGAATGCGGTCGTTGGCAGTCTGCGGCTCGCTGAGGCTGCTGCGGCGCAACAAGGTCCGCACCCGGGCCAGCAGCACCCGCGGCTCGCAGGGTTTGGTGACGTAGTCGTCGGCCCCCATTTCCAGGCCCAGGACCTGGTCGTGGCTGTCGTCGCGGGCGGTGAGCATCAGGATCGGCAGGGTCGCCGAATCGGCGCGCAGCAGGCGACAGACTTGCAAGCCGTCGAGGCCGGGCAGCATCAGGTCGAGGATCACCAGGTCCGGCGGATTGAGCCGCGCACGTTCGCGCACGTGGTCACCGCGACCGATCACGCTGACGGAATAACCGTTGCGTTCCAGGTAACTGGCAATCAGTTCGGCGAGGGCGGTGTCGTCTTCGACCAGGAGGATGTTGGGCATGGGGTGTTTCCAGAAAGAGCCGTGGCGCCAGATATGCCGCCATCGCGAGCAAGCTCGCTCCCACAGTGGTCGGTGGTGTTCACAACATTCGTGTTCACATCAAATCCCGGTGGGAGCGAGCTTGCTCGCGATGGCAATCTATATCTGGCGCAATAGAAATCAAGGACTGCAGGATATACGCCCTCACGCACACCTGAGTAAAACCCTTACACAATTTCACACAGCACCAACAAAGCTTCACCGCTACCCTCGCCTTCGCCCAGTAGGATGCTGGGGGTCTTTATTGGGGTATTACATGTCGAAGAATCTGCTTGCCAGGCTCAGCCTGATTGCACTGGCGTTGACACTGGGCGCGTGTGACAAGTCCTCGAATGCCGAGGAACAGGCGCCGCTGGCCACGGTTCGCATCGAGACCATCGAAGCGCGGCCACTGACCATCAGCAGTGAACTGAGCGGGCGGATTGCCGCACCGCGCATGGCCGAAGTGCGTGCCCGGGTGGCTGGCGTTGTCTTGCAGCGCACCTTCCGTGAAGGCAGTGACGTGAAACAGGGCGAAGTGTTGTTCCGCATCGACCCGGCGCCGTTCAAGGCTGACCTGGACAGCGCCGAAGCCGCGTTGCGCAAGGCTGAAGCCAACGCGTTCCAGGCCAGATTGCAGGAACAGCGCTACGCCCGGTTGATCGACGACAAGGCCATCAGCGGCCAGGACTACGACAACGCCCGGGCCAACGCCCGGCAGACCGCTGCCGACGTCGCCGGCAACAAGGCGGCGGTGGAACGCGCCCGGTTGAACCTCGGTTACGCCACGGTCACCGCGCCGATTTCCGGGCGTATCGGTCGCGCACTGGTCACCGAAGGCGCACTGGTCGGACAAAACGAAACCACGCCCCTGGCGCTGATTCAGCAACTGAACCCGATTCATGCCGACCTGACCCAGTCCACCCGCGAACTCAACGATCTGCGACGCGCCTTCCGCTCAGGTCAGTTGCAGCAGGTCGGCCAGGACCAGGCCAAGGCCACGTTGATTCAGGATGACGGCAGCCTCTACCCGCTGCCGGGCAAAATGCTGTTCAGCGATATCACCGTCGACCCGGGCACCGGCCAGATCATCCTGCGCAGCGAGTTCCCCAACCCCGACCTCGACTTGCTGCCCGGCAGTTTCGTGCGCGTACGCCTGGAACAAGCGATCAACCAGCAGGGCATCAGCGTGCCGCAACGGGCCATCCAGCGCGACAGCGCCGGCATCGCCCAGGTGCTGCTGCTCGACGCCGAACAGCGGGTCGGGCAGCGACCGGTCGAACTGGGTGCCGTGCAGAACGATCGCTGGATCGTCACCGGCGGCCTGAAGGCGGGCGACCGCATCGTCATCGAAGGGCTGCAGCACGCCCGCCCCGGCGAGAAAGTGCAGATCGACGACACCCCTCTTCCACTTGCCCAGGCGACTGGTCAGTAAGCAGGACGCTTTTTTATGCCGCAGTTCTTTATCGACCGCCCGGTGTTCGCCTGGGTGGTTGCCCTGTTCATCCTGCTGGCCGGTGCGCTGGCCATTCCGCAATTGCCGGTAGCGCAATACCCCGATGTTGCACCGCCACAAATCGAAATCTACGCCGTGTACCCCGGCGCCTCGGCGCAAACCGTGGACGAGAGCGTGGTCAGCCTGATCGAGGAAGAGCTCAACGGCACCGATCACCTGTTGTATTTCGAGTCCCAGAGCAGCCTGGGCAGCGCCACCATCAAGGCCACCTTCCAGCCGGGCACTAACCCGGAACTGGCTCAGGTGGATGTGCAGAACCGCCTGAAAGCCGTGGAGTCTCGCCTGCCACAAGCGGTCATCCAGCAAGGTTTGCAGGTGGAGAAAGTCTCATCCGGCTTCCTGCTGCTGATCACCCTGACCTCCAGCGACGGCAAACTCAACGACGTGGCGCTCAGCGATTACCTGGCGCGCAACGTGATGAACGAGGTCAAGCGTCTGGACGGCGTCGGCAAGGCGCAACTGTACGGCGCCGAACGGGCGATGCGGATCTGGATCGACCCGCAGAAGCTGCTCGCCTTCAACCTGACGCCGGCGGACGTCAACACCGCCATCGTCGCGCAAAACGCCCAGGTGTCGGCCGGCAGCATCGGTGACCTGCCAACCCGCACCACCCAGGAAATCACCGCGACCATTCTGGTCAAGGGCCAGTTGTCGACCCCCGAAGAGTTTGCCGACATCGTCCTCAAGGCCAACCCGGACGGCTCGACCGTGCGCATCAGCGATGTGGCGCGGGTCGAGATCGGTAGCCAGGAATACCAGTTTTCCACGCGCCTGAACGGCAAACCGTCCACCGCCGTCGCCGTGCAACTGTCGCCCGGCGCCAACGCCCTGAACACCGCAACCCTGGTGCGGGCGAAGATGGACGAACTCAAGCGCTATTTCCCGGCGAACGTCGAGTACTCGATACCGTACGACACCTCACCCTTCGTCAAGGTCTCGATCACCAAAGTGGTCTACACCCTCTTCGAGGCGATGCTGCTGGTGTTCGCGGTAATGTTCCTGTTCCTGCAGAACATCCGCTACACGCTTATTCCGACGCTGGTGGTGCCGGTGGCGCTGATGGGCACCTTTGCGACAATGCTGGCGCTGGGTTTTTCGATCAACGTGCTGACCATGTTCGGCATGGTGCTGGCCATCGGCATTCTGGTGGACGACGCCATCGTGGTGGTGGAAAACGTCGAGCGCATCATGGCCACCGAGGGCTTGTCGCCCAAGGAAGCCACGCGCAAGGCCATGCAGCAGATCACCGGGGCCATCATCGGCATCACTCTGGTGCTGGTCGCGGTGTTCATTCCGATGGCGTTCATGCAGGGTTCGGTCGGGGTGATTTACCAGCAGTTCTCGCTGTCGATGGCCACCTCTATCCTGTTCTCGGCCTTCCTCGCCCTGACCTTGACCCCGGCCCTGTGCGCGACACTGCTCAAGCCGATTGCCAAAGGCGAGCACCACGAAAAGACCGGGTTCTTCGGCTGGTTCAACCGTCGCTTCGAACAACTGACGGAGCGCTATCAGGGCTGGGTCGCCTATGCGTTGAAACGTACCGGGCGCTACCTGCTGATCTACGGCGTGCTGCTGATCGGCCTGGGCTTGGCCTTCAGTCGCTTGCCCTCCTCGTTCCTGCCGGTGGAAGACCAGGGTTACACCATCACCGACATCCAGTTGCCACCGGGTGCGAGCAAGAACCGCACGGTGCAGGTGGCCGAGCAAGTTGAAGCGCACAACGCCGGGGAACCGGGCATTCGGGACAGCGTGGTGATTCTCGGATTCAGCTTCTCTGGCAGCGGGCAGAATGCGGCGCTGGCGTTCAGCACGCTCAAAGACTGGTCCGAGCGAGGCAGCGACGACTCGGCGGCTTCGATTGCCGACCGGGCCAACGTCGCCCTCAGCCAGATCAAGGACGCGGTGACGTTTGCCGTACTGCCGCCGCCCGTGGATGGCCTGGGTACGTCCAGCGGATTCGAGTTCCGCCTGCAGGATCGCGGGGGTCTCGGCCATGAGAAGTTGATGCAAGCGCGCACCGAGTTACTCGCGGCAGCCGAAAAAAGCCCGATCCTGATGAACGTGCGCGAAAGTGCCCTGGCCGAGGCACCGCAGGTGCAACTGGTCGTCGACCGCAAGCAGGCCAACGCACTGGGGGTGTCATTTGCCGACGTCGGCAATGTGCTGTCCACGGCCGTGGGCTCAGCCTACATCAACGACTTCCCCAATCAGGGGCGGATGCAGCGCGTCGTGGTGCAGGCCGAGGGCGACCAGCGCAGTCAGGTGGAAGACCTGCTCAAGATTCACGTGCGCAACACCCACGAAAAAATGGTGCCTTTGTCAGCCTTCGTACAGGCCAGGTGGACTCAGGGCCCGGCGCAGTTGACCCGCTACAACGGCTACCCGGCGATCAGCATTTCCGGTGAACCGACCCCGGGGCACAGCACCGGCGAGGCGATGGCCGAGATCGAGCGGCTGGTGGCGCAAGGCCCGGCGGGCCTGGGCCAGGAATGGACCGGGTTGTCGCTGCAGGAACGGTTGTCCGGCAGCCAGGCGCCAATCCTGCTGGGGCTGTCGCTGTTGATCGTGTTCCTGTGCCTGGCGGCGTTGTACGAGAGTTGGTCGATCCCCACCTCGGTGCTGCTGGTGGTGCCGCTGGGCGTGCTCGGCGCGGTGCTGGCCGTGACCTTGCGCGGGATGCCCAACGACGTGTTCTTCAAGGTCGGGCTGATCACCATCATCGGCCTGTCGGCGAAGAACGCGATCCTGATCATCGAGTTCGCCAAGAGCCTGTACGACGACGGCCACGACCTGATCGACGCGACCCTGCAAGCGGCACGTCTGCGGTTGCGGCCGATTGTCATGACCTCCCTGGCGTTCATCCTCGGCGTGGTGCCGCTGGCCATCGCCACCGGCGCCAGTTCGGCGAGCCAGCAGGCCATCGGCACCGGGGTGATCGGCGGGATGATCACCGCGACGCTGGCCGTGGTGTTCGTGCCGGTGTTTTTTGTGGTGGTGATGAAGCTGGTGCGCAAGCGCCATAAAAACATCTAACCAACACCACCGATTACCTGTGGGAGCGAGCTTGCTCGCGATAGCGGTGTAACAGTCAACATGGATGTTGAATGTGACAGCCTCATCGCGAGCAAGCTCGCTCCCACAGGGGATCCCGGTGATTTCAAGATTGTGCTTACCTGGGCTAAGGTGTTTGCAATACTCCGACCCATCGAGCGCTCATGCCCTACCTCACCCACACCCACCCTCGCCTGTCCGCCGCCACAACGCTCGGTATCGCAGCGGGTATCCTGGTTCCGGCCGATTCGGTCATCGGCAAAATCCTCATCGGCTGGAATGCCGGGGTCTGGACTTACCTGATCCTGATGTCCTGGCTCGTCGTGCGTTCGAAAGCGACTGATGTGAAACGCATTGCCGAAATCGAGGACGAGAACGCCGGGCTGGTGCTGTTCGTGGTGTGCATTGCGGCAATTGCCAGCCTGGCAGCCATCACCCTCGAACTGGCCGGCGGCAAAGACCTGGAAACCACCCGCAAACTGCTGCACTACGGCTTCACCGCGTTGACGGTGATCGGCTCCTGGTTGCTGATCGGGGTGATTTTCAGCGTGCATTACGCGCGCCTGTTTTACACCTGGGAAGGCAAAGAGCCGGCATTGCGTTTTGCTGAAGGCCTGACAACGCCCAACTATTGGGACTTCCTGTACTTCTCGTTCACCGTCGGCGTAGCGGTGCAGACTTCGGATGTCGGCGTGGCGACTAGGGACCTGCGCAAGATCGTGCTGGCGCAGTCGCTGATCGGTTTTCTATTCAATACGGCCATCCTCGGTTTCTCGATCAACATCGCGGCGGGACTGTTCAATTGATGCGTGCACAAACGTTCTAGTCATGGCCCGCTCTACAGGCGTCAAATGACACGGTAACGACCTCGCAGGTGCCCCATGACTTCTCACAACTGGCTCGATCTGGCCCAGGACGCCGACACCGGCATCGAGACCTTGCGCGCGCATTTCGAAGGCCATGCCTACGATCCGCACTGGCATGACAGCTATCTGGTGGGTGTCACCGAGCAAGGGGTTCAGCAATTCAATTGTCGGCGGACGAAGCATCAAAGCACGCCGGGCAAGGTGTTTTTACTGGAGCCAGGGGACATTCACGACGGTGAAGCGCCGACCGCGGACGGTTTCACCTACCGCATGCTGTACCTCGACCCACAGTGGTTGCAGCGTGAGTTAGGCGCGGTGTTTGACAACGCGCCGGACAACAGCGAGTTGAGTTTCGCCAACACCCTGGCCAGCGATTCGCGCCTGACCCACGCCACCAGCCTTGCGTTTGAGACGCTGCACGGTGGTGAAATGAAGATCGTTCGCCAGACCGCGCTCGATGGCTTGCTCGAACGCCTCACCAGCCATCTGCACTGGCGCACTCGCTATGGCGAAGATCCGCGCCTGCCCCTGGTTGCGCAAAAGGCCCGGGACTATCTGCACGCCAACGCACAATTGGACATCGGCCTCGACCAACTGGCCGCCGTCACCGGTGTCGACCGCTTTCGCCTGACCCGTGCGTTCAAGGCTGCATACGGTATGGCGCCCCATGCATATCTGGTGCAATTGCGTCTGGCTACGGCGCGTCGAATGCTGGCCCGTGGTGAGCAACCTGCAACCGTGGCCATGACCTTGGGCTTTGCCGATCAGAGTCACCTGGGTCGCTGGTTCGTGCGCGCCTACGGTCTGACACCAGCGCTGTACCGCAAGCGTTGCTCAAATCTTCCAGACAGATAAGCGCCTGACTTGTGAAGATCGACTTCAATGATCTTCACCGGAGTTTGCCTGCAATGCTGTCCTCTTTTCCGACGTTTCTGCCCTTTCTGCTGTTCGCCTTTGTGGCCTCGATCACCCCCGGCCCGACCAACATTCTGGTGCTGAGCAACAGTGCCCGATTCGGCTTGATGGCTGCCGTTCCGATCATTCTTGGCGCCTGTGCCAGTGCTGCGATATTGGTGTTGTTGGTGGGCACTGGTGCCGGGCCTTCGCTGATCGAATGGCCTGCGCTGCAAACGCTCATGCAGTGGGCCGGCGTGGCATGGCTGAGTTATCTGGCTTGGCAAATCTTCCGCGCCCCGGCTGTCGCCATTGCCGCCGAAAATGCCGAGAAGCGCCTCGGCTTGCTGGGCGCGGCGAGCCTGCAATGGATCAACCCGAAAACCTGGATGATGGCGCTGGCGGTGGTCAGCGTGTTTGCCGGGGTGGGTGAAGACCGGTTTGTGCATGTGATGTATTTGTCGTTGGCGTTTTTCCTGATCTCGCTGCCGTGTCTTGGAGCTTGGGCAATGCTCGGCGCCGGCTCCAGTCGCTGGCTGCGTTCACCTCGTGCGATGCAGCGCTTCAACCGCTGCATGGGCCTGTTGTTGCTGGGTTCGGCGTGGTTGAGCGTGCTCGCCTGAGTTCCACCGGTCGTTTTTTGTCGGACTGTGATTCATCGAACACTTGACGACGGATTCATTTTTGGTGTCTCCTGAAACCGGTTTCAGTGCCATGCGCTCTGCCTTATAAATCCAATAAGAAGGTTTCAGACCGTGAACGATTTTTCCGCCGCCCAGCGCAGCCGCGTGACCATGCTCGACGTGGCCGAACACGCCAAGGTCTCCAAGGCCAGCGTTTCGCGGTTCATCGGCGAAGACCGCGCCCTGCTCTCCGATGCCATTGCCCAGCGCATCGAACAGTCCATTGCCGAACTGGGTTATCGCCCGAACCAGATGGCCCGTGGCCTGAAACGCGGGCGCACCCGCCTGATCGGCATGCTGGTGGCCGATATCCGCAACCCATATTCGATTGCCGTGATGCACGGGGTGGAAACCGCCTGCCGTCAGCACGGCTACAGCCTGGTGGTGTGCAACACCGATCGCGACGACGAGCAGGAACGCCAGCACCTGGCCCTGCTGCGCTCGTACAACATCGAAGGCCTGATCGTGAACACCCTCGGCCATCACCGTGACGAGTTGCATGAACTGCACCGGGAAATGCCTCTGGTGCTGGTGGACCGCAAAGTCGAGCATCTTGAGAGTGACATGGTCGGCCTGGATAACCCGGCGGCTGTCGAGATGGCCCTTGCCCACCTTGAAGAACGCGGCTATCGCGACGTGCTGTTGGTGACAGAGCCGTTTGACGGCACCAGTTCACGGATCGAGCGGGTCAGCAGTTTCAAGGCGCAGATCGCACAGCGCCCGGCCCTGCGCGGCACGATGATTGAGACTGGCAGCGAACTGACTGCGCACCTGAAAAATTTCCTCGCCACTCCAGGCCCCGGTCCGAAAGCACTGTTTTGCGCGAACGGGATCGCGGCGCTGGCCAGCACCCATGCCTTGCGTGAGCTCAAGTGCAATCTGTTTGAAGACGTGGGGCTGATAGCCCTCGACGATCTGGATTGGTACCCGTTGGTGGGCAGTGGCATCACCGCTTTGGCCCAGCCGACCACCGAGATTGGTGCGAGTGCGTTCGAGTGTTTGCTCAAGCGGTTGCGGGGGGATGACGGGGCGTTGCGGACGCTGGATTTTTCGCCGCAGCTGGTTGTGCGGGGGTCGACCCTTGGCGTTTTCAGATGACTGGACTGGCCCCATCGCGAGCAAGCTCGCTCCCACAGGAATCACAACATTGATGTACGACACAAAACACTGTGGGAGCGGGCTTGCCCGCGATGAGGCCCGAAAAAACAACACATCACTCACTGATATTTTTTTGAACAAAAATGAAACCGGTTTCAGAGGTAGAAAAACAATGAATAAACCAGCCGTTTCCATCAGCCTCTCCAGCTACGGCGCCGATCTGGTGCGCCAGCGCGGCCAAGGCAGTTTCATCGCAGTACTGGCCGCCGCCGGGGCCACGCGCATCGAATGGCGCGAAGAGCTGCTGACCTTTGAGAACCCCGAGCACCTGGCCGACGCGACTCAGGCCGAGGGTCTGGAAAGCGTGTACTCATCACCGATGGAGCTGTGGCTGGCCGGTCAATCCAGACCCAATCCCGAATTGCTGACAGCACTGCAACGCGCCCAAATGTTCGGCGCCAAATGGCTGAAAGTATCGCTGGGTTACTTCACCGACAACAGCGACCTGCAACGCCTCGCCCGCATGCTCGGCGAAAGTGCGGTGCAATTGCTGGTGGAGAACGACCAGACCCTGCACGGTGGCCGCATCGAACCGTTCCAGCGTTTCTTCAATGAAGTCGAGCAACACAACCTGCCGATCAAAATGACCTTCGATATCGGCAACTGGCAGTGGCAGGATCAGTCCCCCGCCAGCGCCGCGCGGTTGCTCGGTCGGCACGTCGGTTATGTGCACTGTAAAGCGGTGACGCGACGTGCCGACGGCAAACTGGTTGCCATCCCACCCGCCGCTAGCGACTTGCAACAGTGGGAACACCTGCTGCGGCACATGGACCAAGGCGTTATGCGAGCCGCGGAATACCCGCTGCAAGGCGAAGACCTGGTGCAGCTGACAACCGAGCATGTCGCCGCCCTCGCCCACCTCGGCCAATCGTCGCTGGAGAACGCTCATGTCTGAGATCGATATCCTCTCGTTCGGCGAAACCATGGCGATGTTCGTTGCCGAGCAGACCGGCGACCTGGCCAGCGTCAACGCGTTCCACAAACGCATTGCCGGCGCCGACAGCAATGTTGCCATCGGCCTGTCGCGCCTGGGTTTCAACGTGGCATGGCTGAGCCGAGTCGGCGCCGATTCCCTGGGCCGATTCGTGATCGACAGCCTGGAAAAGGAAGGCCTGGATTGCCGCCACGTCGACATCGACCCCGCGCACCCCACCGGTTTCCAACTCAAGTCGCGCACCGACGATGGCAGCGATCCCGTCGTCGAGTACTTTCGCCGTGGCTCGGCGGCCAGTCACTTGTCGTCGCATTCGATCGTGCCCGACTTGCTCAAGGCCCGGCATCTGCACGCCACCGGCATTCCTGCGGCGTTATCGGAAACGGCACGGCAGATGTCCTTCGAATTGATGACCCGCATGCGCGATGCCGGGCGCAGCGTGTCGTTCGACCCCAACCTGCGCCCGAGCCTGTGGGCCAGCGAGCGACTGATGATCACCGAGATCAACAGCCTCGCCGCCCTCGCTCATTGGGTGTTGCCAGGGCTGAGCGAAGGTCGCCTGCTCACCGGCTTCGAAGACCCGGCCGACATCGCCGCGTTCTACCTCGACCAGGGCGCCGAAGCCGTGGCAATCAAGCTCGGCCCCCACGGTGCTTATTTCCGCACGCATCTTGATCAAGGTTTCGTCGCCGGTGTGCCGGTGCAAACGGTGGTCGACACCGTGGGTGCCGGCGATGGATTTGCCGTCGGCATGATCAGCGCACTCCTGGAAAACCACAGCTTTGCCGACGCCGTGCGGCGGGCCAACTGGATTGGCAGCCGTGCGGTGCAGAGTCGGGGGGATATGGAGGGGTTGCCGACTCGATCCGAAATGGTCAGCGAATTTGAGGCCGCCATCGCGAGCAAGCTCGCTCCCACACTGGATCGTATTCCAATGTAATTCCCCTGTGGGAGCGAGCTTGCTCGCGACGAGGCCAATACAGGCACTGAAGAACAAACCGTTACCTGCTGCGACAAAAACAACAAGCTCAGGAGCATCACCCATGAAAACCGCAACGCTCGCCACCCGCCGCTGGTGGTACATCATGCCCATCGTGTTCATCACCTATAGCCTGGCGTACCTCGATCGCGCCAACTACGGTTTTGCCGCCGCCTCCGGGATGGCCGCCGACCTGATGATCACACCAGGCCTGTCGTCGATGCTCGGCGCGCTGTTCTTCCTCGGTTACTTTTTCTTCCAGGTACCCGGCGCGATCTACGCCCAGAAACACAGCGTGAAGAAACTGATTTTCGTCAGCCTGATCCTCTGGGGCAGCCTGGCGACGTTGACCGGGATCGTCTCCAACGCCTACTGGCTGATCGTCATCCGCTTCATGCTCGGCGTGGTCGAAGCCGCGGTGATGCCGGCGATGCTGATCTACCTGTGCCACTGGTTCACCCGTGCCGAACGCTCACGGGCCAACACCTTCCTGATCCTCGGCAACCCGGTGACCATGCTGTGGATGTCGGTGGTCTCGGGGTATCTGGTGCAGCATTACAGCTGGCGCTGGATGTTCATTGTCGAAGGTTTGCCGGCAGTGCTCTGGGCCTTCATCTGGTGGCGTCTGGCCGATGATCGTCCGTCCCAGGCCAAGTGGCTCAACGATCAGGAAAAACAGGATCTGGAAAGTGCACTGGCGGCCGAACAGGTCGGCATCAAGGCGGTGAAAAACTACGCCGAAGCGTTTCGCTCACCCAAAGTGATCATCCTCGCGCTGCAGTTTTTCTGCTGGAGCATTGGTGTCTACGGTTTCGTATTGTGGCTGCCGTCGATCCTCAAGGCGGGTGCGCAGATGGACATGGTCGAGGCCGGCTGGCTATCGGCGCTGCCTTATCTGGCGGCGGTGATCGGCATGCTGCTGGTGTCCTGGGGTTCGGACAAACTGCAAAAGCGCAAACGCTTCGTCTGGCCGCCGCTGCTGATTGCCTCGATTGCTTTCTACGGTTCCTACGCGCTGGGCGCCGAACACTTCTGGTGGTCGTACACCCTGCTGGTGATTGCCGGTGCCTGCATGTATGCGCCGTACGGTCCGTTCTTCGCGATCATCCCGGAAATCCTCCCGGCCAACGTCGCGGGTGGTGCCATGGCGCTGATCAACAGCATGGGCGCGCTCGGTTCGTTTGGCGGCTCTTATCTGGTCGGTTACCTGAACAGCTCCACCGGTTCGCCCGGCGCATCCTATCTGTTGATGAGCGGTGCGCTGATGCTTTCGGTGGTGCTCACGGTGTTCCTCAAGCCCGGCGCCAGCGACCGGGAGCGGCCCACGGTAGCGCGCCCCCTCACGGCTCATTCCTGAATTGAAGTTGAGATCACGAAGATGAAAAAGCAGGTCGTCCTGTACAAGAAACTCTCGCCGCTGCTCATGGCTCGCCTGCATGAGCACACCGATGTGACGCTGATCGACAGCCTCGATGCCGAAGGTCTCGGTAAACTGCGCGACGCCCTGCCCCGTGCCCACGGTCTGCTCGGTGCCAGCCTGAAACTCGATGCCGAACTGCTGGACCTGGCGCCCAACCTTGAAGCCATCGCCAGCGTTTCGGTGGGCGTCGACAACTACGACATCGATTACCTTACCGAGCGGCACATCCTGCTCAGCAACACGCCGGACGTGCTCACCGAAACTACCGCCGACACCGGTTTCGCACTGATCCTGGCCACTGCGCGGCGCGTGGTGGGATTGGCGAACATGGTTCGCGACGGCCAGTGGACCCGCAGCATCGGCCCCGCACATTTCGGCAGTGACGTACACGGCAAGACCCTGGGCATCATTGGCATGGGCCGCATCGGCGAGGCCCTGGCCCAGCGCGGGCATTTCGGCTTCGGCATGCCGGTGATCTATCACAGTAACTCGCCGAAACCGGCGGTCGAAAAACGCTTCAATGCCCAGTACCGCAGCCTCAACGACCTGCTGCAACAAGCGGATTTCATTTGCCTGACCTTGCCACTGACGGCCGAAACCGAAGGGTTAATCGGTGCCGAGGAATTTGCACTGATGCGCCCGGAAAGCATCTTCATCAACATTTCCCGAGGAAAAGTCGTGCATGAAGCGGCGTTGGTCCAGGCGTTGCGCAGTGGGCAGATTCGCGCGGCGGGGCTGGATGTGTTTGAGCGCGAACCGTTGAACCTTGATTCGCCGTTATTGCAATTGAACAACGTGGTGGCGACGCCGCACATGGGCTCGGCGACTCATGAAACACGGGAAGCCATGGCCCGCTGTGCGGTGGACAACCTGCTGGCGGCGCTGGCGGGTGAGCGGCCGGAGAATCTGGTGAACATACAGGTGTGGAAAGCCTGAGAGATTTGTTGCCTGTAAGTAACTATCGCGAGCAAGTTCGATCCCACAGGATATCTGTGAGCGCCGCAGATCAAATGTGGGAACGAGACTGCTCGCGATGAGGCCAGAAAAGGCAATGCAAATCCGTCAGGCCCACCGCGCCATCAACTATTCCGAGAGTTCCCGCTAATCCACCACCAACCCGAACGAATATGCGCCATCGCGCTCGCCCCCGAACGCCTCACCGGCCAGTACCGACAAGCAATAACCTACCAGCAGCCGCTCCGCGAAGTGCTGGGCAGACGACTCGATCTGAAGCACATCGGCCATCACGAACATACCACCAACCGGCTGAATCGCCCGGATACCCGGATAATGGTTCAAGTTCGCACACACCAGATCACGGCGCTGGCGATACTCTTCGCGCATCAACGCCACTTCCGGCAGATTTTCATCCAGGCCCATGTACGCAGCGTTCTGAATGAAATCCGGAATGCCGAACAGAATGAAAACGACAAATTCACCAGATGCTCGGATATAAGTTTCGGTCCGATCACCCATCCCACTCGCCAACCGCTCATGGTGTGGGATTTCGAAAGGTTATTGATCGTCGCCATACGCTCGGCCATTCCCGGCAAACTCGCTGGGCTGCTGGACCTCATATAGCAATTCGCTGTAGACCTCGTCGCTGATTAGCCACAGGTCATGACGAAATCACAGCGACGCCAATCCCAGCCAGACCTTCAGCGGAAAATTGGCGCCGAAAGCATTGTTCGGACTTTTGAGCAAAATGGCACTGGCCTGGGGGGGAGTAATCAGTGCCACCACGTCCACCGAGGCGACCTGAAAGCTGTTCTCCAGACGTTCCGCCACCGGCACCACTTTCGCTCCGCAAGTGCCGATCACTTCATCACCCAGATCGAGCAGGGCTTGCACCAGCATTTACAGCGTGCAATGCACCCTCGGGAACGCAAGGCAACCCGACTGTCGTCCACGGAAAACACCAAACTACGAAACGCCCACTGAATGAGTTACCCACCTGTTGCATCGGCCAGGCAGACTCTCAAAGTGCAAATACACCCTGGCATCTACGCTGCGGCAATCAACCTGAGGCCATTTGCCTAAGGAAGGTAGGATCGTTCAATGGGCGTTTTTTTTCAGTCGATGTTGAGATTCTTCAGTCGAGCCAATCCCTGTTTTATATGACCCGCGTTATCACCAATTGCCTCCAATGCTCCTCGAACATTCCCTCCGATCTCAGCTGAGCCCCGCTGCTCCACCCAGACTGTCAGCTCCATCAAAGCCGCCTCTAAGGCCAACTGGTTGTGGTAAATCCTTTCAAGAACTTCCAATAATGAATAGTCTTTCGCCATAATTTCGACTCCTTCGAAAAATTCAAACATAGCAGCAGCGCTTGCTTGAGTAGCCAACAGAATGGGGACGCCCCAGCGGCCGTGTTTTACAAGAGCCGCTATTCAGTACCTTTTCTTTTCATTGCGCGTGGTTTGCTAGTAAACCGCACGGTCTGATCCTTTCGGGAGGTATAGGCCTTCATAGCTCGCTGGTGTTGTGCTTCGCCAAGTGCCAGACACAGGAAAAAAAACTAGCCGCCGAGGTCCGACCGTTCAATGAAAACTCAACCTCGCATCGCAGGCTGGTTACTGTCACTCAGACATTAGCCGGCCGGTGGATTAGTTCTTTGCACGCCACACTACCGGCGCATGATCACCATTTATAGCGCGCTCCCATATTGGCTCCCCACGATTGTTCGATCTTGTCGCCATTGCTGTAATCAAGGTCCAAATGCATGGAAACCTTGTCAGTCACCGCCATGGCCACGCCCGCGCCCAACTCGCCACGAGAGCCCGACAGGTCGGTACTGAAACGGTTGTCATTGACCTCGACATCGCTGTTCTTGGCAAACTCGTGTACGTACGCGGCACGCAGGTACGGCTGGACCGTTTTACCTTGCGCCCAGGTAAAGTTGCGACCCACCGTGGTACCCACTTTACCGAGCAAGGAATGCACACGATCACCTTTGGCGGCCAGGCCGTTGTCCAGGTCGTAATCGGCGCCATCGATCATCACACCGGACAGTTGAGCGTAGGGCTCGACAAAGTAGTCATCCGCCAGCTTGATGTTTCGCCCAAACTCCAGCGACGCACCGATGCCGTCAGTGTCGTAATTGCCCTTGGTTTTCTTGCCGTCGCTGAGTCGAACGTCGGATTCGTTCTGGAACCGGTTGTATTTGACGACACCGTCGAAGTAATAGCCGCTCTGCGCGTCCAGCCAGGTGGTATAGGCACCCAGGTAGTAGCTGTCGACTTCACCGCTCGTGCCACGGCTCATGTCCAGGTCGGACTGGCTGTAACCGCCGAGCACACCGACCAACCATTGCCCGTCGCCCATGGGCAGCGGCGCATCGGCACCGAACGAAATACCTTGCTGGGTTTGCTTGTAGGCTACGCCGGCGCTGTCACTCACGTTGTATTTATTGCCGTAGGCACGGATCCAGCCACCGGCCTTGCCCTGATCCATGCGCACCTCGCCCATGCGGGTGCGCAACGTGCTGAGTTCACCGTACCAGACCGTCGGGGCCGCGTTGAACAACGCCATGACCGACTGTGTACCAGGGCTGATCGCCCGTGTGGCCGTGTCCAGGACCCAGTCGTTGTCGCCTTGCTTGATCAGGTCGTAGGAAAACGCCCCGAGGTCCACGGCACCACCGGCCAAGGCAAAGGTGGCGTCACCCGAGCCGATACTCACCACGGCCTTGGAGCCTGCCCCTACCGGTTCAGTGCCCTGGCTGTCGAGGGCGACAAGATGGTTGCCACTGGCATTGCCAGACACGGTCAGGGTATCCACCTGCCCGGTGGTGAAGTCGTTGTGCATATAGAACGTTCCCCCCGTACCCGACAGGGTTTCCACGGAGAGATTGAAATACTGCCCCGGGTTGCCGAACTGGACGCCACCGCCGTTTAGCGAAAGGTTTTTGACACTGCCGTCACCGACCATCACCCAGCGTGCATCGTTGTTGACGGTCAGGTTCTCGACGTTTTCCAGGCGCCCGGTCAAGGTTGCGGCGCGGTCCAGCAGCACTTCGGCGCTGCTGCCGTCGGCCACGACGATATCGCCGACGAGGTGACTGTTGTTGACCGCGAAGTTGGCCGCCGCGCCATTGAGCACTTCCAGCAATATGCCGTTGCCACCTTTGAGCGTGGAACCATTATTGACCTCGATATTGACCTGCTCACTGTTGGTCTGGTTCACGCCTTGTATAACAATCGCCGAGCCATTGACTCCCTCGACATGGCTGTTGTTCAAAACCAGCGCATCGTCGGTAATCAAATCATTGCTGAACAGCCTGACCCCATTGAGCCCACCCATGACGGTGCTGTCAGTGGCGGATATTCTGCTGCCAAACGCTTCGATGCCGATGCTGGCGGCATTGGTACCGATGACGCGTGCACCGGATTGCAGCGTCAGTTGGCTCTCGGCGCTGACGGTGGCGCCACGGTTACCACCGACGATTTCACTGTCGCTGACCGTCGCACTCGAGGCTGACCTGCCAGCACGTATCAGACTCAACCCGGTGCTGGCGCTGACCACTCTGCTTTTATTGGCAATAGTCGCCTCGCTCCCGGACAGCCGAACGCCATTGGCGGTACCCGTTGCATTGACCGCCGTGCCGTTGAGCGTCACCTTCGAACCGGTTTGCGCGCTAATTTCCCGGGTGGTGGCGCCATTCGCCGTCAGGCTGGCCGCGTTGATCAGTCGATACTCATCAGCCGCAACAGAGCCGTCGATGGTTTTGCTCCGGCCATCAATCAAGTCCGCCAGCGCGCTTGGGGCAATCAGGAATAATGGCGTCAACGTGGCCAGTTTGAACCAGTACGCAAGCGGTGTGACGGGAAATGAATGAGTGAGTCGCATAGGGTCGCTCCTGAATACACCAACGGACTGTAAATTCGCGCCGACAGGATGCCGTTGAACCGGGTCGGGCGGTTTAGGGACGGCGATCCTAAGTAAAATGCGTACTTGCGGTATGTAGGATTTATCCTCAAAACGCTTGGCACCGCTCAACGGGCCGTTTGGTTTGAGTGTGAACAAACCTGCCGCCGGATCCGGGTCGATACGAACCGAAGCAGTCCGTGCCGACCCGGCATCATCAAGCTAGGGGCCCGTAATCGGGCAGGATCCCGTCGGTGTGCCGAACGCTGTGCGCACGATCCACGGCTCCGATTCAATGTCTTCGGTGCCGTCATTGAAGAAATACTGAATCTTCAGGCGACCTACACGAGTTGGGTTTTCGTCGTAAAGCGGCAGGATATGTTTATCGTACGGCTGCACTAGAAACGTGAATCCCGTCACCGGGAACCCGGTGGTACCGAGCGTAAAGTCGGCCTCGAACTCCGCGCCGATAATCGGATCCTCGGCGGAGCCCAGGTTGCCTCTCATGGGTGTGACGATGACACTGATCTTGTCCCCCGACACAAGCAAACCGGTCAGGTCCGGTATATCGGCCTTGAGCGATCCATCGGGTTCCAGAGCGCTACAACGCGGGAGGCCATCGGCAACGGGAATGGTGGGAAAACTCGCACGGGGCAGTTCTACTGCAATCGCATTGACCACGACATTCGTTGTTGGCGAGTACAGATCGTTCACCAGGCCCGGCGCGCTCACCCGGTAGTGGACGGGCACCGGATTACCGTTGCCGCCTTTCTTGATGTACGACCAGGGAATGTCGACCTGGTAAGGACCGCCCGGCACATGCTCGGGATCGGCATCGTCAAATTTGACCTGAGCCTCGACCACACACTCGCCGTTCCAGTAAAAGTCGATGATGTGGCCATTCTTCGCGTCGCTGTACCAATCGAAGTGGTAGGTGGCGTCCTTGTCCTTATCGGCCCGGGTCAGTTCATTGGTCCGGCTCGCATCGAAGTTCTTGACTTCACCTTCGAGCAGGCCCGGGTGGATCGGGTTGGGCCAGTCTACCGGCGGCCATGGGTCGGGCCATGGCACAGCCACCTCAAAGTTAACGTCAAAGTCGTCACCCACTGGACCGAACAAGCGTCCCTGGCGAACAACGTGGTAGCTTACCCGCGTTGATTTCACCCCGGTCGTCGTCTGTCCATAGTCTTCAAGCATCAGGTTGTTGGGCAACACCTGTATTTCAATATCTGAGGGTGGAACGCTTCCCAGATCGTGGTCGCCCAAGACCTGAGCTCCCCCACTGCAAACGAATGCGATCCCCGCCTTTGGCGTTGTCAAACCTGAAGAGCCATGCACTCACACCGTGAGCAACATGCTGCATGTTCAAGGGGCCGGGGTTGGCTTGCGGCACACGCGGCGCGAACAAGTTGGTGGGCAACGGGCCGAACGTGAGGCTGAGTTTTTTGTAAAGCGCCGGCGGGCTATCGTTGAACGCTTTATCGCGCAAGGCATAGGTAACCAGCACCTTGGCATCGCCAAACGCGCGGATCTTGTCTGCGTCAATGTCGACTTTGCTATCGGTGACGCCCGGTGCGGGCGCCGGCCCGACATAAATCGGGGGGTAGTGGTGGGGTCTTCCGGGATGTTGTCTTCATCAACCAGGTACACGGCAATTACATCAGTGGCTTGCCAATCCCCGTAGCCAGGGATGGTCATGGACAATTTGCCACCGCCCGGCAGCAACACATCGTCGAGGTAGTCCCCTGCAAATACCGGCGCCTTTGGCGCATCGTGTTTATAAGGCGGCAGTCGATCGCAAATGACCGTGGTGATAAACGAGTCAAATTCGTCCCCCGCAAAATCAAACAGTTTGTAGCGCAGGTGGCACGTCGCGTAATCCGGCAGCGCATTGGTCGGGATTAACATGTCAAACGGGAAGGTTTCGGGATACGTGCCACCATCGGTTGGCATCGTGAACACATGAGAGGCTACTGTTGAAAAGGTGCCTGAACCAGGGTCAATCTGCAGTTCGACTGTTTCTTCCATACCAACGAATGGCGCCTTGTTTTCCCACTCCGGGACTTTGACCTTGAGCCCGCCATTGTCCTTCAGTCTTGGCCCATGGAGGAGCTTGGTTGCGGGGTCCGCAAAAGCGCCCGAAGCAATAATCAACTCCATGTCGGCAAGCTTTGCCCGATACTTGGAGCGCATTTTCAGATAGGCGCTGTTCGCTTCCTGTTGCGCCCGGATGTCCTGATCGATCGACATGCTCTTACCCTCCTGTCACGCCATTTGAGCCATAGGCAGCGCTACGGCTGATCCATAGGTCAACAGCGTGGGCGTTGCGGGCAAGCCAAAAAATGGTCCAGCGCAGCAAGCCAAACTGACCTTGGGCGGATTAAACGCTCATGAAAAGAAAAGCGATACTGTCAAAGTTGACAGGTGGGTACCGATTCCCTGCGCAGGAAGGATGGGGGGCGCAGGGTTTAAAACGGTGAAGAAGAGCTCAAGGCCGCGACGAAACAATCAGGCCCGCCGCCCTTCAAGCATGTTCGTCACACACATCACGATACGTCGGCAGGCGTCCGCCAGCTTCGGCCGATCCACCACCAGACCGATGCGAATATGCCCCGCCGCACTCGGCCCGAAGGCTTCGCCGGCCAGCACCGACACGCCATAGCCGTCCAGCAGCCGTTCGGCAAAATGCTGGGCGGACAACCCGGTCTGGCGCACGTCGACCATCACGAACATGCCGCCATCGGGGCGAATCGCCTGGATGCCAGGGCACAGATTCAAACTGGCACACACCAGGTCGCGACGCTGGCGATATTCCTCACGCATCTGCGCCACGTGCGGCAGGTTTTCATCCAGCGCCAATTGCGCGGCGTTCTGGATGAAATCCGGAATGCCGAACAGCATGCACAACGACAGATTCACCAAATGTTCACACAGCGATTGCGGCCCGATCACCCAACCCACCCGCCAGCCACTCATGGCGTGGGATTTCGACAGGCTGTTGATCGTCGCTGTGCGTTCGGCCATGCCCGGCAAACTCGCGGGGCTGATGTGTTCGCCCTCGAACAGCAGCTCGCTGTACACCTCGTCGCTGATCAACCACAGGTCATGGCGAATGCACAATGCGGCCAGCGCTTTCCAGGCCGTCAGCGGCAGGCTGGCGCCGGAGGGGTTGTTCGGGCTGTTGAGCAACATCGCGCGGGTGTTCGGCGTGATCAGTGCCGCGACATCGGCCGGATCGACCCGAAAGCCGTTCTGCGAGCGCACCGGCACCGGCACCACTTTCGCCCCGCAGGCACCGAACACGCCTTCGTAGGTCACGTACATCGGCTCGGCGACGAGCACTTCGTCCCCCGGGTCGAGCAGGCACTGCGCAACCGAATACACCGCGCATTGCGCCCCGGGGAATACGATCACGTGCTGCGCATCCACGGCCTGACCGCTGCGCCGACGATGATGGCGGGCGATGCTGTCGCGCAGGCCTTGGCTGCCGCGCACCGCCGGGTAGTGCGTGTCGCCGGCCAGCAAACTGCCAATCGCGGCCTGGACGATGGGTTGCGGGGTGTCGAAATCCGGGTCGCCGATCGATAGCAGCAAGACATCGACACCCTGCTCGCGCAGCGCCAGCGCTCGATCGTGAATCTGCCAGGCCGCCGCTCCGTCACCGGCGATTCGTTGGGTCAAGGCTGAGTAGCGCATGGCGTTCTCCTGTCGCGCGTATTCCTGGCCACAACCCTATCTCAAATCGCGCAACACGGCACCTCGCGAGCGCGTGTTTAATGGTGTTTAAGGTTACTTCATGAAAGCCACAGGACCTTGCGCCGTTGCCTACGCTTACGCCAGAATCCGCCGGCTTGTGCGCCTGGGGGGCCATCGGTAACTTGATTCGCGTCACTGCTCATCAGTGATCGGGTTTGGTCGCCCAGTGGTTTTCTAGTGAAGTGCATAGGCGCTATCAGTCAGGCATTCCCATGTCTGCACTCGATGGTAGCTGTGCGCAGGACGCCTTCGGGCGCGCCGGTTTACTAGATCCCCGGTCTGCTAACCTGCATACAGCTGCCTCCTCTTTCGTTTAGCAGCAAAAGGGATGGCACTCCATATAAGGATCTAGTTGATGTTCAAGGTCACACCAAACCCGCCGGGCACCGATCCGGTTTCCCCGTACGAGCCCGATTCAAAAAAACTCAACGAAGCCGCCGAACGCGCCCTCGCCTTTCACTTCCCCTCGATCGCCGATATCAAAGCCACGCCGCGTACTCCCGGCACACTGTTCACCGTGAACCCAGAAGCCACGACCGAAACCCTAATGGTTTACCTGGTGGAAACGCTGGCCTCAGTCGACGTGATGGTTCACCAGTTGGTGGATCATCTGGACGGCGGATCGCGCAATGCGCTGCTGGGGATTTCCAACAGCGTGATGCTGGCGGAGATCGCGGCGAACCGGGTGCTGGATCAGATTGATCCGCCTGAATAACGGGAATCCTGTAGGAGCGAGCTTGCTCGCGAAAAACCAGCGAATGTCGCGGGGTGTCTGACTGGGCGCGTTACCGTTCACGACCATCGCGAGCAAGCTCGCTCCTACAGGGGGGGCGGCGTTGTACGAGCAGCCAGCTGCCAAACCCGCGCCACATCGGTCGCCCGCTCACGCAACAAGCGCGGCGCTTCGGCACAAGCCTGTTCCAGGGTCATCGGCCCGCTCGCCAGGGCAAACGCAGCGTCGATACCGTGCTCGTACAGTGCCTGATAGCTCTCGCCCAAGGTGCCAGCGATGACAATGACCGGCACGCCGTGTTCCCGGGCGACTCGCGCCACGCCAAACGGCGTCTTGCCGCGCAGGGTTTGCGCATCGAAACGCCCTTCACCGGTGATCACCAGATCGGCGCCTGCAACGGCGTCGGCCAGCCCCACCAGTTCGGCAACCACCTCGACCCCAGCCGTGAATTGCGCACCGAGGAACGCCTTGGCGGCAAACCCCAGGCCGCCCGCCGCGCCACTGCCCGGCTCGTCGCGCACGTCGTTGTTCAAGGCTTGCGCGCAATGGTCGGCAAAGTGCCCCAGGGCGCGGTCCAGTTGCTCGACCTGCACGGGCGAGGCGCCTTTTTGCGGGCCGAAAATCGCCGAGGCACCGTGGGGACCGCACAGCGGGTTGTTGACGTCGGCGGCGATGTCGAAGCGCACCTGGGCCAGGCGCGGATCAATCTCGCTCAGGTCGACGCGGGCCAATTGCCCAAGGGCGAGGCCGCCCGGTGACAGCGTCTGCCCCTGAGCGTCGAGCAATTTCACGCCCAAGGCCTGCATGGCACCGGCGCCGCCGTCGTTGGTCGCACTGCCGCCAATCGCCAGGATCACCCGTTGCGCACCGGCATCCAGCGCGGCGCGGATCAATTGCCCGGTCCCGAAGGTGCTGCTGATGCACGCATCCCGTTGCGCCACCGGGACCAACTGCAAACCGCTGGCTTCGGCCATTTCGATGATCGCGGTGTGGCTCTGGGGCAACCAGCCCCAGGCGGCTTCCACCGTGGCCCCCAGCGGCCCGCGAACCAGGGTGCGGCGCTGCTGGCCTTCGCACGCGGCCAGGATCGACTCGACAGTCCCTTCCCCGCCGTCGGCCATCGGGCATTTGATCAGTTGGGCATCAGGCCAGACCTGCGCCAGTCCCAATGCAATGGCATCGACCACGCCTTGGGCGCTGAGGCTGTCCTTGAACGAATCGGGGGCGATCACGATTTTCATGGGAATTCTCCAGTTCCAATGCCCACATGCTGCCAGCCGCCATGAACAATAACGCCGGGCCGCTGCACAAGCGGTGTTGAGGATTATTGTTCATTTCCACAAAACCCGACGGGAGCGGCATCGTCCACAAATCTGTGCACCACCACAAATAACTGTGGGAGCGAGCTTGC
This sequence comes from Pseudomonas sp. GW823-FHT02E01, assembly GCF_058797535.1. NCBI lineage: Bacteria > Pseudomonadati > Pseudomonadota > Gammaproteobacteria > Pseudomonadales > Pseudomonadaceae > Pseudomonas > Pseudomonas sp. GW823-FHT02E01. Next base: position 194,355 of record NZ_JBXAJS010000010.1, on the reverse strand, counting down.
TCGCGATGGCGGCGCATCAGTCAGCATTAATGTCGCTGACGCACCGCTATCGCGAGCAAGCTCGCTCCCACAGGGCAATTGCGTGATTCATGGATGGGTGTCTGACTCGGGCAGCAGTTGCACCCCCAGATACAACGCGAGCATGCCATCGAGACGCAGTGGATCAACTCCGCTGAGTTCGGCAATCCGCTCCATGCGATACCGCAGGCTGTTGCGATGGATGCCCAGTGCATCGGCGCAGGCCTGGCTCTGGCCGTCGTGTTCGCACCAGCTGCGCAGGGTGGCCAGCAACTGGCCGTTGCTGTCTTTGGCAATGACCTTGCGCAGCGGATTGAGCAATTCGTCGAGGGCGTCGTCGTTGCGGTGGCGCCAGAGCATAACCGGCAGCCGATAGCGGTTGAGCGTCAGCAATCGGGAGCGCGGCAGCACTTCGCGCCCGTAGGCCAGCAAGTCACCGACCCGGCGATAGCAGCGACGCAATCCGGAAAGTCCATCGGCCTGCCCACCCACGGCAATGCGCAGAATGTTCCAGCCCAGGCCGTCGAGTTTGTCCAGCAAGCGCTCGTTCTCGACCGTCTGGCTCGCCGGCCGGCACCAGAGCAACGAGGTTTTGGCCGAGCTCACGCACCAACTGTCCGGATGACGGCTCGTCAACCAGGCACTCAGTGCCTCGACGGTTTGTCCTGGTGCGTGTTCCAGCCCCAGTTCGAACAAGTACGGCACTCGAGTCATTTGTGGTTTGAGGCCCAACTGCTGCGCTTCATCGACCAGTCGTGGAGAATCCCCGGCTTCGCTCAGCAGCAGCGCCAGCAAGTCATCGCAGCGCTGGCGCCGCCATTGCTGTTCGGCCTGCTGGTTGCGCTGGCCCACCAGCATTTCGGCGGTCATGCGCACCAGCTCGGCGTAGGTGCGCAGTTGCTCGGGTTCGCCGGTGATGCCCAGCACGCCGATCAAGCGCTGGTCGAGCATCAATGGCAGGTTGATGCCCGGTTGTACGCCCTTGAGATGAATCGCCGTCTGCGCATCGATCTCCACCACCCGGCCATTGGCCAATACCAGTTGCGCGCCCTCATGCCGGGTATTGACCCGCTCCGGTTCGCCACTGCCCAGGATCAAGCCCTGGCTGTCCATGACGTTGACGTTGTACGGCAGGATAGCCATCGCCCGGTCGACGATGTCCTGGGCCAGGTCGTGATCGAGTTCGAACATGCAAGTGATCCTTGAAGACAGTGATGGAGCGGGTTGTTCACCCGCACAGGCCTTGGTTGCAAACCCTGTGCTCAGGCACAAAGACAGCCACCCTGAGGGTGGTCGAGACTCTCTGGGCGATCAACGTTACCCTTTGCATCGCAAAAAATCATAATAAAGAGAGAGCCGCCATGACACAGAGCGCCGTAGCGTCCCAGGCCATCGCTGACGATAAAAACGCCGTCTACAAGCGCATCACCCTGCGTTTGATCCCCTTCATTTTCATCTGCTACCTGTTCAACTACCTCGACCGGGTAAACGTTGGATTTGCCAAACTGCAGATGCTCGACGCGCTGAAGTTCAGCGAAACCGTGTACGGCCTCGGCGCCGGCATCTTCTTTATCGGTTACGTGCTGTGCGGCGTACCAAGCAACCTGGCCCTGACCAAATTCGGCCCGCGGCGCTGGATTGCGCTGATGATGATTGCCTGGGGCACGCTCTCGACCTGCCTGCTGTTCGTCACCACGCCGACCGAGTTCTATACCCTGCGCCTGTTCACCGGCGCGGCCGAAGCCGGGTTCTTCCCGGGCGTGGTGCTGTACCTCTCGCAGTGGTTCCCGACCTTCCGCCGTGGCCGCATCATGGCCTTGTTCATGTCGGCGATCCCGGTGTCGGGCCTGCTCGGCAGTCCGTTCTCCGGGTGGATTCTCAACCACTTCGCCGCCGGCCAGGGCGGTCTCGCCGGCTGGCAGTGGATGTTCCTGCTGCAAGGTATTCCTACCGTCATCCTCGGTTCGCTGGCTTACTTCCTGCTCAGCGACAGCTACGCCAATGCCAAGTGGCTCACGCCATTCGAGCGCTCGGTACTCGAAGCCGACCACGCGCAAGATCTGGCCAACAAACCGAAAACCACGACCGATTCGCTGCTGGCGGTGTTCAAGAACCCGGCGATCTGGGCCTTCGGCCTGATCTATTTCTGCATCCAGAGTGGCGTCTATGCGATCAACTTCTGGCTGCCGTCGATCATCAAGAACCTGGGCTTCAGCGATAACCTGGTGATCGGCTGGTTGAGCGCGATTCCGTATCTGCTCGCCGCCGTATTCATGCTGATGGTCGGCCGTTCAGCCGACCTGCGCAAAGAACGCCGCTGGCATTTGGTGGTGCCGATGCTGATGGGGGCGCTGGGGCTGCTGATCGCGGTGAACTTCGCCGCCAACCCGGCCATCGCGATACTTGGTCTGACCATCGCCACCATGGGCGCCCTCACCGGCCTGCCAATGTTCTGGCCGGTGCCGACCGCCCTGCTGAGTGCCGGCGCTGCCGCCGGTGGCCTGGCGCTGATCAACTCGATGGGGCAGATGGCCGGTTTCCTCAGCCCGTACCTGGTGGGTTGGGTCAAGGACAGCACCGGCTCGACCGATGCGGCGCTGTACCTGCTGGCGGGTGTGATTGTCTGCGGCAGTTTGTTGGCGTTGCGCATGACCCGAACCTTGCGCACCTGATCAACACAAATCCCTGTAGGAGCGAGCTTGCTCGCGAAGGAGTGTCAGACACGCCCATGTAGCTGACACTCCATCGCGAGCAAGCTCGCTCCTACAGTTGGTTTGTGTGTGTTTGAGATTTGCGTTTGCTCCCGGCATTGGTTCTGGTATCTGATTGAGCCTTTCCCACTGGTAAAAGGATTTGCTCATGAGCTACCGCACGCTGGGTCATTCGGGTCTGCAGGTGTCCACCCTGACCCTGGGCACCATGATGTTCGGCGAACAGACCAGCACCGAAGATTCCCTGCGGATCATCGACAAGGCCTGGGACCAGGGCATCAATTTCATCGACACCGCCGACGTCTACACCAACGGCCGTTCCGAGGAAATCGTCGGTGAGGCCATCGCCAGCCGCCGCCATGAATGGGTGCTGGCCACCAAGGTCGGCTTCGGTCCCGTGGACGGCGTTCCCAACCGCAGCGGCCTGAGCCGCAAGCACCTGTTCAACGGCATCGATGCCAGCCTGACGCGCCTGGGCACCGACTATCTCGACATCTATTACCTGCACCGCGAAGACCACAATACGCCGCTGGAGGTCACGGTATCGGCCATCGGTGACTTGATCCGCCAAGGGAAAATCCGCTACTGGGGCCTGTCCAACTACCGTGGCTGGCGCATCGCCGAAGTCATTCGCGTGGCCGACAAGCTTGGCGTTGACCGGCCGGTGATCAGCCAGCCGCTGTACAACATCGTCAACCGCCAGGCAGAAACCGAGCAGATCACCGCGGCGCAAAGCTACGGCCTTGGCGTGGTGCCCTACAGCCCGCTGGCGCGCGGGGTGCTCAGCGGCAAATACGCACCGGATGTGAAACCTGATGCCAACAGCCGTGCCGGACGCCAGGACAAACGCATCCTGGAAACCGAATGGCGCGTCGAATCCCTGCGCATCGCCCAGCAAATCCAGCAATACACTCAGGAACGCGACGTCGGCATCGTCGAGTTCGCGATCGCCTGGGTGCTGAACAACAGCGCCGTCACCTCAGCCATTGTCGGGCCGCGTACCGAAGCGCAGTGGGACGCCTACACTAAGGCGCAGGCAGTGAAGATCACGGCAGAGGATGAGGCGTTCATCGATTCGCTGGTGACACCGGGGCATGCGTCGACACCGGGGTTCAATGATGTGAGCCACTTTGTATCGGGCCGCAGACCGCTTTAAACCACTGTAGGAGCGAGCTTGCTCGCGATGGTGGTCAACGATAACGCGGGGAGCCTGCCTGCCCGCGGTGTCTGGTCGTTCATCACGAGCAGGCTCGCTCCTACAGGGGATGTTGTAAACATTGATCATCCGAACAATATTCAGCACAAAAACCACGTATCCTCCGCCCCCCGTTTCACCTTCAACCTCGCGAGGACAGCTTGTCTAAAGGTATCGCTCTATCGGTTTCAGCCTCGGTGCTGTTTGCCGTCATGTACTACTACACATCGCTGCTCAGCCCCTTGAGCGGCGTGGAAATCTTCGGTTGGCGCATGCTGCTGACCGTCCCGTGCATGACCGTGTTCATGGTGGTGTCCGGGGAGTGGAAGCGCGTGCTGGAGATCGTTCGGCGCGCCATGGCCAATCCGAAACTGATGGGCGCGCTGATCGCCTCCTCTGCCCTGCTCGGCGTGCAATTGTGGCTGTTCATGTGGGCACCGTTGAACGGCTACAGCCTCGACGTATCGCTCGGCTATTTCCTGCTGCCGCTGACCATGGTCTTGACCGGTCGCCTGGCCTACGGCGAGCGCCTGTCCTATCTGCAAAAAGTCGCAGTGGTGTTCGCCTGCCTGGGGGTGGTCAACGAGGTGTATCAGGTCGGTGGTTTTTCCTGGGCGACCTTGCTGGTCTGCGTGGGTTATCCGGCCTACTTCGTCCTGCGCAAACGACTGGCGGCGGACAACCTCGGTGGCTTGTGGCTGGACATGGCATTGACGCTGCCGGTGGCAGTCTGGTTCGTTCAGAGCGGCGCGCAAGGTTTTGGTGTGTTTGAACAGCATCCATGGTTATCGCTGCTGATCCCGATGCTCGGCGTGATCAGCGCATCGGCATTGGTGGTCTACATCATTGCCAGCCGCCTGCTGCCGTTCAGCCTGTTCGGCTTGTTGAGCTATGTCGAACCGGTGTTGTTGCTGGGCGTGGCGTTGCTGCTGGGAGAAAGCATCAAGGCCGGGGAATGGTTGACCTACATCCCGATCTGGATGGCCGTGCTGGTGCTGGTGTTTGAAGGGTTCAAGCATCTGGTCCGGCAGCGCAGACCTTAAGCACACGCAAAACAAAATGTGGGAGCGGGCTTGCTCGCGATTGCAGTGTGTCAGTCAACATTAATGTTGAATGAACTACCGCTATCGCGAGCAAGCTCGCTCCCACAGTTTTATCGGTGTAACGGCTTAGTCGGTGGAGAGAACACCACGACGCACCTGGTCACGCTCGATGGATTCGAACAGCGCCTTGAAGTTGCCTTCGCCGAAACCGTCGTCGCCCTTGCGCTGGATGAACTCGAAGAACACCGGCCCCATCAGGGTTTCCGAGAAGATCTGCAGCAGCAGACGCTTGTCGCCCGACTCGGACGAACCGTCCAGCAAAATGCCCCGCGCCTGCAGTTGGTCAACCGGCTCGCCGTGGTTCGGCAAACGGCCTTCGAGCATTTCGTAGTAGGTCTCCGGCGGCGCGGTCATGAAGCGCATGCCGATGCTTTTCAGGTGGTCCCAGGTCTTGATCAGGTCATCGGACAGGAACGCAACGTGCTGGATGCCCTCGCCGTTGAACTGCATCAGGAACTCTTCGATCTGCCCGGCGCCCTTGGACGACTCTTCGTTCAGTGGGATGCGGATCATGCCATCGGGTGCGGTCATGGCCTTGGAGGTCAGGCCGGTGTATTCGCCCTTGATGTCGAAGTAGCGGATTTCACGGAAGTTGAACAGCTTCTCGTAGAAGTTGGCCCAGTAGGCCATGCGACCGCGATACACGTTGTGGGTCAGGTGATCGATGATCTTCAGGCCGGCACCGACCGGATGCCGGTCGACGCCTTCGATGAACACGAAGTCGATGTCATAGATCGAGCTGCCTTCGCCGAAACGATCGATCAGGTACAGCGGTGCGCCGCCGATGCCTTTGATCGCCGGCAGGTTCAGTTCCATCGGGCCGGTTTCGATGTGGATCGGCTGGGCACCGAGCTCCAGGGCACGCTTGTAGGCTTTTTGCGAATCCTTGACGCGAAACGCCATGCCGCACACCGACGGACCGTGCTCGGCCGCGAAATACGAAGCCACGCTGTGGGGTTCGTTGTTGAGGATCAGGTTGATCGCGCCCTGGCGATACAGGTGCACGTCCTTGGAACGGTGGGTCGCCACCTTGGTGAAGCCCATGATCTCGAAGATCGGCTCCAGGGTGTTCGGGGTCGGCGATGCGAGCTCGATGAATTCAAAGCCCATCAGGCCCATTGGGTTTTCGTATAAATCTGCCATGGTCGGCGCCTCATCATTTTTTTATCAATTAACAAAGGTTAGTTGTAAGCAATGCTGAGACCGGTGGGTGGCGCACAGGAGATGCCCCGCACACTGCGGGCGAGAAAGTCACCGTAGATCAGTTGAAACCCGAATATCTTCATTTTCGACCCAAGGCTCTTGCGGGCGAGGCTTCTGCTGCCAGAAGACGATTATTATTGTATGCGTAACCAGATTCTACACAGCGTAAATCAGTTTGTCCGCCTTCTGTATCAAATCCCCTTTTTCCATGCCCGCGCAAGGGGTTTGTTGCAGAGGAAAATCCCCGCCAGTATCAGCCCGCCACCCAGGCACATGGCCAGCGTCAGCGGCTCATCCAGCAGCAGTGCGCCAAGGATCACCGCCGTCAACGGGTTCAAGGCAATGAACACCCCGGAACGGGTCGCGCCGATTTTGCGAATGCCGTCGTAGTAGCCGATGTACGCCAGCGCCGACCCCAGCACGCCCAGGTACAAAAGGCTCAACCATTGCTGCGCACCCAGCTGGGCGATCGCGGCGACACTCACCTCGCCGCGCACGATGCAGGTCATCCAGAGCATGACGGTGCCCAGCAGGATCGAATAGGTCACCGTTTGCACCGGGCCCAGGGTGTGATTCAGCTCTTTGGAGAACAGCGAGTAGACACCCCAGCCCAGGACGCAGCCGAAAATCAGCAAATCGCCGAGCCAGACATCGGCACCGCCGGCCAGTAGTTGCGGGTCGCGACTGACGATCACCATGCTCGCGCCCGCCACGCAGATCGCAATGCCGACGACTTTCGCCCGATTCAAACGCTCCTTGAACAGCAACCAGGAAGCCAGGCCGATCACCGCCGGATTCAGCGCCACGATCAAGGATGCCCGCGAAGCGTTGATGTAATGCAGGCCATAAAAGAAGCACAGGTTGTAAAAAAATATCCCGAAAAAGCCAAGCAATGACAATTGCAGCCATTGCCGGGGGCTGGGCCGGACCAGCGGTGTGCGTGCCATGCGTATAAACAGCAGCAAGGCCACGCTGGCCAGCAGAAACCGCAGGCTGGCAGCCAGTAGCGGGCTGAGGTCAGCGGCCAGATAGCGTCCGGCAACGAAGGTGCCACCCCACACCATGGTGACCGCCGCCAGTTTCAGATACACCGGAAGATCCGATGGTTTTGACAGGCTTTGCTCGCAGATCGTCATAGATTCCAGGACCGGATGTCGGAGAGATGCCGTATCATTCGGTTAATACCCAGTCATCGTAAAATGAGCAAACACTCATGACCCTCACTCAACTGGAGATTTTCTCCCTCGTCGCCGAACTCCACGGTTTCACGGCAGCGGCCAATCGCCTGGGCATTTCCCAATCGGCGGTGTCCCATGCCTTGAAGTCCCTGGAGTTGGAGTTGGGTGTCGAACTGCTGCGCCGGCATCAAACCCAGGTTGAACTGAGCGACATTGGCCAGCAGTTGTTGCTGCGCGCCCGGGCGATGCTCGGCCTGGCCAACACCCTGCGCCAGGAAGCGGCCGATGCCAGGGGCATGAAACGCGGCACGCTGCGAATCGGCTCCTTCGGCCCGACTTCATCGATCAAATTGCTGCCGTTGATTCTGCAGCAGTACCGCGCCGCCCATCCCGGCATCGAGGTGCATATCGACGAAGGCCCCGACCGTCAGGTACTCCAGTGGCTGGAGGAACGGCGGATCGACATTGGCTTTGTGGTATTGCCCGAGGAGCGTTTCGATACGGTCGCGCTGATCGAAGACCAGATGGTCGCGCTGCTGCCCGCCGACCACCCGCTGGCGGTTCACGACAGCCTGAGCCTGAAGGATCTGTGCGACTTCCCGTTCGTGCTGACCGAGGCCGGTTCTTCGGAGCTGGTTTCACGTCTGTTCACAGTGGCCCGCCTGACGCCCAATATCCGTTATCGCTGCTCGCAGTTGATCAGCACCCTGGATGTCGTCGCTCGTGGCGACGGGGTGACGGTGGTTGCCGAAGGTTCATTGCCTAATCAGGTTGACCGCCGCTGCGTGAAAAAACCTCTGTCGCCGGCGGTGTTGCGCCAGGTCGGCCTGGCGGTGCTCGATCGACGCCAGGCATCACCCGCGACGCTGGCCTTTATCAGGCTGGCCGAAAGCCTTGATTTGCGTTGAGCGGCATAACCGCCAACGGCCAACTATCATGGCCCATACCCGAACTCTTCATGGGAGGCGTTTTGCCCCGCCATCAATTGAGAGCCTTACATCTTCGTGACAGGACTCGCGAATGCCGCTGAAAGCCAAAACCCGCAGTCGCAGCACAAGAATTGCCGTTACTCTGATCAGTGGCTTGCTCCCGGTGCTGCTGGGGGCCGCCATTCTTTACATGCAAGCAGGGCGTGCGCTCAAACAAGACGCCGAACAAACCGCCGAAGAAGCGATTCGTCAGTTCGACCTGATGCTCGACAACAACGCCCAGGCTGCTCGTGAATTGCTGCCGCTGGCAGGCCAGAGTTGCGGTGAAGTCACACTGGCGCTGCGCGAGCAGGTCACTCGCCGCCCCTTCGTGCGTTCGACCAATCTGGTGTGGGACAACAACCTCTATTGCAGCTCTCTGTTCGGCGACTACCAGGAGAAGGTCAACCCCGGTGACTACACCCAGGGCGCCTTATGGCTCTTGAGCGGCAATCCGGTAACGCCCAACACCGCCGTGCTGGTGTACCGGGTGAGCGAAGGAAAAAAAGGCGCACTGTCGACCCTCGATGGTTATCACTTGATTAATACCCTGCGCCTGATCGGTCGCAATACCTTACTGGTGCTGCAAGTTGGCCCGGACTGGATATCCGCCGATGGCAAGGTTCATACCGGCACTGCGCCTGACCTGCCCGTTGCGCAAAGTCACTTGACCTCCGGGCACTATGCTTTTGCCGTGGAAGCCGGTTTTCCCAAAGGCGAAATCTGGCGATACATACGCAGCGAATATCCGCCGCTGCTCAGTCTGCTGATTTTCTTCGGTGTGATTGCCGGGGCTATTGGTCACGTCCTGCAAAAGCGCTCCTCGGCACCTACCCAGGAAATGCAGCGGGCACTGGAAGCTTCAGAGTTCATTCCGTATTTCCAGCCCGTGGTGCATGGCGACAGTAAAAGCTGGTCCGGCGCTGAAGTGCTGATGCGCTGGCAACACCCAAAGGAAGGCCTGGTGCGTCCGGATCTGTTCATTCCGTTTGCCGAGCACTCCGGGCTGATCGTGCCAATGACCCGCTCACTGATGCGACAAACCGCCGCCCTGCTCGCACCGCAATCGGCCAGCTTCAACAAGCCGTTTCACATTGGCATCAACATCACCGCCAGCCATTGCCAGGACCTGGAACTGGTCAAGGATTGCCGCGAGTTTCTCGATGCGTTCGAGCCAGGCTCGATCCATCTGGTACTGGAACTGACCGAACGTGAATTGATCGAGCCCACGGCTATCACCCTGCAACTGTTCGAACAACTTCGCGAACTGGGCGTGAAAATCGCCATCGACGACTTCGGCACCGGCCATTCAAGCCTTGGCTACCTGCGGCAGTTCAATGTCGATTTTCTGAAAATCGACCAGAGTTTTGTCGCCATGATCGGCATCGACACACTGTCGAGCCACATCCTCGACAGCATCATCGAACTGGCGGTCAAACTCGACCTTGCCCTGGTGGCCGAAGGTGTCGAAACCCGCGAACAGAGTGATTACCTGAGCGGTCACCAGGTCAACTTCCTGCAAGGTTATCTGTTCGGAAAACCCATGCCTGGCACGGAATTCATTAGTGCATTAAGCGATCATTAACTCGCGAATTCAATCGCCAAAACAAACGATTACCCGCACCAATTTGAATCAAAACACTACTGACGTTACATGAAGAAAAAGACAGGATTTACTCTTGGCCAATTAACTACTACAATTTTTGATGCCTGCGCTAAATTGGCAGGTGAGCCACTATCACCGAGTCGCTTCAAGGCTCTTGGCTTATAGCTTTGTTTGCGGTTGGCATCAACCAAACACACTATTGGAGTAAAGATATTGTCCAGACTCGCTGAATTTCGTGCAGCCGAAAAGGCCCTTCAAGAACAGCTCAAGCAGTTGGAATCCCTGAAGAACGATGCCGGGCTCAAGAAAGAAATCGAATTCGAAGAGAAGCTCCAGGGCTTGATGAAAACCTATGGCAAGAGCCTGCGCGACATCATCGCCATTCTCGATCCTAACCCGGCAAAATCCGGCCTGCTGCAGGCAGCCGCCCCTAAAACCCGCCGCGCCCGTGTGGTCAAGGTTTATCAGAACCCGCACACCGGCGAGCTGATTGAAACCAAGGGCGGCAACCACCGCGGCCTGAAAGCCTGGAAAGAACAGTACGGTGCAGCCACCGTTGATTCCTGGTTGCGCGGCTAACTCTCGCGGCGACAAAAAAAGCCCTGCTTATGCAGGGCTTTTTCATGGGCTATCTAAATGCCCGGGGCCGGCACCCGACAATTACTAACTGCCATCAACTTTGTGCTTAATCCATTTGGATATCTAAAATATTTTTCATGCATCGAAAAAGCACTGGCGCTTACTAAAGTTTCAAGCTGTTACGGGCAGCGTCTATTTCATCCTGGCTCGCCTTATAAGCCTCGGCCTGCCCTGCGTAGGAAAGAACATAGGCCTTATCGGCATCCACCGCAGCCACCAATGTTTGAGAAAGCACATGCCTGCCGTTTTGCGTGATGGTGCAGGTTGTTTCCAGTGCGACCAATCGACTCAACGTAGTCGAATGAATGCGCGTGCAGACACTTTGATATCCGCCCTGAAAGAAGTCTTTTTGAACTGACTTGCGCATCTCCAGCAGTACGCCTTCGAGGTTTACCTGGTGACCGCTTTGCACCGGGCTCATGGTCAGTTCCATCACCATGAGCGGCGATCCATCCTGATCATTTTTCACCGCCCGCTGGCGACTGACCCCCGACGCCGATTCAGGCACGTCTTCGACCTGCCAGCCTTGCGGCCAGGTCACCACTGGCGCATCGGCGCGAGCAGCGCCAGCCAGCGAAAGCACGCTTAGCAGGATGAACAGCACGTTACGGAATCGAATCATTGCAATGGGCACTCAAGGTTCAAGCCGTAAAGTCTGGGCCCAGGCCGGCTGTCAGGCAATAGCCGGCTGTTTGGGTTTGGTGATGTCCGAACCCTTGCGTATCATTGTCTCCATTCGTTAGCCCACATATTTTCCGGAGGGCCCATGAGCCTGCACGAATTGAACACCTTCCCCGGCGTTACCGCCCAACCGGACGCCGCTACACAGAAATTTGTCTTCAACCACACCATGCTGCGGGTCAAGGACATCACCAAATCCCTGGATTTCTACACACGCATCCTGGGTTTTACCCTGGTGGAAAAACGCGATTTCCCGGAAGCCGAGTTCAGCCTGTATTTCCTGGCGCTGGTGGACAAGAACCAGATCCCGGCCGACGCCGCCGCGCGCACCGAGTGGATGAAATCGATCCCAGGCATCCTGGAGCTGACCCACAACCACGGCACCGAGAACGATGCGGATTTCGCCTACCACAATGGCAACACCGACCCGCGCGGTTTTGGCCACATCTGCATCTCGGTGCCGGACATCGTCGCCGCCTGCGAGCGCTTTGAAGCACTGGGCTGCGATTTCCAGAAACGCTTGAGCGATGGCCGCATGAAGAGCCTGGCGTTCATCAAGGATCCGGACGCCTATTGGGTAGAGATCATTCAGCCAGCACCGCTGTAACCCTCAAAACAAATCCCACATTTGGAATGTGTGAAACACAAAACCCCATGATCAATCATGGGGTTTTGTGTTTTCAGAGCCGGCGCCGATACCCCTCTGTAGGAGCGAGCTTGCTCGCGATAAACCCGAGAACGCCTCGGGGTACCTGCCAACCAGCGTTATCGTTGACGATCATCGCGAGCGAGCTCGCTCCTACAAGGTTGTGTATTTGCGGCGCCGGCGCCGATACCCCTTTGTAGGAGCGAGCTTGCTCGCGATAAACCCGAGAACGCCGCGGGGCACCTGCCAGCCAGCGTTATCGTTGACGACCATCGCGAGCGAGTTCCTACAAGGTTTTTTGTTTTCAGCGTCCGATTTATGCCGGAGCCGAGGTCCGGATCAAGTGATCGAAAGCGCTCAGGGAGGCCTTGGCACCCTCGCCCACTGCGATCACGATCTGCTTGTACGGCACCGTGGTCACGTCACCGGCAGCGAACACACCCGGCATCGACGTTTCACCGCGAGCGTCGACGATGATCTCGCCACGGGGCGACAATTCGATGGTGCCTTTGAGCCAATCGGTGTTGGGCAACAGACCGATCTGCACAAAGATCCCTTCCAGTTCCACGCTGCGCAACTCGTCGCTCTGACGATCCTTGTAGCGCAGGCCGTTGACCTTCTGGCCATCACCGGTGACCTCAGTGGTTTGCGCACTGGTGATCACGGTGACGTTCGGCAGGCTGTGCAACTTGCGCTGCAATACCGCATCGGCTCGCAACTGCACATCGAACTCCAGCAGCGTGACATGGGACACGATACCGGCCAGGTCGATGGCCGCTTCGACGCCGGAGTTGCCGCCGCCAATCACCGCCACGCGCTTGCCCTTGAACAACGGACCGTCGCAATGCGGGCAGTACGCCACGCCCTTGTTGCGGTATTGCTGCTCACCGGGAACGTTCATTTCACGCCACCGCGCACCGGTCGCCAGAATCACGGTCCTGGCCTTCAACGAGGCGCCGCTGGCGAAGTGAATCTGGTGCAGCTCGCCATTCTTGCCGGGTACCAGTTTGTCGGCACGCTGCAGGTTCATGATGTCCACGTCGTACTGCTTGACGTGTTCTTCCAGGGCCACGGCCAGTTTCGGGCCTTCGGTTTCCTGCACCGAGATAAAGTTCTCAATGGCCATGGTGTCCAGCACCTGCCCACCAAAACGTTCCGCCGCGACACCGGTGCGAATGCCTTTTCGGGCCGCGTAGATTGCCGCCGAAGCACCGGCCGGGCCACCGCCGACCACCAGCACGTCAAAGGCTTCTTTGGCGCTGATTTTCTCGGCCTGGCGTTCGATGCCGCTGGTGTCGATCTTGGCGAGGATTTCTTCCAGGCCCATGCGGCCCTGGCCGAAGTTCACACCGTTAAGGTAGATGCTGGGGACCGCCATGATCTGGCGCTCATCGACTTCAGCCTGGAACAGCGCGCCGTCGATGGCGACGTGGCGAATGTTCGGATTCAGTACCGCCATCAGGTTCAGCGCCTGGACCACGTCCGGGCAGTTCTGGCAGGACAGCGAGAAGTAAGTCTCGAAGTTGAACTCGCCTTTGAGCGAGCGGATCTGTTCGATCACTTCGACACTGGCCTTCGAAGGGTGGCCGCCGACTTGCAGCAAGGCCAGCACCAGCGAAGTGAATTCGTGGCCCATCGGAATGCCGGCGAAACGCAGGCTGATATCGGCACCCGGGCGATTGATCGAGAACGATGGCTTTCGTGCATCGTCACCGTTGTCGAGCAAAGTAATCTGGCTGGAAAGACTGGCAACGTCTTTCAGCAATTCAAGCATTTCCTGGGATTTCGCACCGTCGTCGAGGGATGCAACGATCTCGATCGGCTGGGTGACCCGTTCCAGGTACGATTTCAACTGGGCTTTAAGATTGGCGTCCAACATACGGGCGATTTCCTTTTGAATGATTCATTTAGAGCAGGCATAAAAAAACGCCCGAGCGAATCTCGCCCGGGCGTTTTTATTGGGCGGTGCAGCTTACTGAGTAGGCGCGGAGTTCCGCCCTGATGGTGCGATCACAGACTTAGATCTTGCCGACCAGGTCCAGGGACGGCGCCAGAGTGGCCTCGCCTTCTTTCCACTTGGCTGGGCAAACCTGACCTGGGTGAGCAGCGACGTACTGGGCAGCCTTGATCTTGCGCAGCAGCTCGGAAGCGTCACGGCCTACACCGCCGTCGTTGAGTTCAACGATCTTGATCTGGCCTTCAGGGTTGATCACGAAGGTGCCACGGTCAGCCAGGCCTGCTTCTTCGATCAGCACGTCGAAGTTGCGGGAGATGGCGTGTGTCGGATCACCGATCATGGTGTACTGGATCTTGCCGATGGCTGGCGAGGTGTTGTGCCAGGCAGCGTGGGCGAAATGAGTGTCGGTGGAAACGCTGTAGATCTCGACGCCCAGTTTCTGGAACGCGTCGTAGTTGTCAGCCAGGTCTTCCAGCTCGGTCGGGCAGACGAAGGTGAAGTCGGCCGGGTAGAAGAACACCACAGACCACTTGCCTTTCAGGTCTGCGTCCGAGACTTTTACGAAGTCGCCATTTTTGAATGCGTCAGCTTTGAACGGTTTAACTTGGCTGTTGATGATAGGCATCGTTGACTCTCCGTCAGGGGGTTAAGAAGTTGATGGAAAGAACTTTACCCACTCGACGAACGGAAGGCTCATTGGCAAACCTGATGCTGCTGATTGGCTTTCGCTATTAGCCAGCTGTATTAATAGAAGAAAACGGTATCTAGGGTGAGACGGGCTTTTCCGTGATACGCGCCATGCCGAGAAACGGACTGGCTTCGATGTAGCGCATGGCCGACTTCATGTCCTTCCAGCCCACATAGCTCATCAGCGACTTCAGATCCCAGCCACTTTGATGCGCCCAGGTGGCAAAGCCGCGACGCAAGGAATGACTGGTGTAAAGCTCACCGGCGATACCTGCTCGCGCCAACGCCTGACGCAGTAACGGAATCACGCTGTTGGCGTGCAAGCCCTCCTCGCCCAGATGCCCCCAGCGGTCGATGCCACGGAACACCGGCCCACGCACCAGAGCTGCCTCGGTAATCCAGTCGATATAAGCCTGCACCGGACACAAGCGTTGCAAGGCCGGTGTCTGATAGGTCTTGCCAAGGTTATCGCGATCACTCTTGCTACGCGGCAGATAGAGACTGATGCCGGAACCGGCGCTGGCCTGCACGTGTTCCACCTGAAGCCGGCACAACTCATCACTGCGAAAGCCACGCCAGAAGCCCAACAGGATCAGGGCCATGTCGCGCCTGGCCCGCAGCAAACCCGGTCGGTCGCCTGTGGCCCTGGCGGTCTGCACTTCTTGCTCCAGACAACTGACCACCTGTTCCAGGTGCTGAAGCTGGAAGGGTTCTGCCTGTTTTTCCTGGGCCGGGTGCAGCGCGCGAATGCCCTTGAAAACTTTGCGCACCACCGGCGCCTTTGTGGGATCGGCAAAGCCCTGGCTGTTGTGCCACTGCGCCAATGCCGACAAACGCAGTTTCAGCGTGTTGATCGACAACACGCCGGCATGGGCCACCAGGTAGCGCGCCACGCTGTCGCCGGTTGCCGGCAGAAAACCGCCCCACGTGACTTCGAAGTGCTCGATGGCCGCTCGATAGCTGCGACGGGTGTTGTCGCGAGTCGCTGCTTGCAGATAGCGATCCATATCGCTCATAGGAAATGAACCTGTTTTAACCGACTGTAGGAGCGAGCTCGCTCGCGATGGTCGTCAACGATAACGCTGGCTGCCAGGTGCCCCGCGGCGTTCTCGGGTTTTTCGCGAGCAAGCTCGCTCCTACAAGGGGCATCGGCCGCTGGCGCGAAAAACACAAAACGCTGTAGGAGCGAGCTCGCTCGCGATGGTCGTCAACGATAACGCTGGCTGCCAGGTGCCCCGCGGCGTTCTCGGGTTTTTCGCGAGCAAGCTCGCTCCTACAAGGGGCATCGGCCGCTGGCGTTAAAAACACAAAACGCTGTAGGAGCGAGCTCGCTCGCGATGATCGTCAACGATAACGCTGGCTGCCACGTGCCCCGCGGCGTTCTCGGGTTTTTCGCGAGCAGGCTCGCTCCTACAAGGGGCATCGGCCGCTGGCGCGAAAAACACAAAACACTGTAGGAGCGAGCTCGCTCGCGATGGTCGTCAACGATAACGCTGGCTGGCAGATGCCCCGTGGCGCTCTCGGGTTTTTCGCGAGCAAGCTCGCTCCTACAAGGGTTGGTGTACGGAAACAGTGCGAGGAATACCTAGAAACTTCGATCACACGGGGTAATACCAGTATATCCCGTGTTAATCACATTCAGCATTTAACTTTTTTGATTGAATGGTACAATGTGTATTTACGTGGTACGTACCACATCATCAAAACCCGGGAGATCTCATGGCACGCGGCGGTGTAAATAAAGCGGTGGTTCAAGCCGCTCGGTTGGCGATCCTCGCCCGCGGCGAAAACCCCAGCATCGATGCCGTACGGATCGAGATGGGCAATACCGGCTCGAAAACCACGATTCATCGCTACCTCAAGGAGCTCGATGACCGGGTCGAACCTGTCGAGGCGCCGACAGAACCGATCGACGACGAACTGATGGCGCTGGTGGCGCGGCTCGCGCAAAGACTCAAGGAGCAGGCGCAAGAGCCCATCGACCAGGCGCGCGCGCAGTACGAAGAACAACGCAAGGCGCTGGAAAACCAGCTCGGCGAAGCGCAAGAGGACAACAGCGAACTGCACCAGCAATACGAGTTTCAAAGCCTGGCGCTGACTCAGGAATCCGAGGCCCTGCAAGAAACCCGAGCCATGCTGCAAACGGAGCAAACCCGCAACGCCGGGTTGAATCAGGCGCTAGCCGATTTCGAATTGCGCTTGAAAGACAAGGACGAGCAGATCCGCTCCCTTGAAGAAAAGCACCTGCACACTCGCGACGCACTGGAGCACTACCGCAATGCGGTCAAGGAACAGCGCGAACAGGAAATGAGTCGCCACGAAGGCCAGGTGCAACAGATACAGATGGAACTGCGTCAGGCGCAACAAAGCGCACTGGTACGCCAGGATGAAATCACCCAGTTGCACCGCGACAACGAACGCTTGCTGACTGAAAACCGCGGCACGCTGCGCGAACTGAGCCTGCTGCAAGAACAGCTCAAGCAAAGCAATACCCGTCAGGATCAGTTGCTGGAACAGGCCACCCGCGTCGACGGTGAGCGCACCCTCCTCCAGGAGCGCCTGCGCGTCGCCCTGTTGGAAAGCCAGGCACTCAAGCAGAACGTCGATGAGCAGTCGCAGCTCAACAGGTCACTGGAAATGGATCTGGCCAAGACCCGGACGGATCTGGAAGAACGCGTACGTCTAGCCGCGACCCTTGCGGCAGCGGCAGACGCAGCGAAGGACGCTTAACCGGCGACCGGCGTACGCATGGTGACGAACTCTTCGGCGGCCGTCGGGTGCACCCCGATGGTTTCGTCGAAGTCGCGCTTGGTGGCGCCGGCCTTCAAGGCAATCGCCAGGCCCTGGACGATTTCACCGGCTTCTGGGCCGACCATGTGGCAACCCAGGACCTTGTCGGTGTTGGCGTCCACCACCAGTTTCATCAGCGTGCGCTCCTGGCATTCGGTCAGGGTCAGCTTCATCGGCCGGAAGCGGCTTTCGAAGATCTGCACCTCGTGACCGGCTTCGCGAGCCTCTTCCTCGGTCAAACCGACAGTGCCGATGTTCGGCAGGCTGAACACCGCCGTCGGGATCATTTTGTAATCCACCGGACGATACTGCTCAGGCTTGAACAGGCGTCGCGCCACCGCCATGCCTTCAGCCAGGGCCACCGGCGTCAGCTGAACACGGCCGATCACATCGCCCAGCGCCAGGATCGACGGCTCGGCGGTTTGATACAGCTCATCGACTTCGACAAAGCCTTTCCTGTCGAGTTTGACCCCGGTGTTTTCCAGCCCCAGATTGTCCAGCATCGGACGACGACCCGTTGCGTAGAACACGCAATCGGCTTCCAGCTGGCGACCATCCTTGAGCGTGACTTTCAGGCTGCCATCGGCCAGCTTGTCGATGCGCTCGATGTCCGCGTTGAATTGCAGGTCCATGCCGCGCTTGGTCAACTCTTCCTGCAAATGCTTGCGCACGGAACCATCGAAGCCGCGCAGGAACAGTTCGCCGCGATACAGCAGCGTGGTCTTGGCACCCAAGCCGTGGAAGATCCCGGCGAACTCGACCGCAATGTAGCCACCGCCCACCACCAGCACCCGCTTGGGCAGCTCTTTGAGGAAGAACGCCTGGTTGGAACTGATGGCATGCTCATGCCCCGGAATCTCCGGAATCTGCGGCCAGCCGCCGGTGGCGATCAGGATGTTCTTGGCGGTAAAACGCTCGCCATTGATCTCGACCTGATGCGGATCGACGATCTTCGCGTGGCCCTCATGCAAGGTCACGCCGCTGTTGACCAGCAGGTTGCGATAAATGCCATTGAGGCGATTGATCTCGCGGTCCTTGTTGGCGATCAACGTCGGCCAGTCGAACTGCGCCTCATCCAGGCCCCAGCCAAAACCGGAAGCCTGCTCGAAGTCTTCGGCGAAGTGCGCACCGTAGACCAGCAATTTTTTCGGCACACAGCCGACGTTCACGCAGGTCCCGCCCAGATAGCGGCTTTCGGCCACGGCTACTTTCGCGCCGAACCCGGCGGCAAACCGCGCAGCCCGCACACCACCGGAACCGGCGCCAATCACATAAAGGTCAAAATCGTAGGCCATTTTCAATCTCCTCGGCAGGCCAACAGCATACCTGCGGACGGCCGCCGAGCAAGCATTGTGCTGAAATGCGCGGCCCAATCTTCGATCAATGCCCCTCTGCAGATTGCGTTTTCGATGTCCGCAGAGTGCGCCAAGCAATCAAAATCGCCATGAGTGCCAAGCCGAACGTCACCCACGAAACCAAACCGATTCCACCTTCGAATGCCCTTCCCGCCTGCGCCATCAATTCCCTTGCTTGATCACCCGACAAGTCTGCCGCCACATGATAGGCGCCAGACAGCGTCTCTCTCGCCAGCATCATCTGCAATTCGCTCAGGAACCCCGGAAGCTGCAATACACCGCGATAGTAGGCAGTGACGACACCGCCGAGCACTGTCGTCCCCAAAACTACACCCACTTCATAGGCCGTTTCGCTAATGGCAGACGCGGCGCCCGCCTTTGCCGGTGGTGCGGCTGACAAAATCACATCATTGGACACCGTCGCGATCGCACCCACGCCAATGTTCAGCAAGGCAAAAGCCACCACTAGAACGGTCAGGTTACTGCCCATGCTGGCGACCAGCAAAAACGCCGCTCCAGCAAACGCCATCAGAATCGGTATCAGCACATGCACCTGTAATCGCTGTGCGACAGGCACGACCGCAATCCCCACTACAATCGCCATGACCTGACCAGGAACCAACGCGAGGCTAGCACTCAAGGGCGACATCTGTAGAACGATCTGCAGAAACTGAGTGGTAAAGAATACGAAGCCGACGAGAAACGCGAGACTCATCAAATTGATCACCACAGAGCCGCTAAAGGTGCCACTGCGGAACAGACTCAGGTCCATCAGCGGCACTGGCAAACGTAACTGTCGACGCACAAACATCCAGCCCGCAACTGCACCTAATGCAAATGCTGTCAGCGCCATCCAGTCGATACCATTACTGGCGCTGTGTTTAATGCCGTAAACAATGGCACCAAGGGCTACCATTGATTGCAGGATGCTTATCGGATCCAACGGCCCTGAAGCATCTCGCTCGGATTCAGGCAACAACAGTGGCCCCAACACCAGCAGTGGCACCAGCACGGGCACCGCCAACAGGAAAATCGACCCCCAGCTGAAGAACTCCAGCAACACCCCGCCCACCAAAGGTCCGAGTGCCGAGCCGACCGTCAACGTCGTTGCCCAGATTGCGACCGCCAGTCTGCGTTCCTCTCGGTCCTTGAATACCGAACGTATCAGCGCCAACGTTGAGGGCATCAGCATTGCACCGAAAATGCCCATACAAGCCCGCCCGGCAATCAGTTGCGTAGCGGTATCGGAATACGCGGTTAGCACCGACACAATCGCAAAGCCCAAGGACCCGGCCAGCAACAACTTACGATGACCGACTCGATCTCCCAGACTCCCCATCGACACCAGCAACCCCGCCAATACCAGCGAATAAGCGTCGATCATCCACAACTGCTGACTAGCACTCGGACGCAGGGCCTCGGCAATCTTTGGTAACGCGAACCCAAGCACCGTATTGTCAACTGTCACCAGCAATACCGGTAGCATCAGTACGCTTAGAGCCAACCATCGTTTTAGGGTTACGCATCCTGTTAACGCCATTCACGAAACTCCATTTCCTTATAAACCCCAGCGACTTTAAGCGCGCCCTTGACGTGACATTAGTCACGCCGAGCAAACCGGCTCTGGTATATCCCATTTAATACAGAGGTTTTTAGCCGCAACAACCATCGTTTATCCCTGCAATTAACAAATCAGGATTTTCCTTCGCAACGCCTACCGATGGATGTCAGGCGATACCTACCTTTGCGCCCCCCCTGCGTACATTTTCCTACACAAAAGCAAACGCCCCGAACGAAGTCGGGGCGTTTGCTTTATCCCTCACCTGTGTTTTTTACACAGAGCGGAGTTCGATTTCCAACACGAGCAACTCAGGCTATCAGTACGCCTTGCCCGTCTTGTAGAAGTTCTCGAAGCAGAAGTTGGTCGCGTCGATGTAGCCTTCGGCGCCGCCGCAGTCGAAACGCTTGCCCTTGAACTTGTAGGCCATCACGCAGCCGTTCTGGGCCTGTTTCATCAGGGCGTCGGTGATCTGGATTTCGCCGCCCTTGCCTGGCTCGGTCTGTTCGATCAGGTCGAAGATGTCCGGGGTCAGGATGTAGCGGCCGATGATGGCCAGGTTCGACGGTGCGTCTTCCGGCTTTGGTTTTTCAACCATGCTGTGTACGCGGTAGATGTCGTCGCGGATCATCTCGCCGGCGATTACGCCGTACTTGTTGGTCTCGGACGGATCGACTTCCTGGATGGCCACGATCGAGCAGCGGAACTGCTTGTACAGCTTGACCATCTGGGTCAGAACGCCGTCGCCTTCGAGGTTGACGCACAGGTCGTCCGCCAGCACCACGGCGAACGGTTCGTCACCGATCAGTGGACGGCCGGTGAGGATCGCGTGGCCCAGGCCTTTCATTTCGGTCTGGCGGGTGTAGGAGAACGAGCACTCGTCGAGCAGCTTGCGGATGCCGACCAGGTATTTCTCCTTGTCGGTGCCCTTGATCTGGTTTTCCAGCTCGTAGCTGATGTCGAAGTGGTCTTCCAGGGCGCGCTTGCCGCGACCGGTGACGATGGAGATTTCGGTCAAGCCGGCATCCAGTGCTTCTTCGACGCCGTACTGGATCAGTGGCTTGTTCACCACCGGCAGCATTTCTTTGGGCATGGCTTTAGTCGCTGGCAGGAAGCGAGTACCGTAACCGGCTGCTGGGAACAAGCATTTCTTGATCATATAAGTCCTTGAAAGGGCTGTGTGTACGAGTTTCGGCGCAGTCTAATCAGGCGGCGTGCACCTTACAATGCCCCGCGCTGGCTAACCGATGCCAACATAGAGAAATATTCTTGCCGATAGTTCCCTGCGGGAGTGCGCAGGTCGCTGCGCAGCCTCTTATGCATAGCAGAGACTTGCGCAAATGCACGGTTTCTACCGCCCGGAACCCATCACCATACGCCCATCGGCACCCCTTGAGTGTGTTTGGCGGTATCATGGCGCGATTGAACCAGACAACGAGGCAAGTAGATGTCGGCAGTAAAAAGCGTCAACGGATTCCTGATCAATCAGGAGAAAGACGGCCAATGGTGGGTGGCCAGTGTCGCCGGTGAAAATATCGCCGGGCCTTTCCCTTCCGAAGCCCTGGCAACCGAAGTGGCCTCGGTGCTGGAACTTGAGCACCCGGAACCCAAGCGACGCGGCAAAGACAAGAGCTGATCGACGCCCGATGCGAAAAGCCCTGCCATGGCGCAGGGCTTTTTTATGAATACCGAAAAAGAAGTGGCCTTTGGCTATAACCTTTTGAATCCGGCGCTGTCTCAGCCTTAGCCCACCCCCCTGACGATGATCAAGCCATGAATAAAGTTTTGCCTTTGCTGACGGTATTGGCCCTGAGCGGCTGCGCAACGTCGGAACAAACCTACCTGGCTAACGGAGAGCAAGGTCTATCGATTGACTGCTCCGGGGAAGCCAACTCTTGGGCGGCGTGCTACGAAAAGGCCGATGCGTCCTGCGCGGGCACCGGCTACAAGATTGTCGGAACCGATGGCACCCCCTCGCTCAAGGAGAGCGAAAAGACCCTCGGCGCCGACGTCGGTAACTACAAGAGCCGCAACGTCGTGGTGATCTGCAGGTAACGCGCCGCGCCCTACATATGGATTTCGGCGAATTTGATTCCAAGCCCGCGCACGGTATCGATCAGATCATCAAGGCGGCTGAAGGACTCGACTTCATCATTGTCATCCACCAGGAAATAGCTGCGCCCGGCGCTTTTCTTGAAAAACACGATCCATTCCCCCAGCTCCGCCGGATTCTGAATCACATGGGTGGCAGAGATTAAACCCTCTGCATGCCGCTCCCGGACCTGCTCTCGCTTCATGTTTGACTCCAGAAATAACGATGCCGCCAAAGCAGGGCTTTGGCGGCATCGGTGCTGATGGTCGATAGTCTATCAGCCGGAAATGCACTCGTTGGCAGCCTTCTGCACATCCTTTGGCCGCACCGGGACATTGGACATGCTCTCGTGCAGCTTGATGCTGCTGCCGCCGGAGCGTTCTTCGATGTCAAACACGGCAGATGGCCCCACGGAAAACTTGAGCGGCACGATCACGCGCAAGCCATCCTTGTGCGACTGGATCTGCAAGGCGCCTCGGCTATCGGCCAGTTTTTCGCTCAGGCATTGCGCGTATTCATGGGGCTTCTTGCCAGAAATCACGTTCATCGTCGGCAAGGACTCGTTGATGTCCGAGACGTTCGCGCAACCACTGATCGTCAATGCCATCGGCAACAACCACAAACCCCACTTCATACCAAACCTCCATTAAAGACCCTCGGACAGCGCAACTGCGATTTTTCTCCGAGACAAACTGCTTTATCGCTCATCAAATGTGAAATAAGCGTTTTTTATTGTCGAAGCGGTCGGATAATAAGGCGTTCGGGCTGATAAACTGCGCCTATCGCCCATGCTATCGTTTTGATTTTGTAGAAAAAGCCCTTCTGGAGGCGCCTCATGAAATTTATCCATCAGCGCGAGCACCTCAATGAAGACGACATCGTCGTCATTCAATGCTCCCAAATGTGCAACATCCGCTTGATGAACGACGCCAACTTCCGCAGCTTCAAGAATGGCGGTCGTCACACCTATCACGGCGGTGCATTCGACACGTTTCCAGCCCGCATCACAGCCCCGAGCACCGGTTTCTGGAACATCACGATCGACACCGTCAACCGCCGCGCTATCAGCGTGACGCGCAAACCTACCCTGACGCACTCGATCAAAATCATTCGCCGCTCCAGCACGAAACTGAGCTGATCAGCGAACCCGAAACACAAGACAGGCAGATACAACCGTGGCCCAAACGACCAAGTACGTCATCAAATACAAACTCAACGGTGAGCGCCGCTTCGAGTTTGCCCAGCTTGAAAACGGCACCCAGGAAGAAGCCAAGGCGGCGCTGGATGCCATTCATGGACAGGACGACGTCATCAGCGACATCAGCGTCAGCAAAGCGTTGTAACACGATCCGGAGCGACAATGGACGTCGGCTCCCGCTCGCAGTTCGACCGCAAGCAGCGGAGTGCCAGTTTTATTTTTGCCTTGCAGACTGACCACCTCCATAACAAGAGGCCCGGCAATGAGCGAGCAATATCTGGACAGGCTGGACTGGCCCCGGCTGGAGCAGCAACTTGATCAGGACGGCTGCGCCGTCATCCCGTCACTGCTGAGTCCCAAGGCTTGCGGGCAGGTCAGCGCCTGGTA
Source organism: Pseudomonas sp. GW823-FHT02E01 (assembly GCF_058797535.1). Lineage (NCBI taxonomy): Bacteria > Pseudomonadati > Pseudomonadota > Gammaproteobacteria > Pseudomonadales > Pseudomonadaceae > Pseudomonas > Pseudomonas sp. GW823-FHT02E01. The sequence continues at coordinate 170,383 of NZ_JBXAJS010000010.1, read as the reverse complement.
CCCTCGCACCGAACTTTTTCGCTCCCACGTGGTGATGGCTCGCCACGGGTTCGGCCGAGGCGAGTACAAGTATTTCAACTACCCCTTACCGGAACTCGTGGCCCGCTTACGCAGCGCGCTCTACCCACGACTGGTGCCCATCGCCAATCGCTGGCATGAACAGATGGGCTTGCCGGAGCGTTTTCCTGAAACCCTTCCAGCCTTCCTTGATCGCTGCCATGCCGCTGGTCAGAACCGTCCGACACCCTTGTTGCTGCAATATGGTCCGCAGGACTACAACTGCTTGCATCAGGATCTGTACGGTGAGCACATTTTCCCACTGCAAGTGGCGATCCTGCTGTCAGACCCGGATCAAGACTTCACCGGCGGCGAATTTGTCCTGACTGAACAGCGCCCGCGAATGCAGTCACGCCCGATGGTCATCGATCTGAAGAAAGGCGACGGGCTGATCTTTGCGGTCAACCAGCGTCCGGTCAAAGGCACTCGCGGTTACTACCGCGTTACCCTGCGTCACGGCGTGAGTCGCCTGCACAGCGGTAATCGGCATACCCTTGGAATCATCTTTCACGATGCGTCATGAACCCATGAATCCGCAGACTTTCGATCTATTTACCGATGCAGAACCCGAGCAACAGCCCAGGCGCGAGCAGATCGGCGAACAGTCCTACGTGCTTAGAGGCTTCGCCCTGCCCTGGCTGGAGCGTTTGCTGCCTGCCCTGGAAGAAGTGCTGGCGGCCGCGCCGTTTCGGCAGATGGTCACACCCGGCGGTTTCACCATGTCGGTCGCCCTGAGCAGTTGTGGCCAATTCGGCTGGACCACTGACCGCAGCGGTTATCGGTACACCCGCCTCGATCCAGACACCGCAAAGCCTTGGCCAATGATGCCCGAGGTGTTTTTCCAACTGGCGCAAGCGGCGGCACAGGCAGCAGGGTTCACCGGTTTTGCGCCGGATTCCTGCCTGATCAACCGTTATATCCCCGGGGCAAAAATGTCATTGCATCAGGATAAGGACGAACATTCCTACGCCGCCCCCATCGTTTCGGTATCCCTGGGTTTGCCGGCGATGTTCCTGTTCGGCGGTTTTGCACGCAGCGACAAAAGTCAGCGCGTTCCCCTGTTCCATGGCGACATCGTGGTCTGGGGTGGCGTGGATCGCCTGCGTTATCACGGCGTGTTGCCGATCAAGGACGGCCATCATCCGAAACTGGGCGAGCAACGCATCAACTTCACCTTCCGTACCGCCGGATAAAGCCTTCGAATTTGACCGCAAGCGCCGGAGTGTGTGGCAACTGCCCCACGGTTAATGTGCAGGCAACCCCTCAATGGACGTGACGCCATGACAACCCGATCGACCAAAATCGCCACTGAAAACGATCCGCGCTGGGCCGCCGTGGTTGCGCGCGACTCCAAGGCTGACGGGCAGTTTGTCTATGCCGTGAAGACCACAGGCATCTACTGCAACCCCAGCAGCCTCGCGCGCTTGCCCAAGCCACACAATGTCGAATTCTTCGATAGCGCCGAGCAGGCCCGGGCCGCAGGTTATCGTCCGAGCAAACGCGCGACGAAGGATCAGAGCGAACTCGCCGCGCAACATGCCGCCACCGTCGCCGCCGCGTGCCGCCAGATCGAAAGCGCGCAAACGCTGCCCGCCCTGGGCGAATTGGCCGAGGCGGCGGGCCTGAGCAGCTTCCATTTCCATCGCGTGTTCAAAGCCGTCACCGGCCTGACGCCCAAGGGCTACGCCGATGCCCATCGTTCACGCAAGGTACGCGAGCGACTGGCGCACGGCGGCTCGGTGACCGATGCCCTGTATGACGCCGGCTTCAACTCCAACAGCCGGTTTTATGAAGCGGCAGACCAACTGCTGGGAATGAAACCCGGGGACTACCGCGCGGCCGGTCAAAACAACGACATTCGTTTCGCCGTCGGCCAGTGTTCGCTGGGCGCGATTCTGGTGGCGCAGAGTGAGCGTGGGGTCTGTGCGATCCTGCTGGGTGATGATCCGCACCAACTGGTCTGTGATCTGCAAGACAAATTCCGCCGCGCCAACCTGATCGGTGCCGATCATGAGTTCGAGCAATTGATTGCCCGGGTCGTCGGCTTTATCGAGGCGCCGGCCATTGGCCTTGATTTGCCGCTGGACGTACGCGGCACGGCGTTTCAGGAGCGTGTCTGGCAAGCGCTGCGGGAGATTCCCGTGGGCAGCACTGCCAGCTACGCCGATGTCGCCCAACGCATCGGTCAACCAAAAGCCGTTCGCGCCGTGGCTCAGGCCTGTGGCGCGAACAGCCTGGCCGTGGCGATCCCTTGCCATCGCGTGGTGCGCAGCGATGGCAATCTGTCGGGCTATCGCTGGGGTGTCGAGCGCAAACGTCAATTGCTGCAGCGCGAATCGCAGTGATCAGCGGTTCACATCCACCACCACTCGCCCGCGCAACTGCCCGGCAAGCAAGCGTGGCGCGGCTTCGATGGCTTCGCTCAAGCCTATTTCGTGACTGATCAGCGGCAACAGATTGAAGTCCAGATCCCGGGCCAGGCGATTCCAGGCTTCCACGCGCTTGGCTTTGGGCTGGGTCACGCTGTTGATGCCAGCCAGGGTCACGCCGCGCAAGATGAACGGCGCAACGGATGCGGGAAAGTCCATGCCCTGGGCCAGACCGCAGGCCGCGACGGTGCCGTTGGCCTGGGTGCTGGCGCACGCATTGGCCAGGGTGTGGCTGCCGACCGAGTCGATGACGGCCGCCCAGCGCTCCTTGGCCAACGGCTTGCCCGGCGCGGACAAGGTGGCGCGATCTATGATTTCGCTGGCGCCCAGTTGCGTCAGGTAGTCGTGCTCCGAGGTCCGTCCGGTGGACGCGACCACCCGGTAGCCGAGCCTGCTCAGCAAGGCGATGGCAAAACTGCCGACGCCACCGTTGGCGCCAGTCACCAGAATGTCACCCTGCCCGGGCGTCACGCCGTTGTGCTCCAGTGCCAGGATGCACAGCATGGCCGTGTAGCCCGCCGTACCGATGGCCATCGCCTGAGCCGCGGTAAACGCCTTGGGCAGCGGGATCAGCCAGTCACCGTTCAGGCGAGCCTTCTGCGCCAATCCCCCCCAATGCCCTTCACCCACGCCCCAGCCATTGAGCAGGACCTGGTCACCGACCTTGTAGTCCGGATGCCCGCTGACTTCGACGACACCGGCCAGGTCGATCCCCGGCACCATCGGGAATTTGCGCACCACCGGACTGTTGCCGGTAATCGCCAGGCCATCCTTGAAGTTCAGCGTGCTGTAGGCCACACGCACCGTGACATTGCCCTCGGGTAACTGATCGTCCTGGATCTCTTGCAGTGTGGCCCGGTAACCGCTGTCGTCTTTGTCGATCAAAATGCCTTTGAACATTACGGCCTCTCAATGGAATCAGTCTGTGGGTGGTGCAATTGAAATAACACATAAGCCTCACCCGCCGAAATGACGACTGGCCTTGCGCCAGTCGTTGCGTTACAAATCCTGTTCTACCGCCCCTACCCGGATTCAACGTCGGAGAACACAGCACATGAACCAATGGCCAGATACCCGCATTCTTGACCTGCTCGGGATCGAACTGCCGATCATTCAGGGGCCGATGGCCGGTGCCACAAACTCTTCCATGGTGATTGCAACCTGCAATGCCGGCGGCCTGGGCTCGATGCCAGCGGCGATGCTCAGCACGGATCAACTGCGCGACGAGCTCAAAACCATCCGCCAACACACCCGGCGCCCGATCAACGTCAACTTCTTCTGTCATCAGCCTCCGGCTCCGGATGAGCAACGCGCGCAGGACTGGAAAAACCTGCTGCAACCTTACTACCAGGAGCTCGGCGCCGACTTCGATGCGCCGACGCCGGTGTCCAACCGGGCGCCGTTCGATAATGCGGCCTGCGAAGTGGTCGAAGCGTTTCGCCCTGAAGTGGTGAGTTTCCACTTTGGCCTGCCGGAAAAATCCCTGCTCGACCGGGTCAAAGCCACCGGCGCGAAGGTGCTGTCCTCGGCCACCACCGTCGCAGAAGCCGTGTGGCTGGAACAGCATGGTTGTGATGCAATCATTGCCATGGGCTACGAAGCCGGGGGCCATCGCGGAATGTTTCTCAGCGATGACCTGAGCAGTCAGGTGGGGACTTTCGCCCTGGTGCCCCAAGTCGTCGATGCGGTGAAGGTGCCGGTGATTGCCGCCGGCGGCATCGCTGACGCACGAGGCGTCGCCGCGGCCTTCATGCTCGGTGCTTCGGCGGTGCAGGTGGGTACGGCGTACCTGTTCACGCCAGAGGCCAAGGTCAGCCCTTCCCATCACAAAGCCTTGCGAACCGCCCGGGAAAGCGAGACGGCCGTCACCAACGTGTTCACCGGCCGCCCGGCCCGGGGCATCCTCAATCGGGTGATGCGTGAGCTGGGGCCCATGAGCGCCAAGGCCCCGGCCTTCCCCCTTGCCGGTGGCGCGCTGATGCCGTTGCGGGCCAAAGGTGAAGCGGACTTCAGCAACCTCTGGGCCGGCCAGGCATTTACCCTCGGGGTCGAATTGACCACCGAAGCACTGACTAGAAAGCTGGCTGAAGAAGGATTAGCGAGACTGCTGGGTCGTCCCTGAGCATCACTCTCATTAAAATTGTATACAATTTTGCGGCAACACATTCCGTTCAAAGGCAATTCGCTATATATTTTTGTACATAACGATTAACCTGCCGCCATTGCCTTTAACGGAGCCGTTTCATGACCATTCTTGCCTCACGTTTTGCCCCGACCTGCCTGGCGAGCCTTCTCGCCGTATTCGCCTTCGGCTCAGCCCAGGCGGACGAAGTCCAGGTGGCCGTCGCCGCCAACTTCACCGCCCCCATCCAGGCCATCGCCGCTGATTTCGAAAAAGACACCGGGCATAAACTGGTCGCCTCCTTTGGCGCCACCGGCCAGTTCTACACCCAGATCAAAAACGGCGCGCCGTTCGAAGTGTTCCTCTCGGCAGACGACAGCACCCCGAAAAAGCTTGAAGCCGAAGGCGACTCCGTCAAGGGTTCGCGCTTCACCTACGCCGTCGGTACGCTGGCGCTGTGGTCGGCCAAAGAAGGCTACGTCGATGCCAAGGGCGATGTGCTGAAAAAGAACGAATACCAGCACCTGTCCATCGCCAACCCCAAAGCCGCGCCTTATGGCCTGGCGGCGACCCAGGTACTGGCCAGGGAAGGTTTGACCGACAAGGTCAAGGACAAGATCGTCGAAGGCCAGAACATCAGCCAGGCCTACCAGTTCGTCTCCACCGGCAATGCCGAGTTGGGTTTTGTCGCCCTGTCGCAGATCTACAAGGACGGCAAGATCACCAGCGGTTCGGCCTGGATCGTTCCCGCCAGCCTGCACGACCCGATCAAGCAAGACGCGGTGATTCTCAACAAGGGCAAGGACAACCCGGCCGCCAAGGCACTGGTTGACTACCTCAAGGGGCCGAAAGCGGCAGCTGTCATCAAGTCCTACGGTTACGAAATCTAAATGTCGCTATCGAGTGCCGATTTTTCCGCCATCTGGCTGACCCTGAAACTGGCGTCCCTGACGACCGTCATCCTGCTGATTGTCGGCACTCCGATTGCGTTATGGCTGTCGCGCACCCGCTCCTGGTTGCGCGGTCCGGTCGGGGCGATTGTCGCCCTGCCCCTGGTGCTGCCACCGACGGTGATTGGTTTCTATCTGTTGCTGGCCCTCGGCCCTCACGGGTACCTTGGCCAGCTCACCCAATCACTGGGCCTTGGCACCCTCACGTTCAGTTTTGCGGGGCTGGTCATCGGTTCGGTGCTGTATTCGATGCCGTTTGTGGTCCAGCCGCTACAAAACGCTTTTTCCTCGATTGGCACGCGCCCGCTCGAAGTGGCCGCGACCTTGCGGGCCAATCCCTGGGATACCTTTTTCAGCGTGACACTGCCCCTGGCCCGCCCCGGATTCATTACCGCGGCCATTCTCGGCTTTGCCCACACCGTCGGCGAGTTCGGCGTGGTGCTGATGATCGGCGGCAACATTCCCGAGAAGACCCGCGTGGTCTCGGTGCAGATCTACGATCACGTCGAAGCCATGGAGTATGCCCAGGCCCATTGGCTGGCCGGGGCAATGCTGGTGTTCTCGTTTGTCGTCCTGCTGGCGCTGTATTCCAGTCGTAAAACCAAAGCGGGCTGGAGCTGACCGATGATTCAAATGCGTCTGAAACTACGTTATTCGGGCTTCGCCCTGGACGTCGATCTGCAGGTGCCTGGCCGTGGCGTCACTGCGCTTTACGGCCACTCCGGCTCTGGCAAGACCACTTGCCTGCGCTGCATCGCCGGCCTGGAACGGGCCGAGCAAGGCTTTGTCCAGGTTAACGATGAAGTCTGGCAAGACAGCGACAACCGGATCTTCGTCGCGCCGCACAAGCGCGCGCTGGGCTATGTGTTCCAGGAAGCCAGCCTGTTTCCTCATCTGTCGGTGCTGGCCAACCTGGCATTCGGCCTCAAGCGCATCCCCAAGCCGCAGCGTCGGGTCGACATGGCCCACGCCACCGAGTTGCTGGGCATCAGCCATTTGCTGGACCGGCACCCGCAACACCTTTCAGGCGGTGAGCGACAGCGCGTCGGCATCGCCCGCGCCTTGCTCACCAGCCCGAAACTGTTGTTGATGGACGAACCTCTGGCGGCCCTGGATGCCCAACGCAAAGGTGAAATCCTGCCCTACTTGCAACGCCTGCACGACGAACTCGACATCCCGGTGCTGTACGTCAGCCACTCCCAGGATGAAGTTGCGCGGCTGGCCGACCATATCGTGTTGCTCAGCAACGGCAGGGCACTGGCCAGCGGCCCGATCGGCCAGACCCTGGCACGCCTCGACTTGCCGCTGGCAATGGGGGATGACGCGGGTGTGGTGATCGAAGGTCGCGTCAGCGCTTATGACGCCGACTATCAATTGCTGAGCCTGCAATTGCCCGACACTACCCTCAACATCCGTGTGCCTCATACGCCACTGGATGCGGGCCAGGCACTGCGCTGCAAGGTCCAGGCGCGGGATGTGAGCCTGAGCCTGGACAATACCGGGCAAAGCAGCATTCTCAATCGCCTGCCGGTCACTGTGGTCAGCGAAATGAGCGCCGACAACGCCGCCCATGTGCTGATTCGCCTGGACGCTGCCGGCACGCCATTGCTTGCGCGGATCACGCGTTATTCCCGTGATCAACTGAACATCCATCCCGGCCAGCCACTGTGGGCACAAATCAAAGCGGTCGCGGTGCTGGCGTAAATCCGAAGGCACGACTGCACCGGAGCGAGGTCAATGGCTGTAACGCCCCGTAACTCCTTGCCCAGGACGCTTGTCATGTCCGATGGACTGCCACCTGACCTGCATTATGTCGATGACACCCAGCCGGGCATCACCCGCAGGAAACTGCGCGGAAAATTCGCCTATTTCGACCCGGCCGGTCAGCGCATCACCGACCCCGACGCAATCGAACGCCTCAACACCCTCGCGGTGCCGCCCGCCTATACCAAGGTGTGGATTTGCGCCGATCCACGCGGGCATCTGCAGGCCACCGGCCACGACGCCCGGGGTCGCAAGCAATACCGTTATCACCCCCGCTGGCGGGAGGTGCGTGACGCCGACAAGTACTTGCGCCTGCGTGAATTCGGGCTGGCCTTGCCGAAACTGCGCCAACGGCTGGAAGCCGTATTGGCGGCACCGGGATTCAGTCGCGACAAAGTCATGGCCACGGTCATTACCCTGCTCGACTCGACGCTGATCCGCATCGGCAACAGCCAATATGCCCGGGACAACCGTTCCTACGGCCTGACGACCTTGCGCAGCCGCCATGTAGAGATCAACGGCAGTGCCATCCTGTTCCAGTTCCGCGGCAAAAGTGGCGTCGAACACCAGATCACCGTGAAAGACCGCCGACTGGCCCGGATCATCAAGCGCTGCCAGGAAATACCCGGGCAGAACCTGTTTCAGTATCTGGATGAAAACGGTGACCGGCACACCGTCACTTCATCCGACATCAACAGCTATTTGCAAACGCTCAGCGGCACCGATTTCACCGCCAAGGACTACCGCACCTGGGCTGGCAGCGTTCTGGCTCTGGCGATACTGCGCAAGCGGCATTGGGAGCCTGAAACAGACGCCAGGCGGCACCTGGTGGAGATGGTCAAGGACGTTGCCAGGCAGCTGGGCAACACCCCGGCGGTGTGCCGCAAGTGCTATATCCACCCGGCGGTGCTGGATGGCTTCCCTCTGGGCGCTTTGGCGCAACTGCCCAGGCCGAGAGCGCGCAAGGGACTCTCGGCCGAGGAAGTCGGGCTGGCGAACTTTCTGCAGAAAACGCTGGCAGCGCCTGAATCGACGAATTGACCTGCCTGTTTTTTGCACGATCACCAATGGCTTCTATAGTTGAACTGAACACGTATCCGCTGCGGAGACGCCATGGAAGACATTTTCGTCGTGAAGCATTGCAAAAAGATCATCATCCATGGTCGCCGTGCGGGTGAATATGACCACCTGCCACCGGATGCCGCAGTCTGGTACCGCATCGCCGATACCCGCACCCAAGGCTTCATCGGAGATGGCTACGATAGTGAAGAAGACGCTGTGCGTGTTTGCCGTCAGTTGAACGCTCAATCACAAGTGACAGCCCGACAAAGTTGACGGCTCGTCACCATTTTTTAACGGGTCTATACTGAGATAGTTGAAGGATCAGTAACCCTTTCGGCAGAAAGCTCGCCCCAGGCGGGCTTTTTGCTGCCACACCCAGGTTTCTTGAACGGAGGTGCTTCCCATGTCCGAAAAAGAGTCCATCACCACCCTGCTCACTTTGCTGGACTCCCGTCAGGCTCGCCTGGCCGCAGCCTGCAAGGAAATCGCCGACTGGGTCGATCATCAAGGCGGACACCCCACCGCCCTCAGAATTCGTGATCGCCTGAACGACATTGAGAAGGACACGCCGCTGATCCGGCACACGCTGTCGTCTCTCAAGCCTGTCGACCGGCCTCTGCCCCGGTTCAGATGATCCGTCACGGATTCGCGGTGCGGGAAAAGGCCCTATTCGGGCAGCATGATCGGTGACCGTACGTCTCCACACCCTTGGCTGCCTGCCGGATTTCCATCCCTTCTCACAACCCGGCCTGGAACCGGGATTTTTTGTTGCGCAAAACCAATCGAACGTCCCCGCTCACGTGGAGTCAACCGCTCACACGTCACGAAGGAGACGTTCCAATGGTCACTCATTTCAAAGTCAGCGGGCACCTGGCCTGCGGTCACCACGGCAACAACCTCGTATCGACCCGCGAACTCAACCGGGTGAAATGCCGAAGCTGCCGAAACACCGACGCCTACAAAGAAGCCCGCAAGGCTGAGCGCAACGCTGCCCGCCGCGCAGCACGCAAAGCCAAAGCCGTGCACACCGCCAATGACTGGCGTTCAGCCTGGACCGAGCGGCTGACCGCGATGGCCGGCCTGCAACGACTGCCCCGTGGCTTTGGCGGCCAACCCTTCGTTTAGGGAGCATGAAGTCGCCGTCAGGTTTTTACGGCAAGACGATGTCCCTGCGCGCGGGCTCCATGATCTCGCGCAGGGACATGCGCTTGAACGCCTCGACCAGTGCTCGCCCCTCAACGGGTGCACAAGTGACCGCCAACCGCATGGTCGCCTCGCCCAGGTGCCAGATCAAAAACGCGGACTCCTCGACCTGTTGCTCGTCGCAGTCGGGATACACGCGCAGCATCGCCTGGGCCAGCATGGCTCCGGCAACCCGACTCTCCCCCAGTTCCAACTGCAACAACTGCTTGTCGGCCTGCATACCGGACCAGATGTCACGCATCACCGGTGTCGCCATCACGATCTCGTAATACTGATCGAGCAACTGCGAATAGGCGGCGCGCAAGCCCCGGGCATCCTCGACAGCCTCCATTGCCTCGGCAATGCAACGACGGCTTTCAGCGTTATAGCGCTCAGCCAGCGTACGGATCACGGAACTCTTGTCAGGGAAATACTGATAAAGAGAACCGATCGAGATCTCGGAGCGCTCGGCGATTTCACTCATCTTGAGTTGATCGCTGCCCTTGTCCGCGATCAATTGAGTGGCCATGGCCAGAATCCGCTCCTGACGATCGCGGCTGCGCTGTTGCGTGGGATTGCGTCGAACCGCTTGTGCAGCAGGCTGTTCGAGGGTTTCAGAGGTTTTCTTGCGCACGAGTGAGTTCCCGATCAAAAACGTGACATGTACTCACCTTAGCATCGCCATTCCCTACGCCCAACAACAGATGCCGCACGTCGGGGAATTCGATCTGATGGGTTGACGGTGAAACATGAGCATCTATCATCTTTTAAACATGAGCATCACTCACATTAATCGATGGAGATGAACGCGATGAAAACGGCCCAACCCATCACGCTGGTCCTCGGCGCCACCGGCAAAACCGGACGGCGCATCACACAACGGCTCGAGGCTGCCGGCCTGCCCGTTCGCCGGGGTTCGCGGGACGCCAATCCACCCTTCGACTGGGAAGATCGATCGACCTGGGACGCCGTGATCGATGGCGTTCATTGCGTCTACATTTCCTTTCAACCGGACCTCGCCGTTCCAGGCGCCGTTGAAACCATCCAGGCGTTCACCGACCTGGCGGTGAAAAGCGGCGTCCGCAAACTGGTCTTGTTATCCGGGCGCGGCGAAGTTGAAGCGCAACAGGCCGAACGCGTCGTACAGGACAGCGGGATTGACTGGACGATTCTGCGGGCCAGTTGGTTCTGCCAGAATTTCAGCGAGGCACACTTTCTTGAACCCATTGTGCAAGGTGAGCTTGCACTCCCCGTCGGCCAGGTCGCCGAGCCCTTTGTCGATGCAGAAGACATCGCCGAGTGTGCCGTCGCGGCACTGACCCAACCCGGACACACCAACCAGCTCTATGAACTTACCGGCCCTCGGGCGTTGACCTTTGCCCAGGCCGTGACCGAGATTGCTTGCGCCACCGGTCGCAACATCGAATTGGTGGCCGTACCGGCGGACGCGTATCGACAGGCAATGGAACAGGAACAGCTTCCCCCAGCGTTGATCGACCTGGTGTTGTATCTCTTCACGACTGTGCTGGACGGGCGCAACACACCCGTGGCCGATGGTGTACAGCGGGCGTTGGGACGGCCGGCGCGCGACTTTGGCGACTACGTACGGCGCACTGCCGCTACGGGCATCTGGGGCAATGGCCGTCCGACGTAAAGCAGTGGCGGGAACAGGCTTCGTCGACTAGGGTTTTTTGGCGTATCGAAGTGCGGCGCCTTTATTGGCAGGAGCCTGATCAAGGAGGAACCCATGTCACTCAATCGTAGTGCTGAACAAACCTACCGCCAGTGGTCGACCCCGATCCTGTTGGAACTCAAGGAGCGAGAACATCAGATGAACCCGTCAGACCGCCAGGCCCTGGAAAACGTACTGCTGGAAAGAAGGCTGATCGATACCGGCAACCCGGCCGGCAGCGATCGCCGCAAGGCAGACCCGACGTCCTGAAAAGCATCAGGCAATCACGATCAAGATAGAAATAATGGAATAGAAAAAAACAAGGGCTTGCATCCGCTTTCGCTTGCAAGCCCTTGCTTTAGAGAATGCCCAATCGAACGCAAACACGGTTCCATCGTCTGAATCCCCCCCCGCCGCCGTAAATCCATTTTTGATAATTATTAATTTCCAAACACTCCCCTCTATCGGCTTTAAATGTGCCAAGAGGAGGGTTAGCCATGGCAGGGCCCGCAGGTGACGTTTTTGACGAAAGCTTCGACTGCCATCAAAACCGCATTTGCAGAGGCTGACTTTCCTGAGCAGATTTACTGTTTTGTCCCGCGTCGTCACCCAGGCCACGCAGACAAACATTCACACACCGCACTTCGGTTTTCCCCGGTTCGAGACAAGGCTAAACCACCACATGGAGGGATTCCAGGATGCTGATAAAAATCGAGAAGGCGAGCAAACCGGAAGGCTGGAATGTATGGATGAACGCGTGGTGCGTTGAGTTTCGCAGCTACGCAGAGGCCTTGGCGTTCGTGATCAGATTGGAAGGCCGGATCAATGCACCTCACCCCTTGCCTATCAGCACCGCCAGACTTCTTTTGGAACAGGCTTGACCTCGCGACGCCATCACCGATGAGGCTATCCACGACGTCATATCCGTATTTATTAATCTGTCTTTGATAATTATTGATTTCGCTCGCCCCTCTCCCTCGACTTTAAATATGCGTCGAGGGGGCGTTGGCCAAGGTGAGGTTTACAGGTGACACCTTTAACGGACGCTTCGAATACAGCCAGTCTGCTTTCGAGGAGGCCGACCTTCCTCACCATGTGTAATACTTTTCCCCGCATCTTCCCCCAGGAGATGCGGGTTTTTTTTCGTAAATGCGTTAAAACCACCCGCTACGTTCATCTTCCAGCTCTTGGCGACACACTTTAAGTTGAGCGTTGTAAATCTCTGACTGCTTTTGCACTTTCTGGGCAACCTGCATCAGCCAGGGTTTACTGCGATAGGTATTGCGGCTAAAGCCCCCACGCCCCTCGTGATAGGCCAGGTACTGATTGTAGGTATCCCATTTGGAGATTCCGAGCTGACGTTGGGTACCAGTGGTGTACCAACCGATAAACATGATCGCGTCGTCAAAACTGTCACGCGAACCACCGTTGCCCGTATTGTCCTTGTACTCACCCCACACCGGGTCTTGAGCCTGCGCATAACCGTAGGCCGAACTGACTCGCCCCCAAGGGATCACCCAGAGCAGGTAGTCACGAGGCGGCAATGCGTCCGCCACGTAACTGCTTTCCTGCTTCATGATCGCCATGGCCACATGCAGAGGCGTCCCATATTCACTCTGCATTTGCAGCGAGTCCTCATACCAGTCGGGATACTCACGGTAAATACTGCAGAGATTGCCTTGGTCTTTTGGCGGTGTAGTCGTGCACCCCGTTAAAAACAGCATCAACAAAGCCAACAGCAGAACCTGTCCTTGTTTCATTCATTACCCTCAAAAATAAGGGCATAAGGTACCCTCCGTTTACTGCAAGGCGCCTGAGTCAGGCAGGTGCAGACAAAAACGTCAGAAGACATCCAGCTTGATCGCGTCACCCTTATCGAAAGGCTTCTTTGTAAGTCCCTATTGCACGGCGGCCTGACGCAAGCCCTGCGCTCTGATTGAATGCTCACACGCGGGCGTGAGGCCAGTGGGTGTACTCCGGGTTTCGATCTAGAGCATTTTCTCCAGGCCGATCTTGTCGCTGAGCCAGGCCTTGAAGCTGCGCCACCTGCCGCCGGGCTCCTTGCGCAAGGTATGCAGGCGGTCGTCGTCCTCGGTGAGCCAGATAATTTCGCCGTTTTCCAGTCGGGCCTGGTAACTCCGGGCCGGCGCCATGCCCTCAAGCGCCAGCTGGCGTACGTAGCCGGCCAGTTCGGGACTATCGACCAGCACCCCGACTTCAGTGTTCCAGAACACTGAACGCGGGTCGAAATTGTACGAGCCGACGAACACTTTCTGTCTGTCCAGGATCATGGCCTTGGTGTGCAGGCTGGAGTCAGAGCCACCACTGAAACCAAACGAGGAGCCACGACCGGGATCGTCCGGCTGGCGCCGCAGCTCATAGAGTTTCACGCCATGTTCGAGCAGAGTCTTGCGATACGGTGCATAGCCGCCATGCACCGCCGGCACATCGGTGGCCTCCAGTGAATTGGTCAGCAGGCGCACATCAACGCCGGCATCGGCACGACCCAGGAGATAGTCCATGCCCGGCTTTTGCGGGACGAAATAGGCCGAGATCATGATCAGCTCGCTATTGACGCTATCGAGTTCAGGCCGCAGCTGTGTGGCCATCAATAGCGCGCGTGCCGGTTCGCCGCTGGCCAGGACCTTGCTTGGAGCGTCCCACATCGCCTTGCTATGGGCCCAGATCAGCTGCTTGCGCCAGGTCTCGAGTTGCGGTTGAGTCTGGTAGGTCATGAGATGGTTGTACAACGCCTTGCTCTCGATACGTGAGGTCTGGAGCGATTGCTCCAGGCGTTGGCGGCTTTCGAGCAAGTCTTGCGCTGTTGGCTTGTTGAGCTGGAAGTCACTGATCGACTGGCTCAAGGCGCTGTTCCAGTACTGATCGAAGCTGTGCCCCAATTGCTCGGCGACCGGGCCGATGCCCAGCAGGTCCATGTCGGTGAAGTTGTGGTCGGGCCTGGCGTCGAAATATTCATCCCCTAGGTTGCGTCCGCCGACGATCGCTGCGCTGTTGTCGGCCAGCCACAGTTTGTTGTGCATGCGTCGGTGTTGTTGGGAAAGATCAAGCAGGCGGCCCATGGTTCGAGTGACCACGGTGCTGCGCCCCAGATGCAAAGGGTTGAAGACGCGGATTTGGATGTTCGGGTGCACCGCCAGGGTAGCGATGACTTCTTCCTGGCCGTCGCTGGCAGTGTCATCGAGCAAGATGCGTACCCGTACGCCGCGATCTGCTGCCAGCAGCATTTCATGCACCAGCGCCCGAGTGCTGAAACCGTTATGCACAATGTAGTACTGCAAATCGACGGCTTTCTGTGCATTGCGGATCAACTCCGCGCGCGCCCGGAATGCTTCACTGCTGTTGGGCAGCAAGCGAAAACCCGAGCGCCCCTCATGCGCGGCGGCCTGAGCCTGGATCGAGCGCCCGAACGCCGAATCGCTGGCGGGTATCGCCTCGCTGAATTCGTGGGGCAAGCGCGTGGTGGCGCAGCCGACGAGCAGCAGCGCGAACAGCATGGCGCAGAGAAACCGGGACATGGGCAAGGACTGCTCCTCAACCACAACGGGTGTAGTTTTGAACTCGGCATCCAGCCAGTACTGGCTGCCGAGCACATGCAGCCCTCGATAGTCCGCACGACTTGTTCCAGTAAAGCCCGTTTCAAGCAGTGTGTCGAAACATTCCAGCACGTGCGCCCAGAGCATGAAACCGCCCTGGGCCGGGTGCAGGCCCGCCCTCCGCTATAGCGCCTGGCTGGGTCGAGCAGTTTGGGGCAGCCGGTGTCGCTAACAACGTACGCGGTGCCCTGGAAGCCATCGATAAGATTGAAGAACTCATCAAGATGACGCTTGTGGTGATGATGGCACCGGAGTGACTGAGTCGTTTTCGGCCCTTCGCGACAGGCAGCAGTCAGCCAAAAGCGGGCGCTCACAGCGGATTTAGATTTTGACGTGTGCCCACTCTATAAACGGCTCTGGAAAAACGACGGCAGCAAAGTAGTCGCCTAACCTGGGCGCTGGGCTCGTTCCGATTCATCCAGGTGCTCTAGCAGCACCGCTATCGTCGCATCCCGCAGCTTGATTGCCTCCATCCAGTCCGGCCCGTCTGCCAACAGCGGAGGACAGACGTTGACGTGGATTGCACCGTGGCGCGGGTACCACTGACCGTCGCGCAGCACCTTGCGCGTGCCGCAAATTGCGACCGGCAGCAGCGGCACGCCGGCACGCGCAGCTAGCACGAAGGCGCCCATATGGAACGTTCGCAATCCTGGCTCGCGGGTGAAGGTTCCCTCGGGAAAGAACACCAGGGGCTGGCCAGCCTGCAGCGCCTCGGCCAGGGGCTCGGTGTCTGCGGCGCTGCGCTGCAGGTCGAAGCGTTCGACAAAGCGGGCGCCGAGCTTGCGCAGGAACCGGCCGGCGATCCACTGGCCAGCCAATTCGCGCTTGGCGACGAAGCTGAACTGCGGCGGTAGGGCCGCGCTGAGAATGACACCATCGAGGTAGCTGGCATGGTTTGCAGCCAGCACGCTCACCGAGGAGGAAGGCAGGCGCTCGAGTCCCGTGACACTGAACGGAACACCCGCCAGGCGCAGAAACAGCCGGGAGGCCGCACGGGTAAAGCTGCGACACCAACGCTGGCGCGGCAGGATCGCAACGACCAGCCAGGTCAGCGGTGTGACCAGCCAGAACAGCAGCCAGATGTAAGTGGCATACAACGCGGCGCGGCAGGTCTGCCAGCTGCGACCGAAATGCCCGCGCAAGGCCTGCAATACCAGGCGCAACAGCTGGCGCCAAACGGCCAGGTGCGGCCGCCCCACTTCGCCGCGCTCATACAGTTCACGACTGGCAGCACGGCGAAGCTTTCCGCTGGAGGTTTTCAGTACGCTATGCGGTGGCGCCAGAACGATATCGTCGGGCGCCACACCGGTGAGGTCGAACACGATACGGTTGACCTCCTGCTGCAGCTGTTGCCGCGCAGCAGCGTCCTTCTCGTAGCTTTCCGCCAACACCACCAGGCGCTCGGTGCCGGTGGCCGGCTCCGGACTGCCGAACACCGCGATGCAGCCTTTGCGCAGCCCGGGCAGATTGCCGACCGCTGCTTCGACATCGTAGGGGTAGATGTTGCGCCCGGCACGGATGATCAAGTCCTTGGCGCGGCCGGTCAGGTAGACTTCGCCGCCGGCCATGTAGGCGAAGTCGAGCGAGTCGAACCAGCCATCGCGCAGCACCCGGCGGGTCTCTTCGGGGTTGCGGTAGTAGCCTGCCGAGGTAGACGGCCCGCGAAATTGCAGCCGCCCTTCGCTGCGTTCGGGCAGTTCGATTCCACTGCCATCGACAATACGAATCTGATGGCCCGGCAGTGGTCGACCGCTGGAGACGAAGCGCAGCGTTGCGCTGGCATCCGCTTCGACGGGCAGTGCATTGCCACGGGCCTGGAACGCGTCGCGCTGTACCCGATCGATCAGCGGTCCTCGGTCCAGGGGAGGAAAGGCCACGCCCAGTGTGGCCTCGGCCAACCCATAGACGGGCGCCAGCGCAGTGGGCGCCAAGCCGTAGCGAGCGAAACGTTCGGCGAAGCGCTGCAAAGTCTGCGGGCTGACCGGTTCGGCACCGTTGAAGGCCAGGCGCCAACTGCTCAGGTCCAGACCCTCGAGATCGTCGTCAGCGAGTTTGTTCAGACACAGCTCGTAGGCGAAGTTGGGCGCCGCCGACATCGTGCCGCGGAAGCGGTCGATGGCCCATAGCCAACGCGCCGGCCGTGCCAGGAAAGCCAGCGGCGACATCAGCATCAGACTGTAGCCGTAGTACAGGCTGCCCAGCCAGGCACCGATCAATCCCATGTCGTGGTACATGGGCAGCCAGCTGATGAACACGTCTTGCGGTCCCACCTTCAGAGCCCTCCCCATGGCGCGCAGATTGGCCAGCAGATTGGCGTGGCTGACCATCACACCCTTGGGCTGGCCAGTACTGCCCGAGGTGTACTGCAGGAAGGCGATGTCATCCGGTTGCCGCGGTGGTGTGATGCATTCGCCCCCCTCCTCCATCAGATCGGCCACGCTGGTGATGCGGGTCAGGCTCGGGACCTGCGGCTGGAGCAACCGGGCGAGCAGCTTCGCTTGCGTCACGGTAATCAGCACTTTGGCCTCGGCGTTGCGCAGAATACCGGCCTGGCGGCGCAGATGATCCTCTATCTGCGACAGGCGCAGCGGTGGGTAAATGGGCACCGGCACACCACCGGCCAACAGGATGCCGAAAAAGCCCTGGAGAAAGTCGCGGCCTGTGGGCAGCATCAGGGCCACGGTCTGACCGGCGTGCAAGCCACAGCGTTGCAGCCCTGCGGCTACGGCCAGGGCACTCTGGTGCAAGGCGCCATAGCTGATATCTTCCTGCTGGTCACTTTCACCTAGCAGGCGCACGTGGAGATGCTGCGGCTGCTGGCGCACATGCCAGTCGAGTACCTCGATCAAGGTCCGCGCGGCATCTGGCGTCTGCCCCGTTGCTATCAGGGTCTCGCTGGAGTTGCTGGAGGGCAACGGACGTACGGCCTCGGCGCCATGCCTGCTGTGCAGCACGCGCAGTATGTCGGTGGGGGTGTCTGCCGAGGCGAACAGGTTTTCTGGTAAGCGCACACCGAATTCGTGCTCGATACGTGACCAGAGCTCGACTCGAGTCAGGCTGTCTACGCCCAGATCCCGATCCAGCACGCTGTGCAAGGTGACTTGCAAACCTTCTGCCGCTTGCGGGCGCAGCTCGACCACGGTACGCCGGACAATTTCGAGCAATTTTTCCGCGTCCCCATCGCAACGGGGAACGGCACGGGTTTCTGGAGGCGGACGAGGCATCGGCAGCCCCTCATGACAGAACACTCTGTGTGTAGATCCTTGCCAACTGCCATTATGCGCCTACGGAGGCGACTGGGAATGCCATCATCAGCTGCAGCGCTCGCAGGATGGGTGAGCCGGGGCTAGGCTTCTGAAGAACGCAGCCCCTGCAGAGAGATCTGCCATGCCAGCCAGCCTTGCCCCCGGAGTGACACGCCGAGAAATCTGGGCCTGGGCGATGTTCGATTTCGCCAACTCCGGCTACACGACCGTGGTGATCACCGCCGTGTTCAACGCCTACTTCGTCGCGGTGGTCACCAAGGGCGAGGCCTGGGGGACGCTGGCCTGGACCAGCGCCATATCCCTCTCTTACGCCTTGATCATCCTGACCGCGCCGCTGATCGGTGCCTACGCCGACGCCTTCGCCTGCAAGAAACGCCTGCTGCTGTTCAGCACGATCGGTTGCGTCACCTTTACCGCTGGACTGGCGTTGGCCGGGCCGGGGGAGCTCGGCGTTGCGATTCTGTTCATCGTGCTATCCAACTACTGCTTCGGCAGCGGCGAGAACCTGATTGCCGCCTTCCTGCCCCAACTCGCCCGTGCGGATGCCTTGGGCAAGGTGTCCGGCTGGGGCTGGGGGGTTGGCTATATAGGCGGCCTGGTCAGCCTGGGCGCCTGCCTGGCCTTCGTCAGCTGGGCCCAGGCGCAAGGCCAGACAGCGGCGCAGTTCGTGCCGGTGTGCATGCTGATCACTGCGGTCTTGTTCGCGTTGGCCAGCGTACCGACCTTCCTGTTCTTGCGTGAACGCAGCCTGCCGCAGACAGGGAGCAGCGACAGGCCTATCCCGCAAGCGGCGCTGGCGCGCTTCGCGCAGACGCTGCGCGAAGCCGACCGCTATCGTGACCTGCTGCGCTTCCTTGCCTGCACCGTCTGCTACCAGGCCGGTATCTCGGCGGTGATCACCCTGGCTGCCATCTATGCCAATCAGGTCATGGGCTTCAGTACCCAGGACACGCTGCTGCTGATCTTCGTGGTGAATATCACGGCCTCCATCGGTGCCGTGCTGTTCGGTTGGCTGCAGGATCGCCTCGGCCATCGCACCACGCTGGCGCTGACCCTGCTGGGCTGGCTCGGCATGGTCGGTCTGGTCTGGGTCGCGCGCGGCCCCGGGCTGTTCTGGCTGGCGGCCAACCTCGCCGGTCTGTGCATGGGCGCCAGCCAATCGGCCGGACGTGCGATAGTCGGTCTGCTCGCGCCGCCGACGCGGCTAGCGGAGTTCTTCGGCCTCTGGGGGCTGGCCGTCAAACTGTCGGCAATCCTCGGCCCCATGACTTACGGCTTGACCAGTTGGCTGTCCGGAGGCGATCACCGCCTGGCGATGCTGATTACCGGCAGCTATTTCGTTGTCGGCCTGCTGATCCTGGCCGGCGTCAACCTGGAGCGCGGGCGGCAGGTAGCTGTCAGCCATACCGAGAGTCTCGAAAAGTGAAAGAGACTCCCTGCATCGGGTCAGTCTTCGCCTGTCGAAACTGACCTAATTCGGCCAAAAGCTGCTGGTGATGAATCAAACACAACGATGTGTCCAGTCTGCCAAACACATTCGCCTCATGAGTTTTCACGTAGCTTGCAAAAGTCATGCGAATAGGGATAGATCGCTTTAAAACGTCAACTCATCACATGTCTTGCTGCCAGGTCTATTTATGCCGCTCAGCTTTCATAAAATGCACGCCAATGGCGATGATTTCGTTATCGTCGACTCGCGAAAATCACCGAATCCAATCACCAGCAATATGGCTCGTCTAATGGGAGATCGGAACCGAGGAATCGGCTTCAATCAACTCGCGGTGGTGTTTGATTGCGATGATGCAGATGCGCGTTTGATGTTCTGGAATGCAGATGGCTCAACGCTGGACGCTTGTGGCAGCGCAACGCGCGGGGCCGCTGATATGCTGATGCGTGAATCCAATATGACTTCGGCAGCACTGCGAACCAACCGTGGCCTGCTGACTTGCGAACGAACTTCAACCGGCGCCATTTCTGTAAACATGGGAAAGCCACTTTTGGGTTGGTCGGATGTTCCTCTGGCTTTGGAAATGGACACTTTAGTGATGCCACTTGCCGGTCACCCAACAGCTTGCAGCATGGGAAATCCGCACTGCACCTATTTTGTGGATGACCTGGCAGCCGTTGAGATTGCGACGATTGGACCGGGAGTTGAAACCAACCCCTTGTTTCCCCTCAGGACGAACGTGCATTTCGTCCAGATCATTGACCGAAAGCACATCCGGTTGCGAATTTGGGAGCGCGGGGGTGGTATCCCGCTGGGTTCAGGCTCCTGCTCTTGTGGCGCCGCGGTTAACGGAATTCGTCGTGGCTTGTTAGACAATTGCGTTGAGGTTGAATGTGACGGCGGAGTTGTAACGGTTCAATGGGATGGCGAGGGATCAGTTTTTCTCACCGGACCGGTAGAGACGACTTTTTCAGGAACAATCGCGGATGCTTTGTTGAAAGCTTGATTTTCAGGTAAGCCACTATTGGCCGACTTTTGCCTGTCGCCACCGTCTGCTTTGGGTTGTGGATTCAACCGGTCGATGACTACGCCGATCAGTCGACCATCACTGTCGCGCTCAGCTAGCGTCGGTGCCGCCATCGCCCGTTCTTGTCTCAAATTCATCCTTATTCTCCCGTAACCCGTGTTTTGCTCTTCGTCAAAGTCAGGCTCAACAGTACCGAAATCAAGATGATGCCGCCGACTGTGGTCAGCGACCATTGGATCGGCATGTGCCACCACGGCGCGACCAGCATCTTGCCGCCGATGAACACCAGTACGATGGCCAGACCATATTTGAGCAAGTGGAAACGGTAGGCCATGTCGGCAAGCAGAAAATACAGTGCGCGCATGCCCATGATGGCGAAGATATTGGAGGTGAACACGATGAAGGGGTCGGTGGTGACGGCGAAGATAGCCGGGATGCTGTCGACCGCGAACACCAGGTCGCTGGCCTCGATCAGTACCAGCACCGGGAACATCGGTGTCGCCCAGCGCAGGCCGTTCTGGCGCACGAAGAAGTGCTCGCCGTGAAAACCGTCGGTGATGCGAAGATGGCTACGCAGCCAGCGCAGCAAAGGGTTCTTTTCGAGCTCTGGCTGCTGGTTGGCGAAGATCAGCATCTTGAAGCCGGTGATGAGGAGGAAAGCGCCAAAGACATAGAGCAGCCAGGCAAACTCCTGCACCAGCCAGACACCGGCGAAAATCATACCGGCGCGCATGATGATGGCGCCGAGCACGCCATAGAGCAGGACGCGGCGCTGCAACTCTTGCGGCACGGCGAAATAGCCGAAGATCATCACGAAAACGAACATGTTGTCGATCGACAGCGACTGCTCGATCAGGTAGCCCGTCAGGAATTCGAGCGTTGTACGCTGGGCCACTTCGGCGCCGAACATGCTGCGCAGATACCACCAGAGCAGAACGGAGAAGACCAACGCCAAACTGGCCCAGGCGATGACCCAGGCCAGCGCTTCGCGTACCGAAACACGATGCGCCTTGCGCCCGCCGAAAACGAAAAGATCCAGCGCCAGCATGGCGAGGACGAACCCGATAAAGGCGGCCCACATCCAAGATTGGCCGACGCTAATGGTGGTCATTTAACTATCCAAGGTTGGCCGATACTCATATAGCGCCGCACGATCACCCGCCCCAATGCGGGCGGCGCAGTGACTTAAGCGGTAGGCCAGGCGCTTGCTGAAGTAATCTCGAAACCGCGGCATTGGATGGCCTTCTGCATGACTGTCTCTGCATGAAGTAAATGGGCTGGAAGAGGTCATGCTAACGGGCATGTAGCATCAGTAAAAATCGTTTATTCGTTGCGAATTGTTCGTTTTTTACGAAGTGTTGATTCGAGAGACCGGCTTGCTCAACCTGAATCTGAGCCAAGCCGACCGTCAGCTATGGGTTGTGGATTCAACCGGCCAACGCAACAGATAGGCTAAATCGTTCAGCGGGCGTTTCGGGTCGGGGGGTACTGATGGGTTCCGCTGCCGTTGGTCGGCACCTTGCGCAGCAGTGCGATAGAAAACTATAGGAATAAACTCTCGTGCCGATATCACTGAGGCAAGGCCTGCGCGTGCCTGACCTTGAACCTGAGCGAACGAGCACATTGATGAGTGATAAATCTTTGGAAGAAAAAGCGGCATTGATGGTCGACCCACATGAAACGATGGCCAGTGTCGGACAGATCACTGCCGGGCGCGATGCCCTGCGACAGAGCCTGGACAAGGCTGATCGCGCGGTTCAGGAGCTTCAGGAGCAACTGGACTTGGCAAAGACGCTGATGACCCGTCTGCTGGCGGCGAGTTTTGCGTCGACCGGCAAACTTTCCGCGCCCCTTACAAACTGGGGGCTAAATGAGATCGACGTTGTCGAACGGGAGATGGCCTGCTATTTGAATTCTACCAATGAGGCGAGCGCCGCTTCATAGGTCGCGCACTGAATGCATATGGCGGGCTGCCGGAAGTCATGCCGCCCCGCCAGCTACACTTATTCGATACATTTCCGCACAGAGACTTCCGCCATGACGACCAAAACCGCAATCGTATTCGCTGGCGGTGGCAGTTTGGGGGCGGTGCAGGTGGGAATGTTGCGGGCCCTGGTCGAAGCCAATGTTCGGTTTGACATGGTGATTGGTGCTTCGGTAGGCGCTATCAACGGTGCCTACTTTGCCGCAAGACCCGATTCCGATGGCGTCCAGGCGCTCGCCGGATTCTGGCGCGGGCTGAGTAAAACTGACATCTTCCCCCTCTCTTGGTTCGATACCTGTAGAGGATTGATCAAACGGCGTGGCTATCTGTTACAGCCGTCGGCCTTGAATCGGCTGCTGGGTCAGGCACTGCCCATTCACCGCATTGAGGATGCGGTGCTGCCCCTGTACATCGTCACCACCAACCTGCTCAGTGGTGCCGAGACGGTTCTGTCCAGTGGCGAACTCGAGCAGGCGTTACTGGCCAGCGCTGCCATTCCGCTGGTGTTCCCCTGCGTACAAATCGCCGATCAGTTTCTGGTTGATGGCGGCGTGGCAAGCAATACACCTATTTCGACTGCCGTAGCCTTGGGAGCCACCAACGTCGTGGTAATCCCCACCGGAGTGAGTTGCGACCTGACGCAACCTCCCCGAGGACTGGTCGCCTTGGCCCTGCACACCGTCAATCTGATGAGCATGCGCCAGCTGGTGAGCGACATCGAACACTTCCGCACTGTCACCAGCCTGCACATCGTCCCGCCCTTGTGCCCGGTGGATGTCTCGGTTTTCAACTTTGACCAGACCGAGTCTTTGCTGCAGCGTGCCTATGAGCAGACCCTTCGGTGGCTGGAACGTGGGGGGCTCGAACGCACCAAGGTCCCTGGTGCCCTTTCCATCCATTCGCATGCCCATGAGCATTGAGTGATGTGAATTACCAAAACAGCGAACCTTCAGGCCGGAGCACCCAGAGCGATGCCTGCGTTTCAAAATCAACCCAAATCTCGCCCTACCCGCCCTAAATGCCGCCATCCTGGAATTCACGCTTCGGGTTGCCCATGATGTGGCGGCAACGTTTAGCGCTGAGGCCCCTCTACATTACACCGATGAAAAACGCTTTCGATAATCACTGGGACCAACCCCGAGACGCCGCATGAATGCCCTCCTGAACCCGTCCGTATTGGCATAACCTACTGTATCGGCCAAGCGCTTGAGTGATACGTCCGAGTCTTCGATTAACCGTCTGGCCGCATCGATGCGCGCCAGTTCGACAAATTCGGCCGGGGTTGAACCGGCTTCGGCCTTGAAGGTACGGGCGAAGTTGCGCTCGCTCATACCGGCGCGGGCGGCCAGGATGGGTACGCTCAAGTCGGCCTTCAGGTGTTCCACAACATAATCCTGCACGTCTCGGATCACGCTGCGTTCGGCGGTTTGTGCTGCCAATTGCGCGCTGAACTGCGATTGTCCGCCGGGCCGCTTGAAGAACATCACCATTTCACGGGCAACGCTGAGCGCCAGTTCTCTGCCGTGGTCTTCTTCGACCAGCGCCAAAGCCAGGTCCATGCCCGCCGTGACCCCTGCCGAGGTGTAGATGTTGCCATCCTTGATAAAGATGCTGTCCGGGTCGACATGGGTTTGCGGGTGTTCCCTGGCCAGCTTTGCGCTGGCGTTCCAGTGAGTGGTGACACGGCGTCCGTCAAGCAGCCCGGCGGCGGCCAGCAAAAAGGCACCGCTACAGACGGAGCCGATACGACGTACGGATTTCGCCTGCCGGCGTAGCCATTCCTGCAATGCAGGGTCCAGGGCAATTTCATCGATGTGTGGACTGCCAGCGACAAGCAAGGTGTCAATCTTGCCTTTATACGTTTCAAAGGTGTCGTCGATGGCAAGCTTCAAACCACTTGAGCTTTTGATCATCCCTTTGCCGGTGCCGATCACTTCAACCCGATAGGCGCGTGGGTTGCCCAGTTGCCTGGCTGCTTCGGCGAAGACATCGGCAGGTCCGACAACGTCCAGCAGTTGCACGCGGGGGAAGGCCAGGAGGGTTATGCGCATGATGTCTGTCCTCGTCGAATCATTGGCTGAATACGTCGCTTAATGACTATTTCAGCCAATGTCTGTTTGGCTGAAAATATCCCCAACAGCAAATTCAGTCAAACGAGAGACTGCCATGAACACTGCATATACCCCCACGGTCGCTGCCGCTCAATCGGTGCAAACCAGCAATACGTCCATCAAAAACCTGCCTATCAATCTGTTCGGCTCGGTCATGGGCCTGGCCGGTCTGGGACTGGCTTGGCGCTTGAGTGGTCAGTATTACGGTGTCGGCGAAGTGTTGGGTGAAGCGATTGGCGCCCTGGCCGGCCTGGTATTCGTGCTGCTGACCTTGGGTTACCTGGGCAAATGGGTGAAACATCCAGAGGCGGTAAAGGCCGAGTTCAACCATCCGATCGCCAGCAACTTTTTCGGCACCGTCACCATTGCATTGTTGCTGCTTTCGGCAGTCGCCGCGCCCCACAACGAATTGCTCGGACGGGCTCTCTGGATACTGGGCAGCGCACTGACGGTGTTGCTCGCAGGCCTCGTGGTTTTCCGTCTGTTGTCGGGCAATCAGGATTCGTTGAATGCCGTACCTGCCTGGTTGATTCCGGGTGTTGCCACCCTCGATATCGCGGTAACCGGTGCGCATATGCCCATGGCCTGGGTTGCTGAGTTCAACCTGTTTGCCCTCGCCGTGGGTGCGGTGCTGGCGCTGGTTTTCTTCACCCGGATCTTTTCGCGGCTGGTGCATGAGACAACGCTGGCCAAAGGCATGGTGCCTCCGCTGATGGTCCTTATTGCCCCCTTTGAAGTCGGTTTCCTGGCGTACACCAACGTGTTCGGCGAGATCGACAGGTTTGCCAGCGTATTGTTCTACTTCGGCCTGTTTCTGTTCGTGGTGCTCGGCTTCAAAGTGTTCCGTCGCGATGTGCCCTTTGCCCCTTCGTGGTGGGCAATCAGCTTTCCCATCGCGGCCCTGAGCAATGCCGCGCTGAAATATGCACATGCCCAGGACAACACCGTGCTGATGGTAATCGCTGCTGTAATTCTGCTGTTTCTCACAGTGGCACTGACCGTGTTGTTGGTGAAAACCCTGATCAGCCTGATCAGCGGCAAACTGTTGGCCAACTGACCTTTTACCTCCCTTTGGCGAGCCTTGACCGGCTCGCTTTTTTTTTGCCCATACAGGTTTCATCGAATGACTTACAACACATCGTGGTTACTGCTGATCGTTGCCGGACTCCTGGAGATTTTCTTTGCGGTCGGCTTGAAATCTGCCAATGGCCTTGAAAGGCCCTGGCTGCTGGTCGGCACGGTCGTAGTATTGGCCGGCAGTTTGAGCCTGTTGACGATGGCTTTGCGGGTGCTGCCTGTAGGAACCGCCTATGCGGTCTGGACCGGCATCGGCGCTGCCGGCACAGCCGTCGTTGGAATGTATTGGATGGGTGATGCGGTATCGTTCTGGAAACTTGTCTGGATCGGCATGATCCTGCTGAGCGTCGCCGGACTACGCTGGGCAGCCTGAACAGGGCAAATAATTAATTGATTAACAGCCTCATTTTTTAGTCCAGTGAGGAACAGGAAACATAGACGAAGGGAGTCGCAAGCGGACACTCGGTCAGCTCAGTTTTCAGCCACTTAGTCGAATCTTCAACGCATCGATTTTTTGGCTTTGAAGAAACTG
This sequence comes from Pseudomonas sp. GW823-FHT02E01, assembly GCF_058797535.1. NCBI lineage: Bacteria > Pseudomonadati > Pseudomonadota > Gammaproteobacteria > Pseudomonadales > Pseudomonadaceae > Pseudomonas > Pseudomonas sp. GW823-FHT02E01. Next base: position 144,087 of record NZ_JBXAJS010000010.1, on the reverse strand, counting down.
GGGGGCAGTTTCTTACCCCCCCAAGTTGCCTAACCTCGTAGGAAAGCGAGCAAATCGGCGTTGATTGTATCGGCGTTCGTCGTAGGCATTCCGTGCGGGAAGCCCGAGTAGGTTTTCAGCGTGCTGTTTTGCAACAGTTTGGCTGACAAGAGCCCCGAGTTTTCATAAGGCACGATCTGATCATCATCACCATGCATCACCAGCACGGGGGTCGTGATGCTCTTTAGATCGTCGGTAAAGTCGGTCTGGGAAAAGGCCACGATCCCGTCATAGTGTGCCTTTGCGCAGCCCATCATGCCTTGTCGCCACCAGTTCCGGATGATGCCCTCAGACGGTTTTGCACCAGGGCGGTTATAACCGTAGAAAGGCCCGGCTGGAACGTCATGGTAGAACTGTGCGCGGTTGGCCTTCAGCTGTGCCTGCAAGTCATCGAAAACCGACTTTGGCAAGCCGCCTGGATTGCTCGGTGTCTGAACCATCAAGGGTGGCACGGCGCTGATTATGGCGGCCTTCGACACTCGGTCTTCGCCGTGGCGCGCAATGTAATGGATGACTTCACCACCGCCGGTGGAGTGCCCCACATGAACTGCGCCTTGTACCCCAAGATGGTTGACCACGGCCGCGACGTCATCAGCATAGTGATCCATGTCGTGGCCGTCCCAGACCTGACTGGATCGCCCGTGACCACGCCGGTCGTGTGCAATGACCCGGTAGCCGTTCGCCAGGAAAAAGAGCATCTGCGCATCCCAGTCGTCCGCACTGAGTGGCCATCCGTGATGAAAAAAGATCACTTGGGCATCGCGTGGTCCCCAGTCTTTGTAAAAGATCTCAACACCGTCCTGCGTAGTGACATAACCCATGTTCGCATCTCCCGAATGAAATGGAGGGTATGACCAATCGTGTCCTGATCGTGCCCCTTGTTGAACCTTGCCCTTGTTCAATAACGTGCAGCCCATCCAATAGGCGGTTCCCAGGGATTGGTCCTGGTCTGGTTTTCGCCCACCCCTGAATTCCATGGCGTTTTAGCAATGCATTACATCCGCGCAGCTTGGTCGCCAAATCACTTTAGGTTTAAAGTCAACTTTAAGGTCAATGGCTTTTTTGGGGTGGGATATGAGAATAGGCGAACTGGCGAAAATCAGCGGACTGGCGCCTTCACGGATTCGCTTTTACGAAGCGAGCGGCCTGATCAAATCTGTCGGGCGCAAAGCCAATGGGTATCGGGACTATGCACCTGATACGGAGTGGGTTTTGGAGATCATCACGGGCGCCCAGGCGGCGGGGTTTTCACTGGAAGAAATTCGACAATTACTGCCGATGAATGCGAACGGTTGGCGGCATGAAGAGTTGCTCAGTGGACTCAAGCGCAAGGTTGAGGAAATCGAAGTCCTGCAGCAACGGCTGGCCCTCAATAAAGCGCAACTTCTTCTGGTTATCGAGGGAGTTGAAAGCAAGCCTGAAGGCATGGGTTGCGTGGACAACACGCAGTTGTTATTGCATCGTCTACGCGAGGAAGGTGTGGCGGTAGCACCACGCGGCCGTGATATTGCGTCGTCCAAGTAAAACGTCACCTGTCAGGCTTGTGAGGTCTGACAGGTTTTTGCCGGATCGTTGAATCAGTGTGCGTTAGCCAGTGCCGCTAACGGCTTCGGCGCGTAGAGTGCACTTTGGAACGCGGGCACGTATTCGTACTTCATCATTTTCCCCAGCTTCAAGGAGCGGATGTAGTTCGACAGGCTGGTTCAGCCTCAGTTCGACGCGCTGGAGGTTAAACCCCCGGCAACCTTGAACACCCGCGCCATGCCCTCATTCACAAGCGGAATATTCGACTCCGCTCCTTCGCGTCATCCCGTCTCCCCTTCCCAGTAGTCTGAATCTCCTACCCCGTCTGGGAGTATCGGCCGATGTATATCGTCCGGCGTTTATCCATAGTTGTGGCATGTACCAAAAAAAGGTCCGCGGTCCGGCCTTGGTGACTGCAATTGCTTTGGAGAAAGTCATGGCTACTCAGAAAAAAAACTCATCGTCAACGAACGATCAGATCGCTCTATTCACCCAGCCCCTCACCACTGACCTCAACGAGTCATTGGTGACAACGTCGGTTACAGCCAGCGCTTTGGGCGTCGTGGCGACCGGCGAGGACGTGACCCTGGACGAAACGGCGGGGTTGCAGAACGCCACTGCCACGCCAACCCCTGCGGGGGACGCTGACGACAACGACATTCTGGTGGCGTCCCTGCCCACGACCTTCGCTAACCGTTTGGCCGGACTTGGGGCAGGCACCGCCACGGGTGCGGCCTTGAGCGGCTATACCGGTGCCGCGGGCAACACGGGCAGCGATGCATTCACCGTCACCGCCGCGCCCGGAGGAAGCATTACCGATATCAGCTTCACCGACAGTTCAGGCGCACCGCTCAATGGCCTGGACAGCGGACTCGATACCCTCGATGGCACCAGCATCCTTCTCTATACCGATACGAACGACAACAACATCGTCGTGGGCCGAGCCGGGGGCCCGGCCGGTGCGATCGTGTTCGCTGCCTACATTGAAGAAACCGGTTCGCCGGTCACGGGCGGCAAGATCTGGACCGTGGAGTACCAACCGCTCAAGCATCCCGATATGACGGATGCCGATGACTCGCTCAATCTGCTGAATAAGGTTTTCATCGGAGCCAGTGAGGATCTGGTGTTCAGCCTGGCCAATGCGCCCTCCGGTCAGAACCTGTTCCTGATGTTCACGAAGGCGAACCCGAACGTTGTCGATGACGGCGGTGTGTTGCGGATCACAGATCCCACCATCATTGCCACCGGCAAGGACCCTGCTGACCAGTCAAGCGGCGTCAACATAAACACTGGCGACACGATCAATACCAGCCAGGCGGGTGGCCCGACCACCTTCGGCACCAACAATCAGATGATTGTGGAGCAAGAGGGCATCCGCTTTTCGTTCGTCACAGGTGCCAGGCAGAATGTGACCATTCCCAACCTGGATCAGAACGAAGCCGACCTTGAATCCAACGTCGACTTTACCGACGTCTACAACACGAAGTCGGCCAATTTCGACGTTGTGCAATTGCAAAGCGGCAAGAGCGCTATCGTAAAAATCAGCGCATTCAGCACCGCGGCTGAACCTGGCGTGAATTTCATCAATGGATATGCGAATGATGCGACGGTGGCCATCACCAATGTTCGCGTGATCAACAATAGCACCGGGCTGGTGATCGAGAATTCAGACGGATCGGTGAATGATCCGGCCATTACCATCAGCTTTGCTGCAGGGGTCGCAACCCTCACCGGCATTAAAGCCGGCTACCAGATTGAATACACCACTACGGCGGATCACAACCGCGTGCTTATCGAGAACGGTGCGGCCGTCAATGCCAAGGGCAATGACCACGCCGACTTTGATATCGGTGGTTTCACGCTGGTCAAAGCCTCTGTTACCACCACCGAAATCGGCTCCAAGATGATCTTCGACGACGACGGGCCGAGCATCAGCACCACCGGCACGGAGCCGACGCTGACGGTGGACGAGACGGTACTGGCGACCAACGACACCCAGAGCTTTGCCGCCAACTTCAACTCGGCGTTTGGCGCCGATGGGGCCGGCACGCAGACCTATGCGCTGGACGTGGTGGCCGGAGCTTCCGGGTTGACCGACACGGAGACAGGCGAGGCGGTGAACCTGTCGCTCAACGGTGCAGTGGTCGAAGGCCGCACGGCCCTCGGCAACCTGCTGGTGTTCACGGTCAGCGTGGCCGCCAATGGTGATGTCACCCTCGACCAGCTCCGCGCCGTGGTGCATCCCGACCCAACCAATCCGGATGACTCGACGAGTTTGACCTCGGACGACCTGGTGACGCTGACGGCGACCACGACCGACGGGGACGGCGACAGCGCCCAGGCGACCCTCAACATCGGGCAGAACCTGGTGTTCAAGGACGACGGGCCGAGCATCAATACCACCGGCACGGAGCCGACGCTGACAGTGGACGAAACGGTGCTGGCGACCAATGATACCCAGAGCTTTGCCGCCAACTTCAATTCGGCGTTTGGCGCCGATGGTGCCGGCACCCTGACCTATGCGCTGGGTGTGGTGGCCGGAGCTTCCGGGTTGACCGACACGGCCACAGGCGAGGCGGTGAACCTGTCGCTCAACGGCACCGTGGTGGAAGGCCGCACGGCCCTCGGCAACCTGCTGGTGTTCACGGTCAGCGTGGCCGCCAATGGCAGCGTCACGCTCGACCAGCTCCGCGCCGTGGTGCATCCCGACGCCACCAATCCCGATGACTCGACGAGTTTGACCTCGGACAACCTGGTGACGCTGACCGCGACCATTACCGACAAGGAGGGCGACAGCGCCCAGGCGACGCTGAACATCGGGCAGAACCTGGTGTTCAAGGACGACGGGCCGAGCATCACCACCACCGGCACGGAGCCAACCCTGACAGTGGACGAGACGGTACTGCCGGCCGACGATACCCAGAGCTTCGCCGCCAACTTCACCTCGGCGTTTGGCGCCGATGGGGCTGGCACCCTGAGCTATGCGCTGGGCGTGGTGGCCGGGGCTTCCGGATTGACGGACACGGCCTCGAACCAGGCGGTGAACCTGTCGCTCAATGGCACCGTGGTGGAAGGCCGCACGGCCACGAGTAATCTGCTGGTGTTCACGGTCAGCGTAGCCGCCAATGGCAGCGTCACGCTGGACCAGCTCCGCGCCGTGGTGCATTCCGACCCAAGCAATCCCGATGATTCGAAATCGTTGACCTCGGACAACCTGGTGACGCTGACGGCGATCAAGACCGACGGGGACGGCGACAGCGCCCAGGCGACGCTGAACATCGGGCAGAACCTGGTGTTCAAGGACGACGGGCCGGCACTCAGTTTCGGCAACCTGATCGGGACCGGTAGCGTCCTTGCGCAATCCGGGTTCTGGAATATGGCGACGGGAGCCGACGGGCTGGGGGCGGCCGGTCTGGATATCTCGTTGGTCAATAACCAGTTCACTCTCGTCAGGCCGGACAACACGACCACGACCGGGACCGGCACACTCAGCGAGCTGTCGCCATCACCGGATGTCAATGGCGCGTACCAGTTCGCGGGAACCTTGACCGGTGATTTCGACAACAACGCCGCAACGGCGAATACCACCGTCGACTACACGTTGACCGCCTATGCCGATGGTCGCTATGCACTGGATCTGGTGCAAGGCTTCCGTTCGACGATCGTGCTCAGCAGTGCCGACGGCTCGCTCGCTGCCGGCGGCCCGGATCCGGTGCGCACATTGTTGATTCCGCAGACGAGCAACCCGGCTATTCCTTCGGCATCCGAGGAGATCGTGTTCTTTTCCGCGAAGGCGCTGGCGTCGACCGCGGACATCCTGACCGGCATCGGGCTCGGAGCACCCGACCCTACCGAAGCCGCGCTACAGACCAACCCCCTGCCGTCGTACATCGACCCGAGGGCCATGAACGTCAGCACGTCCGGCATCGGCGTCGCCAACAACGTGCTCCAGGGCGATAACCTGGCGGCAATCAGCGCCGTCGATGAAAGTTTCGTCATCAATCCAGAGAGCCTACTGACGGCAATGAAGGTCTTCATCGACAACTCCGTGGCGGGTTACAACACCGCGACCGAGGACCTGTACTACCGGATCTACTACGCGGATGGCACGTTTTCGGACCGCATCGAGGTGAACACCCTGACGCCGGAGGCTGGCGGGCAGGTGTCCTTCCTCGTCGAGAAGGCGGGTACGACACTGATCGACGCGGTTCAGCTGACGATGGGCCGGGGCGATATCAAGATCCCGGTGATCCAGTTCATTCAGGAGAGCGAGAGTCTGGCCAGCGATGTCCAGCTGGCGTTCAGCGCGACGCTGACGGACAAGGACGGGGACTCGGCGACGAGTACCTTTGACGCCAACCTGTTCGCCAACGAACCGGACAACGCACCCTTCGACTTCACGTTGGTTGGCACGATCGGTGAGCAGGATGCGTTCAACATCGATCTGTCAGTCAATGAGAACCTGTACCAGGTCACCGGCTTCGATGCGGGCCCGGGCGTGCGGGACAGGCTGGTGCTCAACGGCGACCCGAACGCCGCTGTCCAATCGATCGACAACACCGGTGCCGACAGCATCGTGACGGTTGCCGAGACGGGCGGACAAACAACGACCATCACCTTGATCGGGGTTGATGTTCTGAATACCGACGTCTTTTTTGGCAGTGCTTGAAGCTTTGCGCGTGAACGGATGCGAGGGTGGCCTAGGAAACCACCCTCGTATTCTTTTTGCAGTTCAGATAAGAGATTCGGATGATCGCATGCGCGGCGAATGTCCGGGTGGTCATTGATACTGACCATCACCCTGCCCACGCGGCTGAGAGATTTTCTTCGATGCGCAGCAGTTTCAGGTAAATGCCGAGCCGTCGCGATCTGCTCCCTGTTTCCGCGCGACCGTTTTCTATGTCTGGCACAACTACCCTGACATCGGTGGGCCTATACTTTAACGATCGGCACACTCGATGCGGCATGCAGTCGTGTTTGATGTATGGGGGACGCGTCGAGCGATCGTTCACGCAGGCCACGGCCTGCCTTCGTCGTAGGGAGGAAAACATTCATGGCGCGTAAATACATCGACTGCCGCGAGTTTCCGAGCGATTCCCACTGCTCAATCGCACTGTCCGCAGACTCTGAAAACGAACTGCTCGAGGCCGCCGCGCAGCATGCGGTCAGTGTTCACAAGCACACCGACTCACCAGAACTGCGTGCTCAACTGAAGACGATGTTTCACGACGGAACCCCGCCTGTTGAAGCACCGCGTCCTGCTTAGCACCCAGGGGTTTCAGAGGAGTGATTGTCATCGATAAGCACCTACGAGGCTCATTTCGATGAGTTCCGCAGGCCTGAGGGTAGTTTTTTATGCCTGGCACAATCTGAATGACGAATGAGATCCCCAAGGAACTGCCAATGGCTGCTCCTTGGGGGTGCTTTGGAGTGCTTGTTTAATCTGGCTGCGTGTTCATTCAAGCCAAGCTCAAACTGATTCGACAGACTGCTATCGGCCAAAAAGCGGCCCTTCTCGACCAGTTAAATCCATATCGCCTTTCTACCCGGCCGCCTGAGCAGGTTCAGCCTCAGTTCGACGCGCTGGCGGTTAAAGCCCCGGCGACCTTGAACAGCAGCGCCATGTCCTCATTCACAAGCGGAATATGCGGCTCGGTTCCTTCACGTCATCCCGTCTCCCCTTCCCAATAGCCTGAAACTCCTAGTCCGCCTAGGAGTATCAGTCGATGTGCAGCCTGCGGCGCATGTTCATAGTTGTGACCAATAGAACCGAAAATGGTCCAAGGTCGACCCCCGATGACTGGACCCCGCTCAGGAGAAAGTCATGACTATGCGCAAAAAAACCTCATCGCCCACGAGTGACCTGGCCAATAACGCCGGTGACCATCCTTCACCCGTCAGCCACGACTGGACTTTTACCTACATTCCGACCGTCACCACCAACCTTGAAGACTACGCCCCCGGCAGCACGGCCATCATCACGGCCAGCGGTTTCGCCGCCGGCAGCACCGTGACACTCGAAGTGGACCACGCCATCGGTGCCGGCGCGGATAGTGTGTGGGGTACGTCCGACGACGTGCTCGATACCAATACCGGCGAGGGACACGAGCCCTGGTCCGTGACCGACGGTGGCGCCGGCGATCTTGACGGCCAAGTCAACGGCAGCGTCACCACTTCGTGGTACGTGAATCCCGACGACTCGGCAGGCGCAACGTTTCTGCTGACAGCGGCCTCTGCGGGCGCCGATGGAGTGGTCGGCACGGGTGACGACGCCATGGCGACTACGTCCTTTACGGACAGCGTTTTGGGCGTAGTGGCGACCGGCGAGGACGTAACGCTGGACGAAACGGCCGGGTTGCAGAACGCCACTGCCACGCCAACCCCTGCGGGGGACGCTGACGACAATGACATTTTGGTGGCGTCGCTGCCCTCGACCTTCGCCACCCGTTTGGCCGCACTGGGGGCAGGTACTGCAACGGGCGCGGCCTTGAGTGGCTATACCGGTGCCGCAGGCAACACAGGCAGCAATGCATTCACCATCACCGCTGACCCCGGAGCAAGCATTACCGATGTCAGCTTTGTCGGCACCTCTGGCGCACCACTCAATGGCGTGGACAGCGGGCTGTTGACCCTCAACGGCACCAGCATCTTTCTCTATACGGATACGAACAACAACATCGTTCTGGGTCGAGCCGGCGGCTCAAGCGGCGCGATTGTGTTCGCTGCTTATATTGAGGAAACCGGATCACCGGTCAGCGGCGGCAAGATCTGGACCGTGGAGTACCAGCCGCTCAAGCATCCCGTTATGACGAATGCCGATGATTCGCTCAATCTGCTGGATAAGGTTTTCATCGGCGCCAGCCAGGACCTGGAATTCAATCTGGCCAATGCGCCTTCCGGTCAGAACCTGTTCCTGATGTTCACGAAGGCGAACCCGAACGTTGTCGATGTCGGTGGTGTGTTGCGGATCACGGATCCGACCATCATTGCCACCGGCAAGGACCCCGCAGACCAGTCAAGCGGCGCCAATATAACGACTGGCGACACGATCAATACCAGCCAGGCGGGTGGCCCGACCACCTTCGGCACCAACAATCAGATGATTGTGGAGCAAGAGGGCATCCGCTTTTCGTTCGTCACGGGTGCCAGGCAGAATGTGACCATTCCCAACCTGGACCAGAACGAAGCCGATCTTGAATCCAACGTCGACTTTACCGACGTCTTCAATGCGAAGTCGGCCAGTTTCGACGTTGTGCAGCTGCAAAGCGGCAAGAGTGCCGTGGTAAGAATCAGCGCATCCAGCACCGCGGCTGAACCTGGCGTGAATTTTATCAATGGATATGCGAATGATGCGACGGTGGCCATCACCAATGTTCGCGTCTTCAACAGCGCCGGGCAGGTGATCGAGAATTCAAACGGCTCGGCGAATGATCCCAGCATCATCATCAGCTTTGCTGCAGGGGTCGCAACCCTCACCGGCATTAAAGCCGGCTACCAGATTGAATACACCACTACGGCGGATCACAACCGCGTGCTTATCGAGAACGGTGCGGCCGTCAATGCCAAAGGCAATGAGCACGCCGACTTTGATATCGGTGGTTTCACGCTGGTCCAGGCCTCTATTTCGAAAACCGAAATCGGCTCCAAGATGATCTTCGACGACGACGGACCGAGCATCAACACCACCGGCGTGGAACCGACACTGATGGTGGACGAAACGGTGCTGGCGACCAACGCCACCCAGAGCTTCGCCGCCAACTTCAATTCGGCGTTTGGCGCTGATGGTGCGGGTACCCTGACCTATGCGCTGGACGTGGTGGCCGGAGCCTCCGGGCTGACCGACACGGCCACCGGCGAGGCGGTGAACCTGTCGCTCAACGGCACCGTGGTCGAAGGCCGCACGGCCCTCGGCAACCTGCTGGTGTTCACGGTCAGCGTCGCCGCCAATGGCAGCGTCACCCTCGACCAGCTCCGCGCCGTGGTGCATTCCAATACCACCAATCCTGATGACTCGACGAGCCTGACCTCGGACAACCTGGTGACACTGACGGCAACCACGACCGACGGGGATGGCGACAGCGCCCAGGCGACCCTCAACATCGGGCAGAACCTGGTGTTCAAGGATGACGGACCAAGCATCAGTACCACTGGCGTGGAACCCACGCTGACGGTGGACGAGACAGTACTGGACGCCGACGCCACCCAGAGCTTTGCCGCCAACTTCACCTCGGCGTTTGGCGCCGATGGCGCCGGCACGCTGACCTATGCGCTGGGCGTAGTGGCCGGAGCCTCCGGGTTGACCGACACGGCCACGGGCCATGCGGTGAACCTGTCGCTCAACGGCACTGTGATCGAAGGCCGCACGGCCACGAGCGATCTGCTGGTGTTCACGGCCAGCGTGGCTGCCAACGGTGATGTCACCCTCGACCAGCTCCGCGCCGTGGTGCATTCCAACACCACCAATCCCGATGATTCGACGAGCCTGACCTCGGACAACCTGGTGACGCTGACGGCAACCAAGACCGACGGGGACGGCGACAGCGCCCAGGCGACGCTGAACATCGGGCAGAACCTGGTGTTCAAGGACGACGGGCCGAGCATCAGTACCACTGGCGTGGAACCGACGTTGATGGTGGACGAGACAGTACTGGACGCCAACGCCACCCAGAGCTTTGCCGCCAACTTCACCTCGGCGTTTGGCGCCGATGGGGCCGGCACGCTGAGCTATGCGCTGGGCGTGGTGGCCGGGGCTTCCGGGTTGACCGACACGGCCACGGGCCAGGCGGTGAACCTCTCACTCAACGGCACTGTGGTCGAAGGCCGCACGGCCACGAGCGACCTGCTGGTGTTCACGGTCAGCGTGGCTGCCAACGGTGATGTCACCCTCGACCAGCTCCGCGCTGTGGTGCATTCCAATACCACCAATCCCGATGACTCGACGAGCCTGACCGCGGACAACCTGGTGACGCTGACGGCAACCAAGACTGACGGGGACGGCGACAGCGCCCAGGCGACCCTGAACATTGGGCAGAACCTGGTGTTCAAGGACGACGGACCAAGCATCAATACCACCGGCACGGAGCCGACGCTGACGGTGGACGAAACGGTACTGGCGACCAATGATACCCAGAGCTTTGCCGCCAACTTCACCTCGGCGTTTGGCGCCGATGGTGCCGGCACCCTGACCTATGCGCTGGGCGTAGTGGCCGGAGCTTCCGGGTTGACCGACACGGCCACGGGCCATGCGGTGAACCTCTCACTCAACGGCACTGTGGTCGAAGGCCGCACGGCCACGAGCGACCTGCTGGTGTTCACCGTCAGTGTGGCCGCCAACGGCAGCGTCACGCTCGACCAGATCAGGGCCGTGGTGCATTCCAACACCACCAATCCCGATGATTCGACGAGCCTGACCTCGGACAACCTGGTGACGCTGACGGCAACCAAGACCGACGGGGACGGCGACAGCGCCCAGGCGACGCTGAACATCGGGCAGAACTTGGTGTTCAAGGACGACGGGCCGAGCATCAGTACCACTGGCGTGGAACCGACGTTGATGGTGGACGAGACAGTACTGGACGCCAACGCCACCCAGAGCTTTGCCGCCAACTTCACCTCGGCGTTTGGCGCCGATGGGGCCGGCACGCTGACCTATGCGCTGGGCGTGGTGGCCGGAGCTTCCGGGTTGACCGACACGGAGACAGGCGAGGCGGTGAACCTGTCACTCAATGGCACCGTGGTCGAAGGCCGCACGGCCACGAGCGACCTGCTGGTGTTCACCGTCAGTGTGGCCGCCAATGGCAGCGTCACGCTTGACCAGCTCCGCGCCGTGGTGCATCCCGACCCAACCAACCCGGATGACTCGACGAGCCTGACCTCGGACAACCTGGTGACGCTGACCGCGACCAAGACCGACGGGGACGGCGACAGCGCCCAGGCGACGCTGAACATCGGGCAGAACCTGGTGTTCAAGGATGACGGGCCGAGCATCACCACCACCGGCGTGGAACCGACACTGATGGTGGACGAAACGGTACTGGCGACCAACGCCACCCAGAACTTTGCCGCCAACTTCAATTCGGCGTTTGGTGCCGATGGCGCCGGCACCCTGACCTATGCGTTGGGCGTGGTGGCCGGAGCCTCCGGGCTGACGGACACGGCCACCGGTGAGGCGGTGAACCTGTCGCTCAACGGCACCGTGGTCGAAGGCCGCACGGCCCTCGGCAACCTGCTGGTGTTCACGGCCAGCGTGGCCGCCAACGGTGATGTCACCCTCGACCAGCTCCGCGCTGTGGTGCATTCCAACACCACCAATCCGGATGACTCGACGAGCCTGACCTCGGACAACCTGGTGACGCTGACCGCGAGCATTACCGACAAGGAGGGCGACAGCGCCCAGGCGACCCTGAACATCGGGCAGAACCTGGTGTTCAAGGACGACGGGCCAAGCATCAGTACCACCGGCGCGGAACCGACGCTGACAGTGGACGAGACGGTGCTGGCGACCAATGATACCCAGAGCTTTGCCGCCAACTTCACCTCGGCGTTTGGCGCCGATGGTGCGGGCACCCTGACCTATGCGCTGGGCGTGGTGGCCGGGGCTTCCGGATTGACGGACACGGCCTCGAACCAGGCGGTGAATCTGTCGCTCAATGGCACCGTGGTGGAAGGCCGCACGGCCACGAGTAATCTGCTGGTGTTCACGGTCAGCGTCGCCGCCAATGGCAGTGTCACGCTCGACCAGCTCCGCGCCGTGGTGCATCCCAACACCGCCAATCCGGATGATTCGAAGACGTTGACCTCGGACAACCTGGTGACGCTGACAGCGATCAAGACCGACAGGGACGGCGACAGCGCCCAGGCGACGCTGAACATCGGGCAGAACCTGGTGTTCAAGGACGACGGGCCGGCACTCAGTTTCGGCAACCTGATCGGGACCGGTAGCGTCCTTGCGCAATCCGGGTTCTGGAATATGGCGACGGGAGCCGACGGGCTCGGGGCGGCCGGTCTGGATATCTCTTTGGTCAATAACCAGTTCACCCTCGTCAGGCCAGACAACACGACCACGACCGGGACCGGCACACTCAGCGAGCTGTCGCCATCACCGGATGTCAATGGCGCGTACCAGTTCGCGGGAACCTTGACCGGTGATTTCGACAACAACGCCGCAACGGCGAATACCACCGTCGACTACACGTTGACCGCCTATGCCGATGGTCGCTATGCACTGGATCTGGTGCAAGGCTTCAGTTCGACGATCGTGCTCAGCAGTGCCGACGGCTCGCTCGCTGCCGGCGGCCCGGACTCGGTGCGCACATTGTTGATTCCGCAGACGAGTAACCCGGCTATTCCTTCGACATCCGAGGAGATCGTGTTCTTTTCCGCGAAGGCGCTGGCGTCGACCGCGGACATCCTGACCGGCATCGGGCTCGGAGCACCCGACCCTACGGAAGCCGCGCTACAGACCAACCCCCTGCCGTCGTACATCGACCCCGCATCCATGAACGTCAGCACGTCCGGCATCGGCGTCGCCAACAACGTGTTCCAGGGCGATAACCTGGCGGCAATCAGCGCCGCCGATGAAAGTTTCGTCATCAACCCAGAGAGCCTGCTGACGGGAATGAAGGTCTTCATCGACAACTCCGTGGCGGGTTACAACACCGCGACCGAAGACCTGTACTACCGGATCTACTACGCGGATGGCTCGTTTTCGGACCGCATCGAGGTGAACACCCTGACGCCGGAGGCGGGCGGACAGGTGTCCTTCCTCGTCGAGAAGGCGGGCGCGACACTGATCGACGCGGTTCAGCTGACGATGGGCCGGGGCGATGTCAAGATCCCGGTGATCCAGTTCATTCAGCAGAGCGAGAGTCTGGCCAGCGATGTCCAGCTGGCGTTCAGCGCGACGCTGACGGACAAGGATGGGGACTCGGCGACGAGTACGTTTGACGCCAACCTGTTCGCCAACGACCCGGCCAACGCTTCCTTCGACTTCACGCTGGTTGGCACGGGCGGTGAGCAAGATGCGTTCAACATCGATCTCTCAGTCAATGAGAACCTGTACCAGGTCACCGGCTTCGATGCGGGCCTGGGCGTGCGGGACAAGCTGGTGCTCAACGGCGACCCGAACGCCGTTGTCCAATCGATCAACAACACCGGCGCCGACAGCGTCGTGACGGTTGCCGAGACGGGCGGACAAACAACGACCATCACCTTGGTCGGGGTTGATGTTCTGAATACCGACGTCTTTTTTGGCAGTGCTTGAAGCTTTGCGCGTGAACGGATGCGAGGGTGGCCTAGGAAACCACCCTCGCATTTTTTTTGCAGTTCAGATAGAGATCCCCTTGATCCCATGCGCTGTGAACTGGCGAGCAGCACAAGGCTTAAAGAACGCCGCTGCGTGCATATTGGGGTCCGTTTGTGTGTTTGCACGCAAAAACAGCAGATGGACCTCTGCCTGCACCCTCCCCTTAGGTGCTTCAGGCTTTTCATGTTGACCCATCGATCTGCAGGCTTTCTCCGCCCCACATTCGCGTACACAACCCCCAACCTGGGCCTGTTTTAGCCGGGTGCAGGTATGCAGAAAAAACGACACATTCAGACCGCAGGCGTGGCTGGGGGACGACGGCGCGCGCCAGGTCAAAAAGCCCTTCTCCGCCCCCAAGTACGCCAAGGCGCGGCATCTGGTGCAAGAAACGAATGCCTGGCCGGGGAGATCAGAGCCGAGGAAGCGACGCAGTGGGTGGCCGACGTGAACAACGAACGGGCATGGATCATGCTTGAGTATGGGAGACAGTTCAGGGGTTGATCGGGATCCGCTGCAAGCCTTGCCGGTGATCGATGGGCTTTGACTACATTCAAGGAGCGGTGCAAAACGCTGAAGCGCGGGCCGCAACAAAAAGGTAGCCCGCGCGTTACGAGTAACGGGGGCTATGTTCAATTGCCCAGTACCGACAAGGCCCTGCTGGTTGAAAACTGCGCCACTGATGGCGACCCAAGACCCCAACTTCTGGCGCAGCAGCGCATACATTTGCGCCTTAAGAGTGAAGGCGCTAATCAGGATGGGAGTTCGGCATGCTGTTTTTCAAACCCGAGCGACAACTAGCGCTTGAACTAGATCTCGAGGGACTCTCGCTCCGTCTCAAACCTCTCAGTACCACCATCAAGCTGATGACGTCTCACAGGCTGCGGAAGTATCAACGGGCCCTGGAAAACGACATAGGCGGACTACCTGGGTTTATGGCGTTGTCGGTTGAGGGAAAAGTCAATTACATGATTCCCATCATTTCGCAAATGAACGAAGCCAGAGATCAGCAGAATGAAGTCGATTTCATAGCGGCCTACCTGACCGTCATGCTGCTGGAAAGCATCAGCTGCGGCTATCATTCGACGATGAACTTGGTCTTTAGCGGGATGGAAAAAATCGCCGCGTTCCGGTGGGATGAGTCATAAAAAAACCATCCAACAAGAAACTCTGGAAGCGCTTATCAACAACCACGTGCCGGGCGAGCGCCACGACTTCGAGGAGTGGCAGGAGACGGTGTCCACGCTCCTCATCAATCTGGCCAAAGCACCTGCCGATCAGTCTGCCCGCTTCGCCAACATGTCGCGACCTGAAATTGTAGTTTCTGAAAAGTGCTCGCGAAAGCTAGTAGGGCTCGCCAAGACCGGTGTCGAAATGTGGCGGTCTAGCTACTGCGCTGGCGCAGTCTCAACTACTTGACTTGATCATATGCATCATTCATCACTTTAATGGCGTTTAACACATGCGGATGTTCAGCCCAGCGGTATGAAGCATTTCCAAGTAAGCCGGCTGTCGCGTTGTCCATCAGGCTTTTTACATCAAGCCCGCTGGCGACGGCCGCTCCAATAATTGCTACAAGCGCTTGTTCCAGTGCAATTTCGCGATCACTAACCACTGCATCTCCTTAAACCGACCCCATGCCGGCCTGAAAGATTAATCGCTCACCCACAACCAAATTGCCACTACCCCCTGTCGCATCCGGTCACGGAGTACGGCGCTTGAGCCACCCTAACCCTTTTCGCGTGCTTTCCACAATCAATCGATGCTTAGTAGTCTCGATACGCGTAATCGCAGGCACTTGGCCCGACCGAGAATGGATCAGCAAGAACTGTTGGGTGCGCTCGGTGTGAAAGATCTGTCCCAACCGTTGCAATGACCGAGCAGTACATCCGCAACAGGAAAGGGAAAAAAGTCTCACCAACCAAGTGAATTGCGGACCAATCCAATAATTGCGGACCAGAAACGAACAAGGGCTTGCCCAGCTTTCGCTCGCAAACCCTTGATTTATATGGTGCCCGAAGCCGGAATCGAACCGGCACGCCCTTACGAGCGGGGGATTTTAAGTCCGAATTTTTTTCATTTAAAAACAACAGGATAGGTCTATTTGTGCATCGCAATAAAGATACAGCAGCACCCATCCAGCCCTTTAAATTCAAGTAGCTTAAAAAGCTTTGCGGTGCAGAAAATGCGCCTCATGCCCCTCCCCCTGGCGTTCTGCCGACGCCCCCCCCTGATGCACGATTTCCCGATGCTACGCTGAAATCTCCACGGGGGATTCGCGATGCCCAACTCAGACCTGCTCCCTTCCCTGCTATCAAAGATCAACGAAATCCAGCTCGCCACCTTTCACCAGGAACGTGAATACCTGCACGCCGACATAGTGCGTTGGGGATGGCGACCCCTGGCTTCGGGTTGAATAGCCGACCTGCCAGGGTGTTCGCGATGGTGATCTCCGATATGGATGTCAACCAGCACGGGCTGGATCTTCGCGAGGCGATCAGATGGGATAGCAACGCCATTCTTACTGCGGCGTACGAGGAGGAAGTACATGGAACACCAATACTGTATATATAAACAGAATCGTATCGGTCGAAATTTCCCGCGACAATACCCGATAAGCGGTAGTGGAGCTGTGCTCCGGCGCCAGCGTCCCAAGTAATTCCAAAACTCTTTCGGCGAACCGCCGGGGACGCAAAACAATTTCCCAAGGAATCTTCATGCCTATCCCTAGCGCAGTTTGGAACACCATCGAATCCGACATGCATGCCGTAACCGTCCTGACTCAGAAAGGCTGTCATACGCACGCACTGTCTCTGGTGTTCAGTTCAATCGATAAAATGGCTTGGCTTACCAGCGCCAATATCGACCACACCCGCAGTGACTTCATACGTTGGGTGGACGACTACCTGCTACCAGCAGGCTCAGTTTCCCTTAACGCTATTGACCTTTACGCAGCGCGATGCGGATTTCTCCATACCGGATCCTCAGAGTCAAAACTGTTCCGAGACGGAAAAGCGAAGCAAATCTTTTATTCCGTCGGACCTCGCAAGCCACAGGCAGAGATACTGACCGAGGTCCACTCGAAGCTACCAAAATTGGGTCTCACACCAGACGACGTGGTCGTAGTTCAGTGCATCGAGTTGTTGGAGCAGTGGGTGGCCGCTATGCAGCGATTCACCGACGCCATTGAGGCAGACGCCTCCCTTGAGGCCCATACAAAAGGACGGGCTGAACTTCAACTGGCCATTTTCCCGGTAGCTTGAGGTCACTTACACGACCTGTTCTCGGCTTGTAGCATTCCCTCATAACCGATTCACTGCCGGCGCTCAGCCAACAGCGCCCTGACCTTTAACTCCAAACTGGCGGTCTTGCGCAGTCCGGCAGTGGCCCAGGGCTGCACCGCCAACTCTTGCATTTTGCACGGCACCATCACCGGCACCTCGACACGGACGGTGCGCATCTCCGGCTCCTGATTTGCGCACCCCGCCAGCAACACCAGCAGCCCAGTTAGCAGAAACCTCATAACCCCAACTCCTGATTAATGAACGATGCCGCGGCCTGAGCCGGATCGCCTCAGCGAAAGGCAGCTTCACGCCCTGAGGAACTCAGTCAACCAAAATCGAGGTTCTTCAGGAGCGGTGCTATGCTCCATGCCAAAGCGTGCCTGGGTAAGGGACGAGCGCCACCATCAGTTTGCAAAAAATAACGAAAGAAAGAACAGGTCAACGTAAAACAGCTCCCCTGAACAACAAATCAATCCAACAATCAACAATGCGCAAGCAGAGAAAAATGAAACTAATTCAAAACATTTCCGGAAAAATAAAAAACTCAAATAAAGATATAGATATTGAACTAAACGGCAACAATCTAATCATTGCCGGCGGGAATGGCTCTGGAAAAACCTCCCTAGTAACCGCCATTCATAATGCACTAACGAGCCAAATCGTCCAGCAACAAATTCGAAACATCCCAAGTTATGAAAATAACATTAGGACATTCACAGAAGCATTGACCAACCCCAACATTGATCCAGCTACGCGGATAAACTATCAACAGAACCTTCTACACTCCCAGCAAGCTTTGGACGCTATCAACAGTCCAATCGTTGTAAAATACAATACCGATCCATATAAATTCATAGATATATATAACGAAAAAAAAGCATCAATTCGCTTTTTTCCTGCAGACCGTAAGGCAGCCATTACCAGCGTATCCTCTGCGACCGCATCTCAACCAGATATACAGCTTATAAATATACAGATGCCGCTAGGAAGTAATCTTGAACAGCACCTAGTAAATTTAAAAGTGAGAAGTGCTTTAGCGGTACAAGCTGGCGAGGTAGGAAAACGGCCTATTCACGCCGAAGAATGGATATCCTCGTTTACCGAAAACCTTAAGTATTTATTTGAAGATCAATCAACAGAGCTTCATTTCTCGCCCGATCAATTGAGATTTTACATTTCGCAAAGTGGCAAACCGCAATACAATTTCCAAAGCTTATCCTCTGGATACCTAGCTATATTTGATATTTATGCAGACCTGCTCATGCATACTGAATATGCACAGATTAAGCCCTCTGAACTTTCAGGTATTGTGATAATTGATGAAATCGACGCCCACCTTCATGTTTCACTACAACGAAAAATACTACCATTCTTTACTTCCTCGTTCCCAGCGATACAATTTATTGTAACAACTCACTCTCCTTTCGTACTGACATCCGTTGATGACGCAGTAATATTTGACATAACGACATGCCAAACTGTACTCGACTTATCAATGTACTCTTATGAATCCGTTGTTGAGGGGCTGCTAGGCGTTCCACCCATTTCAAAAATATTCGAGGATACAATTAAAAAACTGACAAAAATCACCAGCACTGATTTTTTCGATCTTAATTTAGCGGAAAATTTATTGAACACGATTGCACCTCACACAGATGTACTAGATGCCGAATCAGAAATGTTCTATCAAATTGCCGCTAACAAAATAATTAAGATGAAGGCGGAGAGCAAATAAATGTTCAATGTGGAACGACCTAAACTCGCCCCACCGTCTTTAATCGAAAAAAAAAGCTGGACTGGTAGCGACGTACTACACTCGTTACGAGAAGTATTTTATGATAAGTGTTATATTTGCGAAACAAAAGACCCACTTAGCGTTAACGTTGAACATTTTGACGCCCACATGGATAACGTCGACAAGATGTACGACTGGAACAACCTATTTCTTGCTTGCGCCCGATGCAACAATTTTAAACGACATTTGTTCAACAACCTCATAAACTGTACAGATACCAAAATAGACGCATTACGACTTATACGACACGCCCCTCCAGTTACACCGTTTGCGAAAACACTAACAATTGAACCAACAAACAACGACGCCAAAACTATTGAGACCGCCTCCCTTATAAGAAAAGTCTTCACAGATGACAATACGGGCAACAAAGACATAACCGGCACCTATTTAAGAAAACGAGTCTACAAACGATACTCTCAACTATTATCACATATAAACACATATATTGACGAAGATTCACTCGACTCCGAAAAAAGAGACGCCATTCTTAGAATTGAAAATTTAATGAAAAAAAACCAAGAATACTCGGCTTTCTTGAGATGGGCAGTAATAGACTCACCAGAGCTTTTTGAAATTGTTAAACATTCTATTGACTAAATATCAAACTAAAAACTTGTACACCACTAAGGGAGGATGCTAAGCATCCTCCCCTCCACTGATCATAGCGAGCCAGAATTGTCCCTCAGTTTCCCAAGCTGATAACGAGGGTTCGATTCCCTTCACCCGCTCCACTATTTATAAGGCTTCCAGAGGTGTTTAGGTAACGTTGCGTAGAACTGGTGACAGTTTCGGTGACAGTTACTGGATTCTGGGAGTGTTTGCGCACCAGCATGAGCGCGCAACAACTGACGGACCTGTGCCAGCGCCCTCCCCCTATGCGCTCTCCGCTTTTCATGTTGACCCATCGGAAAACGGTTAGGAAGGTTAGTTTTTTACTGACTGCCCTGAAAGCCTTGTGCTGTAAGGCTTTGCGACGATGGCCGCAGGTTAGGAATTGGTTAGCTGAGGGTTATTTCCTAACCTTTATAGATGTTAAAAAACCAATAAATAAATTCCTTATAAATCAGCGCCTTACAGATTACTAACCTCAAACCTAACCATAACTAACCCTCCAAAGTTAGTCCTCAAGCCCAGTAAACACGGGGCCTCCAGCCGCTCTTGAGCTGCCATTTCAAAAACTAACCCTTTTCCCGAGCCACCTCTCAAAATCCCTTCCACATTGCGTTCCAGCAGACGTCTCAAAACAGCCCACCCTTGCAGGGATTCGCAGGCTTTTTCTCCCCCATCAATGCCAGAGCAAGCCCCGCCAGGCCCGCGCCGGAGCAATTGCAGGGGATGCAGAAAAAACGACACATTTAGCCCGCAGGCGTGGCGGGGGGACGACTGCGCGCGCCAAGTGAAGTGCAGCCTCCCGACCAGCCAGAGCACCAACTTGGTGCGTCGATCGATACCAGGCTCGCGCGAACGCCCAGCGCGGTGGGTGAGCCACCATGCCATCAGCTTGTCGATCAGGTTTTGTCAGCACTCGAATTCAAAGCAACACATCTGCTGCATACGCAGCAGATGTGTTGCATAATGACTTCACCGAAACGAACAGGGACTTTCATATGAAGTGCAGCGAGTTTCGGCGGTGGTTGCTGGCCCAAGGCGTGGAGTTCAAACCCGCCAAGGGCAGCCACTTCAAGGTTTACTTGAATGGCAAATCAACCATCTTTGCGGACCACGGCAGCAAGGAAATGCACGAAGGGTTACGCAAGACCATTATCAAACAGCTGGGCCTCAAGGATTGAGGCTTGGCTGTACTCGAAAGAGGCGAGACGCCATGTATCAATACCCGCTAGAGCTGCACCCTGAACCGACCGGCGTATGGTTGTCGTGCCCGGACGTGCCGGAAATGAACGCATCCGGCGACACCCTACCGGAAGCCATGGCCGAGGCCCTGAATGGCCTGGAATCGGCGTTGTCGCTGTACGTAGAGCAGCGCCGTAAGATCCCGCACGCCTCGGCGCCGGCTGATCCGACCCTGGTGCTGCACCTGCCGGCGCTGACGGTGGCCAAGATTATGCTGTGGAATGCCATGCTTGATGACGGGGTGAGCCGTGCCGAACTGGCCCGGCGCCTCGGCTGCACGCGCCAGGTCGTCGACCGCTTGGTTGACTTTATCCATAGTTCGAAAATCGAACAGGTCGAGCGCGCCCTGGCCATGCTCGGTCGGCGCCTGTCGCTGGTCTTGGAAGCCGCTTAATTTAAAGGCTTACGCATAACCCACTGAAAGGAACCCCCGCCATGCCGATGATCGATAGCGACCAACTCAAGCCCGTGAGTGATAGGGTTCGGGCGGCGAAACAGGTCTGGTCCGCCACGGGTGATGCGCTGCGCACTCTGCGCGAGCGCGACCCGAAGAATGAACGCGAACTGATGCTGGCCCGGGCGCGGCTTGAGACGGCCCGTGAGCGTTTCCAGACGTTGACCGCTGACCTGGCCCACTTGGTGCAAACCCTGATCGAGCAGGCCGAGCGCGAGAGGTAGGGCGCCGGTACCGACATTTCCCCGAACAGAAAGGAACCCCGGCCATGAGCGTGGCGATACACTGGTCATGCCATCACGGCACAATCATAAGGAGCAAGATCGATGCAGATGCATGAAGTGGGGGAAGTGATCCAGGTCGTCGGGGCCACCAGTGCTAACACCAAGTTGGCCGAGGGCTGGAAGCTGCTGGCCGTGACCAGCGCCGGGAATGGCCAGTCAAACGGGCAGACGTTCGTCTGGTACGTGCTGGGCAAGCCGGCGGCGAAAGAGGGCGGCGGATTTTTTGCTGCCGACTGAGGTGAGTCCACGTTACCCATAACGCCGTTTATGTTGAATCGGCCCCTACACTTGAGAGAAGTGTGGGGGCCTTTTTTTGTGGCTGAGGAAACCAGCGCCTCCTAGACTGGAGGGCCAGACCCCGGCCCTGTGGTTTTGTTCCGATAGACTCACTCAAGCGAAAGGAAACCGCGCATGACGATTGAGCAAGAAATAGTTCTAGAGCGCTGCATGCAGGAGCTTCACGCTGAACGCCAAGCTGAAGCGGCGTTGACCACGGCCTTATTGAACGGCCCCGACTATAAAAACGGTGCTATTCATGACCAAGCGAGGCAACGCCAAATGGTCTATGCCATGGGGAGTAAGCTAGCCAGTAAGGGGCGCAACGGAGTTAGGGGTTGGTGTGCGTGGTTACAGCAGTTCGTAAAAGACAGTGCTTTGAGTGCTGAGCAAGCGGCCGCATTCACAATGCAGGCTGGGGCTATCAAAAAGGGCAGACATTGAATGTGGTTGATTGAGCTAAGGAACCTCTTCCCTGACGTTATTTGGTCTGGGATTATCGCCTCGACGTTGACACTAACAGGAGTATTCCTATCAAACAGAAGCAACACAACAAGATTGAATATTCAGCTCAAGCACGACTCCACAGAAAAACAAAGGGAGCGGCTTGCAACATTAAGGCGTGACGTCTATTTGCGCACTGCGGAAGAAATGACAAAGGCATTAACACACATAAGCACACTGCCTCAGATCGATACAAAAAAAATCAATCCAGCACTAGAACTTCAAAATTTCTTCGCTTCCGCTGCAAAACTTCAACTTGTAGCCGAACCGCAAACCGCCTTATTAGTGAACGACCTTGTAGGAGCGTACGGCGAGCTTTTTATGCACCTTATGTCAAAAATCATACCAATGCAGAACATTCGCATTGATATTGAAATAAATGATGACTGCTATAATCGCGCACAATCCGAAGTCAATCGAATCCTATCCGAACAAACAAAACTCATTGAGACTCTGAACGCCACACAAGAAAACATGGCACCTTTAACTTATGCGTTTGATTTTCACTCATCTCAAGCCGAGAAATTTGCAAACGCCCGTGCCGAGGCGTGGGACAAGCACAACAAGTTGCACATCGAATTCTGTCGCACTTTACTTCCAGAACTTCGGTCCATCATAGAAAAGCAAAATACTGTCACCATTGAGATCCGAAGAGAATTAGGACTAACAGCCAACCTTGCAGACTTTCAAAAGCAAATGGAAGTTCAATTCATTAAAATTGACCAGGCACTAAATTCGGCTCTTGATGCTTTAGAAGAAAATGCAAAAACATAAATCCACCCCTAACACTTAATTATAAATACCAAACAGAAAAATTCAAAAAAAGGAATGTTTGAAATATGCGCAACTTTACCCCTTTCAACACAACCCTCGACAACTTGATTGCAGATGATCTAGCCGTATTAAAAACAGTTACAGAGGGTTGGTACGTTGAATACAAGCAAGAACTTCCAAATGCTCAATCTATAGCAAAATCTGTATCTGCGCTTGCCAATAGTTATGGCGGATGGGTTTTTTACGGAATAAAGGAAGAGTCTAAGGAAAACTCTGTCGCAGGGGAGTTTCTCGGTATCGCCGCTTCGGAAGTCGACACCGGCCTTCAAAGGATTAGACAAGCAGTTGCGAACCTCATGCATCCTGCCTGCCACTATGAAGCTCGTGCCATCTATGGCCCTTGCGAAGATATCGGCTTGATTGAAGATCGGGCAATCATATGCATTACTACACCGCAAAGCATTGAGGCACCACACATCCACAACAAAGGATTAATCTACCGACGAGTTTCTGACGGTTCCGAACCCGTCCCTGAAACAGACCGCCACATGGTCGAAAAAATGTTTCAACGCTCAACCGAGACGGTCGCCAACTATAAGAAATGGATCGCAAAAGATCCGGAGTTGTCAAAAGGCGAAAACGACTCTCCTTATCTCCGAATAATGATCGTGCCAAACTTATGGAAAATGCCACGACCGGGCTTTATATTAAATACTACAAATGTTCGCGAAGCACTTAATGAGACAGAAGGCCGTGCAGCGAACATACCGTTCGACACTATTTATACTAGCTCCACGGGAATTATTGCGCGCCAATGTGAAGACAGAGACCCTACAAACTCCCATATAACTTGGAAAGTTGGATTTGATCTATCGAGCGACATTTTTGTTCCTTTCACTTGGTCGAAAGGCTCACTCGAACATATAGAAGAACACATGAGAGGCTACAGCTTATCCAACGAATTCATCACCATATTACGAAATTCAAAAATAAACGAAGCCACGGTTGTCAATTTGAACTATACATTCAATATGCTAATGGCAATTGTTGAGGCTCAACGTGCGCTTCAATTAAAAGCCGGCTGGCCATTAAGCTTTTACATAAAAATAAAACTTGTCAACGTATGGCGTACAATTCCATTTCTAGACATAGATTACTTCCTGCAACATATTGAATCTAATGGCATTCCGATTTGCTTAACTGATGAATGCGTCTCACCACATGGCAATCACCCAGAAACATTTGCATCGATTAAAGACCACCCTGAAGTAGAGGATAGCCGCGCCAAAGTTACACTTCAAGCCTTGACAGCGTTTATGCCAATTGCGGAAGCGTTCGGTATACCATTAACAGACATGATTCAAACGGAACACTCACGAGCGGATACTGGAGGGCAAAAGGAGTATTTTTTTGACAAACTAACGGATGCTGGAGTACGTGCAGGAAAAATTTCAAACACCTCTAAAAAGTCAAACTTTTAAATTTAAGCTAGCTACTGCTCAATGCTCTAGCAGTAGCTAGCGACTAAACTAAGCCCCAGCACCAAGCTCAAACGGCTTGAAGCGAATAACCTCCTCGCCCAGCCATTCATTGATTTGAAGTAGGCGCGCCTGCAGCGGCTCCAGTTCATTCAGCCCCCAGACCTGAGCAGCTTCGCGCATCGAACCAAACCCCCCCGAGTTCTGCGGCACGATGCCCATCAGTTGGGGATAAATACGCAAAGCCGCGAGCAGATCGTCACGACTGATGTTCTTGATCGAACCGAAGTCATCCTTGGCCGCGACCTCACTGATTGGGATCAGTTGGATACCGTCTTTCTTCCCACCAGGTGCGTACATGAACAAGTTGCGGAAGTTGCCTGGGCCTTTGCTGCTCTTCATGGCACCGCGCAGGTCAGTGACGAAGTCCTCGTTCTGCGCCGCGTCGGTCATGTACAGAATGAAGCCGGCATGACTGCCGTTCTGGTAATACTTGCGCCGGAACAAGGTCGCCGCCTCGTTCAGCAGGGCGCTCTGCAGTGCCGACAGCCACTCAGGTAATCCGTAGATTTCCTGGTTAATATCAGCCTCCCGCAGGTGGCAGATGCTGTGTTTGCGAAACTCGTGCTCGTCGCGCCAGCCGCGCACCTGGAAGTAACTACCTTCATCAATGCCACGACGCACAAACTTGGCCATCGCCGGCAACAATCCCAACGCCTGACGCAGCATGTTGTCGCGCTTCTCCAGGTAGGTGTTGCCACACCAGATGAAATCCAGGGCAACCTGCTCGAAAGCCTGTCGGCTCAGCAGTTTGTGCGGGATGAAGGTCCGAGCCAGGGCATTGCGTTTGAAGTTAAGCCCCGATTGCAGGTACACACTCGCCCTGGTCGACTTGGCCAAGCCATCCAGCGACAGCGGTGGCTCGTACCAGCGCCCGTTCGACCAACACTCCAGATAGTCGAGGATCTCCCGGCCATCGAGCACCGGTACCGGATCGCCGAAGGTGAATGCATGGGCCTGACTCTGTGCAGGCAGCGCCTCAACCAGATCAGTAGTCATCAACAAATCTCCATGATGCCGGTATTGGCAGCGGTCTGCCCTTCCAGCGGCTCGTTGTGCAGGGCGTGGAACAATGCCCACGCCAAGTCGGCGTGACCGGTTTCGTCATTACGTCCGGCCGTATAAGTGAACTGCCGCCCCGAGGCGGTGATGGTCTTGCGGATGGCCATCAGGCTGGAGGCCATGTCGGTCCAGCCGGCATCGAATTCCAGGCGTCCGTTTTTGATCACGTCGTATGCCTTTAGCACCAGACGGGTTTTCACTTCGGGCGAGTAGCTGAACGTGGTGACTGCCGGGAAGAATTGGCGCACCAGCTGGGCTACGCCGCTGCCCATTCGTATGCGCAAAGGCATGAAAGTGACGCCTACGAAATGACCAGCGGTCGTGAGTTGCGGAGCAGGGATTTATTTTTGCGGAGCAAAGAAATAAGGGCTTGCATGAGGTATCTCATGCAAGCCCTTGATATTCATGGTGCCCGAAGCCGGAATCGAACCGGCACGCCCTTACGAGCGGGGGATTTTAAGTCCCATGCGTCTACCAGTTTCGCCATTCGGGCGGTAGCGCGGTGAAGCGTCAAGCTTTTGCCAGATAACGCTCTGGCAGTTCTGACGCTTGTGCAGCAGAGGTGGAAATATATACATCCCGCCCCAGTGAAGCAAGTTCGCAAATACCCTTTTCAAGACTAAATCTTGCAGGCTACTGCAAATAAAAAAGCTCCGTAAATCATAGATCTACGGAGCTTGTTTATTAGTGGAGGCCGAGGTCGGAATCGAACCGGCGTAGGCGGATTTGCAATCCGCTGCATAACCATTTTGCTACTCGGCCTCAAAACATTTGTTGTCAGTAGCGCGACATCAAATGCGTACAAACTTGGAGCGGGAAACGAGACTCGAACTCGCGACCCCGACCTTGGCAAGGTCGTGCTCTACCAACTGAGCTATTCCCGCGTCTTGGTGTGGCGCATTCTATAGAATCCAGAAGCCCCGTCAACCCTTTGATTCAAAAAAGTTTTATTTCTTTTCAACGTCGGTCTTCAGATGTGGCCAGGCAGCCCGCAGGTACTGGACCATCGACCACAAAGTCAGGCCAGCCGACACCATCAGCAAGGTGTAGCCCAGCAAGACCCAGAAACTGAAATCCTTGGAATTGGCCAGCAGGATCACCAGCGCCAACATTTGCGCGGCGGTTTTCCATTTGCCCAGGTTCGATACGGCGACGTGGGCACGAGCGCCCAGTTCGGCCATCCACTCGCGCAGTGCCGAGACGACAATCTCGCGACCGATGATCACGGCAGCCGGCAGCGTGAGCCACAGGTTTCCGTGTTCCTGCACCAACAGGACCAATGCAACCGCAACCATCAGCTTGTCGGCAACCGGATCGAGGAAAGCCCCGAACGGTGTGCTTTGTTCCAGCCGGCGGGCCAGGTATCCGTCCAGCCAGTCGGTCGCGGCAGCGAATGCGAAGACCGAAGCGGAGGCCATGTAGCTCCACTGGTAAGGCAGGTAGAACAGCAAAATGAAGATCGGTATGAGCAGAACGCGTAGAACGGTAATCAGATTAGGGATATTCATCGGCACAACTGGCTACGAGGTGAGGGGGCATTCTACTCGCTGTGCAGATTTGCATAAATCAACTCTGCGAGCTTTTTACTGATCCCGGGGGCTTTGGCAATTTCTTCGATGCTTGCACGAGACAGCTCCTGCAATCCACCAAAATGTTTCAACAAATCACGCCGACGTGTGGGTCCGACGCCAGCGACGCCTTCCAGTGTAGACGTCCGACGGGTTTTTCCACGTCGGGCGCGGTGCCCGGTAATGGCAAACCGGTGGGCTTCGTCGCGAATCTGCTGGATCAGGTGCAGCGCGGGTGAATCCCCGCGCAAGGTGAACTCATGTGCGGCGTCGTTCAGGTACAGGGTTTCGAAACCGGCCTTGCGCGTCGCACCTTTTGCCACGCCCAGCAGAATCAGGTCAGGCACGGCCAGCTCATCGAGCACGTCACGGGCCATGGACAACTGACCTTTACCGCCGTCCACCAGCAGGATATCCGGCAGCTTGCCCTCCCCGTCCTTCAGTTTGCTGAAGCGTCGGGTCAGCGCCTGATGCATCGCCGCGTAATCATCGCCGGCCGTAACGCCCTCAATGTTGTACCGGCGGTAATCGGCCTTGATCGGACCTTCGGGACCGAAGACCACGCAGGACGCCACCGTCGCCTCGCCGCTGGAGTGACTGATGTCGTAGCACTCAAGGCGCTGTGGAGGTTCATCCAGCTTCAGCACCTCGGCCAGTGCATCGAAGCGCGCCGTAATGTGCTGACGATTCGCCAGGCGCGCACTCAGTGCCTGCTCGGCATTGGTCACCGCCAATTGCTGCCAGCGCGCCCGCGTGCCCCGCACGCGATGGCTGATGGTCAGTTCACGACCGCGCAACTCGTCGATGGCGGCGATCAGCGTGGGAAAGTCATCGTGGACCACATTGACGATCAGTTCGCTTGGCAAGTCGCGTTCAGGACTGCTGATGAAGTACTGGCCTAGAAATGCGGCCATGACTTCGGAAACGTCTTCTTCAATACCGACTTGAGGGAAAAAGTTCTTGCTTCCCAGTACCCGCCCGCCCCGCACGCTGATCAAGTGAACACAGGCGCCGCCCGGGTTGACGAAGGCGGCAATCACATCGACGTCGCCGGTCCCGCCCTCCATGCTCTGTTGATCCTGGACCCGGCGCAGTAACGCAATCTGGTCCCGCAACTCGGCTGCTCGTTCGAATTCGAGATTGATCGCCGCCTCTTCCATCCCGGCGGACAACTCGTCTGTCAGTGCATTGCTGCGCCCTTCAAGAAACATCACCGAATGGCGGACATCCTCGGCGTACACCTGCGGCTCCACCAGTCCGACACAGGGCGCCTTGCAGCGTTTGATCTGGTATTGCAGGCAAGGGCGCGTGCGGTTCTTGTAATAACTGTCTTCGCATTGCCGAACGAAAAACGTCTTTTGCAGCAGGCTCAGGCTTTCGCGGATCGCGCCGGCACTCGGATAAGGCCCGAAATACTTGCCCTTGGCCTTTTTCGCGCCGCGATGAATGCTCAGGCGCGGAAACTCTCCGTCGGAGAGAAAGACGTAGGGGTAGGATTTATCGTCGCGCAGCAGGATGTTATAGGGCGGGCGCCATTCCTTGATCAGCGTCTGCTCAAGCAGCAAGGCTTCGGTTTCGTTGGCGGTGATCGTCGTCTCGACCTGGGCGATACGCGCCACCAGCGCGGCGGTCTTGGGGGCAAGCCCGGTCTTGCGAAAGTAGCTCGACAGGCGATTCTTGAGGTTCTTCGCCTTGCCGACGTAGAGCAACCGCGCTTCGCTGTCGAACATGCGGTACACACCGGGGCGCCCGCTAACGGTCGACAGAAAGGCGCTCGGATCAAAGGTGTCGTTCATTTTCAGAGGCTGGCGTCGACCATGCCATGACGAACCGCCAACAGCGTCAACTCGACATCACTGCTGATCGAAAGCTTTTCGAAGATGCGGTAACGGTAGGTGTTCACGGTTTTCGGGGACAGGCACAGTTTATCGGAAATGATCTGTACTTTCTGGCAGCCGACGATCATCAGCGCGATCTGGATTTCCCGCTCCGACAAGGCATCGAAAGGCGAATCGTTGGTCGGCTGGAAGGACTTGATCGCCAATTGCTGGGCAATTTGCGGACTGATGTAGCGTTGCCCGGCAAATACCAGGCGAATGGCCTGGACCATTTCCGGCAAACCTGCCCCCTTGGTCAGGTAACCTGCCGCACCGGCCTGCAACAGCCGCGTAGGAAACGGGTCCTCTTCACACACGGTCACCGCGACGACCTTGATATCCGGATGACTGCGCAATAATTTTCGAGTGGCTTCAAGACCGCCGATACCCGGCATCTTGACGTCCATCAACACCACATCGGGTTTCAGCTCGCGCGCCTTGATCAGGGATTCCTCACCCGACTCGGCCTGGCCGACTACTTGCAGGCCATCGATGTCAGCCAGCATTCGTGTAATGCCTGTACGAACGAGATCATGGTCATCGACTACTAGCACCCTAATCAAGCAGACACCTCGCGATTTGGTCTTATTGGGTTGTCAGACACCTTAGCAAAAAGCATCTGGCAGACCTAGCGGAAAGCGTCAGATTAAAAGTTTCAATTCATCTTGAAAGGCTTGTCGCAAGCGTGTTGCAGCGATCCAGGCCGGGGATATCCAGCTGCATCCTCAGGAAACATTCGTCCTTGCCCACCACCCTCAATCCCTTACGCTCGTACAACGCTTGCGCCGGGTTGTTTTCGAAAACCGTCAGGCGCAACGCCGGGCGCCGTTCCTGGCGCGCCAGAACCAGCACCTGATCGATCGCCCAGGATCCAGCGCCCCGCCCACGAAACGCTTCGACGATATGCAATTCGCGGATATACAAGGCCCTGGCATCACGGCTCAGGCTGACATAACCCAGCACTTTGTCGCCCCATGCAATCAAGCGGTTGTCCCGCCCGGCCCAGGCCACGTCAAACGCTTCGTCCAGCCACAACAGGTCATGCTCAATGTAGTAACGCAGCATGCCTCTACAGGTCAGTTCGCGGGCAAATTCCAGGTCATCCGGTGTTGCCGGACGCCATTGGCATTCCATCATTCCAGCTCCACGGCGAGGGTCAGGTGCGTCCTTGTGACGATATGTTTTTTATTGAAGCGCAGAGTGTGTCACAACCTTCGGGGTACTCAAGCGATAGAAAGGGACGTCGTTGGCCGATAGCATTTTCTGATTGAATCTGCGTATCGGCCTCTAGTAAGCTCGACCCATCCATCGGAGACAGACCATGTTCAACGCCCTCTTACAGCTTGGTACCGCCAGCGCCCCGCGCTCGGTTGCGGCTGCCCGGGTGAACGACGGTTGTGCTCCGGTCAGCTTTTATTTTGGGTATTGGTTTAGCCACTGGCGCGCCTGATACCCACACGGCGCCCACTTTAAACGGGTCGCCACCAGAGAATTCTCAACCCCCGGTCGGCCTCCCGACCGGGGGTTTTGTTTTTTCGGCCCCAACACTTTTAGCGACACACCAGACATTCAGAGGATTAAGAACATGAACTACGCCACTTATTACCGTTACGACAGTTTTACCGCCTGGCGATTTACCACCCTCCGCTCGGGACAGCCTGCCGCCTCCGATCGGTCACCCACAGGTGGCAAGCACACACACACAGCCAATCCGGCCAATTGTCGAACACCCCAGTAGGGCCGAGCGCGCGGGCACGAACCCGCCACCAGCCCAGGAAGCCTTGAATATGAACTCGTCCGTCTCTGCACTGCCGCTGTCCACCTTGAGCCCTGCCAATGAAGCGCTGACCCTGCGGCTGCCCAGCTCATTGCAACTCAAACAGCAATTGCCCCTCGGCAACGCCCTGACCCGGCAAGTCACCGCCCACCGCCAGGCGGTTCGCGCGATCCTCAACGGTGAGGATTCCCGCCTGCTGGTCATCGTCGGCCCCTGCTCGATACACGATCCCGAATCAGCCCTCGAATACGCTGGCAACCTTGCCCGCCTCGCCGCCGAAGTCAGCGACGAAATGCTGCTGGTGATGCGTGCCTACGTCGAAAAACCCCGTACCACGGTTGGCTGGAAAGGCCTGGCCTACGACCCGCACCTCGATGGCAGCGATGACATGGCCGCCGGCCTGACGCTGTCCCGCGAGTTGATGCGCGAAATGCTCCGCCTGGGCCTGCCCGTTGCCACTGAACTGCTGCAACCGATGGCGGCCGGCTACTTCGATGATCTGTTGAGCTGGGTCGCAATTGGCGCCCGGACCACGGAGTCGCAGATCCATCGGGAAATGGCCAGCGGCCTGGGCATGCCTGTAGGGTTCAAGAACGGGACGGACGGCGGTGTTGGCGTCGCCAGCGACGCCATGCGTTCCGCCGCCCATCCCCATCGCCATTTCGGTGTCGATAGCCAGGGACATCCGGCAATCATTCAAACCCCGGGTAATGCGGACACGCACCTGGTACTGCGCGGCGGCCATCGCGGCCCGAACTACGACAGCGCCAGCATCGCCCAGGTGAATAGCGACCTCACCAGGCTCAGGATTCCGGCTCGAATCATGGTCGATTGCAGTCATGCCAACAGCGGCAAAGACCCGTTGCGCCAGCCAGCCGTTTTCAACGATGTACTTGAACAACGCCTGCAAGGCGATCGTTCGCTGATCGGCATGATGATCGAGAGCCATTTGTTCGAAGGCTGCCAGCCATTGAGTTCGTCATTGAAATACGGTGTGTCGGTGACCGATGGTTGCCTTGGTTGGGCCGGGACAGAACAGTTGTTGCTTGAAGCGGCAGATCGGCTGCGAGCGTCAAACAACGCCTGATAATCGACATCATCCGTCTGCCCTCCGGTCTTCATGGAAAGACTGGAGGGCAAATGGCAATCAATGTCCCATCAGGGACTGCACTTGAACCAGCGTCACCCCCGATTGCTGTCGGGTGCCGTCAAGGCGCTCGACTGAATAGGAAACACGGATCGCCGAATCTCGATGTTCCCTCCAGAACGGGTAGAGAACGATGAACACCAACGGCTCGCCAGCGGTGTCCCTGGTTATTTCGCGGTCGTCATGGTGATTGAGTTTCTCCCCGTCGCACTCCAGGTAAATCCGTTCTCCTTTTTCAGCGCTGGCGTTCTCGATGACGACGGTCACGCCATCCTGCGCATCATGCAGGTCCACCCAACCTTCGTCGGCTTCCAGCACAGTGGGTGCTTGCAGTGGTCGGCGCTCCAGGATGCCAATCATCAGTGCCGTTACTTCAGAATAACGGGGCCCCTGCCCTGATTGCTTGACGCAATAATCGACGGACACTGAGGAGCCCAGATTCCGCGTAATGCACTCCGGACTGACCCAAAACGACAGTTCGTCCCCCACCGCGAAGGACTCGACCTTGAGTGCATCACTGAAACTTGAGTCGACCGAAACGCCCGCCCAGGTCAGCAACACCCAGTCGCCCGCCGCCATGCGCGCATAGGGTTTGATCGTAACGATCGCCCCTTCTTTCACCCGATCCGGATCAAGCGTTCTACCCACCGCATCGTTCACCGTCGCGGGCAACAGGTTGCATTGCACGTCACCGACACTCAGCTGCAGACGATGGGAATGCACGGGCTCGGAAAATCGAGTGCTCGTGAGTGAGTAACCGATTTCCAGTGAGCCACCCTCAAGCGCCGCGATATGTGCACCACCTACGGCAAAGATGATGTCCTCGCCGACCCTTTCCTCACTGACAAAACGCGCCACCTGATGCTTGCAGGCGAGGCCATCGGCATCCAGCCCCGCCCAACTCAATAGTAATTTGTCGCCGCAGGTCATGCCTGGATACGGCTGGACCCTGATGACGGCTTTTTTGTCAGAAGGATTCAGAACACCGTTTTGCGCCTGCTCCAGCATGGGAGGTGGTAATGGTTGCTGCACGAGATTCAAGGTATCGGGTTCATAAGCAGTCATTCATTCGCTCCATTCCCTGGAATAGACACCGGACAGGTGGCCGGCTCTGGACGGCTATTTAACCCCATGGCAAACAATCGCGATGTCGGCCTCAAACGCTGACCCGCTCGGAAAGTCGATACACGCAAAGTAGGTCTTTGATCAGCAGCAAGCTGATTGCCGCGAAAAGTCCTCAAAGGATTCCGACCAAGGCTTCAGCCACTCTTGGGTATTCGCACTTGTTCTATTCCGTTTTCCGCAAGTTTCGCCGGACTTTTCATACATCGCGCCAACCTCGAGTGTTTTAGAGTGAAGCGCCATGCAGCCCCAATGAACTTCTGCGTAAAGGTATGAACATGCAAAGGAATGCAAGCACTTGTTACCCAATACTGCTGGTCCACGGCCTTTTCGGCTTCGAAAGAATCGGCAAGTTCGAGCTCTTTCACGACATCAGGCAGGCGCTGAGGAACGCCGGAGCCAGGGTGTTCGTTCCCCACTTGTCGGCCATCCATGACAACGAGGTACGCGGAGACCAATTGCTCGCACAGATCGAGCGGGTACTGGAAGGAACCGGTGCACACAAAGTCAACCTCATAGGTCATAGCCAGGGCGCACTGACCGCACGTTATGCCGCGGCGATTGCGCCACACAGCGTGGCATCGGTCACCTCTGTCAGCGGGCCGAACCATGGTTCGGAACTGGCCGACTTCCTGCGCAAGGCATTGACACCGGGCTGCCTGCCGGAACATGTGGCCGAGACAGTGGTGACCCTGTTCGCCGACTTCCTCGCGGCATTAAGCGACAATCAGTATCTACCGCGGAACGCCATTGCCGCCCTCAACGCGCTGACCACCGAAGGCGTAGGCGCATTCAACGACAAATACCCACAAGGACTGCCTGCCACCTGGGGTGGCAAGGGGTGCGAACGGGTCAACGGTGTTCATTACTACTCGTGGAGCGGCGTGCTGCCGCCGAATGCGCTCCAAGAAGGGCTTTATGCGCTCGATCCGTTCAACGTCTTCTGTCGAGCCCTTTCCGGTTATTTCGTCACGGAAAGCGAGCAGAACGACGGTTTGGTCGGTCGTTTCAGCTCCCATCTGGGAACGGTTATCCGGTCCGACTATTCACTGGATCATCTGGACACCATTGGCCAGCCGGCCGGTCAACTGCGTAAAGGTGTCAACCCGATTGAACTGTATGTCCAGCACGCCAGGCGCTTGAGGGACGCCGGCCTTTGAGGTGCGACTGCCGCGGATCCTGCGTGGAACGGAACTTTGAGGAGAAATAGCTCACTGAATCCGGTAGGCTCAGCACTTTATCGAGTATTGAAAGGAGTATTTTCCCATGGCTAAAGCCACTGCCCGTCACATCCTTGTTGCCTCCGAAGCCAAGTGCAACGAACTCAAGGCCCAAATCGAGGCTGGCGCCGATTTCGCCGAAGTTGCCAAGGCAAACTCCACCTGCCCTTCCAGCCGCCAGGGCGGTGACCTGGGTTCGTTCGGTCCGGGCCAGATGGTCAAGGAATTCGACACCGTGGTCTTCAGCGCACCGCTCAACGTGGTCCAGGGCCCGGTCAAGACCCAGTTCGGTTTCCACCTGCTGGAAGTGACCAGCCGTCAGGACTGATCGACGCCTGAGCTATTCACACAACGGCCCGCCTATTGGTGGGCCGTTGTGTTTTCAACGTGCAATACGGCTGGCGAGGGACGCGCCGCTAGCGTACAAATTGTCGTTAACGACCTCCGGCTCTAAGGCTGACAATGCGACTGGCTTTCCCTAATTTGCTGTTCACGGCCGTGGCCCTGCTGATGGGTGCCTGGGGCGTGCATGCGGCACCGCAACCGGCAATGACCGTGTACGGCGAACCGGCGAAATACCCTCCCGGCTTCAGTCATTTCGCCTACACCAACCCGCAGGCCCCCAAGGGTGGCACGATGCGGCGCTCGGCGATCGAAATCGGTCAGTTCGATCATGTTTTGCCTTACATCGACAAAGGCATCGGCGTTACACAGATTGACGGCTTGATCTACTCGCCACTGGCCCAACGCTCGCTGGACGAACCTTATACCGTTTACGGTCTGGTGGCTGAGAAGATGGAGCGCTCAGAGGACGGCCTGTCCCTGCGCTTTTACCTCAACCCCAAAGCGCGTTTTGCCGATGGCAAACCGATTACCGCCCAAGACGTGCGCTACACCTTCGACCTGCTGATGACCCAGGGCAGCCTGCGCTACCGAACCCAATTCGCCGATGTCAAAAGCGTCGAAGTGGAATCGCCACTGACCATCCGCTTTGATTTCAAGAACAACGAAAATCGCACCCTGCCCCTCGATATCGCAACCTTGCCGGTGTTTCCCGAACACTGGTGGAAGAGCCGCGATTTCGCCGGTGGCGGCGGCTATGAAGCGCCGTTGGGCAGCGGCCCCTATAAAGTCGGCAAGATCGATTCGGGGCGCAGCATCACGTTCGAACGCAATCCCGACTGGTGGGGCAAGGATCTGCCGGTCAGCCGTGGCCTGTACAACTTCGATCATTTCAGCATCGAATACTTCGGCGATACCGACGTGGCGCGCCAGGTCCTGCGCGGGGGCGCCTATGACTACAACCGGGAATTTTCCGCCACCGCTTACTCCATCGGCTACGAAAGCCCGGCCCTGAGCGATGGTCGCCTGCAAAAAGCCCACCTCGCCACAGAGGCGCCGCAACCGGCCCAGGGTTTTGTGTTCAATCTGCAAAAGCCCCTGTTCCAGGACCGTCGCGTGCGCCAGGCGCTGGTGATGCTGTGGGACTTCGAGTGGAGCAACCGGCAGATGATGCGCGACATGTACATCCGCCAGCAGAGCTTTTTTTCCAATACCGATCTCGCGGCCCGGCAACTGCCGGATGCCGGTGAGCGGGCGATTCTCGAACCGCTGCGCGGGCAGATTCCCGACGAGGTCTTCACCCAGGTGTTCGAGGCGCCGAAGACCGATGGCAGCGGCGTGATTCGTGACAAGCAGTTGCAGGCCCTGGACTTGCTCGAACAGGCCGGCTGGAAACCCGATGGCGACCAACTGGTCAATGCCCACGGCGAACCGCTGAGCTTCACGTTCCTGGTCAGTCAAAACGGCATGGACCGCCTGCTGTTGCCCTATAAACGCACGTTGAAACAGATCGGCATCGACCTGAACATCCGCCGCATCGACTCGTCCCAGTACGTCAATCGCCTGATGAGCCGCGACTACGACATGATCGTCACAGGCTA
Organism: Pseudomonas sp. GW823-FHT02E01; assembly: GCF_058797535.1. NCBI lineage: Bacteria > Pseudomonadati > Pseudomonadota > Gammaproteobacteria > Pseudomonadales > Pseudomonadaceae > Pseudomonas > Pseudomonas sp. GW823-FHT02E01. Next base: position 107,744 of record NZ_JBXAJS010000010.1, on the reverse strand, counting down.
CCCGGTCACCACCTCTCCGGGGGGCGAACTGGTCAATTACTTCGGTTCGGAGGCGGCCACCGACCCTGGCTCCAACAACTACATGGTGTTGAAGAACCCGGCGGTGGACACCCTGATCACCGGGCTGATCCGCGCCAATACCCAGGCTGACATGTTGCATTACGCCCATGCCCTGGACCGGGTGTTGCAATGGAATTACTACTGGATTCCCAACTATTACCCGCCGGGCACCTCAACGGTGTGGTGGAACCGCTTCGGCATCCCGAACGTGCAAGCGAGTAATGACGAAGCCATCGAGAGTTGGTGGGAGATGAGCACCACGCCATTGACCAACCAACAGATGACGGCCGAGCGTATCAGCCGAGGCAAACCCGGAGGGCCGCACTGATGTGGGCTTACATATTGCGGCGTCTGCTGCTGATCATTCCGACGCTGGTGATTATTCTCCTGGTCAACTTTGTCATCGTCCAGGCCGCGCCGGGCGGGCCGGTCGAACAGGCCATCGCGCACCTGCAAGGCATTGGCGGCGCCGCGGTTGGCGGCGGTTCCGGCGAGTCCATGAGCGGCAAATCACGGGCCAGTCGCGGGCTCGACCCGCAGTTGATCAAGGACATTGAAAAACAGTACGGCTTCGACAAACCGGCCCACGAACGCCTCTGGCTAATGCTCACCAGCTACGCGCGCCTGGACTTCGGCAAAAGTTTCTTCCGCGGCGCCACCGTCACCGACCTGATCCTCGAAAAAATGCCCGTGACCATTTCCCTCGGACTCTGGGCGACGCTGATCACCTACCTGGTGTCGATTCCCCTGGGCATCCGCAAGGCCGTGCACCATGGCAGCCAATTCGACATCTGGAGCAGTACCGCGATCATCATTGGCTATGCCATGCCGGCGTTCCTGTTTGCGATGTTCCTGATCGTGATCTTTGCCGGTGGCACTTCGCTGAACTGGTTTCCGGTCCGCGGGCTGGTCTCGGACAACTTCGAATCGCTGTCGACCCTTGGCAAGGTGGCCGACTACTTCTGGCATCTGGTGTTGCCCGTGACCGCCCTGGTGATCGGCGGATTCGCCACGCTGACCATCCTGACCAAGAACTCGTTCCTCAATGAAATCACCCGCCAGTACGTAGTCACCGCCAGGGCCAAGGGCTTGAGTGAACGACGGGTGCTCTACGGGCACGTGTTCCGCAACGCCATGTTACTGGTGGTGTCGGGCATTCCCCAGGCGTTCATCAGTGTGTTTTTTGCCGGTTCCCTGCTGATCGAGGTGATCTTCTCCCTCGACGGTCTCGGCCGCATGAGCTACGAAGCGGCAGTCTCCCGGGACTATCCGGTGGTGTTCGGCTCGCTGTTCATCTTCACCTTGTTTGGCCTTCTGATAAAACTGGTCGGCGACCTCTGCTACACCCTGGTCGACCCGCGTATCGACTTCGCCGCGAGGAACGCCTGATGCTCAAGCTTTCACCGCTGGCGCGTCGCCGCTTCGAGCGCTTCAAGAAAAACCGTCGGGGCTGGTGGTCGCTCTGGTTGTTTGTCGGCCTGTTCCTGATGACCCTGGGCGGCGAACTGATCGCCAACGACAAACCGCTGATGGTCAGCTATCAGGGCCAGTGGTACTTCCCGGTCTTCAAGCGCCACACCGAACAGGCCTTCGGCGGGCAACTGCCGTTCCAGGCCGACTACCGCAGCGACTACGTGCAGAAACTGATCAAGAAGGATGGCGGCTGGTTGCTGTTTCCACCGATTCCGTTCAGTGACGACACCCCCAACTACGACCTGAACAAGCCTGCCCCCAGCCCACCCTCCAGCGTCAATTGGCTGGGCACCGACGACCAGGCACGGGATGTCCTGGCCCGGGTGATCTTCGGGGCACGGGTGTCGATCCTGTTTGCCTTGATGCTGACCTTTGTCAGTGCCCTGATCGGCATCGCGGCCGGAGCCCTGCAAGGCTATTACGGCGGCTGGGTGGATTTGCTCGGCCAGCGTCTGCTGGAGGTGTGGTCCGGGTTGCCGGTGCTGTACCTGCTGATCATCCTGTCGGGCTTCGTCGAGCCGAATTTCTGGTGGCTGCTGGGAATCATGGCGCTGTTTTCATGGCTGGCCCTGGTGGACGTGGTGCGCGCCGAGTTCCTGCGCGGGCGCAACCTGGAATACGTCAAGGCCGCGCGCGCTCTGGGCCTGACCGACCGCAAAGTCATCGTGCGGCACATTCTGCCCAACGCCATGAACGCGACCTTGAGCTACTTGCCGTTCATTCTGACCGGGGCGATTTCCACCCTGACGGCGCTGGACTTCCTCGGCTTCGGCATGCCTGCCGGCAGCGCTTCCCTGGGTGAACTGATCGGTCAGGGCAAGCAAAACCTGCAAGCGCCATGGCTGGGACTGACGGCGTTCTTCACCCTGGCGCTGATTCTTTCTTTACTGGTGTTCATTGGCGAAGCACTGCGCGACGCTTTTGACCCTCGATCTTGATGCGGATGTTGATATGACCAACCTGATCGAAATCCGTGACCTCAGCGTGGCCTTCAGTGGCCAGACCGTGGTGCGCAATCTGTGCCTGGACATCCGCCCCGGCGAATGCCTGGCGCTGGTGGGCGAATCGGGCTCGGGCAAGTCGGTGACGGCCCACTCGATCCTGCAACTGCTGCCGCAAACCGATACCGAGACGACAGGCAGCATCCGCTATCGCGGCCAGGAACTGGTGGGCGCCGATGCCGGCAAGTTGCGCAAACTGCGCGGTAATCGCATCGCGATGATCTTCCAGGAGCCGATGACCTCCCTCAACCCGCTGCACAGCATCGAAAAACAGATCGGTGAAACCTTGCTGGTGCACAAAGGCCTGGCGGGCAAGGCGGCGCAAGCGCGGATCCTCGAATTGTTGCATCTGGTAGGCATCCAGAAACCCGAAGAGCGCCTCAAGGCCTATCCCCATCAATTGTCTGGCGGGCAGCGCCAGCGGGTGATGATCGCCATGGCCCTGGCGTGTGAACCGGAACTGCTGATTGCCGACGAACCGACCACCGCGCTGGATGTGACGGTGCAGCGCAAAATCCTGCTGCTGCTCAAATCCCTGCAACAGCGGCTGGGCATGTCGCTGCTACTGATCAGCCATGACCTCAATCTGGTGCGCAGCATCGCCCAGCGCGTGTGCGTGATGAAGGCCGGGGAAATCGTCGAGCAGGCGCCGTGCGAAACCCTGTTCACCGAACCCAGGCACCCTTATAGCTGCATACTGCTGCACGCCGAACCCGAGGGCGAAGCCTTGCCCCGGGACGAGCGCGAAAACGTACTGGAGGTGGACAACCTGCAGGTGCGGTTTCCCGTCGGTGGTGGCCTGTTTCAGCGCAAGACCTGGCTGCGTGCAGTGGATGGCATCAGCCTGAATATCCAACGCGGCAAGACCCTGGGCATCGTCGGCGAGTCCGGTTCGGGAAAGTCCACCCTTGGCCAGGCGATCCTGCGTTTGCTCGACTCCGAAGGCGGTATTCGCTTTCAAGGCCAGGCGCTGGACGGCCTGACGCAAAAACAGCTACGGCCGTGGCGCAAGAAGATGCAGGTGGTGTTCCAGGACCCTTTCGGCAGCCTCAGCCCGCGGATGTCGGTTGCGCAGATCATCAGCGAAGGCCTGGAAGTGCACAGCCAGTTGAGCACTGAAGAGTGCAATGCCGAAGTGATCCGGGCACTGAACGAAGTCGGCCTTGACCCCCAAAGTCGCCATCGCTATCCCCACGAGTTCTCTGGCGGGCAGCGTCAACGTATCGCCATCGCCCGGGCGCTGGTGCTGAAACCGGCACTGATCCTGCTCGACGAACCAACCTCGGCGCTGGACCGCACGGTGCAAAAACAAGTAGTCGCCCTGCTCCGCCAGCTTCAGGAAAAATACGGATTGACCTATCTGTTCATCAGTCATGACCTGGCAGTGGTGCGCGCCCTGGCCCACGACATGATCGTGATCAAGGACGGAAAAGTGGTGGAGCGCGGCGCCAGCCATGAGGTGTTTGACTCACCGCAGCATCCGTACACCAAGGAGCTATTGGCGGCGGCGATGTTGGGGCAGGCATAATCTGGCTGTTAAACCGCATCGCGGCCATCGTCGGAACGCCGCCCGGAGCAAGCTCGCTCCCACAGGGGATTTGTGAACGACACAGATCAACTGTGGGAGCGAGCTTGCTCGCGATGAGGCCACCACAAGCAATACACAATCAGGATCAGTGTCCATGAACACCACCGAAAGCCTCAAGGACTACCAGCGCGTTCGCTTGCTGGCGATCCGTTCGCTGTTCGAAATCATCGAACAATCAAGCGAGGGCACGGTGATTGTCGACCGCGATGCCAACATCGTCTGGATGAATGAGCGCTATGCCCGGCGCTTCGGCCTGCCATCGGCCGAAGTCGCGATCGGCAAGCCCTGCGAAAGCGTGATCCCCGGCAGCCTGCTGCGTGAGGTGGTGCGCACCGGCCGGCCGATTCTGCTGGATATGCAAGACACCTCCAAAGAACCGCTGGTGGTCATGCGCCTGCCGATTCACGACGATGCCGGCGTAGTCATCGGCGCCATCGGTTTCGCCCTGTTCGACGAGTTGCGTAGCCTGTCGCCGATGCTCAAGCGCTACATGAGCATGCAGGAAGAACTGGCCTCCACCCGCTCGCTGCTGCGGGCGCGGCAGACCAGATACAACTTCGCCCACTTCATCGGCACCAGCGCCGCCAGCCTGGAAGTCAAACGCCGCGCCCGGCGCAGTGCGAGTACCGAATCGCCGGTATTGCTGCTCGGCGAGACCGGTACCGGCAAGGAGTTGCTGGCCCAGGCGATCCACAATGCCTCGCCCCGCGCGCACAAGGCGTTTGTCAGTATCAACAGCGCGGCGATTCCCGAATCGCTGCTGGAGGCCGAATTCTTCGGCACCGCCCCCGGCGCTTTTACCGGTGCCGACCGCAAGGGCCGCGCCGGCAAATTGCAGATCGCTCAGGGCGGCACGCTGTTCCTCGACGAAATCGGCGACATGCCGCTGCCCCTGCAAAGCAAACTGCTGCGTGTACTGCAGGAAAAGGAATTCGAGCCGGTGGGCTCCAACGAAGTGATCCGGAGCGATGTGCGGGTGATCGCCGCGACCTCTACGGACCTGGAAGCCGCGATCAAGCGCGGCGAATTCCGCGCCGACTTGTACTACCGGCTCAACGTGCTGCCGATCCAGGTTCCGCCCCTGCGTGACCGCCTCGATGACGTGCCGGCGCTCAGTGAGGCCATTCTCGAAGAACTGCGCAGCCAGCATGAATTGCACCACGAAGCCCTGGAACTGCTGGGGCAACACGCCTGGCCGGGGAACATCCGGGAGCTGCGCAATGTGCTGGAGCGGGCCGCGCTGCTCAGTGATGATTTGCGCCTGACGGTGGCGGACATCCGCGGGGCGATCGGTACATTCATACCGGTGGAACGAGTGGCGCCCTTGACCATCGAACCGCTTGCCCACGAGACGTTCAGTGTGGCACGGGAGCGATTTGATCGGCAATTGATCGAAACCACCCTCGCGCAATGCGGGGGTAAGGTGCCTGATGCAGCGGCACGGCTGGGGCTTGGGCGGTCGACGCTGTACAAGAAAATGGCGGCACTGGGAATTGCAGAGTCTCAATAAAGAGACATTAGTCTCAATTGCTAGACAAACCATCGCGAGCAAGCTCGCTCCTACAGTAGACCGCGTTCTACTGAACTACTCCGTCCCCCTGCGGGAGCGAGCTTGCTCGCGATGAGGCCAGCACCATCGCCAAAAGTCTCGAATTAGAGACAACGCATCCGAACTCAACCCTCGCATATCAAATATACCCTTATATTTCAACAACTTAACAAGATGGCACAAAACTCGCTATACGCCTCTCCCACCAGGCTTCACCCAACAAAAATAACAACCCAGGAGACACACCATGAGTGTGATCATTGCCTTGGCAGCCCTCGCGCTGCTGATGCTGGCTGCCTACCGTGGCTACAGCGTTATCCTTTTTGCCCCGATTGCCGCCCTCGGCGCTGTCCTGCTGACTGACCCGTCTGCCGTCGCCCCCGCTTTCACTGGGGTGTTCATGGAAAAAATGGTTGGCTTCATCAAGCTGTATTTCCCGGTGTTCCTGCTCGGCGCGGTGTTCGGCAAGCTGATCGAACTGTCCGGTTTCTCGCGCTCCATCGTCGCGGCCGCGATTCGCCTGCTCGGCACCCGCCAGGCGATGCTGGTGATCGTGCTGGTCTGCGCCTTGCTGACCTACGGCGGCGTATCGTTGTTTGTGGTGGTGTTCGCGGTCTATCCGTTTGCCGCTGAAATGTTCCGCCAGAGCAACATCCCCAAGCGACTGATCCCGGCGACCATTGCGCTGGGCGCCTTCTCGTTCACCATGGACGCCCTGCCCGGCACGCCACAAATCCAGAACATCATCCCCAGCACCTTCTTCAATACCACCGCCTGGGCAGCGCCGTGGCTGGGCGTGATCGGCACGATCTTCGTGTTCTGCGCCGGCATGCTGTTTCTCCAGCGCCAGCGCAACAAGGCCCAGCGTACCGGTGAAGGCTATGGTTCGGACCTGCGCAACGAGCCGGAAACTGCCCCCGACCTGAAGCTGCCCAACCCGTGGCTGGCGCTGTCGCCACTGCTGGCGGTGGGCATCATGAACCTGCTGTTCACCCACTGGATTCCACAGGTGTACGGCAAGACCCACAGCCTCGCGCTGCCGGGCATGGCCACGCCGGTGACCACGGAAATCGCCAAGCTCACGGCGATCTGGGCGGTACAGGCAGCCTTGCTGGTCGGCATCCTCATGGTGCTGGTGTTCGGCTACAAGGCGATCAGCCGCAAGCTGGCCGAAGGCAGTAAAAGTGCGGTCAGCGGTGCCTTGCTGGCGGCGATGAATACGGCCTCGGAATACGGTTTCGGCGCGGTGATCGCGTCCCTGCCGGGTTTCCTGGTACTGGCCGACTGGCTCAAGAGCATTCCCAACCCACTGGTCAACGAAGCGATTACCGTGACCCTGCTGGCCGGCATCACCGGTTCCGCCTCGGGCGGCATGAGCATCGCGCTGGCGGCGATGTCCGAGCAGTTCATCAGCGCAGCCCATGCGGCGAACATTCCGCTGGAAGTGCTGCACCGGGTCGCCGCGATGGCCAGCGGCGGCATGGACACCCTGCCGCACAACGGCGCGGTGATTACCCTGCTGGCGGTCACCGGGCTGACCCACCGCGAGGCTTACAAAGATATTTTCTGTATTACGCTGATCAAGACCCTGGCGGTTTTCGTGGTGATCGGCACTTTCTACGCCACTGGCATTGTGTGAGGTATTCATGACGACTCTTTCGGGCAAGACCGCACTGGTCACCGGCTCCACCAGCGGCATCGGCCTAGGGATCGCCCTCAGCCTGGCCAAGGCCGGGGCCAACCTGATCCTCAACGGCTTTGGCGACGCCTCCCAAGTGATCGCCCAGGTGCAACAGTTTGGCGGCAAGGTCGGCCATCACCCGGCCGATGTCAGCGATCCGGCGCAAATTGCCGACATGATTGCCTACGCCGAACGCGAGTTCGGCGGCGTCGACATCCTGGTCAACAACGCTGGCATTCAACACGTGGCAGCAGTGGATGAGTTTCCGGTGGAGCGCTGGGATTCGATCATCGCCATCAACCTGTCGTCGGTGTTCCACAGCACCCGCTTGAGCCTGCCGGGCATGCGCGCCAAGGGCTGGGGCCGGGTGATCAACATTGCGTCAGTGCATGGTCTGGTCGGTTCGGCGGGCAAGTCAGCCTATGTCGCCGCCAAGCATGGGGTGATCGGCTTGACCAAAGTGGTCGCGCTGGAAACCGCAACCACCCAGGTCACCTGCAACGCAATCTGCCCAGGCTGGGTATTGACGCCGCTGGTGCAAAAGCAGATTGATGATCGTGCCGCCAGTGGAGTTGACCCGCAGCAGGCGCAGCACGATTTGCTCGCTGAAAAGCAGCCATCGCTGGAATTCGTGACACCGCCGCAACTGGGTGAACTGGTTTTGTTCCTGTGCAGCGAAGCCGGCAGCCAGGTGCGCGGCGCGGCGTGGAATGTTGATGGTGGGTGGTTGGCACAGTGACTGGCTGATAGACCCTTGTGGCGAGGGGGCTTGCCCCCGTTGGGTGGCGAAGCCCCCCCAAACACTCACAGACGATTCAGGTTGTCTGATTCACGACTGCTTCGCAGCCGAACGGGGGCAAGCCCCCTCGCCACACAAGCTCCCTCGCCACAAAAGCCGGCTCCACATCAGCCTGTGTGAAGGCATAAAAAAGAAGAGGCAAACCATGTCCGACATCCTCTGGCAACCCGACGCCAAACGCATTGGCAAGACCCGCATGGAAGCCTTTCGGCGCTTCATCAATCAGCGACACCACCTCAAGATCGACGACTACCCTGCCCTGCACCAATGGTCCATCGATCAGCGCTCGGACTTCTGGCAGGCCATCGTCGACTTCTTCGACATCCGCTTCCACGAGCAGCCCGACGCCGTGCTGCTCGAAGGCCCGCGGATGCCCAGCGCCCAATGGTTCCCCGGTGCAACGCTGAACTTTGCCGAACACCTGCTACAGCGTCGCGACGATGCGATCGCCGTGATAGCCGTCGGCGAAAACGGTCAGCGTGAACATTTGACCTGGGCTGAACTCGCCGAGCAGGTCGCCGGTTTTCAGAATGGCTTGATCGCCGCCGGCGTCGGTGTGGGTGACCGGGTCGCCGCGTGCATGCCCAACACCTGGCAGACACTGGTGGCCATGCTCGCCACCACCAGCCTTGGCGCTATCTGGTCCTGCTCCTCACCGGACTTCGGCACCCAAGGGGTGGTTGACCGTTTCGGTCAGATCGAACCGAAAGTACTGGTGACCTGCGCCGGCTACCGCTATGCCGGCAAGGAGATCGACCAGACCGCCAAGGTCAACGAGATCCTCCAGCGTCTGCCTTCGCTGCAACAGCTGATCGTCGTGCCTTACGCCCGGCCACAGGCGCACATCGAAGAATTCCACACCCAGGCCAACGTGACGCTGTGGGACGATTTCTACGAACCCGGCGGCGAGCCGGATTTCGTCCCCGTGCCCTTCGCCCATCCGCTGTACATCCTCTACTCCAGCGGCACCACCGGCGTGCCCAAATGCATCATCCACAGCACCGGCGGCGTGTTGCTGCAACACGTCAAGGAACACGGCCTGCATGGCGATCTAGGCCCCGGTGAACGGCTGTTCTACTACACCACCTGCGGCTGGATGATGTGGAACTGGTTGGTGTCGGCACTGGCCACCGGCAGCTCCGTGGTGCTGTACGATGGCTCACCGTTCCAGCCCGAGCCACAACGCTTGATCGACCTGATCGACGACGAACGCATCAGCGTCTTCGGCACCAGCCCCAAATACCTCGCTACCCTGGAAAGCAGCGGTATCAAGCCCCGTGAAAGTCATGATCTGGGCAGCCTCAAGACGTTGCTTTGCACCGGCTCGGCACTGTCGCCGCACAGTTACGACTTCGTCTATCGCGACTTCAAGGCTGACGTGTGCCTGGCTTCGATGTCCGGCGGCACCGACATCGTCTCGTGCTTCGTCAACGGCAACCCGATGTCGCCCGTGCGGCGCGGCGAAATCATGGGCAAGAGCCTGGGCATGGCCGTTGAAGTGTGGAACGACGAAGGCCACCCGGTGATCGGTGAAAAAGGCGAACTGGTCTGCACCCGGCATTTCCCGGCGATGCCCATTGGCCTGTGGAACGATCCTGATGGCGAAAAACTGCGCAAATCCTATTTCAGCCTGTTCCCCGGCGTCTGGGCCCAAGGTGATTACGCCGAACAGCTGACCCATGGCGCAATGATGATCCACGGTCGCTCGGATGCCGTTCTCAACCCCGGCGGCGTGCGCATCGGCACGGCGGAAATCTATCGCCAGGTGGAGAAAGTCCCCCAGGTGCTCGACTGCGTGGCGATCGGTCAGCAGTGGCAGGACGACGTGCGGGTGGTGCTGTTCGTGCGCTTGCGCGACGGGCTCGAACTGGACGAGGCCCTGCAACAGCAGATCCGCCAGGTGATTCGCGCCAATACCACGCCGCGTCATGTGCCGGCGAAGATTGTGGCAGTGACGGACATTCCCCGGACCATCAGCGGCAAGGTCGTTGAGCTGGCGGTGCGCAATGTGGTGCATGGGCAGAAAGTGAAGAACACTGATGCCTTGGCCAATCCCGAGGCGCTGGAGCAATTTCGTGACCGGCCCGAACTGATGGATTGAAATGGGATTACCTGTGGGAGCGAGCTTGCTCGCGATAGCGGAGTGTCAGTTCACATCAATGCAACGTGACCCGACGCCATCGCGAGCAAGCTCGCTCCCACAGGGTACTGTGTCGCCTACCGCTCACCCTGACGGGTCCTCCACAATCGACCACCTGTGCAAGAATAGACGCCAGCTATAGCGAATTGGCGCAGGACTCCCAGATGAACGCAATACCAACCGCCAGCGATGCCCAGGCCTTGATCGCCCGAATCGACTGGGCAAGCAGCCCGCTGGGCGCTGCCAGCACTTGGCCACAAAGCCTGCGAACCGCCGTGGACATCGTCATTCATTCACCGATGCCGATGCTGCTGTTATGGGGCCCGCAACTGACGCAAATCTACAACGACGGCTTCGCCCTGCTCGCCGGGAGCAAACATCCGCACGCTTTCGGACAACCGACACACCTGATCTGGCCCGAGTTGCAAGACTTCACCGACCCGATCTACAGCGCCGTCCTGCAAGGTCAGGTGCGCACCTACAGCGAGCAGCGCTTTACCCTGCAACGCGGGGGCCAGGAGTCTGACTTCTGGCTCGACCTGACCTACAGCCCGATCCGCGACGAAGGTGCCCAGGTGTCCGGGATCCTGGTCACCGCCATCGAAACCAACGAACGCCGGCGCATCGCCCTCGAACTCGAACAGCGCTCGGCGGCCAGCCTCAAGGCCCAGCGTGAAACCGAGGAACGCCTGCAACTGGCCCTCGCCGCCACCGATGCGGTCGGTACCTGGGACTGGGACATCAGCGAGGACCGTTTCATCGCCGATGCGCATTTTGCCCAACTGCATGGCATCGACCCGGCCATGGCCAGCCAATTGCCGATCAGTGAATACCTGCACGGCGTACACCCCGAAGACCGCGCGCTGATCGCCCGCAGCATCAAGCATTGCATCACCCATGGCACCGAATACGCCGAAGAGTATCGCCTGCTGCAAACCGACGGCCAGATGCGCTGGGTATTTGCCCGCGGTCGCTGCTACAAGGATCACCATGGCCGGCCAGTGCGCTTCCTCGGCGCCGCCCTGGACCTGACCGAGCGCAAACACACCGAACAGGCCCTGCGCCAGAGCCAGACCGAGCTGCAACTGATCATCAACGCCATGCCGGTCCTGATCAGCTACGTCGACCGCGAAGAACGCTTTCGCCTGAACAATGCGGCGTACCTCGACTGGTACGGGCTGACGCCGCAAGAACTTTACGGGCGAACCATTCTTGAGGTGCTCGGCGAAGAAGCCTATGCGCTGCGCGCCCCGCACATTAAGGAAGCGCTGTCCGGCAGGCCGTGCTGTTTCAGCATCAGCACGCCACACCGCGACGGCAGCATCCGCCAGGCCTTGATGAATTACCTGCCACGCCACGGCGCGGATGGCGCCGTGAACGGTTTCTACATCTTTGTGATCGACGAAACCGAGCGCAAAAAGACCGAAGAAGCCCTGCGTAACCTCAACGAAACCCTTGAAGAACGGGTTGCCGCCCGCACCCGCCAACTGGCCGAAGCCAACGAGCGCCTGCAAAACGAGATGTTCGAGCGCGAACGTGCCGAAGACGCCTTGCGCCATGCGCAGAAAATGGAAGCGGTCGGCCAGCTTACCGGCGGCATCGCCCATGACTTCAACAACATGCTCACCGGCATCATCGGCAGCCTCGACCTGATGCAACGCTACATTGCCGACGGCCGTGCCAGCGAGATCGGTCGATTCACCGAAGCGGCCGTGTCCTCGGCCAACCGCGCCGCCGCCCTCACCCATCGCTTGCTGGCGTTCTCCCGGCGCCAATCACTCAATCGCAAGCCGCTCAACCCCAACGAGCTGATCCACTCTCTGGAAGACTTGTTCAGGCGCACCAAGGGCGACCATATCGAGCTCGACCTGCAACTGGCCGAGAACATCTGGCGGGTCAACACCGATGTCAGCCAACTGGAAAACGCCCTGCTCAACCTGGTGATCAACGCCCGGGACGCCATGCCCGATGGCGGCGAGTTGCAGATCGAAACGGCCAACGTGTACCTCGACGGCAGTGACATGACGACCCTGGAACCGGTCAAGGCCGGTGACTACGTGATGATTGCCGTCAGCGACAACGGCACCGGCATGACGCCCTCGGTGCTGGCCAAGGCATTCGACCCCTTCTTCACCACCAAGCCCATCGGCCAGGGCACCGGTTTGGGCTTGTCGATGATTTACGGTTTCGCCCAGCAATCGGGGGGCCACGTCAGTCTGTTCAGCCTGCCGGGACGGGGCACCAGCGTGCGTTTGTACCTGCCGCGCCTGCATTCGACCGAGCCGGAAAAAGTTTTGTCGCCCGTCATCGGCGAGGCACCGGCGGCCATTGCCGGCGAAACCGTGATGCTGGTCGAGGACGATGCGGCGGTGCGCATGCTGGTATTGGACCTGCTCAATGAGCTCGGTTACCGAGCCCATGAAGCCGAAGATGCCAAGGGCGCCCTGCCGCTGCTGGAGTCGGACCTGCGAGTGGACCTGCTGGTGACGGACGTCGGGTTGCCGGGCATGAACGGCCGCCAACTGGCGGAAATCGCCCGTCAGCATCGTCCCGAACTGAAAGTGCTGTTCATGACCGGTTACGCCGAGATCGCCGCCGAGCGCCAGGGTTTTCTCGAAGAGGGCATGGACATGGTGGCCAAGCCGTTTTCCATCGATCTACTGGCCAACAAGATTCGCACGATGATCAGTCAACCGGACTGAGTTGAGGCATAATCGCGCGCCCCCCACTGCCGCCCACATAGCCACCACCGTTGCAAGGTACCGCCAATGAAAGCTCAAGCCCGCCATATTCTGGTGAAAACCTCGGAAGAAGCCGAGCAGCTCAAACAACGCATCGCCAAGGGCGAAGCGTTCGACGTGCTGGCCAAGAAGTATTCGACCTGCCCATCGGGCAAGCGCGGCGGCGATCTCGGTGAAGTGCGGCCGGGACAGATGGTCGGCGTGATTGATGCGGTGATCTTCAAGAAACCGCTGCGGGTGGTGCATGGGCCGATCAAGAGCAAGTTCGGGTATCACCTGGTGCAGGTGTTTTACCGGGATTGAGTGGCTGGTCAGGCCCCTGTGGCGAGGGGGCTTGCCCCCGTTCGAGTGCGCAGCACTCGTGAGTTCGCTGCACTCGGCATGTCAGATAAATCCGGTAGACAGGGTTTGGGGCTGCTTCGCAGCCCAACGGGGGCAAGCCCCCTCGCCACAAAGCCCCCCCTCGCCCCAGTTAATGCATTTCAATCTCTGGGAATCAGCGCCCCCGGCACCTGAATCACCCGGCTCGCCAACCGATGCCCGGCCTCGGCGGCTTGCGAAGGGCTGCCGCCCTTGAGCCGCGAAGCCAGATACGCCGCGCTGAACGAATCCCCCGCCGCCGTGGTGTCCACCACCCGCTCGACCTTCTGCGCCGGCACTTCGAACGACTCTCCATCACAACGAATCAGGCACTCTTGTGCGCCGCGCTTGAGCACCACTTCCGGCGTACCGATCTGCTCATACGCGGCAAACACCGCGTCAGCATCGGCATAACCAAACAACGCCTGTTCGTCATCCACCGTCAGCAACGCCAGGTCGACATACGCCAGCACACTGCGATATGCCGCCCGGGCGTCTTCGACCGATGCCCACAGCCGTGGCCGGTAGTTGTTGTCGAACACGATCCGCGCATCGCGCTGGCGGGCTTCGATCAAGGTTTCCAGCAGTTTTTCCCGACCTTGCGCTCCGAGTACCGCCAGGGTGATGCCGCTGAAGTACAGCACATCATAATCCGGCAGCGCGGCGAGAATCGGCGCGGCGGCCGGGGTGGTGAAGCAATCGCGGACGGCCGCTTCGTTGCGCCAGTACAGAAAGCGTCGCTCACCGGCGGCGTCAGTCTGGATGCAATACAAACCCGGTAGGCGTCCGGACAGACGCTGGACCATGGCGAGCCCGATATTTTCCGCCGCCCAACTCTGGCACATCGCGTCGCTGAAACTGTCATCGCCCAGGGCGGTGACGTAGTCCACGGAGCCGTCCTCTCCCAGTTCCCGGGACAGGTACACGGCCGTGTTCAATGTGTCGCCGCCGAAGCTCTGTTGCAGGCTGCCGTCGGCGCGATGCTGCAACTCGATCATGCACTCGCCGATCAGGGCGATGCGTGGAGTGTTGGGGCCCAGGGTGTTGATGGTGTTCATTGTTGTGGGGTCTCTGGTGTTTCGGTGTTGTCTGGTCGGCCGCCATCGCGAGCAAGCTCGCTCCCACATTGGATCTATGGCGTTTACAAAATCCCTGTGGGAGCGAGCTTGCTCGCGATGGCCGCAACTCGATCTCAAACCCTTAGAAACAGGTTTCCATGGTCTCGATGACGTTCAGTTGCTCATCCACCAGGCACCCGACACGCCACTTGTCGAACGTCAGGCACGGGTGCGAAGTGCCGAACGAAATGATGTCGCCCACCCGTAGATCAACCCCCGGTGCCACAGTCATGAACGCATGCTGGTCCATCACCGCAGTCACCCTGCAGACGCTCACATCATCGCCTTTGGCCGGCACGACGCCCGCCTTGTAGCGCAGCAATGGCACCGGCAAACCGGCGTCGTAGGCCACGTCGCGCTTGCCCAGGGCAATCACCGCAAACCCCGGCTCCGGCAGCGACTGCACGTGCGCCCACACCTCCAGCGCCGGACGCAGGCCTTCGTGCAGGTCGCTGCGACGGTCGAGCACGCAGCACTGCGCTTCCTTGTAGATGCCATGGTCATGGGCCACGTAACTGCCGGGACGCAGCACGCTGAGGAAACGCCCGGCGGCGTTCTGCGCTTCAAACGACTCGGCAATCAGGTCATACCAGGCCGAACCCGACGCGGTGATGATCGGCTTGGGAATGGCGAATGCACCGCTGTCCTGCAACTGCACCGCCAGGCGCACCAGTGACGCGGCGAAATCGCGGATACCGGTCACCGCGTGATCGCCGTGAATCACCCCTTCGTAGCCTTCGATCCCGGTCAGGGCCAGCGCCGGTTGCGCGGCGATGGCCTTGGCCAGGTCGAGCACTTGCTGCTCGCTGCGGCAACCGCAGCGACCACCGACCACGCCGTATTCGATCATGACGTTCAAACGCACGCCACGGGAGGCGAAATAGGCGCCGAGGTCGGCGACGTTGTCCGGGTGATCGACCATGCAATAGAAGTCGAACGTCGGGTCGGCCAGCAGGTCGGCAATCAGCGCCATGTTCGGCGTACCGACCAACTGGTTGGCCATCAGCACCCGGCGCACACCATGAGCGTAGGCCGCACGGGTTTGGGTGGCACTGGCCAGGGTGATGCCCCAGGCACCGGCGTCCAGTTGGCGCCGGAACAGCGCCGGGGTCATGCTGGTTTTGCCATGGGGCGCGAGTTCCGCTCCGCTGTCGCTGACGAACGCCTGCATCCAGCGAATGTTGTGTTCCAGCGCCTCGCGGTGCAGTACCAGCGCAGGCAGGCTGACGTCACGCACCAGGTTCGCGCCCTTGGGTGCGGTGCCTTTTTCCACGGCGGCAGTATTGGGGGCAGAAGACATGGTCGAACTCCTCGTTCACGCGGCCGCAGGCAGCCGCTGTTATTCGTTGATGCGACGGGCCAGGCTATTGGCGCTTTCGATCAGCACCCGGCGGTAGTCGTTGTAGTTGTTCTTGGCATCGGCCCGGGGGGCGACGATGCACAGGGTCGCGATGGCCACGCCGTTGGGGTCTTTGACCGGTGCGGCGAAGCAATGGGTAAAGGTGTCGGCGACGCTATCGAAGGAAAAGAAACCATCGATACCGGCCTGACGGATTTCCTTGAGAAATTGTTCCAGCGGCAAGTGTTCGCCATTGGGCAGGATGAAGTCGTCGTGGTCGATCAGGTCGACGATTGCCTGGTCGCTCAGGTGCGCCAGCAGCAAGCGCCCGGATGCGGTCCAGGGGATGGGCGCGTTTTCGCCGATGTCCGAGGAAATGCGGAAATGCCGCTCCCCCTCCTTCATCAGCGCAACGGTGTACTTGCGCCCGTTGAGCAGGCACATCTGCGCCGTTTCACGGGTCTGGCTGACAATTTCCTGCAAGGCGTGATCGGCCTCGCGAGTCAGGTCGAAATGTCGCAGGTGTGCCTGCCCGAGAAAGTACAACTGGCGACCGAGGTAGACATGACCGTCCTTACCCACCGGCTCCAGGATGCGTCGTTCCAGCAGCGAGGCCACCAGTTCGTAGACCGTGGATTTGGGGCTGCCGATGCCGTTGGCGATGTCGTTCGGGCGCAGGGGCTGGCCGATCTCCTTGAGGAAATCGAGGATATCGAACGCCCGGTCCAGCCCGCGTGCCCGGCGCTTGATGGTGTCTTCGGTCATTTCAGTGGTTCCCATTCATGGTCGCCGGGAGTTTACCCAGTGTGCCGCGCTGATCGTTAGGCCGCCTTCGCGGGTAAGCCCGCTCCCACAGGGGATGGTGGTGTGTCTGCAATCTGTGGCAGCACACAAACCTGTGGGAGCGTGGCTTGCCCGCGATGGGCGCGACTCGGTTCAAACCTTTTTCTTGTACGCAATGCAGTCGATCTCGACCTTGCAGTTGACCATCATGTTCGCCTGCACACAGGCCCGCGCCGGGGCATGTTCTGGCTTGAAGTACTCGGAGAACACCTTGTTGAAGCTCCAGAAATCCCGCGGGTCTTCCAGCCACACGCCGGTACGCACCACGTCTTCGAGGCCATAACCGGCCTCTTCAAGGATAGCGATCAGGTTCTTCATGGTCTGGTGAGTCTGCTCGACGATACCACCGACAATGATCTCGCCATCCAGCGCCGGCACCTGGCCGGACACGTGCAACCAGCCATCGGCTTCGACAGCGCGGGCGAATGGACGAGGCTGACCACCCCCGGCGGTGCTGCCGGTGCCGTAACGAGTAATGCTCATGGGTGTTTCTCCTGACTGGAAGTTATTGTTCCGCTATAGCGGAATTAATTGTGCAATAACGGAATAAGCGGCAGAAAGTGTGCCACAGGATGTGGAGGGAATGTGAGAGGGATTGAAGTTTGTTTTGAATCAGAGGGACGGGTATCTGGTTCTCAATTGGGTGCACATGACCCCACTCGAAGCAACACCCGCGACTCAGAGCAGCTTCATTGGACAACCGCCCACCCGACTGCTTTATTCTATGTTCAGGAAATTACCGGTTTTAGCAGCCGTGACGTGTTCGGCGTGCGCGGTCCCAGGAGGGTTGATGTCATTTAAAGTCATGATGGTTTTCGGTACGCGTCCGGAGGCCATCAAGATGGCCCCCCTGGCACGGGTCCTGCGCAATTGGCCAGGTATAACCCTGAACATCTGCTCCACAGGCCAGCACCGGGAAATGCTCAAGCAGGTCCTCGACTCGTTCGAGCTGACGGTCGATGAAGACTTGCAGGTGATGACCCAGGGCCAGACCCTCAACGGTCTCTCCGAACAATTGCTGGGGCATCTCGACAAAGCCTACGAGCGGGTGCATCCGGATATCGTGCTGGTACACGGCGACACCACCACCAGCTTCATTGCCGCCCTCGCCGCCTTCAATCGCCAGATACCCATCGGCCACGTCGAGGCAGGTTTGCGTACCGGTAACTTGCGTGCACCCTGGCCTGAGGAAGCCAACCGGCACCTGACCGGTGTCATCGCCGACCTGCATTTCGCGCCGACCACCATCAGCCAGGACAACCTGCTGCGCGAAGGTGTGTCCAAGGCCAACATCGAGGTCACCGGTAACACGGTGATCGATGCGCTGGTATGGATGCGCAAACACCAGCAGGAAATCCACTGGCACCCGGCCGCCGACTCGCCGCTGGCGGTGCTCGACGACAACAGGCGCATGGTGCTGATCACCGGGCATCGCCGGGAGAATTTCGGCGGCGGCTTTCGCAACATCTGCCTGGCTCTGGCCACCCTTGCCGAACGTTATCCCGATGCGCAATTCGTCTACCCGGTGCACCTCAATCCGCAGGTGCAAAAGGCGGTCTACAGCGTCCTCTCGGACAAACCCAATATCTATCTGGTGGCGCCGCAGGATTACCAGCATTTCGTCTGGCTGATGGACCGCGCCTATTTCATTCTCACCGATTCCGGTGGCATCCAGGAGGAAGCACCGGCCATTGGCAAGCCGCTTCTGGTGCTGCGCGATGTCACGGAGCGGCCATCGGCGCTCGAAGGCGGGACCGTGGTGCTGGTGGGCACCGACACCGACCGCATCGTCAGGGAATCGAGCCTGTTGTTCGATGATGAAGCCACCTTCCAGCGAATGAGCCGGGTCCATAGCCCCTATGGCGACGGACACGCCAGCGAACGCATCGCCAATCGCCTCGGCATCTGGCTCAAACACCGCACGGCGGGTAAAGCCGTATGAGCCTGGTGTTTGTCGACTTCTTTGCCTATGTGTTGTTCGGTCTCAAATACCTCGCGATTACCCTGGCCCTGCTGATGTTCATACTCGGCCTCGATGACCTGTTCATCGACCTGGTGTACTGGACCCGCAAGCTGATCCGGCGCTGGCGGATCTATGAAAAATTCGACCGAGCCGATGAGCAACGGCTGTATTCCATCGGCGAAAAACCCCTGGCGATCATGGTGCCGGCGTGGAACGAAGTCGGCGTGGTCGGTGAAATGGCGCGCCTGGCCGCCTCGACCATCGACTACGAGAACTATCAGATTTTCGTCGGCACCTACCCCAACGATGCCGAGACCCAGGCCGACGTCGATGCGGTGTGCCTGCATTATCCCAACGTGCACAAAGTGGTGTGCGCCCGTCCCGGTCCTACCAGCAAGGCTGACTGCCTGAACAACGTGATCGACGCCATCCTGCGCTTTGAAAACGATGCAAAGATCCAGTTCGCCGGCTTCATCCTGCACGATGCCGAGGACGTGATTTCGCCCATGGAGTTGCGCCTGTTCAACTACCTGCTGCCGGCCAAGGACCTGATCCAGATTCCGGTCTATCCCTACGCGCCGGAATGGCATGGCTTCACTGCCGGGCACTACGTCGACGAGTTCGCCGAGAACCATGGCAAGGACGTCATCGTGCGTGAAGCACTGACCGGGCAAGTGCCCAGTGCCGGGGTCGGCACCTGTTTCAGCCGTAAGGCCATCAGTGCCCTGCTCGAAGACGGTGACGGTATCGCCTTCGACGTGCAGAGCCTCACCGAAGACTACGACATCGGTTTCCGCCTCAAGCAAAAAGGCATGAAGTGCATCTTTGCCCGTTATTCGGTGACCGACCCGAAACTGGCACTGGAACAACCATGGGTGTTCGGCATGGACCGCGCCTTTTCCCAGGTGATCTGTGTGCGCGAGCACTTTCCCCGGGACTTGCAGTACGCGATCCGGCAGAAGTCGCGCTGGATCGTCGGCATCGTGTTCCAGGGCACCAAGAATCTGGGCTGGAGCAGCAAAGGCCTGCTCAATTATTTTCTGTGGCGCGACCGCCGTGGCCTGATTGCGTACCTGTTGAGCTTCCTGGTGAACATACTGCTGGTGGTGTTGCTGGCGATGTGGCTGGTCACCGTGATCGCGCCGAACGCCTGGCGGTTCCCGTCGATCCTCTCTGACAGCACGTTGTTGGCGGGCCTGCTGTGGCTCAATGGCTTCATGCTGCTCAACCGGCTATTCCAGCGCGGTTGGTTTGTCACCCGTTTTTACGGACTCGGCGAAGGACTGCTGTCGGCGCCCCGGATGGTGTGGAGCAATTTCGTGAATTTTTTCGCCAACGTTCGGGCGTTGCGCCAGGTGATGGAAATGGGCGATTCGCATCGCGTCGCCTGGGACAAGACCACCCATGAGTTTCCGGCCCTGGCTGAAGCCCAGCGCACCCCGCTGGGCCATCGTCTGGTGGAAAAAGGCCTGCTGTCTGAAGATCAACTCGAAGCCGCGATCACCAACCCGGTACGCCGACGCCTGGGTCAGGAACTGCTGCTGCGCGGGCACATCGACACCACGCAACTGGTGCAGGCCCTGGCCGAACAACTGGACCTGGAATGGGCGCCACTCAATCCGTTCAAGCTCGACAAACGCCTGATCGATGCCGTGCCGCGCAAAATCGCTACACACTACGGTGTGTTGCCGGTCGCCGAGGAGAACGAAACCCTGGTGCTGGCCTCCGAAGGTCCGGTGAGCCAAGTGTCCCTGGGCGCCATCAGCCGTCAACTGAAACGCCCGGTGCGTTGCCGCCTTGCACCACAAGGCCGGGTGACGCTGGGGATCCGCTACTGGTACGCCAGCCCTCGTCAAAGCGAGGAAGTGCATCAGATGCTTGAGGTGCTTGAGCAAAATCAGGACGACGAAGACCTGATTGAGCGCGTCAGCCATCACCAAGTGTTGCTGGGCAATCTGTTGCAAGTACGCGGCATGGTGCCGCCAACCCTGTTCAATCAGGCGCTGATCGATTTCGATGCGGAAAAAATGTCTCTCGGTGAACACTTGATTGAACGCGGCATGATCACACAGGAAATCCTCGAACAGGCCCTGGTCGATCAGACGAGCGAGCAGCACGCAGCGTACTGCATTGCCCGGGAGGCCGCATGAAGCCTGTCCATCGTCAGACCTTGATGGCCGGTAGCCTGTTGCTCTGCCTGAACACCACGGCGTGGGTGCAAGCCGAACCCTTGACCGATTTCGATCAGTTCCGCAGTTACCCCTATATGGACCGCAGTTACCGCGAAGCGAAAAACGGCAACTGGAAGGAAGTCGAACGGCTGATGCGCCACCTGCTGAGCAAAGTGCCGCAAAACGATGAAGCACGGGCGTTACTGGTGCAGTCGCTGGTCAAGCAGCAACGCTACGAAGATGCCCTGCAAGCGCTGCCGGATACCCCGTCCAACAGCGATAGCCTGCTCAACCTGCGCCTGGCCTGGATCGAACAGGATCCGCCGGACAGAAAACAGGTGGAGCAATGGATAGCCTCCAGCAATCTGGAGCATCGCGTGCGCCTGTGGCAGGCCTACAGCGCGAGCCTGGCCAAGCGCGGCGGCGCGGCCTCGGCCCATGACTGGCTGGCGCAACTGCCACCCAAGGGTGATGAGCAAGCGCTGCAACAGGCCCGGGCCAACTGGTCCGAGCAACTGCGCGATTGGGATGGCACCATCAAGGAACTGGCGCCACTGGCCGCTAACCAACAACTCGATGCCCAAAGCTGGCAACGCCTGGCCAACGCCTACGTGCAACGCCTCGACGAGCAATCCTTGCAGCAACTGCTGCAAACAGCGCCAAGCCCGGAAGCCGCGCGCAAGACCCGGCTGGCCATGGTCGACCGGGCGATTGCCATGGGCCAGGTCCAGCAGGCGCAGCGCTGGATGCAATCGCTGCCGCCTGCCGATCTTGCCGACCCGGCGCAACGCCAGCGTCTGTGGGAACTGGCGCGGCAAACCGGCGACAGCGCCACGGTACAACGCTTGAGTGGTGAGCTGCAGCGGCCATGCCTGGAGACCGCCGACTGGCTGTCGCGTCGTGATCCGCAAGCTGCGCTGAGCCAGTTGAAAAGTTGCCAACCCGAAGAAAACCCGCAGGCCTGGCTGGTCCTCGCCCAGCGCCTGCAAGCCACCGACCTGCTGCAAACGACCCGTCTGCCGGAGCCTTGGGACACGCGACGCCGCGAACACCTGCTCGACGTCTGGCAGGATGAAGGCCGCAGCGACAAAGTCATGGCCTACCTCGCCAGCCAGCCGCAGACCGCCGACGTGGTCAAACGCCGCGCTGAACTGCTCCAGGCATCGGATCACGATACCGAAGCGGCGGCATTCTGGGAGCGGCATTACCAGCAGACCGGCAACCTCGATTCGCTCAACCAGGCTACCTACCTGGCGCTGAATGCCGGCCATCGTGAACATGCGCAACAGTTGCTCGAGAGCGCCTTCGACCGCCACGGCGGCAAGCTGCCGACGCCCCTGCTGCAAAGGTTGGCGGGGTTGTATGCCGCGTCGACACCGACCGCGGCACAACAGCAACGCATTGTTTCGCTGCTCAAGCGCGTCGACCCCGCCACTCGCGGGCAACTGCTGGCGCAACTGGCGGAAAACGGCCAGTGCGGCGCGGTTCAACAGGCCATCGGTGATCTCCCGCAAGCTGCGGGCGACTACCGCGCCCTCGGCCGTTGTGCAATGCCCGAGCGCCCCGGCGAAGCAGTGGTGTATTACCAGACCGCCGAAAAAATGGGTGACCAGAACACTCGCCTGCCACTCGCCTACGCCCTGGAGGCGGCCGGAGACTCGGCCGGTGCCCTGGCCATCTGGCGCAGCATTCCAGATACCGAACTCAGCGACAATGCCCGCCTCACCGCCAGCCGCGGCGCCCTGAATATCGGCGACACGCAAACAGCTGAACGCTACTGGCAACTAAGCCGCACCCGTGGTGCCAATGAGTGGACCTTGGGCGCGGCGATTGCCGATGCCCAGGGCGATCACACCCTCGCGCTGCAACGCCAGCGGTCCGCCCTGCAGCTGGTACCGGATGCCGAGCATTACTATGCGGCCTCGGTCACGGCGCAAAAGGCCGGCGACCTGCAACAAAGTACCGAATGGCTTGCCGAAGCGGCGCGCCGCGAACCGGACAATCCCCGTTATCGGGCCGACTACGGCGTGCGTCTGGCCGGTGCCGAGACCAAGGCAGCACGCGCCGGCTCCATCCCGTATCTGCAACGCGCCACCCAGGATTTCCCGGAAGACTATCGCCTCGGCGAAACCCTGGCCTGGCGTTATGACGAGGTCGAAGACAGCGCTTCGGCGCGCAAGGAACTGCGCCGGGTGATCGATCTGGAGCAGAACCCGGTGGCCGCCGATGACGAGGATGGCAGCATGGAAGCGCGCCGCTATCGCCAGCGTCGCGCCCACGAAAGCCTGTCCCGTCGCGACACAGTCACCATCGCCAGCACCTGGTCACCGGCCGGGATATCGACCAACGACATCCTGCGTCCCGACGACAGCATCGGCACACAGCGACGCTCCAGTTCACAGAACGTGCAACTGGCCATGTGGGACCACGCACTGGGCGATGAACCCAGCCGCGCCGGCAGCACGCTGTCGGTCTATGGCCGCGTGTTGCTTGGCGGCGTGGGCAGGTCGAGCTATGCCGAATCCCTGGGTACCGGCGTCGGCCTGCGCTACAAGCCCTGGGGCACCGCCAACATCAACTTCTATGGCGAGATCTACAAGCAAAGCCAGTTCGATGATCAGGACAACCATGGCCTGAGCCTCGGCCAGATGCTGGTCCCCGACAAGGTGTCCGATCAGGCCGAGGATCACCGCAATGATGGCCACACCACCACCGACTACCTGCTGCGGACAACCGCGTCGTTCCTTGATCAGGGTCGATTCCGCAACGATTGGCGGGTCGATGAAAGCGACTGGGAGGAGCGCTTCCTCTACCTCGACGCGGCGTGGTGGACCAAGGCCGGCGACCATCAATGGTTATCGCGCTTCCAGCAAGGGCACACCTGGAAACTTCCGTTCAACGGCGCACAAACGATCATGCCGTACGGCTTTCTCGAATTCGCTACCCAGGACCCGAGCAACGACTGGCGCCAGGATCTGCGCACCGGTCTGGGCCTGCGTTGGCAATGGTGGTTCGACGACGATGTCTACAACGCCTATCGCGCGCACTTGACGGTGCGCACCGAGTATCAACAAGCGTTGGGTGGCAATCTGTATGAAGGCGGCAACGGCGTGCTGGTGGGCGTGGAGTTGAATTTCTGATGAAGCGACTTCTTTTGGCCTTGTGCCTGTTGCTGGGCGCCGCGGCGACCCATGCCGACGAACGGATTTTCTATCAACCGCTCAATGTCGATGCCAACCTGAGCCAGGCGCAATGGCAGCGGATCTGGCAGGACAGCGCCCGCCAGGGCGTGCACACGGTGATCGTACAGTGGACGGCCTACGGCGATTCGGACTTCGGCGGTGCCGACGGCTGGCTTGCCCGCAGCCTGAAACAGGCCCAGGCCCAAGGCCTGAAACTGGTGCTGGGCCTGTACATGGACCCGGCCTATTACCAGCGTATCAATGAGCTTGACAGTGCCGGGCTGGCAACGTACTGGCAGACGCAACTGGGGCAGTCGCTGGCCCGGCAGCAGAAACTGCGCAAGGACTGGAAACTCCCCGTCAGCGGCTGGTATCTGCCCATGGAACTGGATGACCTGCACTTTCTGGCGCTGGATCGCCGACAAAGATTGCAACGCCAGCTCAAGGATTTTTCCGGCAAGCTCGACGCACCATTGCACATCAGCGTGTTCAACGTCGGCAAACTCGCGCCACAAGTGAATGGCCTATGGCTGGGGGAATTGGCGAACGCCGGAATCCAGGTGTGGTGGCAAGACGGTGCCGGCACCGGACGCTTGCCACCATTGATTCGCAATGGCTACGCCAATGCGCTGCCCTGCTCCATCGGCATCGTCAGGGAAGCCTTCCGGCAAGTCAGCGCTGCCGGACAACCCTTCCGTGCCGAACCGATGCCGCCACAAACCTCTTCACCGGGTTGCCACCCGACATCGGTTTTCTCCCTGCGCTACCGACCCTGGGGCAAGGTGATTCTCGACAACCAGCACAAGGGCAAGGTCGGCGATGTACAAAACCATTGAAGACGAAGTGCTGAAAAAATCGGCGCCGGCTGAGCTCAAGGCCGAGTTCCTCCAACATGAATTCGATCGGCTGCACACATTTTGCGTACTGATCTACATCGCCAGCATCGTGGTCTGGGTTGCTTACGACCTGATCCTGAGTTTCATCGGCGGGCAGCCATTCACCTGGCGTTCGCTGGTGTTCTTCGGTGTCTTCACCATTCTCGTCATCATTCTGCTGTTTATCCGCGACGCCCGGCACTTCCAGAAACTCAACCTGCTGTTTGTGCTCACCATTGCCTTCGGCACACGGCTGCTCATCGAAGGCCTGGGAAACGACCACCAACCGGCCTGGCTGTTGCTGGCTGCTTCGACCACCCTGTTCACAGCCTCGGTGTTGCCGCTGAGCCGCTGGTCATTCTTTGCCGCGCAGTTGGTGACCTGGTGGTTTCTCAATCCCTTCTACAACACCGGTATCGAACAGTTTGAACTGGGGGGCGTGATGGCCCTCAGTTACACGACATTTATCTGCGGCCTGACCCTCTACAGCTTCCTGACGCTGCACAAGGCCAAGCTCAACAACTTCATCATGTCCAGGCTGCTGCTGGACCAGGCCTACATCGACACCCTCACCGAAATCCCCAATCGCCGTTCGTTCATGACCCGCGCAAGCCTGCAGTTGAACAGCATGCCGCGGGAAAACGACCACTACCTGGCGATGATCGACATCGACAACTTCAAGAAGGTCAACGACGTCTACGGCCATGACATTGGCGATGAGGTGCTCAAGCGCATCGCGCAGGACATCAAGTCGGTGACGGCCCACCACGAATATGCGCGATTGGGTGGCGAGGAGTTCGCGATTTACCTGGCCGGGGTTAGCCGCGAAGACGTCGAGACGCTGGCCGGCGACCTGTGTCGGGTGGTACGCGAGCAACCCACTCGACACCCGGTGACCATCAGTATCGGCCTGGCCCGGGTGCTCGACGGTGACACACTGAACCAGGCGCTGATCAAGGCCGATGCGGCCTTGTATGAGTCAAAACATACCGGGAAGGATCGCTACACATTTCATCAATAAAGCTATCTATCCCACCTACTGCAAAGCGCCTCCTCATCGCTAACCGAGCGATGTGTGCCATCGAAAAAAGATCTGTTTAAACCCGACCAATCTGCTTGCTACTGTCAAATATGACAGTAGACGCTTCTGAGTAGGCAAGGAAATACTGGCGCCGCATCTGACTATCGAAACCAAAGGGGATCGAACATGAATACGGCGAGAACTTTATTTGTTTGCGCGACGCTGGGGATGGGTTTAACGGGTTGCAATATTGATCCGGACGCGACTGTTTCCACGGTCAGCGAAGAGTGCAGCAGCTTGGTCAATGGAAAGTACATCGGCCAGAATGGCCCTGAAGTTTGCATCACGACACCGCTTTCAAAAAGTGCCACATCCATCTCGGGCACGATCGTTGGGACCACGGCTACAGGCCCGTTCATGGTAACGGCGAAAACCAGCGATGACGTCATTTTGAAGCAGGTATCCACGCTGTCTAACGGTAACTTCACGATGTCACAATTGAATCTGCAAAACCTGCCAGGCAAGAGCATTTCATTTTCGGTTGTGGTAACGGGTGTAAGTTCACCGCCCACCAAACTGGTAGTCGGCCAGGAGCCACCGTCAAAATGTTCACAAGGAGCTCCGGGCTATCCGTTATGTGGCACTTATCCCGGCGCGATCTTTTTTCCAATCAAAACCTCCGTTACCACCATTTTCTCTGTTTCACCTGGGGAATTTTATACTGGGGCTACCTTGCTCCCGTCTTTCATGGGTTTAAGTACAACCCGCTGGAGGCCAGACCGATACATCAGCTTCTTACGAAACGTTTCTGCTCCCATAAAGCCGGGAGAGGAGCAAACCGTTTTTGCGACTATCGATAACACTGAGTCTTTTGCCTACCCTGTCACTCAAACTGTTTTGCCCGCTCAACAGTAAAAATCCCCCTTCGGGCCGGGCCTGGAGGGTGTCGATCCAACCCGGCAACTGCGCCTTGCCATGGGTCATCCGCGATGCGGTCAACCCGCTCAACTGCGCCAATTCACCGATCTTCATTGCGGGCCCATTTATCTGCTTGACATTAAAGTTAACTTTAAGGTTAGCCTCTGCTCATCACTACGAGGAGCCAAGCATGTCGCCCTTTCAAGCGTTGAATTTGCCCAACGGCCAGACCATCGGCAATCGCATTGCCAAAGCCGCGATGGAAGAGAACCTCGCCAATACCGATCAAGTACCCGACAAGGCCCTGCTTCGTCTGTATCAGGCCTGGGCCGAGGGCGGGGCCGGCTTGTTGCTGACCGGCAATGTAATGATCGACCGTCGCGCCATGACCGGTCCCGGCGGAGTAGCGCTGGAAGACGAGCGCCACCTGGAGCGCTTCCGCCAGTGGGCCAGCGCTGGTCGGGCCGGCGGTGCGCATTTCTGGGTGCAGCTCAACCATCCTGGCCGCCAGACCATGGCCAACCTTGGCCAGCAAGCTCTGGCGCCGTCGGCGGTTGCGCTGGATCTGGGCCCGTTCTCGAGGATGTTCGCCGAACCCAAACCCATGAACGCGGACGACATCCAGGAGGTGATCCGACGTTTCGCCACCAGCGCCGCACTGGCCGAGAAAGCCGGTTTTACCGGCGTGCAAATCCACGCCGCCCACGGCTACCTGATCAGCCAGTTCCTTTCGCCGCTGACCAATCGGCGCACCGATCAATGGGGCGGATCCCTGGAAAATCGTGCGCGACTGCTGTTGTCCGTCGTCGAGGCGGTTCGCCAAGCGGTGTCGCCGCAATTTTGTGTGTCGGTAAAACTCAACTCAGCAGATTTCCAGCGCGGTGGTTTCGATGCCGATGATGCGCGGCAAGTGATCCAGTGGCTCAACGAACAACCGATCGACCTGCTGGAACTCTCCGGTGGCAGTTACGAAGCACCTGCCATGCAAGGCGAGGCGCGCGACGGCCGAACCCTGGCGCGGGAGGCGTACTTTCTGGAAATGGCCGGCGAACTGGCCAGCGTGGCGCGGATGCCGGTGATGGTGACCGGCGGGATCCGGCGTCTGGCAATCGTCGAACAGGTCCTCGACAGCGGCCTTGCCATGGCCGGCATCGGCACCGCGCTCGCTGTGGAACCACACCTGGTCAAGCACTGGCGCGAAGGGCAGGACAGCCATCCGCAACTGCCGCCGATCCGCTGGAAACGCAAGCCCCTGGCGGCGCTGGCGAGCATGGCGGTGGTCAAATTCCAGCTGCATCGTTTGAGTCGTGGACGCAGAACCCGGCCTGAAGTCTCGGCGTTGTGGGCGTTGATTCTCGACCGGTTATACATTGGCAAGCGCACCCGGCAGTATCGGCAGGCGATGGGTAAGTAATCTGGAATTGATGTTGACTGACCCTCCGCTTTCGCGAGCAAGCTCGCTCCCACAGGGATCATTCGGTGTTCACAGACTTTGTGTTCACCCGGACCAATATGGGAGCGAGCTTGCTCGCGATGAGGCCCGTGCAGACAAAGCAAACTTCAGCCAGGAAGCAGCTCGTCAATGTGCCGATACTCGGCCTGCAACTGCGTCGCCAACACCCTGCTGCGCCCGAGCCGGATCGGCCCGCGCTCGATGTCGATCAGCACCCCCGGGCACTCCAGCACGGGCAACAACGGCCAGTCCTTCAGCCGTCCATCGGTCACCAGCAACAACCGCTGCTGCTCTGCCGGAAAACGCTTTTTCCGTGCACCAAGCCATCGCCCCGCTTCGCCCAACGCGGCCAGTAACGGCGTGCCGCCCCCGGCGCCAAGGCCATCGAGCCAATGGCGCAACCCGGTCGAGGCCTTCAATCCCTGCACCTGCCACTTCGGTGTAGCACCGCTGGCTGTGAGCAGCGCCAGACGCGCACGCTGGCGATAGGCATCGTCGAACAACTGCGCCAGCAAGCCCTTGGCATCGCTCAATGCCTGATGACGGCGGGTCGATGCGGAGGCATCAACGATCACCAGCCACAGTTCGTGGGGCGAGCGAGTTCGCAGCTGAAACAACAGGTCGTCGCGCTGACGCGGTCGGCCATTGAGCAATGTGCCAGGCCAGTTGACCGAGCCGCTACGGGCCGTATGACGCTTACCCTGTTTGCCGTGGTCCAGCCGCCCGGCTCGGGGTCTGGCATTCGCCCCCGCATCGGAGCGTGGGCGAATGCCTAGGGCTTTTTTGGCCAGCTCGGCACTTCACGTCGAGCACCGACCGCCAGCGCCTGGGCAGGCAACTCGCCCCACTGGCCCTGCCCTTCGCTCGGGTTGGCGTGCTGAGGCGCCGATTGTTGCGTCGCCTGGGATGACTGAGGCGTCGGTGCGCAATGTTCGCGACGGCGATGGCGCAAGGCGAACTCGGCGACTGCGTCGATATCTTCCTCGGCGATGGCGTTCGCCCCGCGCCAGGCAGCGTGAGCCCGGGCAGCGCGCAGCCAGACCAGATCGGCGCGCAAACCATCGACGCCAGCGGCGAAGCAACGTTCGGTGATGTGTGCCAGCGCCTGGTCGTCGAGGGGAATGCTTGCCAGTGCATTGCGTGCGTTCTGGCAACGGTCACGCAGAGTCGCCTGTGCGGATTCCCATTCGGCGCAGAAACCTTGCGGGTCGGCGTCGAAATCCAGGCGACGACGGATGATCTGACCACGCTCGACCGGCGCGGTGTGACCACCGAGGGCGACGTTCAAACCGAAACGGTCAAGCAATTGCGGACGCAGTTCTCCCTCTTCCGGGTTCATGGTGCCAATCAGCACGAATTTTGCCGAATGCCTATGGGAAATGCCGTCACGCTCTACCAGATTGGTGCCGCTGGCGGCCACATCGAGCAGCAGGTCAACGAGATGATCGGGCAACAGATTGACCTCGTCGACATAGAGCACGCCACCGTCAGCCTTGGCCAGTACGCCGGGGGAAAACTGTGCGCGACCTTCGCCCAGTGCCGCATCGAGATCGAGGGTGCCGACCAGCCGCTCCTCAGTGGCGCCCAGCGGCAAGGTGACGAACTGACCGCTGGCCAGCAGATCCGCCAGACCGCGGGCCAGCGTCGACTTGGCCATGCCCCGCGGGCCTTCGATCAGGACACCGCCGATTTTCGGGTCGATGGCGGTCAGGCACAGGGCCAGCTTC
The DNA here is from genome assembly GCF_058797535.1 of Pseudomonas sp. GW823-FHT02E01. Taxonomy (NCBI): domain Bacteria; kingdom Pseudomonadati; phylum Pseudomonadota; class Gammaproteobacteria; order Pseudomonadales; family Pseudomonadaceae; genus Pseudomonas; species Pseudomonas sp. GW823-FHT02E01. The sequence continues at coordinate 77,742 of NZ_JBXAJS010000010.1, read as the reverse complement.
AAATCGTCGGCGCCGACCACGGCGCAGAGCGGGAAATGCGGGGTGTCGGTCATTGTTCTATCTCGGTCATGGTCGGTGATCTTACAGGCGCCCCAATCCCTGTGGGAGCGAGCTTGCTCGCGATGGCGGAATGTCAGGCAACATTTTTGTCGACTGAACGCATGTCATCGCGAGCAAGCTCGCTCCCACAGGTTTAAGTGCGTCAGCCATCTTCTTCTATATCCAGCAACAGATTCTCCAGCGCCTCGCGGTACTCGCCGGGCTCCTTCCACATTCCCCGTTGTTGCGCCTCGAGCATGCGCTCGGTCATGTCGCGCAAGGCATGGGGATTGTGTTCGCGGACAAAATCCCGGGTGCCCGGATCGAGCAAATAGGCATCGGCCAGCAACGCGTACTGGTGATCGTCGATCAACTGCGTGGTGGCGTCGAAGGCGAACAGGTTGTCGACCGTCGCAGCCATTTCGAACGCCCCTTTGTAGCCGTGACGTTTAACGCCTTCAAGCCACTTCGGGTTGGCAGCCCGGGAGCGGATCACCCGGTTCAGCTCTTCCTTCAAGGTGCGAATCTTCGGCAGGTCCGGCTGGCTGTGGTCGCCATGATAGCTGGCCGCCGCCTCGCCTTTCAGGCTTTCCACCGCCGCGAGCATGCCGCCCTGGAACTGGTAGTAATCGTTGGAGTCGAGCAGATCGTGCTCGCGGTTATCCTGGTTTTGCAGCACCGCCTGTACCTGGCTCAGGCGCTGGCTGAACTGTTCCCGGGCGGCGGTGCCTTCGTCGGAACCGCCGTAAGCGTAGCCACCCCAGTTGAGGTAGACCTCGGCCAGGTCCTCGCGGCTCTGCCACAGGCGACCGTCGATGGCGCCCTGCACACCCGCGCCGTAGGCACCGGGTTTGGCCCCGAATATCCGCCAGCCGGCCTGACGTCGCGCTGCGTCTTCATCGAGCCCCGCCTGCAGCAAGGCTGCACGCTCGGCGCGTACCTTGGCCGCCAACGGGTTCAGGTCGTCCGGCTCATCGAGATCGGCCACCGCTTGCACCGCCGCGTCGAACAAACGAATCAGATTGGCAAAGGCATCACGGAAGAAACCGGACACACGCAAGGTCACGTCCACCCGCGGGCGGTCGAGCAAACTCAACGGCAGAATTTCGAAATCATCGACCCGCTGGCTGCCGGTGGCCCAGACCGGACGCACGCCCATCAACGCCATCGCCTGGGCGATGTCATCGCCACCGGTGCGCATGGTTGCGGTACCCCAAACCGACAAGCCGAGCTGGCGCAAATGATCGCCGTGGTCTTGCAGGTGCCGTTCGAGAATCAGGTTGGCCGACTGGAACCCGATGCGCCACGCCGTGGTGGTCGGCAGGTTGCGTACATCCACCGAATAAAAGTTGCGCCCGGTGGGCAGCACGTCAAGACGACCACGACTGGGCGCGCCGCTGGGACCGGCCGGGACGAAGCGACCGCCAAGCGCGTCGAGCAATCCGCGCATTTCCGCCGGACCGCAGGCGTCCAGCCTTGGCGCGACCACTTCGCGCAGGCTGTCGAGGATGGCTTGCACCTCAGACCAACCCGCCTCCTGTAGGAGCGAGCTTGCTCGCGATGGTGTGTCAGCCACATTGGTGTCGACTGACACACCATCGCGAGCAAGCTCGCTCCCACAGGGGTCAGCTAATGCCTGCGAAATCAGTTGTGTGGCGAACAGTTCGAGGCGTTCGCGGGTATCGCCGGTGGTGCGCCACAGTTCAGTGCTGATCAACGACAAGGCATTCGGTCGTGGTCCAATCCACGGCTCGGCCAAGGCGCAATCAAGCGGATCGAATCCTAGTCCGAAGGCCTTGGCCAGCGCCCGCAGCAGACTCGACTGCGCACCCCGGCCATCGCCCCGTGGAATGCGCAACAGCGCCAGCAAGGTATCGATGCGCAATCGCCCGGTGGGCGATTCGCCGAACACATGCAGGCCGTCGCGGATCTGCGACTCCTTCAAGTCGCACAGGTAAGTGTCGAGCCGCGGCAACCAGATCGCCGCGTCGGCATCGCTGTCGAGTTGTTCGTCCAGTTGCAGTTCACGGTCGATGTGGGTGTCACGCACCAGTTGCAGGATGTCGCGCTGCAACTCTCGGGCGCGGCGCGGATCGAGCAGCTGCGCTTCGTAATATTCGTCGGCCAACAGCTCGAGGTTACGCAGCGGGCCGTAAGTTTCGGCGCGGGTCAGCGGTGGCATCAGGTGATCGATGATCACCGCCTGGGTCCGCCGCTTGGCCTGGGCGCCCTCGCCCGGGTCGTTGACGATGAACGGATAGATGTTCGGCAGCGGCCCGAGCAAAGCGTCTGGCCAGCAATGTTCCGACAGCCCCACGCCCTTGCCCGGCAGCCATTCGAGGTTGCCGTGTTTGCCGACGTGGATCACGCCGTGGGCGCCATAGGTGTTGCGCAGCCAGAAGTAGAAAGCCAGGTAGCCGTGGGGCGGCACCAGGTCCGGGTCGTGATACACCGCGCTCGGGTCGACCTGATAACCCCGGGCCGGCTGAATGCCGACGAAGGTCAGGCCAAAACGCAGGCCGGCGATCATCATCCGCCCGCTGCGATACATCGGGTCGTTTTCCGGCGCACCCCAACGTTCGAGCACCGCCGCGCGATTGGCTTCAGGCAGGGCGTTGAACATCACTAGATAATCATCCATGCCCAGGCTTTGCTGGCACGGACGCAGGTCAAGGGTATCGAGGTCGTTGCTGACGCCGCCCAGTAACTGCTGGATCAGCGCGGTGCCGCTGTCTGGTAACTCAGCCGGTAATGGATAACCTTCGGCATGCAACGCCTGCAGGATATTCAGCGCCGCTGCCGGGGTATCGAGGCCGACGCCATTGCCGATGCGACCGTCGCGGGTCGGGTAGTTGGCGAGAATCAAGGCAATGCGTTTTTCAGCATTGGGCACCCGCGCCAGATCGATCCAGCGCCGCGCCAGTTCGGCAACGAAGTCCATGCGCTCCGGTTGTGGCCGGTAGCAGACTACATCCGACTGACTACGCTCACTGCGCCACGCCAGGTCCTTGAAGCTGATCGGGCGGCTGATGATGCGCCCGTCCAGCTCAGGCAACGCGATATGCATCGCCAGGTCACGGGGGCCAAGCCCCTGTTCGCTGGCGCGCCAGCCGGGTTCGTTGTCCTGGGCGCAAATCGCCTGGATCACCGGGATATTGCGGCGAAACGGGCGCAGATGAGGTGCTTCCGGACTGGATTGAGCGAAGCCAGTGGTGTTCAGAATCACTGAAGCTTCGACTTCATCCAGCCAGTCCTCGACCACCGAGAGGCAGCCGGGTTCTTTCAAACTGGCCAGCGCAATCGGCAATGGATTCAACCCCGCCGCCTGCAAACGCTGGCAAAAAACATCAATGAATGCGGTGTTCGCCGCCTGCAAATGCGAGCGGTAGAACAGCACCGCCGCCACCGGTTGACCCACGTGCCAGTCGGCCTGCCAGTCGCTCAGCGCGGCAGAGTGTTTGTGCGGATGGTAAATCGCCGTACGCGGCAGGATTTGCGGCTCATCCCAGGTGTAATCACGGGCCAGCCAGCGGTTGGCCAGGCAGCGGAAGAAGTCGAGGGCGTTGCCCATGCCGCCCTGGCGCAGAAACTGCCAGAGGCGATCGCGATCCTCGGCACCGACGGTGCTCAAGTCGCTGAGCTCCGGGTCCGGGCGATCATCACCTGGCACCAGAATCAGCTGCACGCCGCGCTGCGACAGCTCGACCAGACGCTCGATGCCGTAACGCCAATAGGCGATGCCGCCGTGCAGCGAGATCAGAATGACCTTGGCGTGGCGCAAGACTTCATCGACGTACAGGTCAACCGAGGCATGGTTCTGCACCTGCATCGGGTTGGCCAGGCGCACGCTCGGGTAATCGTCGGGCAACTGCTGCGCCGCTTCGGCGAGCAGCGCCAGGCTGGAATCACCGCTGCACAGGACCACCAGCTCGGCGGGGGTTTGTCCAAGGTCGGCAATGTTGTCATCCGACACGAAACCGCCGGGCTGGGTCCTGAGCAGGTGCATGGCTTACACGCTGAGCGCGGCGCGCAATTGCGCTTCGAGAACAGTGGCGTCCAGTTTCTGGCCGATCAGCACCAGGCGAGAGACTCGCGCCTCTTCGGCGCCCCACTGGCGGTCGAAATGCTTGTCAAAACGCGTACCCACGCCCTGGATCAGCAGGCGCATCGGCTTGTTCGGAATCGCCGCAAAGCCCTTGACGCGCAGGATGCCGTGCTGGACCACCAACTGGGTCAGCGCGTCCAGCAGCAGGCTTTCGTCGGCTTGCGGCAGTTCGATGGAGATCGAATCGAAGGCGTCGTGATCGTGGTCATCATGATCGTCGTCGCCATCGTGATGATGGTCGTGGTGGCTGTGGCGGCTGTCGATGTGTTCTTCGGAGCCGACACCGAGGCCGATCAGCACGTCCAGCGGCAGGCGACCACTGCTGGCTTCGATGATTTTCACCGCTGGCGGCAACTCTTCGGCGACTTCCAGGCGCACACGGGCCAGGTCCGTCGGGTTGATCAGGTCGGTTTTGTTGAGGATCACCAGGTCAGCGCTGGCCAATTGGTCGGCGAACAGTTCGTGCAGCGGCGATTCGTGGTCCAGGTTCGGGTCGAGTTTGCGCTGGGCGTCGACCTGATCCGGGAACGCGGCGAAGGTGCCGGCGGCCACGGCCGGGCTGTCGACCACGGTGATTACCGCATCCACCGTGCAGGCACTGCGGATTTCCGGCCACTGGAAGGCCTGCACCAGCGGCTTGGGCAACGCCAGACCGGACGTTTCGATGAGAATGTGGTCCAGATCGCCGCGACGGGCCACCAGTTCGCGCATCACCGGGAAGAATTCTTCCTGGACGGTGCAGCACAGGCAGCCGTTGGCCAGTTCATAGACACGGCCGTTGGCTTCTTCTTCGGTGCAACCGATGGAGCATTGCTTGAGGATTTCGCCGTCGATGCCCAACTCGCCAAATTCGTTGACGATCACCGCGATGCGGCGACCCTGGGCGTTGTCGAGCATGTGGCGCAGCAGCGTGGTTTTACCCGAGCCGAGAAAGCCTGTAACGATGGTGACGGGGAGTTTGGCCAGTGTTTTCATCGGATGCCCTATGGCTAAGCTGGCGGGCATACGGGACGACGACCGGCAACGCGCACGCGCGTGCCTGAAGAGTTCGCCACCGGATCACCCCGCCCGGTTGAAAGTGAGAATCTGTGACGAGGCAGGTCTCCTGGCTGACGATGTGCCGGGCTTGAGCCTGGCATTCGCTGCGCCTTCCCGCCGGCCTCATGGATTGAGTCAGCAGTGGCGTGGCAACGAACATCACCGTTCACAGTTGCGGGGGCAGCCGCGGCATTGACCGCGTTCCCTTCTTAGCTTCGACAAACGCCGAAGAACCTCGAAAGCGCAAGGCTACGCATGGTCTTGGGGCGGGTCAATGCTTGCGATCCCTGTGGCGAGGGGGCTTGCCCCCGTTCGGCGGCGAAGCCGTCGCAAATCCAGAGTGCACGCTTTGTCTGGATAAAAGTAAGGGGGCCGCTTCGCAGCCCAACGGGGGCAAGCCCCCTCGCCACAGAAACTCAAACGAGAACCCCTGCCAATTGACGCCCAACCCCCGCCCATGCTCTCCTACACACCTTGTTACGGGTGCCCTTCACAGGGTGAAACGGGAAACCGGTGAATCATGTGCTTTACTCTTAAGCCATGTCAGTCCGGTGCTGCCCCCGCAACGGTAAGCGAGCGAAGCGTCAGATCCACTGTGCCACTGCGGCATGGGAAGGTGATGCTTTCAGGTCCAGGCGCAAGCCTTTGCCCCTCGTGAGCCCGGAGACCGGCCCGCAACACAAAGTGACCAGTACGATCACTGAACCAACAAACCCGCGGTGGGCGGGCGCTGTTTGAAACCTTGCGCGCCTGGTCGTGCGGGGTTTTGCATGCGCTCTTATTCCCCGCTGACAGACCAGAGGGAAACGCCATGTCGATCATCAGCAGCGCCGAACACACAGCCGCAAGCACCACCTCAACCCTGACCCAACGTCTGGCCGCCGCCGTCTGCGCGTCGATCCTGGGCGCATGCCTTGTGTATTTCGCCGGTTTCTCGCACATCGAAGCGGTGCACAACGCCGCCCACGATACCCGTCACAGCTCCGCGTTCCCGTGCCATTGAGAGCTGTCGACATGATCAAGCGTATTGCGCAAACCGCAGGTTTCACCGGGCTGCTGGCCGCCCTGTTGCTGACCCTGCTGCAAAGTTTCTGGGTCGCCCCGCTGATTTTGCAGGCCGAGACCTACGAAAAAGCCGAACCGGCCGCTGTTGAAATGCATGAACACGCCGACGGTGCGATGGCTGCTCACACTCATGATGCACAAGCCTGGGAGCCGGAAGATGGCTGGCAGCGCGTGCTGTCGACCACTGGTGGCAACCTGGTGGTGGCGGTCGGTTTCGCCCTGATGCTGGCCGGCCTGTACACCTTGCGTGCGCCGACCAAAACCTCTCAAGGCCTGCTCTGGGGCCTGGCCGGTTACGCAACCTTCGTGCTCGCGCCGACCCTCGGTCTGCCACCTGAATTGCCAGGCACTGCCGCCGCCGACCTCGCACAACGGCAACTGTGGTGGGTCGGTACCGCCGCCTCCACCGCCGTCGGTATTGCGCTGATCGTGTTCAGCCGTCACTGGCTGATGAAAGTCCTCGGCGCGGCGATCCTCGCCGTCCCCCATGTGATTGGCGCGCCGCAACCGGAGGTGCATTCGATGCTTGCTCCAGAGGCACTGGAAACCCGGTTCAAAATCGCTTCGCAACTGACCAACGTGGCATTCTGGCTGGCCCTGGGCCTGATCAGCGCCTGGTTGTTCCGTCGCAAAAGCGATGGTCAATACAACGCATGACTGACGTCAGCACAGCGCCGACCCTGGTGGTCGGTCTGGGCTGCCAACGGGGCTGCCCCGTCAGCACGTTGCTGGCGCTGCTCGATCAGGCGCTGGAGGCGCACCAGATAGCTCGTCATGAAATCAAGGCGCTGGCCAGCATCGATTCGAAGCGCGACGAACCTGCACTGATCGAACTGGCTCAGCAACTCGGCCTGGAACTGATGTATTTCAGCAGTGAGCAACTGGCCGCTTATGAACCGCAACTCAGCCATCAATCGCAAATCGCGTTTGAACGCACCGGTTGCTACGGCGTTGCGGAAAGCGCCGCACTGGCCCTGGCCGAACAACTGGCCCAGGCCCCGGCAAAACTGCTGATTCCACGACAAAAATATGCCCAGGCAACCCTGGCATTGGCTGGCGCTGCGTAAAAACCGATAATCCCCGCCTTTGATCATGAACATTCTTCATCTGAAGGCCTGTTCAGCCCCTTTTTCCCACAGGAACCGACGATGACCGTCTACTTCATTGGCGCAGGTCCCGGCGACCCCGAACTGATCACCGTCAAGGGCCAGCGGCTGATTCGCAGTTGCCCGGTGATCATATATGCCGGCTCACTGGTGCCGGCCGCCGTACTGGAAGGTCACTGTGCCGAACAGGTGGTCAACAGCGCCGAACTGCACCTGGAACAGATCATCGACCTGATCAAGACCGCCCACACCAAAGGCCAGGATGTGGCCCGGGTGCACTCTGGCGATCCAAGCCTGTATGGCGCAATTGGCGAGCAGATTCGCTATCTGCGTGAACTGGGCATTGCGTTCGAAATCGTACCCGGCGTGACTGCCGCAGCCGCTTGCGCAGCGCTCTTGGGCGCGGAACTGACCCTGCCGGACATTTCACAGAGCGTGATCCTGACTCGCTACGCCGACAAAACCGCCATGCCACCCGGAGAGGAATTCTCCAGCCTGGCGCAGCACGGCGCGACCATGGCGATTCATTTGGGGGTCAGTCACCTGGCGAAGATCGTCGAGGAACTGCTGCCCCATTACGGCGCCGATTGCCCGATTGCAGTGGTGCATCGAGCGAGCTGGCCGGATCAGGATTGGGTGGTGGGCACGCTGGCAGATATTGCCGGGAAGGTTGAATCGAAGGGATTTCGTCGTACGGCGTTGATTCTGGTGGGTCGGGTGCTGGGCAGTGACCACTTCAGCGAGTCATCGCTGTATCGCGCGGGGCATGCGCATCTCTATCGCCCATAGCGCCCTCTTCGCGAGCAAGCCCGCTCCCACATTTGGAATGCATTCCCCTGTGGGAGCGGGCTTGCTCGCGAAGGCTTCAGTGAATTCGACCCATAAAAAAACGGCGCTCACGGGGCGCCGTTTTTTCAATTCGCAGCGAACACCTTAGTAGTAGGCGTTTTCTTTCTGCGTGTGGTCGGTCACGTCGCGAACACCTTTGAGCTCCGGGATGCGCTCGAGCAAGGTGCGCTCGATGCCTTCCTTCAGCGTCACGTCGGCCTGGCCGCAGCCCTGGCAACCACCACCGAACTGCAGGACGGCGATGCCGTCTTCGACCACGTCGATCAGGCTGACCTGACCGCCGTGGCTGGCCAGCCCCGGGTTGATCTCGGTTTGCAGGTAGTAGTTGATGCGCTCGTTGACCGGGCTGTCGGCGTTGACCATCGGTACCTTGGCGTTTGGCGCCTTGATGGTCAGCTGGCCGCCCATGCGGTCGGTGGCGTAGTCGACAACGGCATCGTCCAGGAAGGCTTCGCTGAAGTGGTCGATGTACGCGGTGAAGCTTTTGAGCCCCAGCGCGGTGTCTTCGGGTTTTTCTTCGCCCGGCTTGCAGTAGGCAATGCAGGTTTCGGCGTACTGGGTGCCAGGCTGGGTGATGAAGACGCGGATGCCGATGCCAGGGGTGTTCTGCTTGGAGAGCAGATCAGCCAGGTAATCGTGGGCGGCGTCAGTGATGGTAATAGCGGTCATGGAAACTCCTCGCAGGCTTGGGCGCAGTTTACGCCAATCAACGCGCCGGACAAAGTCCTAGTATTTTTGTCGGGAAAGATTCCGACAATTCCCCTTATGGGAGTGGTCTTATGTGGCGAGGGGGCTTGCCCCCGTTGGACTGCGCAGCGGTCCCATTTTTTAGGGCCGCTTCGCGACCCAACGGGGGCAAGCCCCCTCGCCACACAAGCTCGCTCCTACAAGGGGATCTGCGGTGGTTCAGAGGTTCTCGTAGCGATTCATGTCCAGCACGCCCTCTTCCACCGGATCGGTTTCGTGGATGTAGCGGCTCAGGTCATGGAAATAAGCCCAGAATTGCGGATGACTGCGGCGTATTCCCCAGCGTTCGACGATTTTCTCGAAGCTGTCGGTGTCCTTGGCGCTTTCCATCGCATCAACAAACGCCGGAACTTGCCCGGCCGGGATGTTGAACATGAAGTTCGGGTAGCTGCTGAGCACACCCGGGAAAATCGTCAGGGTGTCGAGCCCCGGTTGATAGCGCAATGATTCACCGAGCAAAAACGCCACGTTGCTGTGGGCACGGTTACGCAACAGGCTGTAGACCTCACGCTTGCCGCTGCCGGTTTCAATACGCAGCAGCGTGGCCTCCGGCAACTGATCGATGACCTTCAGTCCGGCGGCCGGACGCGAAGTCAGGCGGCTCAATGCCTGCTCGGCACTTTGCAGGTCCGGATCGATGTTTGGCCGCGAACAGTAAGCGCCGTCGCAGCGATTGATCGGGTCGGGCCTTGCATTGAGATCGCCATAACGGGCCAGCAACTGCATGGCAAAGTCGCGTTTGGGGTCCAGCGCGTCAAGCTTCAGCGCGGTCGGCTTGTCGTCGTCGATGGTCTCGTAGTCGAGCCACATCTTGAATTTGCCACTGTTCTGATACCAGTCATCAAGGTAGTCATCCCGGGAGTCGGCGGGCATCAGGCGCAGGAAATTCTGTTCGGCGCCGTTGCGGATCAAGTCGAAATACAAGCGCGTCTGAGCCTGATGGGACAGGTTCCCGAACACATCGAAGTTCACTGCCAGTTGATAGTAGGTGCGCTCCAGCAGCGGATAGTCGAACAGCCATATCGTTTGCGGCACCTCGCCGATCAGGCCTTTGGTCACCGAAGCACTGTCGAAATGGCGGAAGATACTCAGCAACGCATTGTCGTTGCCGGCCCACAGGGTCGACCAGCTCGGTGCTGGTTCATCGGCGTAGCTGTCCCGGCGCAAGGCTTCATATTCGTTACGCTTGTCGCGGTAGTCGTGCCACAGGCTGAGGACGCTGCCGACATCATCGTTCTGCCCCGGCATCGCCAGCAATGGCGTGGCCTGCCCGCGATAATTCGGATCCGTGACATACAGGTCGTGCTCGGGCGCCTGGAACAGCGCCCAGAAATTATCGCGGATCACGTCCGTGGCGATCTGGCCGCGACACACTGGCCCACGAATGAACGTGCGCACAAAGTATTCGGCGTTATCGAGCATGAACTGATAGCGCGCCTGGGCCGGAATCGCTTCGAAAGTGGCAAACGGGTTGGCCCGGCTCTGCGGTCCATAGCCCGGCAATGCGTCGACCTGCCAGTTGCCGCTGTAGAACAGGCTCTTGACCCGCGCCAGCTTCGCCGGACCCAGCGGATAGGTGATGTGGGTCTTGTGCACGATCACGCCCTGTACCGGCCACAGGCGATAGTAAAACTGCGTGCCCGGATCATCGTTCGGGCGACGGGTGTTGATCAGGTCGATCGGCTGGCCGGTCGGGGTGCGCGAACGCACCCACTGGAAGAAATGCCCAGGCTCACCGTCCTTGAAGTAGAGATGGGCCAGGAACCAGTGCTCGTACAGCCAGCGCCCCACCAGGCTTTCCCGGGCTCCCGGCGAATTGAGCAGGTTTTCCCATTGCGCCACCTGCAAGGCTTCCCTGGCGCTGGGCGCCAGCGCCTGCTGATCGATCGGCGCGCCTGCCGCCAGCCAGCGTTGCAGCGTCTGGTACTGCTGGTCGGTCAGGCCGGTCACTGCCAGCGGCATGCCCTCCTTCGGATGCTTGGCGGCGTAGCCGTCGAACTCCCCGGGCATGGCACACATGTTTTCCCGGTTCAGGCCCAGGACGATGTCTTCCGGCAGCTTCGCGTTGGGTTGCAACGGAGTCTTGTGGCCAAGCTCCAGCATCCGCGCCATCAGTGCGGCCTGACTGCCCTGGGCATCAAGCACCGAATAGAAGCCCTTTTGTTGCCAGGCCTGTTTGCCGGAGGCGTCATAGAACAGTCGGGTCGGTGCAACCGCCTGACGGCGGTCACCGTCGTAGACCGGGACTTTGGTTGCGCCACGTGCCGCGCCCTCACCGCTGCCCAGGTTGAGCTGACAGGCGGCGTCATTGCAGGCGTGGCAGGCCACGCACTTTTCAGTGAAGATCGGTTGAATGTCGCGGCTGTAGGAGATAACAGGTGACATGGCAGAGGAAATCGCCGGGCCTTGCGCCAAGGCGCCCCAGCTTAAAAACAGCAGCAATGTGCCGATGACGAAGCGATACGACATGTCCCTGGTCCCGAATCCTGAAAAAACGTCGCGATTCTACCGGTCTGTCACCCTTACCAACATGAACGATATTCATGCAAATTCGAGTCACGCTCCAAAAGCGCACAGGTTTGCTATCATCCCGGCCCTTCGTCATGGCCTTACCGAGTAGTCCAAATGTCCGATCGCAGCGTTCGCCTTCAAGCTCTCAAGCACGCCCTCAAAGAGCGCATCCTGATTCTCGATGGCGGTATGGGCACGATGATCCAGAGCTACAAGCTCGAAGAGCAGGATTACCGTGGCAAACGCTTCGCTGACTGGCCAAGCGATGTCAAAGGCAACAACGACCTGTTGGTACTGACTCGCCCGGACGTGATTGGCGGCATTGAAAAAGCCTACCTGGACGCCGGCGCCGACATTCTGGAAACCAACACCTTCAACGCCACCCGGATTTCCATGGCCGATTACGGCATGGAAAAACTGGCGTACGAATTGAACGTAGAAGGCGCTCGCCTGGCGCGCAAGGTCGCCGATGCGAAAACCCTCGAGAACCCGGACAAACCGCGTTTTGTTGCCGGCGTGCTCGGCCCGACCAGCCGTACCTGCTCGTTGTCCCCGGACGTCAACAACCCTGGTTACCGCAACGTCACCTTTGATGAGCTGGTGGAGAACTACACCGAAGCCACCAAAGGCCTGATCGAGGGCGGCGCCGACCTGATCCTGATCGAAACCATCTTCGATACCCTCAACGCCAAGGCCGCGATCTTCGCCGTACAAGGCGTGTTCGAAGAGCTGGGCGTCGAATTGCCGATCATGATTTCCGGCACCATCACCGACGCCTCCGGCCGCACCCTGTCGGGCCAGACCACCGAAGCATTCTGGAACTCCGTGGCCCACGCCAAGCCGATTTCCGTCGGCCTGAACTGCGCCCTCGGCGCCCGCGAATTGCGCCCGTACCTCGAAGAGTTGTCGAACAAGGCCAGCACCCACGTTTCCGCGCACCCGAACGCCGGCCTGCCGAACGAGTTCGGCGAGTACGACGAATTGCCGTCGGAAACCGCCAAGGTCATCGAAGAGTTCGCCCAGAGCGGCTTCCTCAACATCGTCGGCGGCTGCTGCGGCACCACGCCGGGCCACATCGAGGCCATCGCCAAGGCCGTGGCCGGTTATGCGCCGCGCGAGATTCCGGACATCCCGAAGGCTTGCCGCCTCTCGGGTCTGGAGCCGTTCACCATCGATCGCAACTCGCTGTTCGTCAACGTCGGTGAGCGGACCAACATCACCGGTTCCGCCAAGTTCGCCCGCCTGATCCGTGAAGACAACTACACCGAGGCCCTGGAAGTCGCCCTGCAGCAGGTCGAAGCCGGCGCCCAGGTGATCGACATCAACATGGACGAAGGGATGCTCGATTCGAAGAAGGCCATGGTGACCTTCCTCAATCTGATTGCCGGCGAACCGGACATCTCCCGCGTACCGATCATGATCGACTCCTCCAAGTGGGAAGTGATCGAAGCCGGCCTCAAGTGCATCCAGGGCAAGGGCATCGTCAACTCGATCAGCATGAAAGAAGGCGTCGAGCAGTTCATCCATCACGCCAAGCTGTGCAAGCGCTACGGTGCCGCGGTGGTGGTGATGGCCTTCGACGAAGCCGGCCAGGCCGACACCGAAGCGCGCAAGAAAGAAATCTGCAAACGCTCCTACGACATTCTGGTCAACGAAGTGGACTTCCCGCCGGAAGACATCATCTTCGACCCGAACATCTTCGCCGTGGCCACCGGTATCGAAGAACACAACAACTACGCCGTCGACTTCATCAATGCCTGTGCCTACATCCGTGACGAGCTGCCGTATGCGCTGACCTCCGGTGGCGTGTCCAACGTGTCGTTCTCGTTCCGTGGCAACAACCCCGTGCGCGAGGCGATCCACTCGGTGTTCCTGCTGTACGCGATCCGTTCCGGGCTGACCATGGGTATCGTCAACGCCGGGCAACTGGAGATCTACGACCAGATCCCGGTGGAGCTGCGCGACGCCGTGGAAGACGTGATCCTCAACCGCACCCCGGAAGGCACCGACGCCCTCCTCGCCATCGCCGACAAATACAAGGGCGACGGCAGCGTCAAGGAAGCCGAGACCGAAGAGTGGCGCAACTGGGACGTCAACAAGCGTCTGGAGCATGCACTGGTCAAGGGCATCACCACCCACATCGTCGAAGACACCGAAGAATCGCGCCAGTCCTTCGCCCGCCCTATCGAAGTGATCGAAGGCCCGTTGATGGCCGGCATGAACATCGTCGGCGACCTGTTCGGCGCCGGCAAAATGTTCCTGCCTCAGGTAGTGAAATCCGCCCGCGTGATGAAGCAGGCCGTGGCCCACCTGATCCCGTTCATCGAACTGGAAAAAGGCGACAAGCCGGAGGCCAAGGGCAAGATCCTGATGGCGACCGTAAAAGGCGACGTGCACGACATCGGCAAGAACATCGTCGGTGTGGTGCTGGGCTGCAACGGCTACGACATCGTCGACCTGGGCGTGATGGTGCCGGCGGAAAAAATCCTGCAGGTGGCCAGGGAACAGAAGTGCGACATCATCGGCCTGTCCGGCCTGATCACCCCGTCGCTGGATGAGATGGTCCACGTCGCCCGCGAAATGCAGCGCCAGGACTTCCACCTGCCGTTGATGATCGGTGGCGCCACCACTTCCAAAGCGCACACGGCAGTCAAGATCGAGCCGAAATACAGCAACGACGCGGTGATCTACGTCACCGACGCCTCCCGCGCCGTGGGCGTGGCGACCCAGTTGCTGTCCAAGGAACTGAAGGCCGGTTTTGTCGAGAAAACCCGCCAGGATTACATCGAAGTTCGCGAGCGCACGTCCAACCGCAGTGCCCGCACCGAGCGCCTGAGCTACGGCGCAGCCATCGCCAAGAAGCCGCAATTCGACTGGGCGTCCTACACGCCGGTCAAACCGACCTTCACCGGAGCGCGGGTGCTGGACAACATCGACCTCGACGTGCTGGCCGAATACATCGACTGGACGCCGTTTTTCATATCCTGGGACCTGGCCGGCAAGTTCCCGCGCATTCTCCAGGACGAAGTGGTCGGTGAAGCCGCCACCTCGCTGTACAACGACGCGAGGGAAATGCTGCGCAAATTGATCGACGAAAAGCTGATCAGCGCTCGCGCGGTGTTCGGCTTCTGGCCGGCCAACCAGGTGCATGACGACGACATCGAGCTCTATGGCGATGACGGCAAGCCAATGACCAAGCTGCATCACCTGCGCCAGCAGATCATCAAGACCGACGGCAAACCGAACTTCTCCCTGGCCGACTTCGTCGCGCCCAAGGACAGTGAAGTGACTGACTACGTGGGTGGTTTCATCACCACCGCCGGCATCGGCGCCGAAGAAGTGGCCAAGGCCTACCAGGACGCCGGCGACGATTACAACTCGATCATGGTCAAGGCCCTGGCCGACCGCCTGGCCGAAGCCTGCGCCGAGTGGCTGCACCAGCAGGTGCGTAAAGACTATTGGGGTTATGCCAAGGATGAAGCGCTGGATAACGAGGCACTGATCAAGGAACAGTACAGCGGTATCCGCCCTGCTCCGGGCTACCCCGCCTGTCCGGATCACACCGAGAAAGCTCAGCTGTTCGCCCTGCTCGATCCAGAAGCCCAGGAAATGCGCGCAGGCCGCAGTGGTGTATTCCTCACCGAGCACTACGCGATGTTCCCGGCGGCAGCGGTCAGTGGCTGGTACTTTGCTCACCCGCAGGCGCAGTACTTCGCCGTGGGCAAGATCGACAAGGACCAGGTGCAGAGCTACACGTCGCGCAAAGGCCAGGAACTGAGCGTTACCGAGCGCTGGCTGGCGCCGAATCTCGGTTACGACAACTGAGTGATCAACTGAAAAAAACCTTGTGGGAGCGAGCTTGCTCGCGATAGCGGCGTATCAGTCAACATTGATGTTGAACATCAAGCCCCCATCGCGAGCAAGCTCACTCCCACAGGTGATTTACCTGCTTGAGGCAGCCGTCAGCTCCGCGACCTCCTGTCGGGACAATTCGATCATCTTCGCGTTGCGCGCCGCCCTCTGCTCGAAAAGCTGAGTCAGTAATGCCGCATCGTCAGCGCTTTCAACTTCCTCCTGAACATCCATCTCATCCAGCGCCTTGAACACGTCAGGATGTTTTTCCTTGAGATAACTTTCCCAATAGTCGCGCTGGATCAAGTCTTCAAAGAAACCATCGGACTGCTCTGCGTTGACGATCTCGATGCGCGCGTCCGCCAGTTGTTGAGCGGTCACTCCCGAGGCATAGGTCATGTGTTTCGGTTGCCCTGGCAGCTCCAGGCCGTCCGCCCATCCTTGTGTCAGCCCGATTCGATAGCCTAAGCGTATTTCGGCCTCATCCTGCCCGGTTTGCGCGGCGATTTTCCTCGCGAGGTCGTCGACCTTGTCCAGTCGAAACAGCTGCCGGGATAAATTCAGCAGTGCATGCCCCTTCACACTCGGGCGCCCGACGGGAATATCAAGCAAGGCATTGTGGGTGAAGACTCTGCTTTCCAGCCCACTGAACGTCAGGATTCGACCGTCGACACACGTGCCGTGGGTGCTGGAACTGGCAAACAGGATCTCCCGTAGTTCGGTATTGCTGGCGGCGGCTTCAATGACCGTCCAGACCCGCCGCGTCAGATCGGCGTTAGCCACCCTGAACTCCTGCGTATCCTGCAGTCGCGAAAGCAGGTGAAAGAACGCCGCATTGTCCGGTTCCGCCGCGAGTTGATTCCACATCCCGGTTTTACTGGCCACTTCCTCGGGAGGAAGATGGGTTAACCACGGTGTTTTTTGCTCGGTATCCGGCTCAGTCTCAGGCAGTTCCTCATCCGTATCGATGCCTTCACTGCTATCGTCGCCATCGCCGTTGGCGTCATCGATCAACTCGTCAAGATCGGCCCGCGAGATCCCCAGCACCCTGTCGTGGAAACCCGCTTCACGGTAATCCCTGAGTCGTTCAAGGCTCTCAAGCGACAGGTTGAAGTTGTCGCTCAAATCCGTACCGGCCGTCAAAACGTCATGGTCGCCACTCAGGGCCTGCTCGGGGATCGACGTGATGTCGTTGCCACTGAGATTGAGCGTGCCCAGGTGCTGGCTGTCGAACACCCCGTCCGGCCATTCGGTCAAATTATTGTTGCGCAGATCCAGCGTCTCCAATTGCTCGAAAACGCCGATATCAAAGGTATCCAGTTCGTTGTAGCTCAAGTCCAGCCAGCGCAGACGCTCCAGATTACTCAATGCGGCATACAGCAGCTCGGCATCGTCCATCCGGTTCGAGGACAACTCCAGACGCTCGAGCCTGTCCATGTCACAGACCGGCTCTGGAACGCCATCCAGCCCATTGCCATTGAGGTCCAGGGTTTTCAGGCGGGTGAAGGCCTTGAGGAACCCGTCGGAACCTTGCCGGGTAAGTTTTACGCTCGTCAGTTTCAACGTGCCGACATGCTCGAACGATGCCGGCACCTCAGGCAGGTCACCCAGTTGCAGACCGTTCAGATCCAGCACCGCATCAGCCACCGCGCCCGTGCTGCTCAGACCTTTTTGCCAGCATTCGACGATCCGCAAGGCAGCCTGCCTGCGAATGCTGGAAGATGTCATCCAGCCGTTTCCGCGAGATCCCCGGGTAAACAGCCAGCCATTCAATTGGCGCGTGAGCGATTCATAGGTTTTCTCCCATTCGCCAATTTTCACGCTCGCAGCTTCGCTGCCCTGCATCTGTTCGATCATTTGCAAGGCGTCATCATCGGCGAGTGTCGGTTTCAGCCGTTGCAGGCGCTTTGTCAAAACCGCAACCCCTTCTCCCGCCGGGACTTCCGACAGCGGCAACAATTGACGTGCGATCGAACTGGCGCTTTCGAACGGAGGGAAATCCTGTGGCACCTGCTCCAGATCGAACCGTTCCAGCGCGCCGGCCGGAAGACCTTTGGCCATTTCCATTCGATGTCGAGCCGCATTGCGCGCGGCGACGGCTTGAGGGGTTAAAGGTATGCCCGTGAGGTTGGCCTTGAGCAGCGTCTCATCCGCAAGCGGCTCCGGCAGCGCGTTGACCTTGCTATCCCGCAAGTCCAGCCAATACAGCTCTGGCAGCTCCTGTGCCCCGGTCGGCCATTCTTGCAGCGCCGTGCCACTTAGATTCAAGGACTTGAGGCGGGTCATTGCACTGACATCCAAGGTATTCAACGGGTTGTTGCTCAAGTCCAGGTATTGCAGTGCCTGCAATCCATCAAAAGCCTGCTGAACCCCGGCGTCGCCAACAATCCGGTTATTGGAAAGATCCAGATCAGTCAGTTTTTCAAGATCACCGGGCGCAAAGGGCACTTCGGTCAAACCGCTGCCACTCACGTCGAGTTTTTCAAGCCCGGGAAAACCGCGGACGAACTTGCGAGTCTGCTCGACGGGGGCACTATTACCCTTCAGATACAAGGTTCGTACTTCAGGGAAGGCACCGTCCGGCAATTCTGGAAACTCGCTCAACGCCAGGCTCGGCAGATCCAGTACCGAGGCATCGGCCGTCGAGCCGTAGCGTTTGAATGCGCCATTGCGCCAGCAGATTCTCAGGGCATCTGCCGTCCATGTACGTCCGATGATTTCGTTGGCCGCTGCAGGCATTCGCAGCGCGCGTTGGGACCAGTCCTCAAGATGCCGGTTGAGCTGATGATGCTGCTCACTCAATGCTTCGACGGCGTCGAATCTCGCCCCTGCGTCTTGCCACTGTTCGACAAATTGATTGAATAATCCCGCGGACGGGTCATTGATGCCTTCAGCAAGACGTTTCAACTCGCCCTTGCAGTAATCCCTGACCATTTCTTCCAGATCAACAAGGTGCCGGGGCTGACGCCTGAGATACTCATAGGCCTGCTTGAAGTTTGGGCGCGGCATGTTCGACCAATCCAGCGACAACCCGGACCAGAGTTTTTCATGCCCTTCGAAAATGCCTCCGAGGAATGTACTGATGGCTGTCCCGGTGAGGTTCAGACGTTCAAGACGGGGCAGTTCCAGAACCCCGGTTGGCCACTGATCCATTGACGGCGCGATCACGTCGAGCAGACGCAGATTGCGCAGCCGGCTTACGTCCAACGGCACGGGAACGCCCCAGGTTGAATACACGCTGAGCTCCTCGAGCGCCGTCAACGCACCCAGTCTCGACGGCATGTCTGCGGCGAAGGGCGCGGCTGAATACAGGCTCAGCCCCCTGAGGTCCGGCATGCTGCTCAGCACTTGGGGCACGGTGCCGAAATCGTTGCCCGTGGCATTGATCCGCAGTCTTTTGAGCTTGGGAAAATTCGCCAACAACGCATCGACATTGGCGTCGGTGATGCTTCGACCCCGGACATACAGATCACCCACATGGGAGAAGTCCGCCGACAGCGCAGGGATCGGGTCGTCACAGACCAACTCAAGCAATCTGTAGCGCGGATGCTCCCCGGCCAGCGGCGAATTACGCCAGGATTGCTTGAGGCTCTGCGCGACCGAGGCCTTGCCTCCGAGCATCGACTCCAGGACAGAACCCGCTATCGGCTCGCCGACCCATTGATCGAGCGTCGCCTCGAGGGTCTCCCACTCGCGCATACGCTCCTGCAGGAGGCTATAAATCTGTGCATCGGTTTTACCCGCGCGCAGCTGCGCCAGGATAAACCCATTGGCCTGCTGATCCGTCAGCGCTGGATAGACGTCCTGAACCCGCGACACCAGAGAAGGATTCAAACCTTGCCCGCGCCCGCTGGCGTAGTAGCCCACCCGACGCTCCGTTACGCGTACGGGCGGCTTGAACGCCTTGCCGTTACCGCTGCGCTGTTCCAGCATTTGCGACAATTGCGCCCGATGCTCGAAGGCCGAGTCGATGACAGCCTGCTTCAGATCGACGCTTTGGCCCACGTGTGGAACGCCCAATGCGCGACGGGATTCATCGGGCAATGCGTGCATGATCGAGGCGTAAAAGTTATCGCCGGTGGCGGGCACGCCATTGAGCGTCTCGCCACGCTCATCAAATGCCTGATAGGACGGGCCGTTTTTAACCACGTACTTACGGATTGTCGCGGCCTCGCTACCAATGCCGTCGATGAGCGGACCCTCGATGTGGCCGTCGCGAATCTCCAGCCGCACCTCGCCGGACCACCCCGGCATTTTTTCCAGGGCATGCAGTGCGAGCCACCGGCTGTCAGCGGACAGCGCGGATTCCATGCGCAGGCCAGTGAAAGCCCGGGCCTGACGCCCCTGTTGTGCATACCAACGGGCCTCCTCCAGCATTTTCAGGGGAATTCGACTCGTTGTTTTCAGGCGGGTGAGCTCTTCGGCATTGGCATCGAGCAGAACCCTGCGAGCGGCGGCATTACTCAGCCCCGGGCTGGCGCGTTGCAATTTTTCGAGCAGTGGTCCGCCAATGCCTGGGTCGGCTTCGAACAGCCGCAAGGCGTGGGACAGCTCCGGCGGCGGCGCAAGATGATCCATGTGCATCTTGCGCAAGGCATTGTCCTCGACACCACAGGCCTCGGCGATGTCGAGCAGTTGCTCATCGGAAAAAGCCTCGGTGATATGGCCGATGCGCCGCAGCAGTGTCAGCCGATCCCAGGTCCGGGGACGCTCCAGCGCATGGCGCCAGGCGCCGTGCCCGTTGTGTTCTAGTATGGGTTGCCAGGCGCTGGTATCCGTCGGATGCCGAATGCGCCATTTCTTCAGCGAAGGGTCAAAGGTTGTTTCGTAGACCTTGCCACCCTGCCGAATGAAGGTTTTGCCATTTATCCGGTGCAGCCCC
Organism: Pseudomonas sp. GW823-FHT02E01; assembly: GCF_058797535.1. NCBI lineage: Bacteria > Pseudomonadati > Pseudomonadota > Gammaproteobacteria > Pseudomonadales > Pseudomonadaceae > Pseudomonas > Pseudomonas sp. GW823-FHT02E01. Next base: position 57,548 of record NZ_JBXAJS010000010.1, on the reverse strand, counting down.
GACGCATCAGGGACTGAATGACGAGGCAGGATGAGGTTGCGTTCGTAACCGCTCAGGTCAGGTTTCCATAAGCGGGTTTTGCCGTCGTCGCGTTTGATGGATTGCAGGCGCTCGACCAGCGGTTCGGGTTTCACCGCCGTCAGCTTGGCCAAGCCTTTGCCCGCACCGGCCATCACCGCGGCCAGCGCCAGATTCTCGGCCACATCGACCAGGTGCGCCTTGGCCGCCGTTCGATCTCCTTCACTCCACTCGATCACCCCCTCAAACGACTCGTACAGCAGCTGACCCGCCATGACCGTCAGCATGATCTCCCCCAGTATCGGCACGAACATCGACACCATGTTCAGGCCCAGCATGCCTAATTCCAGCAGATGATTGAGCTTTTGCGCCCGCACTCGCGCATCGACGTCCGCCGTGGGCACCGCATGGCTGCGTGCGTCGGCGATGACTTTCTTGCGGTTTTGCTCGTAGAGATAAGTCCACAGATCACTGTTGGCGGACCAGATGCCCGCCACGCCTTCGCGAATCATCCCGAATGGATTGAGATAAGGATCTTCGACCGGCTCACGTTTGCCCGCAGGTTCTGGCGGCAGCTCTTTGATGCGGGCGACGGACGACAACGGGGGCACGTACTGGAGGACCTTCAACCAGAATGAATGCAAAGGATCAGTCGGAGAGTCGGCGGCCTTGCGGGTGAACTGGCTGAAGTAATAAGGGCGGTCGGCGTAGGCGACGAACTGGCTGAAAAAGCGCTGGTGGGCGGTCGGCCCGCTGCCACTGGTGGGCAATGCGTCATGGGCGGTGAACTGGCGCTTGAATTCTTCACGCAGCTGCTCAGAAGTATAGCGTTTGAGCGGGTGCTCGGGATCGTGGGGAATGTAGACGATGTAGTCGTTGGTATAACGATATTGTTCACTGATGCTGAACACGACGCAGCCCGTCATCCTGCGCTTCATCAGGTTCAGGTCACGAAACCAGACTGGCCTGCTGCCTACACGGGGATGGACCTCGCCATTAACCACCGAAAGGATCATTGCGTAATCGTCGGGTTCGATTTCTTTTTTCAGCAGCGCCAATTCAGCGGCTGCTCTCATTGCCGCTTTCTGACTGGCAATGAATTGCTCGGACACTGTCGATTTCTTCTGCGCAGCCGTTGCCTGGAAAAACGCCTCGACACGGGTTTGATACTGCGCGCCGATATCCAGCTTGCGGCAGAGTGAGAGGAATTGCGTGACCGACATGTTGAGGGCAGTGACCTCGAACGTACCAGGCGTGGAAGTCTCGACTACAAAGCCCGACCCGCGATGAAAGGCGCCCGCCTCGCATTCGGACGCTTCGAAGTTATGCAGTGCCGCCTGCAACAACGAAAGCTTCATCACCTCGAATGTGCTGATCTCGATTTCAAGATCGCTGACTTCCAGCGCTCGCCTCAGACACACCAGGGTTTTGTTGACGTCGACCTCGACCCCGAACTGATCCTTCAGCGCCTTTTGCAGTATCGGCTCGGCAAAGCTTTCGGCATCTGGCAGCGACGACATGGTTTTGTCGAGCAGGGTCTGGCAAACCAGGCTGTCGTTGAAACGGTCTTTCAGTGCCTGCTGTTGCTCGCGGGAGGCTCGCGTGTACCAGTTCGGCGCGAGCGAGCCGCTGGCTTTTATGGCCGCCCGCCGCTGCGGCGTGGCATCGACCAACCAATCAGGCGTCAGCTGTTCAAGTAGTTCGCGGTGAATGCTGGTTTGGCCCGCAACCAGAGGTTGACGGGGCACAGAGGGGGGATGGGTAGACATTGTGTCGCTCCTGAAAAATGGAACGACAGAACATCATTTCAGTGAACCGTATCTGCGGTAGATAGTTATCGCATCGGCCCAGACTGATTTCAAAATGCGTCGATTCGCAGGCCGGCCGCACCACTGGCCGGCGGATTGTCTATGCTCTGAGGACTTACTGACAGGCGAGGGATTTATGGACGATCCAGTCGACAACAAGCCGCCAACCTTCTGGCAGATGTTGCACAGCGTCATGGCGGCAGCGTTCGGAGTGCAGAGCAACAAGAACCGGGCGCGGGATTTTACCCACGGCAAGCCCAGTCATTTCGTGATCCTGGGGGTTTTGTTCACCACGGTATTTGCCCTGACGCTGTTTGGCATCGTCAAACTGGTGTTGCTGTTGGCAGGGATCTGAAACGGCTCAGTGCATCAGGATTTGCAGGCTGAACGGATAGCGGTAGGACGCTGGTCGCCCCTTCGCCGACAGCTTGTGGAAATCCACCCCGAAATTCTGTGCGCGGCCCAACGCCAGCAGTTGTTTGGCTTGCGCCCGGTTAATCAATTGCAACAGCGGAAGTTGTCGGTCCCGACCGCCGTACTGGCTGATGTCGACCCCTTGGTCATAGTCATGCAGCTCAACCAGTGCCCAGCCACCCAGGCTGAAATGCCCGCCCAGCAACACGCTCAGGCGGTTGTCGAGCAGCGCTTGCAATGCTGCGGGTGAATTGTTGATGGCGCCGAACAATGCATCCTTGCCCGGAACACCGCCCGATTCGACATACGCCTGCATGACGCCAAACGCCATTTCGTCGTTGGCCGCCCACACCAGTGAAGTCTGCGGATAACGCGTGAACAACAGTTTGGCTTGCTCGTACGCGCGCTGACGTGTCCAGCCACCGTACACCAGCTGACGCAAACGCACTTGCGGGTGTTCGGCCAGCGCCCGACGCATGCCCTTCTCACGCAACTGCGCCGACGGCGTGACCTTCAAACCGGAAAAAGCCAGCAGGTCAATCATCTGGCCCGGGGCCACCGGGGGATGCAACCGAATCAACTCCTTGAGCATCAGGTAGCCGCCCTCCTCATCGTTGGGCACCAGGCTGCCGATCCAGTCGGGATACTTGTCGGGTCGGGCGCCGAGCAGTTTTACCTGATCCACAGTCAAGGCATTGTTGACCAGAAACAACTTCACCCCGCTGCCTTGTGCCAGGCGCAGCACTTCGGGGGCAACGGATTGTTCGTTGACGAACACAAGGTAGTCGGGACGATTGTGCCCCTGGAGGGCTTCGCGCGCCTGCTTGATGATGTTTTCAGGCACCCGGTCGGAGTACTGGATCCGCAGGTCCATGCCCAGATCCCTGGCGGCGGCCTGCATGAACTGCGAGTAACTGACCCAAAAAGCTTCCTTGGTGGTTCCCGGGTTAAGGAACAGCACTGACGCCGCTTGAGCGCACGGTCCCGCGACCATGCCCAGCGCCAGTAATACACCACTTAGAAACTTCAACATGTGTCGTCCGAGCCCCCGGAAATTCGCCGCGCATTATAGCCAGCGAACGTCCGTAAAACGGCGACTTTTCCGGTTTTTGTCAGACAATCGTCGGAACCGGGCCCGGACGGGGTCGCTTACTGATGACTGACCCAGAATACCGCGGTCCCCACGACCAGAATGATCAGGAACAAAATGGCCCATGCATCAACGGTGCTATCGCTTTTCCGTGCTTTGGTTGGGTTGCTCATTGCATCGCCTCTTGTCGGTTTTATCGGTGATTGCATAAAGACTCGAGCAGAGTAAAGACGACGATTGCCCGCATCACAAACAGGGTCTTTGTAACAGCGCCCCTCATTAGTCGATTTGGTTCTTTACATATGCTCAAACATCACTTTTACGCATAACTGCAAACTGGTATCGTGCCCCGGCTCCGTAGGGAGTGCGCGGCCGTGCGCGCAGAATTGCCGAGGTATTATCGGACGCCAGCAAGCCAAAAAACGCCGCTGTTTCCGACCGGCCCAAGCCTGAGAACAGGACTTATATGTACGTATACGACGAATACGATCAGCGGATCATCGAGGACCGCGTCAAGCAGTTCCGTGATCAGACCCGACGCTATCTGGCAGGCGAGCTGAGCGAAGAAGAATTCCGCCCCCTGCGCCTGCAAAATGGCCTTTATATCCAGCGTTTCGCGCCTATGCTGCGAGTCGCCGTGCCTTACGGCCAACTGACTTCGCGCCAGATGCGAATGATGGCCAGGATTGCCCGCGACTACGACAAGGGCTATGCCCACATCAGTACCCGGCAGAACGTGCAGTTCAACTGGCCGGCCGTGGAAGACATTCCGGACATTCTCGCTGAACTGGCCACCGTGCAGATGCACGCGATCCAGACCAGCGGCAACTGCCTGCGCAACGTCACCACCGACCAGTTTGCCGGTGTCGCCGCCGACGAACTGATCGACCCGCGCCCATGGTGCGAGATCGTCCGCCAGTGGACCACGTTCCACCCGGAATTCGCCTACCTGCCGCGCAAATTCAAGATTGCCGTCAACGGTTCGACTTCCGACCGTGCCGCCATCGAAGTCCACGACATCGGCCTTGAGCCGGTGCACAACGCAGCCGGCGAACTGGGCTTTCGCGTACTTGTCGGCGGTGGCCTGGGTCGTACGCCGGTGGTGGGCGCGTTCATCAATGAATTCCTGCCGTGGCAAGACCTGTTGAGCTACCTCGACGCCATCCTGCGGGTCTACAACCGCTATGGCCGTCGCGACAACAAGTACAAGGCGCGGATCAAGATCCTGGTCAAAGCGCTGACGCCTGAAGTCTTTGCACAGAAAGTCGATGCGGAAATGGAGCACCTGCGCGGTGGCCAGACCACGCTGACCGAAGCCGAAGTGCAGCGCGTCGCCACACACTTCGTCGATCCGGACTACAAGGCGCTGGACAACCAGACCGCCGCCCTGGCCGAGCTCGACCAGCAGCACCCGGGCTTCGCCCGCTGGCGCGTGCGCAACACCCTGGCCCACAAGAAGCCGGGCTACGTGGCCGTGACCTTGTCCCTGAAACCAACCGGCGTTGCACCGGGCGACATCACCGACAAACAGCTCGACGCCGTGGCCGACCTGGCCGACCGCTACAGCTTCGGTCAACTGCGCACCTCCCACGAGCAGAACATCATCCTGGCCGACGTCGAGCAGGACAAGCTGTTCGCCCTGTGGGGCGAGTTGCGCGAGCAAGGTTTCGCCACGCCGAACATCGGCCTGCTGACCGACATCATCTGCTGCCCGGGCGGTGATTTCTGCTCCCTGGCCAACGCCAAGTCGATCCCGATCGCCGAATCGATCCAGCGCCGCTTCGACGACCTGGACTACCTGTTCGACATCGGCGAACTGGACCTGAACATCTCCGGTTGCATGAACGCCTGTGGTCACCACCACGTCGGCCACATCGGCATCCTGGGGGTGGACAAGAAAGGCGAAGAGTTCTATCAGGTTTCCCTCGGCGGCAGCGCCAGCCGTGACGCCAGCCTGGGCAAGATCCTCGGCCCGTCCTTTGCCCAGGAAGCCATGCCTGACGTGATCGAAAAGCTGATCGACGTGTACATCGAACAACGTACCGAAGACGAACGCTTCATCGACACCTATCAGCGTATTGGTATCGACCTCTTCAAGGAGCGTGTCTATGCAGCGAATCATTAAGAACAACGAGGTCGTCGACGAAACCTGGCACCTGCTGCCCAAGGACTTCAACATCGACGAGATCAGCAACTGCGACGACCTCATCGTGCCGTTGCAGCTGTGGCGCGAACATAGCCGCATGCTCCTGGCCCGCGATGGCGGCCTGGGCATCTGGCTGGACGCCGATGAAGAAGCCGAGGAAATCGGTGAAGACGTGGCGCAATTCCAGGTCATCGCCCTGAACTTCCCGGCATTCACCGATGGCCGCAACTACTCCAATGCCCGCCTGCTGCGTGACCGTTACGGTTTCAAGGGCGAATTGCGGGCCATTGGTGACGTGCTGCGTGACCAGTTGTTCTACATGCATCGCTGTGGTTTCGACGCGTTCGCCATTCGCGCCGACAAAGACCCGCACGAAGCCCTTGAAGGCCTCAAGGACTTCTCGGTGACCTACCAGGCCGCTGCCGACGAACCGCTGCCGCTGTTCCGTCGTCGCTGACCGTCACCCCTTGAACCCCGACCCGGGGTTCAAGGGGTTTTACCCTTCGCGCTAAAACACCGAATTATCCACCAGCGGAATCGGACGACCCATGGCGACCCAGTCGCGGTACAGCCGGACTCGATCTTCCAGCACCACGAACAGCCTGAACGGATTGTCCGCATCGGCCATCCGCGTTTCGACACAGTGCCGCAACCAGCCCCACAACTCTTCTGACGCATCCGCTTCGTGGAGCAAGCGCCACACACGCCCCTGCAGCGACCAATAACCGACCCGGAAATCCGCCGTCAGGCTCAACCCATCCATGACCCGGAGCAACGCACTGCCCGATGGCTTGGCGGCCAATCGTTGCCAGATCTGTTGCCGCGCCTCGCGCACGCTTTCATCACCCTCCTCCAGCCAGGGCGTCGCACTGCCGTAATCGGCACCCGGCTCACTCAACCACAAATTGATACCGGTACGCTCACGATGACTCACCAGACGCAACAACGTGTCTTCATCCGTCAGCGGATTACCCCACAGTTTCACCCGGTCCCGGGACACCGCCTGACTCAGTATCGAGTAGGGAACCCGACCGATCCGGTTGCCTCGCAAGTCGAGCGAGGAGAAGTACGGCTGATCGGCGATGCCTATCGGACAATGGCTGATTCCGGTGTTTCTCAGGTTCAACACACGCAGCTCATTCATCCCCAATACCACGGGCGGTACAGTCAACGGGTTGTCACTCAGATCCAGTATTTGCAAGCTCACCAGCTCACGAAACTGCGAAGCCGTGCGCTCCTGAAGCTGCAAAAAGGTGGAACTCAGGTTGAGCGTAGTGAGGCGGGTCATTTGCCGAATCGGTGGAGGCAACACACCTTCCAGCACGCCGTCTGCGTTGAGCCGCCGCAGGTCGACACGTTCCAGGTTCAGGGAACGCAGGTTCGGAAAACTTTCGAGAAAGACGCTCAGGCTCTCGCGCTCGACCAGGTGCAAGCCCCGCATCGATAGCTCGACGACCTCATTGAAGCGCACGTTCATCGCTGGCAACCTATGGTAGTCCTCGAAACCCAGATCCAGCCTGTAACCAGAGAACGTCTCGCCGGACATGACTCTATTGATCTGGGGCGGGCATTTTTGCCAGATGCCCATCAGTTCGTCGCCCAATTCAATTCGCGTTTCACGCTCATAGCCAATCACGGTTTGCAGCAGTTCGACATTGTGTGCCGCCACCTGCTCAGGGCTCATGCCTGCGGCGTCATCATCGTCCACCGCAAGAAAATCCACCTCCATGTCATCGACATCCAGCACGGCCTGGTCGATCCACTGGCGCAGATCGGCATGCAACTGCTGCATCTCGAGAATCAGGCGATCCACCAGCGCTTGAGCGCCGTTACCCGCCATCAGGAGCAGCTCATCCGCCTGGGCATCGGTGAAATCCGGATACAGATTCTTGACCTGCAGTCGCATGATTTCATGGGTCAGCGCAGCGGCCTGTGGCGTATTCGGAAAGCCGCCGCCGCGCAACCCCGTGGCTTCGAAGGGCAACCGCGAATCCATTCGATTCAAGCCGAGTATCAGCTCGGAGCGGGGCAAGGCATGTGTGCCAATACGCAGGCGCAACTGGCTGGCCGCGTCTGGGGAGCGCAGCGACATCGCCGCGCGCTCCTCTCCTGACAATAGATCGACCAGTGCGGTAAACAGATCCGAACCCTCGCCGTCGGTAGCCGCCATCGTGGAGTACCGATAGCGATCACCGGTCTTGATCAAGCGCCGGCAATCCGCCGAATCGAGCGGGCCGCAACGGTCCAGGACCCGGCCACTGATTGACCCGTCGTGCACTTCGATGCGCAAGTCTTTCGGCCAACCGGGCAGGCGTGGCAGGGAATGCAACGCCAGGACATCGGTTTCCGGATGGACGATCGAACGCAAGTACAGACCTTCATAAGCCCGGTTGAGTCGTGCATGTTGTTGATACTCCCGCGACTTGCTGTCCAGGCGCTTGAACAGTAGCAGCGCCTCGTCAGCATCGACGGGCCGATTGATGTCAACTCCCGAACGGTCGAGGATCTGCTCCACGGCACTTTTCGGCAAACCTTGGTATTCACGCTGAAACAGGCGAACCCACTCCTGGTCCGAGTGCTGGAGCGCCTGATATCGGGCATTGAACAATCCGGCCCGTGCTTGCGGGTCGGCGACGATTTCGAGTTCCTGATCGAGCTTGAAGCGTGTGATGGTGTCGGCAAGCAACGGCGTCGGCGGACGGCCAGTCTGCATCAGGCGCAGCATATCGTCGTCGACCGTACTGACCCGGGCGATCTGCGCCAATACCTCATCACTGAAGGCAGCAAGGGGTGTGCAAACGCCACGCATCAGCTCCACACGTGTCGACACCGGCGCCGGAGCCGATCCGGGTGCGGGCTCGACCGGCGTTTCGGGATGCGGCTCGCTCCCGGGTTCCCGGGGTTCGTGCAACGTTCCGGCGATTTTTTCTTCGCCCTTGAGCGCCGCCACCGCCCCGACCAGCGGGAGTGCATTGAGCAAGCCGAACACCGTGCGCGTCACGCCCTCGGAGCGCTGCTCCGGTGTTTTACCGTTGACGGCCTGATCGAGGCCATAACCGGCGTCGATCAGGCCGGCCAGTACCAGGACGCCTTCGCCTCCCGGAATGAACAATGCCAATGGCCCCAGCCGGTTGATCCACTGCACGAGCGGTTCCACCACCGCGCTCAGGTTGTCGCGATTGACCTGGGCATCGTCGCGGATGGTTTTGACGCTGGCCATGGAGGCCTGCTTCATGGTCAGCACCAATTGCGCGAACGGGTCGGTGTCAGTCGGCGCACGCTCAAGGTCGATGTAGTCCTGCGGGTCCCAGAAACCGTCGTTGTTGAACAACCCTGCGTTCTTTTTCAGCCAGTGTTCCTTCGGGTAAACCGCCATGCCCTCCAACGCCGTCGACACCCCCGCATGGAAGGTACCGTCTTCACGATCGTCCTCGGCAAAATGCGCGACCAGCGCTTGCCGTGTGCCGGCAACCCTGCCCTGGTCCACGATCCATTGGCGCAGGTGCCGGAAGTCGGCGAATTCATGCAAGGGTGAGGAGTTGCCGGGAATGTTCAGCAAGACCCGGCCGCTGTGACGGTGGCGATAACACCAGATATCGTCCGAGGTATAGCGATAGATCGTCAGCCGCCCGACCTCGATCGGTGCGCTGATGCGGGTGGCCGCCTGCACCTGGCCGATGGTCAGCGCACTCCAGGTCTGCTGCGCTGGCAACCCGGCGGCCTGCATGGCCAAGACCAGGCCTTCCTGACTCAAACTGCCCTCCTGATGTTGCAGGCAGGCGCTCATGATAAAGGCGGCCTTGACTGAGGTTCTCAGGTCGTAAGGCGCCGCCTGGACGATACGCTTATCGGAGGGCCACGCGCGATCAAGGTAAGCCTGATAGCGGGTTTGCAGATCCAGCTCCCACACCCACTGTTTGAACGCCGCTGGCCTCAGGGCAATTTGCGTTGCCGGCCCATACACCTGTGGCGTGGTCTGGCGATAAATGCCTTCGTAGGTGTGGTGATTGCCATTGCCGTGGTCGGCGAATTCATCGACATGCTCCACGATGCGAACGGACGGACCGACATCGGGCGGTGTGTACAAGCCAAATGCGCTTTCGGCAAAACGCCCGTCACCGACGGTCTGGTAGTTCGCCAGCAACGCCTGCACCAGGGTTTGCGTGTTTGCCACCTGGCCTTGCTCGATACCGTCCTGCGGTGGGTGCCCGCGATAGCGGTAATCCAGGGTGACCAACAGGGCCTTTTGCGGGTCGATGTCTTGCCCCCATTTTGCCTTGATCAACTGGGCACCGAACTGCTCGGGAGACTGCGGCAAAGCCGCACCCACCACAGACGTCAGTGTTTCGCGCAGCGGCGCAAGATCGGGATGAAGCGGTGTCTGTTGGTCATTCATATGCGTTCCATGGCAATTATTCCGGAACACCAACATAACCAACCGCCGCATTACCGAAAGCAGGAACGGTCGCCTGCTGCCTACAGAGATTTCGCCGGGCCGTGGAGGACATCAGGCACGTATTCGCAGGCAAAAAAAAACCGGGGCTAATGCCCCGGCTGGATGTTTTGCAATATCTCCTGCCCCGTTACCAGAAGCGTTGCTGGGTCAAACGGCTCCACCAGCTCAGCAGCACACGATCGACCGAGCCGCTGGCGGCCATGCCAATGCGCTCTTGCAGGCTTTTGCGCTCGGCATAGTGCAGGTGATAAAGCTCGGACTGCCTGGCGCGTTCGGCGAGGTACTCGTCGCTGGTCTTGAGTTCGTCGACCAGGTGTTTTTCCAGCGCCGCCACGCCGAGCCAGATTTCGCCGGTGGCCACTTCATCGATCGCCAGTTGCGGGCGATAGCGCGACACGAAGTTCTTGAACAGTTGATGGGTGATGTCCAGGTCTTGCTGGAACTTCTCCCGGCCCTTCTCGGTGTTTTCGCCAAACACGGTCAGTGTGCGTTTGTACTCACCGGCGGTCAGTACTTCGAAGTCGATGTCGTGCTTTTTCAGCAAACGGTTGATGTTGGGTAACTGCGCCACCACGCCAATCGAGCCGAGGATCGCGAAGGGTGCGCTGATGATCTTCTGGCCGATGCACGCCATCATGTAGCCACCGCTGGCCGCGACCTTGTCGATGCACACGGTCAAGGGCACGCCGGCCTCACGGATACGCGCCAGTTGCGAGGAGGCCAGGCCGTAGCTGTGAACCATGCCACCGCCGCTTTCCAGGCGCAAAACCACTTCGTCCTTCGGTGTGGCCAGGGTCAGCAAGGCCGTGATTTCGTGGCGCAGGCTTTCGGTGGCCGAAGCCTTGATATCGCCATTGAAATCGAGCACGAACACCCGGGGCTTGGCCTCGGGTTTTTTCTTCTGTTTCTTGTCGGTTTTAGCCTGGGTCTTGCGCAAGGCCTTGAGCTGATCCTTGTCGAGCAACGTCTGCTCCAGGCGTTCGCGCAGCCCTTTGTAGAAATCATTGAGTTTGCTGACCTGCAACTGGCCCGACGACTTGCGCCGCCCCTTGCTGCGCAAGGCCGCAAAACTGGCCAGGACCACCAGAATGGCGATCACCAAGGTCACGGTCTTGGCCAGAAAAATGGCGTACTCGGAAAAAAACTCCACAGGGACTCCTCAAACGATGCGCGGCTTGAACGCGCGCGGGATACCTCCAGCATACCCATGCGCCGACCTTGCTACCAGCCGTGAAAGCTCTGGTAACAGGCCTGTAACGGGCATTTCAAACAAGCGTATGTTTTTTCATTGACAGCACACCGCCATCCTCATAACCTCGCCAAACCTTCAACGTACCGGGAAGACGCGGACGTGGGCAGTATCTATTTGATTCGACATGGCCAGGCCTCCTTCGGTGCAGACGACTACGACGTGCTGTCGCCGACCGGTATTCGTCAGGCTGAAATCCTGGGTCGGCACCTGGCCGAACTCGGGATCAGCTTCGACCGCTGCCTGGCGGGGGATCTGCGCCGCCAGCAGCACACGGCCAACAGCGCGCTGGAACAATTCGCCGCGGCAGGCCTGCCGGTGCCGCTGCTGGAAACCGACTCCGCCTTCAACGAGTTCGACGCCGATGCAGTGATCCGCGCGCTGTTGCCGGCCATGCTGCCGGACGAACCCGAGGCCCTGGACATCCTGCGCAACGCCGCGCAAAACCGTGGTGAGTTCCAGCGTATCTTCGCCCTGATCATCGAGCGCTGGTTGGCCGGCACCTACGACACACCGGGCCTGGAGAGCTGGCTGGGGTTTGTCGAACGGGTGAGGGCCGGTCTGCATCGCATTCTCGACCAGGCCGACAACACCCAGAAAATCGCCGTGTTCACGTCCGGCGGCACCATCACCGCCCTGCTCCACCTGATTACGCAAATGCCTGCCCGGCAGGCCTTTGAATTGAACTGGCAAATCGTCAACACCTCGCTCAACCAGCTTAAGTTTCGTGGTCGCGAGGTGTCCCTGGCTTCCTTCAACAGTCATGCGCACCTGCAACTGTTGAAGGCCCCGGAACTCATCACGTTTCGCTGAGTCCGGATTATTGTGACCCTGGCTGTAATCACCCAGCTCTTATTACCCAAGAAAGGATCGAACCATGACCTCCGTAGCTGATGCCGTACAAGCAATGAAAGCCAAGTTCAACCCAGCCGCTGCCGCCGGTCTGGACCTGGTCTTCGGTTTCCGCATCGACGACACCAAGAACTTCTCGCTGATCGTCAAGGACAGCACCTGCGAGCTGCAGGAAGGCGAGAACCCGGACGCCCAGGTGACCCTGGTGATGGACGGCGAAACCCTGCAAGGCATCGTCGACGGTTCGACTGACGGCATGCAAGCGTTCATGGGCGGCAAACTGCGCGCTGAAGGCGACATGATGCTGGCGATGAAACTGTCCGAGCTGTTCCCGTCGTAAGCACCTGGTTCCCGAACTTCGGGAGCGTGCCTGCTGCAAACGAATCCCGCCCTTAGTGGCGGGATTCGTCGTTTTTGCTGGTCCTGTGGCGAGGGGGCTCGCCCCCGTTCGACTGCGAAGAAGTTGCACAACCAGAGATTTCGACTTATCGGAAGGACGTCAAGGGCCGCTTCGCGCCCAACGGGGGCAAGCCCCCTCGCCACAGGTCAGGTGGTGCTCTTACAATGCGGGCACTTACACCACCGGCCACCCCATGGACATCGACCTCGCCCGCACCTTCCTCGAAATCGTCCGCCATGGCAGCCTGGCTGCCGCCGCGGAAAAACTCCATGTCACCCAGACCGCGATTACCGCACGGGTACAAAAACTCGAGAGCCAACTGGGCAGCACCCTGTTCGTGCGCAATCGTGCCGGCGCCCGCCTGACGCCCAATGGCGAAGCGTTCGTGGTGTATGCCAATCAGCTGGTGCAAACCTGGGAAGCCGCGCGGCGTGATTTGCCGTTGCCCGAAGGTTATCGCGATGTGCTGCACATCGGTGGCGAGGTGAGTCTGTGCAACCCGTTGATGCTCGGCTGGGCCGGTGAAATTCGCAAGAACATCCCCAGCCATGCCCTGCGCATGGAAATCCGCGACGGGGAAAACCTGCTGCGCCAACTGGAGTTGGGCGTTCTGGATGCCGCGCTGGTGTATCAGCCCGAATATTGGCCGCGCCTGCAGGTCGAGCAGATTCTCGAAGAAAAACTGATTCTCGTGCGCCTGGCCGACAAGCCCGATCCTTATGTGTACATCGATTGGGGCGCTGATTTTCGACGCCAGCACGACGCCGCGCTGCCGGAGAAGGCCAAGGCTGCGCTGAGTTTCAATCTGGGCCCGCTGGGCTTGCAGTATCTTCTCGAAAACGGCGGCAGCGGCTACTTCCGCACCCGCGTCGTGCAGAGTTATCTGCAAAGCGGCGCCCTGGAACGGGTGCCCAAGGCGCCGGAATTCAACTACCCGACCTATCTGGTCTACTCGCGCGATCGTGACTCGCCGACGCTGCAACGCGCCTTCGACCTGCTGCGCAAAGTCATCGACTCCGACGAAGACTGGTCGCAGCGATGGGATCCGCTGACCTGAGACCGGTTTGCACCGGATCATGGCCGTTGTGTCCTTAAGGTTCGGTCCGTCAAATCACCGGGATCGGCTAATCTGAAAGAGATAACAAAAACGACAGGTGATTGCAGTGAGGCAGACCACCGAAGGATTCCGCGGCCGTTACCGCGCCGACATTCATCCGCTCTACAACCCCTGGCTGCATGGCGCGTTTGTCCTGGTGTTCGGGGCACTGGCAATCAGCGTCTTCTGGAGCAACGTACAACAGGTGCGGCCAGCGGAATGGCTGGCGGTGCCCGTCACGCTGCTGCTGTTCAACCTCGGTGTGTACATGGTGCATCGCCACCTGGGGCATCATAAAAAGAGCTTCGCCCGGCTGTTTTACGCCCGTCACGCAGGCGACCACCACAGCTTCTTCACCCCCGGCCACATGACCTACGACAGCGCCCGCGACTGGCGGGTGATTCTGTTTCCGGCGTGGCTGATCGTGCTGCACACCCTCGCCGTCGCCCTGCCCCTCTGGTGGCTGCTCAAGCACATCAATACCAACGTCGCCGGATTGGTCGGCGGCCTTCTTGTCCTCGGCTACCTGACTTATGAAGTGTTTCATGCCTGCGAGCATCTGCCGTCGCGCAACCCGCTCACACGGCTGCCGTGGATCCGCCAGATGCGCCGCCTGCACGAACTGCACCACCGCCGTGAACTGATGCAGGCGCGTAATTTCAACATCGTTTTCCCGCTGATGGACTACCTGTTCGGCACCCTCTATTGGGAGCCTGAACCTGAACCGCTCAACCCGACGAGAACCCCCATGACCCGCATGCAGCATCAGGTTGTCATTGCCGGAAACCCGATCCAGGTACTTGCCTACGCCAGCACCGTGACCCTTTGGCCGCAATGGCATCCGTCGTCGCTGCGCATCGACGGGCCAAAAGGCCCGCTGCATGCCGGCGCACGTTTCGAGGAAGACATCCGTGCCGGCGGGCGCGACGGGCACTTGCGCTGGGAGGTGGCGGAGTACCTGCCCGGGCGGCGCTGGAGCGCCGAGGCCCGGGGTGACCACGGCCTGTCGCTGGTGGTGACCTATGAATGCGATGCCACCGGCGAAGACACACGTTTCGTCCGCACCCTGGAGTATCAATTCAGCGGCCTGGCAATGCGCATTGCCAACCGCTTGTTGCTCAAGCGGCGCATCGACCGGGAATCGGCGGCGTCGATGTTGGCATTGCGCGACATGGCACAGAAGTATCTGGCCGCGACAGGAGTCGGCGTGTGAGCAGAACCTTCAAATGTCTGTTGCTGGTCATCGTCGTCATCTGCGCCTTCCTGCTGCTGATGCCCACCAAGGTGCGGCCGGTGGCCTGGACACCACAAGCCGCGCCGTCCCTCACCAGCGGAATCTACGCCGACAATCAGCGGCTCAAGGAGGTGGAGCGCGTCGGCGCCGCCAATATCGACGGGCCGGAAGCCTTGTTGCTGGAAAACGACACGCTCATCACCGGCCTGCACGACGGGCGCCTGATCCGTACGAGCCTGGACGGCAAGACCACCAGTATCCTGACCGATACCGGTGGCCGGCCACTGGGCCTGGCCCGGCATCCCAATGGCCTGCTGGTGATCGCCGATGCCGTCAAAGGCTTGTTGTCCCTCGACGCCCAGGGACGCCTGGTGGCCTTGACCACAGAGGCCGACGGCGTTCCCTTCGGTTTTACCGACGACGTGGCCATCGACAAACCCGGCCACTACGCTTATTTCAGCGATGCTTCGAGCCGCTTCGGCTATGGCCACGACGGTGAGGCCGTGATCGAACACGGCGGCGACGGTCGACTGCTGCGCTACGACTTCCAGACCGGCAAAACCTCAGTTGTGCTGGATAAGCTGGAGTTTGCCAACGGCGTGACCCTGGGGCCGGACGATGCCTATGTACTGGTCAATGAAACCGGCGCCTACCGCATCACTCGTTATTGGCTCAGCGGTCCGAAGGCCGGCACCCACGACCTGTTTATCGACAACCTGCCAGGGCTGCCGGACAACCTGTCGTTCAATGGCCACGACCGGTTCTGGGTGGCGCTGTATGCCCCCCGAAACCCCTTGCTCGACGCCACGGCGGCGCATCCGTTCGTGCGCAAGATGATCGTGCGGGCCATGACCGTGTTGCCCAAGCCCGTGGAAAAACACGGATTTGCCCTGGGCCTGGACCTTGATGGCAAAGTGATCGCCAACCTGCAGGACGGCAGCAGCGACAATTACTCCCCCATCACCACCGTGCGCGAGTATGGGGACTGGTTGTATTTCGGTTCGCTGAAAGCCCGGAACATGGTGCGATTGCCGCTAAGCAAGGCATTGCAATGAACAGTCCCCCTTCCTGAATTCACCGAAGCCCCCCTGTAGGAGCGAGCCTGCTCGCGATGGACTCAAATGCACTGCGTTTAGTCAGTAAACACGCGGCATCGTTAACGACCATCGCGAGCAAGCTCGCTCCTACAGAGGGCGGTGTTCATTCTGGATCGATGTCGACACCCTCATCATCCGGCCACTCATCGATGCCCGGCTCTTCCTCGGGATTGATCGTGGTGTGTTCGGGGCTCAGGGGTTCGGGATGAGTGGGGATCGGGTCGTAGCCACCCTGTTGTTCACTGGGGTATTTGGGCTGGGTCATGAGGCACCTCGTTGAGAGCCATAACAGCGGTCTCTGAACATTCGAGGTGCCGGTTGTGATGCCGTTCCAACTTTCCCGCCACCGGTCGTCGGTGGCAGCACGCTGGGTCAGGACGACGAGCCAAGTTGCTTGACGATCTTGTCCTTGACCAGCAGACGTGCCTCCTTGAGCTTCCTTACGGTGTCATCGTTGGACTTGGCCTCCTCTGCTTTCACCACTTCGGCATCCGCCTGGGAATACTTGTTAAGCAGTGAATCCAGTAACGGATCCTTGGTGCGTTTCTGCTGGACTTCTTCCTTTGAGCGTTTCAGATCCTGATAAAGGTCATGGGGCACCGGCATGGAACACCTCCGTTTGTTGATCGGCAGCGAAACGCGATCAATTGCGTTCACCAACTATCAGAATGGCCTCGGTTAGCCTGTTCTGTCGACCACCTGTCAGACCAGCGGTGTCCGTTCGTCGTCCGGTCGCCAATGCGATAAAAACTTGCCTGCGCCGGCACCTCCACCGGTTGACGATCACTCGGTCACCTTTGAAAACCTGCTTGGAGAATCACCTGTTTTTGTCAGCCGTTAAGCACCGTGCGCACCATCTGCGTCAGTGCCTCGGGGTTGTAGGGTTTGCTCAGCAGGTGGGTGTCGGGGCTGAGCTGGTGATTGCGCGAGATAATGTCGCGGGTATGCCCCGAGGTGAACAACACAGCCACCGGTGGCTCCTGCACTTTCGCCCAGGCCGCCAGGTCCGAACTCTTGATCAGGCCGGGCATGACCACGTCGGTGAAAATCAGGTCCACCGCCAGCCCTTCCAGCAACATTTTCATGGCGATGTCACCGTTGGTGGCCGTGAGGACCTGATAGCCCTCCTCGCGCAACAACTCCACCGCCGATACCCTCACGGCCTCATTGTCCTCGACCACCAGGATGCGTTCGTGCCCGCCCCGTTGCGGCACATCAGGGCCCGGCGTTTCGCTGGGGGCCGCGCGCAAGGTGCGCGGGAAGTACAGCTGCACCCGAGTCCCCCGCCCCACGTCGCTGGCGATTTCGATATGACCGCCACTCTGCTTGACGAAGCCAAACACCATACTCAAGCCCAAGCCGGTGCCCTGCCCGTCGGCCTTGGTGGTGAAGAATGGCTCGAACGCCTGGGCCAGCACCTGCGGCGGCATGCCGACGCCGGTATCCGTCACGGACACCCGTACATAGTCCCCGGGGGCAATGCCCTTTGCGGCGCAAAATTTGCGATCGAGGACGATGTTTTCCGCGCACAGGTCAATCCTGCCCTCGCCTTGAAGGGCGTCACGGGCATTGATCGCCAGATTGAGAATGGCGTTTTCCAGTTGGTTGCGATCGACAAACACATTCCAGGAATCTTCGGGTGCCGTCATGTGAACCTGAAGGGTTTCACCCAGGGCACGCAGCAACAGCTCCGCCAGGCCATCGAAAATCTGCCGCAAGGTGAAGACCGCGGGTGACAACGGTTGGCGGCGGGCGAATGCCAGCAATTGCGAAGACAGCTTGGCACCGCGCTCGACGGCGGCAATCGACGCCGAGACCCGGCGCTGCACATTGGCGTTACCCGGTTCATGGCGCGCGAGCAGGTGCAGGTTGCCGGCGATCACTTGCAACAGGTTGTTGAAGTCATGGGCCACACCACCGGTGAGACCGCCGATGGCTTCCAGCTTCTGTGACTGGCGCAGTTGTTCTTCCGCCGCCAGCCGCGCCTCGACCTCATCGGCCACCCGCTGTTCCAGGTTGCGGGTGAACTTGAGCAGGGACTCTTCGGCGGTCTTGCGTTCGTGGATGTCGATCAGCACGCCGGGGAAACGAAACGCCTCGCCCTGCTCATTGAACTCGCAACAACCACTGGCGAGTACCCAGAGGTAGCTGCCATCCGGGCGCCGGATCCGGTATTCGACGTTGTAGGGCTCGCCCGTCTCCACCGACAGTGTGACTCGCTCCTGAACCCAACTGCGGTCATCCGGATGGATCCGGCTTTCAGCGATTTCCTGAGACAGGTTTTGCAGGTCTTGCCCGGGTGGATAAGAGAACGCGCGAGCGAAGCGCTCGTCACCCGACAGCACGTTGGCCTTGATGTCCCAGACAAAGGAACCGAGCAAGGCGCCGGCGTTCAGCGCCAGGCGTACCCGTTCGTTGTCGGCGCGGTAGGCGTCTTCAGCCGCCTGTCGCCGGTGTTCGGAGATCACCCGATCGGTGGTTTCCACCACCATGGCCATGACCCCGGCCGGGCGCCCGTCATCGTCGGCCACCGGGCTGTAGTAGAGGTCCATCCAGACATCTTCCGGAACCCCGTCACGCAGCAGCACCAGTTCTTTGTTGCGATAGGACAAGGTGCCGCCCGCCAGGCAGGTGTCGACCACGTGGCGATTGAATTCGGCAACTTCCGGCCAACCCAGTTCCACGGCAGAGCCGAGCAGATACGGATGACGCCCACCGGCAAACTTGGAATAAGCGTCGTTATAGATCATGTACCCGGACTGGCCCCAGAGCATCACCATCGGCAGTGGGGACGCGAGCATCAACTGCACCGCGCTGCTCAGGCTCCTGGACCATGAATCGAGCGGGCCAAGTTCGGTCCGGCTCCAGTCGAACGCACGAATGCGCCCGGCCATTTCGCCGTTCCACCCGGAGCACCCGTGGCTTTCCTCTAGAAACTGCATCGGCTGGCTCTATCCCGGTAAGTTGCACCCGTTTGTTTCGAGCATCCTGCACGCTATTCGTTTCATAGAGGTATAGCTGATTCTCGCGGGCCACTGGAGATCCCTTGTGGGAGCGGGCTTGCTCGCGAAGGCGGTGTGTCATTCAACATATTCGTCTGCTGATACACCGCTTTCGCGAGCAAGCCCGCTCCCACAATTTGGTCCTCGGTAACCGAGAGTCCGTGCACTACACCTCGATCAAGTGCTTTAGCGGGTTGTAACTGCTTTTCAGGGTGGCCGCGACATCCAGAATGGCCTTCTCGATGCCATTCAAATGCATGCAGGTCAGTTCGATGGCCGCACTCTGGTTGCCTGCTTCGATGTATTCGATCAGCCGCAGGTGTTCGTCGTCGCGACAGGCTTCGTGGCTGTCGTCATCCAGAGCGGCGGCATACAGCGACGCCCGGGAAATCAGCTTCTGGAACCAGTCGAGCAACACCGGGTTGTTCAGGCTGCGGGCCAGTTTGATGTGGAACTCGCCGAGCAGGTGAATCAACCGCTCGTGATCACCGCTTTGATGCGCTTCATCCTCCAACAGCAAGTGATCGCGCAGGTCCTGGGTCACCGCCGTATCACGCCGACGGCACAGTTCGCTGACGATGCCGATCTCGACCAGGCGACGGGTTTCGAACAGCGAACGGATCTCTTCGTCACTGGGCAGCGACACCGACGCACCTTTATTGGGCTCGGTGGTGACCAGCCCGTCGGCTTCCAATTGCTTGAGCGCGGCCCGGACAGACGTGCGGCTGACATTGAACAGCTCGGCCAAAGAGGCTTCGCCGAGCTTCATGCCCGGACGCAACGAACGCTTGCTGATCGCCTCGTAAACCCCTTGGTAGACGCGGTCGACCGTAGTTTCCAGTTTCTTTTCCGTCATTCATCAACTCCTTGCGCCCTGTGCAAACGCCCCTGGCGAATGAACAGCCATTGAAAAAGGGGCTTGCACGGACAGATTAATCCGGGTATTTCTAAATTGCATCCAGATTTTGCATACAATAATTAGAGGAATGCACCATAATGGGTCATCCAACAGCAATCGAAGTGCGAAACGTCTCAAAGCGATATTCCGACGATCCGGGGCTGGCTCCAGCCCTCGATAACGTCTCGGTAGACATTGCCGACAACGAATTCTTCACCCTGCTCGGCCCCTCCGGCTGCGGCAAAACCACCCTGCTGCGCACCATCGCCGGCTTCGAGCATGTCAGCGACGGTGAGATCCGCCTCGCGGGCGAGCCGGTCAACGATTTGCCGCCGTTCAAGCGTCGGGTCAACACGGTGTTCCAGAGTTACGCGCTGTTTCCGCACATGAGTGTTGCGCAGAATATCGCCTTCGGCCTCGAGATGCAGGGCCTTGATCGCAAACTGATTCCGCAGCGGGTCGATGAGATGCTCGCGCTGGTGCAAATGCAGCACCTGGCCAAGCGTAAACCGGCCGAACTGTCCGGCGGCCAACAGCAACGGGTGGCTCTGGCCCGGGCCCTGGCGCCAAAACCCAAAGTGCTGTTGCTGGACGAACCGCTGTCGGCCCTGGACCTCAAGCTGCGTAAGGAAATGCAGGTCGAACTCAAGCGCGTACAGAAAGAAGCCGGGATCACCTTCATTTTCGTCACCCACGATCAGGAGGAAGCCCTGACCCTGTCCGATCGCATCGCCGTGATGTCCGCCGGCAAGATCCTGCAAATCGGCTCGCCCAATGAAATCTACGAACGGCCGCAACACCAGTTCGTCGCGCAATTCATCGGCGACATCAACTTTCTCCCCGGCCACCTCAAGCGCGGCCAGCAGAACGAAAAGCTCTTCGTGCCCAACGGCATGCCCGTGGAAATCCCCTGCCCGGCCCAGGGCTTTGACGGCAGCAAGGTGCAACTGGCGTTCCGCCCCGAGCGCTCGCAACTGGTCGAGCCGACCCAACCGCATCACCTGCGCGGTGTGATCGAGGCCGTGCTGTATGTCGGCACGGCCACGCTCTATCAATGCCGCCTGAACAACGACATCAAGGTCATGCTGCGCGAGAACAACGAAGGCCTGAACCACGGTCGGGTGGTGGGTGATCGCGTCGCGGTCAACCTGCCGCCCCACGCCTGCCTGTTGATGGAGGCCTGAGATGAGCGTCAGCAGCACTTCCCCAGCCCTCAACCGCGCGCTGTTGCTCAGCCCGGTGGTCCTGACCCTGCTGGCCCTGATCGCCATTCCGCTGGGCATCATGGGCTACATCAGCCTGCTGCCGCGCAACGTCTATGGCGGCGTCGACTGGCAGGCCGACTGGCAATTGCAAAGCTACGTGCAACTGTTTTTCCAGGAAGGTTTCGACGGCGAACTGGAGCTGAACTGGGTCTACGCCCAAGCATTGCTGCGCTCGGTGTTCCAGGCCGGTGGCACCACGGTCCTGTGTTTCCTGTTCGGCTTCCCCGTGGCGTTGTGGATGTCGAGCCTGACACCCCGTCGGCGCAACCTGATGGTGTTGCTGATCACCATCCCGTTCTGGACCAACCTGCTGATCCGCAACTACGCCTGGCTGATCATCCTGCGCGAGCACGGCTGGGTCGCCCAGAGCCTCAACGCGCTGTTCCCCCAGGCCGGTGGCATCACCCTGCTCTACAACGACTTCGCGGTCAGCGTCGGCCTGGTCTACAGCTTCCTGCCGTTCATGATCCTGCCAATCTACTCGACCCTGGAAAAACTCGACTGGCGTCTGGTGGAAGCCGCCTATGACCTGGGTGCCAATCGCTGGCACGCGTTGCGGCGGATCATCCTGCCGCTGTCGATGCCGGGGGTGATCGCAGGTGCCTTGTTGGTGTTCGTGCCAAGCCTGGGCGCCTTCATTACCCCGGCGATCCTTGGCGGCGGCAAGACGCTGATGATCGGCAACCTGATCCAGCAGCAGTTCGGTACCGCGCGCAACTGGCCGCTGGGCAGTTCGCTGTCGTTCCTGTTGCTGGGGATCATGTTGCTGTCCCTGGTGCTCTACGCCCTCTATAGCCGCAATGCCGCCAAGACCCACCGCCCGGGAGCACAAGCATGATCGCCCTGCACCTGAAGAAACTGCCCCTGACCCGTGAAGTCAGCCTGTTGATGCTGGCCTACTTGTACCTGCCGATCTTTGTATTGATCGCCTACAGCTTCAACGCCAACCGCTCGGCGACGGTGTGGACCGAGTTCTCGTTCGACTGGTACGGGCGAATCCTGGCCAACCCGTCGATCCAGACCGCGGCGCTCAACTCGATCATCGTCGCCAGCATCGCTACGGTCTGCGCCACGGCGATTGCCCTGCTCGCGGCACTGGCGACCTACCGGCCGTTCTACGGACAGAGAATGGTCGAGGGCGGGATCAACCTGCCACTGATCCTGCCGGAGATCGTCACCGCCGTGGCCACCCTGCTGCTGTTCATGGCACTGGGGATCAAGCTCGGTCTGCTGACGGTGATCGTCGCGCACATCGGCTTCTGCATTCCCTTCGCCTACCTGCCGATCCGCGCGCGGCTCAACGACCTGGACAAGAGCCTGCTGGAAGCGGCGAACGACCTGTACGCCAACCCCTGGCAGGTGTTCCGCCGGGTGACCTTGCCGCTGCTGTGGCCGGCGGTGCTGTCCGGTTCGGTGCTGGCGTTCGTGGTCAGCCTCGACGATTTCATCATGACCTTCTTCGTCGCAGGTCCCGGTTCGACCACCCTGCCGGTGTACATCTTCTCGGCGATCAAGGCCGGCGTGACGCCAGAGATCAACGCGATTTCGACCCTGATGCTGGTGATTTCCATCGTGCTGGTAGTGCTGGCCTTCTGGCTGGGACAGCGCGGCAAACAACAATAAGCCTGGAGACTTCTATATGAGCAAGAAAGTGAAAAGCATGCGTTTCGCCGTTGCCGGTCTGGCCTTGAGTTGCTTCACCGCGTTCACGGCGTTCAGCGCCCAGGCCGCCGAGCCCAAGGAACTGTTCTTCTACAACTGGACCGACTACTACCCGGTGGAACTGTTGGCCAAGTTCGAAAAGGAGACCGGGATCAAGGTCACCATGGACGGCTACGACAGCAACGAAACCCTGCTGGCCAAGTTGCAGGCCGGCGGCGCGGCCTATGACGTGATCGTGCCGTCGCAATCGATCATGCGCACCCTGATCAACCAGGACCTGCTGCTGGAAATCGACGCCTCGGCCCTGCCCAACTTCCAGTACGTCAAGCCGGCGTTCCGCGACCCGAGCTTCGACCCCGGCCGCAAGTTCTCGGCACCGTACCTATGGGGCACCACCGGGTTCTCCTATGACAGCGCCCGGGTGCCCGGCGGCAAGCTCGACGACTCGTGGAAAGAGTTCTTCGAGCCGCGCAAGGAACTGCAAGGTCAGCTCGCCGCCCTCGACACCTCCAGCAGCGTGATCAACGCCGCCAGTCACTACCTGAATGTCGACGAGTGCAGCGAAAACCCGCAGGACGCCAAGCGCATCCTCGAACTGCTGCAAAAACAGAAACCCTTCCTGAAGATGTACAGCTCGGACAACACCGTCGACCGCATGGCCAGCGGTGAAGTGATCATGATGCAGAACTGGAACGGTTCCACCGCGCGGGCCACCTTGCAGAAGAGCACGATCAAATACGTGTATCCGAAGGAAGGCCTGGCGATGTTCCAGGACAACTTCGCCGTACCGAAAAGCGCGCCACACCCCGGCAACGCGAAGATCTTCATCGACTGGATGATGAAACCGGAGAACGCCGCCGCCGTGTCCAACGCCATCGCCTACGCCAACGGCATCCAGAGCGACAAGCTGATCGACGCCAAATGGCGGGTGATGGACGCCATCAACATGCCCGACGAATTCGCCGCGCGCCTGCGCCCGGAAAAGGAATGCAGCAACAAGGCGCGGGAGCTGCAGGACCGCATTTGGGCCAAGCTCAAGGGCTGATTGCCTTTCGACCGAGTCGCGCCCATCGCGAGCAAGCTCGCTCCCACAGGGATTTTGTGAACGTCAAAGATCTACTGTGGGAGCGAGCTTGCTCGCGATGAGGCCCGCCAAGACACCATTGAATTTGAGGTTTGCAATGAATCAACCCCGCTGGCTGCGCAACGTGCGCCCCTACGGCGCCACCGCCGAAGACCTGCTGATCGAAAACGGCCGCTTCAGCCAACGCCGCCCCGCTTCGAACGAAGCCCTGTCGGCCACCGACATCGACGGCCAGAACCAGTTGCTCACCCCCGCCCTGGTGGAAAGCCACGTGCACCTGGACAAAACCCTCTGGGGCCAGCCCTGGCGCCCCAACAGTGCCGGCCCGACCCTCAAGGACTACATCGCCAACGAACGGCGCATCCTGCGTGAAGTCACCACACCGATTGCGCAACGGGCCGGCGCCCTGCTGGAAAACTGCATCGCCCGCGGCTCGCTGACCATGCGTTGCCACGTCGACATCGACCCGGAATTCGGCCTGCGGCATGTCGAGGCCATGCAGCAACTGCGTGAAAACTACCGCGACCTGATCGACCTGCAACTGGTGGTGTTCCCGCAGACTGGTTTGATCAGCCGCCCCGGCACCGCCGAACTGATGCGCGAAGCCATGGCCCTGGGCGTGGAGAACGTCGGCGGGCTGGACCCGTGTGGTATCGATAACGACCCTGTCGCACAACTGGATTTCGTCTTCAAACTGGCCAGCGAATTCGACCGGGGCGTCGACATTCACCTGCATGACAAAGGTGAGCTGGGGCTGTGGCAGATCGCCCTGATTGCCGACTACACCGAGCGCTTCGGCCGCCAAGGCCGGGTGATGATCAGCCACGCGTACTGCCTGGGGATGTTGCCGTGGAGCCAGGTCAAACCGGTGGCCGAACGCCTCGCGACACTGGGTATTTCGTTGATGAGTTCGGCCCCGGCCGATTGCGCGGTGCCGCCGTTCCTGGCCCTGCGCGAAACCGGCGTGAATGTGTGCCTGGGCTCGGACGGTATTCGTGATGCCTGGTCGCCCATGGGCAACGGCGACATGCTGGAGCGGGCGATGTTGCTGGCGTTCCGCTTCGACTTGAACAAGGACGAAGAACTGGCGGCAGCGTTCGAGGCGGCGACCGTCAACGGCGCCCAGGCGCTGGGTTGCCAAGCCAATCGCCTGGAGATTGGCCAGCCGGCGGACTTCCTGTTGATGCCGGTACAAACACTGGGTGAGGCGGTGGTTTCACGGCCGCTGCGTCAGGTCTATCGCGCGGGTCAGTTGATTGCTGCGGGTGGCCGTTTGCTGGAAAGCCGTCTGTGAAGCGCATCGGCTTGCGGGCCAGTTGCGTGGTCGGCTTCGACGGCACGCGGCATGTGCTGTGGCGCGATGGCGAAGTGGTGTTCGCAGGCGCGCGCATCGAGTTTGTCGGGCGCGATTATCCGGGCCCGGTGGATCAGTGGGTTGATTACGGTAATGCGCTGATCGGTCCCGGCTTCATCGATCTGGATGCCTTGGGCGATCTCGATTCCACGGTGCTAACCCTGGACAACGGCGACGAGCGCGACATGGGCCGGATGTGGTCGGCGCAGTATCTGGCCCATGGATCGCGGGAAAGCTACAGCCCCGAAGAAGAAGTCTTCAAATACCGCTACGCCTTCACCCAACTGATCCGCAACGGCATCACCACGGCCATGCCGATCACCTCGATGTATTACCGCGAGTGGGCCGAGACCTACGACGAATTTGCGGCGGTGGCAGGTGTGGCCGCCGAACTGGGGCTACGCACTTACCTCGGTCCCTGCTACATGAGCGGCATGAGTTACTGGCAGGTCGATGGAACCCTGGCGCACCACTGGGACGAAGCCCGGGGCATGGCCGGGCTCGACGCCGCCGAGCGGTTTTTCCGGGATTTCGACGGCGCGCACAACGGCCTGATTCGCGGTGCACTGCTGCCCGATCGCATCCAGACCTGCACCCCGGCGTTGCTGCAACGCACCGCCGCGCTGAGCCGGGAACTCAACGCACCGATGCGTTTGCACTGCTGCCAGGGCCTCGGTGAAGTGGCGATGGTCGAGCAACTGCGCGGCACCTCGCCACTGGGCTGGCTGCAGCAGCTTGGGCTTTTGACCCCGCGCAGCCTGCTGCCCCACGGCATCTACACCCGCGGCGATGACGACCTGCAACGGGTGGTGGACGGCGGCGCCAGTCTGGTGCATTGCCCGGTGGTGTTTGCCCGGGACGGCGAGGCGCTGAATTCGTTTGGTCGCTATCGGGCCAAAGGCATCAACTTCGCCCTGGGCACCGACACCTGGCCGGCAGACTTGCTGGACAACATGCGCCAGGGCCTGAACATCGCTCGCCTTATGGAAGGCGGTAACGATCTGACCAGCACGCTGGACCTGTACAACGCCGCGACCCTCGGCGGTGCCAAGGCACTGGGCCGCGACGATCTCGGACGCCTGGCGCCCGGGGCCAAGGCCGACATCACCGTGTTCAACCTGCGCGGGATGCACCTGGGGCCGCTATTCGATCCACTGAAAAATCTTGTTCTGGCCGGTCGCGGTGACGACTGTATCGCCAGCTACATCGACGGCCGCTGCGTGATGCGGGACGGCCAGGTCGAGGGCCTCGACTACCCCGCCCTGCAAGGCCAGGCCCAACGCCAATTCGAAAAATTGATGCGCAGCCACAGCGACCGGGCCTTTGATCAACCGGACTGGAAAAGCCTGTTCCAGCCCGCCATCCCGTTCGCCGACGACTACAGCGCACAGGCGCCACTGAGCGCGATTGATCCACTTCTCTAGAGATTTCTGCCCATGCAAAGCTTCGACTTCAGCACATTGAGCCCACGGGACAAATACAAGATCCTGATCGGCAGCGTCGTGCCACGGCCGATAGCCCTGGTCACCACCGTCGACGGCGAAGGCCGGATCAACGCGGCACCGTTCAGCTTCTTCAATGCGCTTTCCGCCGATCCACCGATCCTCGCCCTGGGTGTGGAAAACTACGGCGACCAAAGCCCCAAGGACACCACTCGCAATATCCAGCTCAATCAGGAATTCACCGTGAACATCGTCAGCGATGCCCTGGTGGAAGCCATGAACGTCTGCGCCGTGCCCTTCGCCCCCGGCTTCGACGAACTGACCGCCGCCGGCCTCACCGCCATCCCCGGCACCACGGTCAAATGCCCGCGCATCGGCGAAGCTCCGGTGGCGCTGGAGTGCCGCCGGATGATGGCCCTGTCCATCGGCCAATCCCGGGAGATTATCTTTGGTGAGGTGCTGATGGCCCATGTGCGTGACGAACTGATCGATCCGAAAACCCTGTACATCGACCAGTTGGGGCTGGATGCGATCGGACGCATGGGCGGGCATGGCTATGCGCGCACGCGGGACTACTTCGACTTGCCGACACGCTCGTTGCAGGCCTGGACGGATGCGCCGGGGGGTGGCGAGCGGTTTTGGCCGCTGGCCAAATAACAGGCATTGACACAAACCCTGGGGGGAGCGGCTTTTGTGGCGAGGGGGCTTGCCCCCGTTGGGCTGCGAAGCAGCCCCCAAACCAATCACCGCAATAATTTCAGGCACGCCGCATTCAACGGTTTTACGACGGCTTCGCCGCCGAACGGGGGCAAGCCCCCTCGCCACAAAAGCTCCCGCAGCAGATCAATGAAAATCCCGGCTGCGCACAGTAATGCCATCCAGCAACGGGCTCAGGTCACTCAAGCGTCCGGCTATCAGATGCCGCACCTCGCCCTCTTTCTCCCAGCGCCCATCGACCTTGAGCAACTGCGAGCCAACCAGCACCTGGCGCTGACGCTCGGCCAGGTCGCGCCACACCACCACGTTGACGTTGCCGAACTCGTCCTCAAGGGTGACAAACGTCACGCCGCTGGCGGTGGCCGGACGTTGTCGGCCGGTGACCAGCCCGGCAACGCTGACTGGCCGACCGTGCTCGACGTCCAGCAACTCCTTCGAACTGCGGCAGCGCCGCGCCTTCAACTCACCGCGTAACAGGGCCAACGGATGCGGCCCGAGGGTGGTGCCGACACTGGCGTAATCGGCTTGCAGGTCCTCGCCCACAGTGGGCTTTGGCAACGACACCGCGTCCTCCTCCCGGCTCGGCAGGCCGGCGAACAAGCCGAGCTGTTTTTGTACCCCGGCCACTTCCCAACGTGCCCGATGCCGGTCGCCGGCCAGGCCACGCAACGCGCCCGCATCGGCCAGTTGCTCCTGGGCGCGGGCATCGAGTCGCGCCCGTTCGCCGAGGTCGGCAATGTCGGCAAACGCCCCTTTGGAGCGTGCCGCCTCGATGCGTCGGGCATCGTCCTCGCGAAAGCCCTTGATCATGCGTAGCCCCAAGCGAATCGCCGGTTGCGCACCGCTGATCGGTTCCAGACTGCAATCCCAGTCGCTGGTGCGCACGTCCACCGGGCGAACCTGCAAATGATGGCGCCTGACGTCCTGCAGAATCTGGTCCGGGCTGTAGAACCCCATCGGCCAACTGTTGATCAGCGCACAAGCGAAGGCCGCCGGCTCGTGGCATTTCAACCAGCAACTGGCGTAAGTCAGCAAGGCAAAACTGGCCGCGTGGGACTCGGGAAAACCGTAGCTGCCAAAGCCCTTGATCTGCTCGAAGATCTGCGCGGCGAACTCCGGCGTGTAGCCTTTTTTCTTCATGCCGGCGGCCAGTCGATCCTTGTGCGGTTCGAGCCCGCCGTGGCGTTTCCAGGCAGCCATGGAGCGGCGTAGCTGGTCGGCCTCGCCAGGGCTGTAGTCGGCGGCGACGATGGCGATCTGCATCACCTGTTCCTGAAACAGTGGCACGCCAAGGGTGCGTTTCAACACCTCCCGCAACTCTTCGGAGGGGTAGGTTTCAAGCTCTTCCTTGTTTCGACGACGCAGGTACGGATGCACCATGCCGCCCTGGATAGGTCCGGGGCGAACGATGGCCACCTCGATCACCAGGTCATAGAACTTGCGGGGCTTGAGCCTGGGCAGCATCGACATTTGCGCCCGGGACTCGATCTGGAACACGCCGATGGTATCGGCACGACCGATCATGTCGTAGGTCTGTGAATCCTCGGAGGGCACCGTTGCCAGGCTCAAGTCCCGGTTGCGATGACGGCGCAGCAAGTCGAAACAACGACGAATCGCGCTGAGCATGCCCAGGGCCAGGATATCCACCTTGAGCAACCCGACCGCATCGAGATCGTCCTTGTCCCACTGGATGATGGTGCGCTCGGCCATCGCGGCGTTTTCCACCGGCACGAGGTGATCGAGCGGCTGCTCGGAAATGACGAAGCCGCCGGGGTGCTGGGACAGGTGCCGGGGGAAGCCGATCAGTTGCTGTGTCAAGCTCAACACCCGACGCAACACCGGGCTTTCAGGGTCGAAACCGCCTTCACGCAGGCGCTCCACGGGCGGCGTTTCATCACTCCAGTGACCACAGCAATCGGCCAGGGCATTGATCTGGTCTGGCGGCAAACCCAGCGCCTTGGCCACATCGCGCACCGCACCGGCCGCATGGTAAGTGCTGACCACGGCTGTCAGTGCCGCGCGGGTTCGACCATAGCGCTGGAACACGTACTGCAAGACTTCTTCGCGGCGTTCGTGCTCGAAGTCCACATCGATATCCGGTGGCTCGTTGCGCTCCCTGGAGAGAAAGCGCTCAAACAGCATGTTCATTCGCTCGGGGTCGATCTCGGTGATGCCCAAGGCGAAACACACCGCCGAGTTGGCCGCAGAGCCTCGGCCCTGGCAGAGAATCTTCTCGCGCCGGGCGAAGGCGACGATGTCCTGAACGGTCAGGAAATAGCTTTCATAACCCAGCTCGGCGATCAGCCCGAGCTCCTTGTCGATCAGCCCGCGAACCTTTTCGCTTGCACCGTCGGGCCATCGCTCGCGCATCCCTCGCTCGGTCAACGCCCGCAGCCAGGACTCTGCGCTGTGCCCTTCTGGCACCAGTTCGCGAGGATATTGATAACGCAACTGGCCAAGATCAAAGGTGCAGCGCCGGGCGATGTTCAGCGTTTCTGCCAGCAAGCCGGGCGGATAAAGTTCCCCCAGCACGTCCAGGCTGCGCAGATGGCGTTCGCCGTTGGGATGCAGGCGCAGCCCGGCATCGGCCACCGGCAGGTGATGACGGATCGCGGTCATGGTGTCCTGCAAGGCGCGCCGGCCGCGAGCATGCATGTGCACATCGCCACTGGCCACGGCCGCAATACGCAACTCCCTGGCCAGGCTCAGCAGATCGTTCAGGCGCCGGGCATCGTCCTGACCGCGGTGCAACTGCACCGCCAGCCACACGCGCTCGGCGAAGACCTGTTTGAGCCAGCGCCCCTGTTCAAAGGCATCGACAGCGTCCGGCACCCACAACGCCAACAGGCCCGGCAACGGTTCGCTGAAGTCTTCGCGCAGCACTTGATACTGACCTTTCTGCGTGCGGCGCCGGGCGCAGGTGATCAATCGGCACAGCGCCTGATAACCCTCGAGGCTCTCCACCAGCAGCACCAGTTTCGGACCGTTCTCGATGCGTATTTCACTGCCGATGATCAGCGGCAACTTCACGGACTTCGCCGCTTGCCAGGCGCGAACGATGCCCGCCAGGGTGCATTCGTCGGTGATCGCCAGGGCTTGATAACCCTGTTTTTTCGCGCGCTGGAACAGCTCGAGGGCACTGGAGGCACCGCGCTGGAAGCTGAAGTTCGACAGGCAGTGCAGTTCGACATAGTCGATGCTCATGCGAACCAGCCCTGCAGCCACAACGGGCCATCCTCACCGACCGCCCGGTAGGCCCAGCCCTGCTGGCCGGCACGGGTTTCGATCAGGTAATAGTCACGGCGTACGTCGTCACCGTCCCACCAGCCGGACTCGATACGCTCCGGCCCCATGAGGATGCGCGCCGAGCCCTGATGCACGGCCAAGGGTTCAGTCAACAGCCAGCCCGGCCGTTTCACGGCGGCCGGCACCGCGCAAGGCTGGCTGTCGGCACTGGCCTGCCACGCGCACTCGGGACGGTGATCGGCCTGGAAACCCAAGCCATGCACCGCGTCATCCCCCAACCGTGCACGCAGGCGTTCGCGCAGTTGCTCCCAGGGCAAGGACTGCTGCGGGCGATCGTCGAACAGTTCCCGATGCTGGGGCACGAAGGCCGGCAAATCCTCGGCGCGCAAGCGAAAGCCGCGCACCGGCGCCTCGACCTGGACTTGCTCCAATCGCCCCCGGGCCAGTTCGAAGAGCATCGCCGGATCGCGCTCGGCGCTGAGCAGGCCGACCTTGATGAGCGTATCCGGCAACCCGGCGTGTTCCAGATGCAGGTCGAAACGCTGTACGCCGCTGTCGCGACCACAGAGGAACGCCGACAGGTCGCCGGTCAACCGGCGCAACGGAAACAGCAAGGCTTGATGGGACTGCACATCGAAATTGAGCTCGATCCGCACATCGAAGCGGTCCGGCGGCAGGTAAAACGCCAGCGCCAGCCGCCGCAAACCCGACAGGGCATCCAGATGCTTGAGCACCTGAGCCTCGAAACGCCGGGCCAGGCTATGCCGGGGCAGTGCCTGCACCTGGCTCAAGGTGCGCAAGCCCATGCGCGACAAGGCCGTGGCGACCGAGGCTTCGAGGCCGATCCGGTCGACAGGCATTTGCCCCAGGTGATGCTGCAAGGCTTGATCGTCCGGCACCACCAGACCGTCATAGGCGTTGGCCAGCACCCGCGCCGCCACCGGGTTGGGCGCGGCCACGATGCGGTGCCGAAATCCCAGTTCGCCGAGCTCACGGCGCAAAAGCGCTTCGAATTGCGGCCAGGCGCCGAACA
This sequence comes from Pseudomonas sp. GW823-FHT02E01, assembly GCF_058797535.1. Lineage (NCBI taxonomy): Bacteria > Pseudomonadati > Pseudomonadota > Gammaproteobacteria > Pseudomonadales > Pseudomonadaceae > Pseudomonas > Pseudomonas sp. GW823-FHT02E01. The sequence goes on along the minus strand of NZ_JBXAJS010000010.1, from coordinate 25,985 downwards.
AACCGAGGCTGGATTCGATCTCGAACACCACGGCCCGGGGGTAATGCACGCTGACCTGGGAACTGAAGCGATAGGCCCAGGCGGCGAGAAACTGCTGCCAGTGTTCGATTTCAGCGGCGTCGTATTCGGCCGTGACAAAGCCTTTGCTCAAGGCCTGTGCCGCGCTCATGGACTGGCCGGGACGCAAACCCAGCGCCCGCGCTGCGCCGTTGACGGCCTGCAGCACCCGGCGCTGGGCCGGGCCGGTCAGCAACGCCAGGGGTTCCTCGGGATCGGCGCGCTGACGCAGTACCGCGTCCAGCGCCAATTGCGGGAAAACAATGCAGACCCAGCGCATGGCAACCTCAATGCCCCACGGCGAAGGCAATCGGCGCCGAACGGGCCAGGCCGCCGCGGCACTTGAGCACGCGCAGTTGTGCCGGTCGGGCATCGATGGCAATGCGCAGGGCCGCCGGCGAAGGATTGATCGCTTCACTGAGGGGGCGATAGGCGAAGGCCAGGGTCTGGCCGGTTTCCGCCGCCACCTGCAAGCGGCGCAAGGCACGGTCATCGGCCTTGTGCGGCCAGCACAGCACCGCGCCGCAACTGCCCGAACGCAGGCATTGTTCCGCGGCCCACAGCGCATCGCGCTCGCTGGCCTGGATGATCGACAACTGACGCAGATCGACCCCAGCACCCTGCCACGCCTGGGGATACGGCATATAAGGCGGCGCCACCAGCACGATGCGCTCGCCCGCCGCCGACAGCCGTGCCAGCGTCGGCCACACCAGTTGCAACTCGCCCACGCCCTGCCCGGCCAAGAGGATTTCCGTCAGCGCCGCCTCCGGCCAGCCTCCGCTGGGCAATGCAGCGTCCAGCGCGGCATGCCCGGTGGGTTGCGGGCTGGCGGCCGGTGGCGCAGGCCGGCCCTTCCAGACCTGGCCGCCATTGAACAGCGTATCCAGCACAACGACGGCACCCATCAGCCTTGCCTCACCAGGCCACAGAACACGCCTTCGATGGCCAGGTCCCGGTCGGCCTCGACAATGATCGGCTGGTAGGCCGGGTTGCGTGGCAGCAGGCGAACCACATCGCCGACCCGCTCGAAGCGCTTGATGGTGACTTCGCCGTCGAGCCGCGCCACGACGATCTGGCCATTGAGCGCCTCGGGGTTGCGGTGCACGCCCACCAGATCGCCATCGAGAATGCCGTCCTCGATCATCGAGTCACCCCGGACCCGCAGCATGTAGTCCGGCACCCGCGAAAAGATCGACGGATCGAGCAGCAAGCGGCTATGGACCTCCGCATCGGCCCCAATCGGCGCACCGGCCGCCACCCGGCCGAGTACCGGGATGTCCAGCAACTCGGGACGCGGCGGCTGCCCGAGCAGGCGAATGCCCCGGGCCTGATGCGGGTTGACCTCGATAAACCCGGCTTCGGTCAGCGCCAGCACATGCTTGCGCGCCACGCTGCGGGAGGCAAAACCGAACGCCTCGCTGATTTCAGCGAGGCTCGGAGGCTGACCGTGCTCGGCGATGCGATCGCGGATAAAGGTCAGGATGGCGGTACGGCGGGGAGTCAGAGTCGTCATGGAGTACATTTGTACTCTTTTGGCTTTTGCCTGGCAAGGACCGTCAATCATCTGGTGGCAGGACCAGTGACCTGTGGGAGCGAGCTTGCTCGCGATGGTCTTTCATTCAACATATGTGTCGACTGACCGGGCCGCATCGCGAGCAAGCTCGCTCCCACATTGGATTTCAGTGACTCAAGAGGTGAGTTGCGCCAGATACGCCCACGGATAAATCCCGCGCTCATGGCCATCGCTGAAGACCAGTTGCAGTCCATACCCCTGCGAGTGCAATTCGATAACCCGAACCCGCCCATCAACCATCGGCGTCAGCCCCCGCATACGAAACGCCCGGCACTGCGAACACGGGCAATGCCGGCGCAGTTCGGCGTGGTCCAGCCACTGTTCGCGGCCATCCGGCCAACTCAGGCGCAGTTGTTGTCTGCTCCGTGAATTACCCACCGCCAGCGGATTCATTGCAGTTGACTCAAGGCAATGCGCACGGCCTTGCGCACTTCCGGGTCGCCGTCGTCCTGCGCGGCCTGCAATGCCGCGATGGCCCGCGAGTCGTTCAATTCACCCAGGGCCAGGGCGGCTTCCTTGCGCAGGTTGCTGATGCGGTGGCCGAGGGTGTCGATCAACGCATCGAGCGCCGGTCCATAACGCAAGCGACCGAGACTGCGGGTGGCGCGCAGACGCACTTGCCAGTAATCGTCGCCCAAGGCGTCGATCAGGGCCGGGCCGGCGTCGAGGTGGCCGACCTTGCCCAGGGTGGTGGCGGCTTCTTCGCGGACTTGCCAGGCAGCGTCGCGCAAGGCCTGGCGCAGGGCCGGCAGCACCTGCGCGTCAGACGCCAGGCCCACCGCCCCGGTGGCGGCACGCCGAACTTCAGTGTCCGGGTCAGCGCTGGCCAACCGCGCCAGGGCCGGCAAGGCATCGAGTTGCTTGAGCCAGCCGAGCACGCCCACCGCCTCGCGGCGCACGCTGGCGCTTTCATCGTCCAATGCAGCGGCAGCCGCCGTGGCGGCATCGGGGCAACGCAACTCGCGCAACGCCCTGAACGCGGCGATGCGTACACCGCTGTCGGCGTGCCCGGTCCACGGCAGAATGACCCGGCCCGCCGCTTCACTCTTGAGCAGGCTAAGGCTCTGCGCTGCGGCCGCCTGCACCGCCGGGGATGGATCCGTCAGCGCCTGGCACAACGCCTCGACTACGGGCTCGTCCTCCCAGGCTTCCAGCAACCGCGCGGCTTCGGCGCGAACGTCTGCAATCGGGTCTTCGGCCAGTCGATTGATCAACCACTGCAGGCCATCCGGCTCCTCGAGATCGGCCAGTTCGATCAGCGCGATCCGGCGTACGCCGGGGTCGTCATCGGTCAGGCGCGGTTGCAGGGCAAGAATGTCGTCGTTATCGGTTACATCGAATAGTGAGGTCATAGGGCAAATCGCGGCAGTTTGTTTTCAGGGGGAAGACCGAGCGGATTCAAGCGTGGCAGTTGCCGACCGTCTTCGTGGCGCAGGAGTTCGAGGCAATGGCGCTTGAGGTGCGAGAATTCAGGGCGGGTCATCAGTTCCGTGCTGCGCGGCCTGGGGAAGTCCAGGCGCAGGTCTTCGATGATTCGCCCGGGGCGCGAGCTCATGACCAACAGGCGATCAGCGAGGAACAGCGCTTCGTCGATGTCATGGGTGACAAACACCACGGTGGTGCGGATGCGCGTCCAGATGTCCAGCAGCAGTTCCTGCATGTTCAACCGGGTCAGGGCATCGAGGGCGCCAAAGGGTTCGTCCATCAACAACAGGCGCGGACGGTTGACCAGCACCCGGGCAATTTCCACCCGTTGCTGCATGCCGCCGGAGAGCTGGTCGGGCCAGCGCCCGGCAAAACCTTCGAGGCCCACCAGGGCGAGGATTTCATCCGCCGCCTTGTGCCGTTCGGCCTTGCCGACGCCGCGCATTTTCAGGCCGAAGGCGACGTTGTCACGCACCGTGCGCCAAGGAAACAGTGTGTGCTGCTGGAACACCATGCCGCGCTGGGGCGATGGGCCCGACACCGCTGCGCCATCGACATTCAGCGTGCCGGTGCGCGGTTGCAGGTGGCCGGCCAGGGCGCCGAGCAAGGTGGACTTGCCGCAACCGGACGGCCCGAGAATGCACACGAACTGCCCTGGCTCGATCTGGCAGTCGAGGCCCTGTACCGCTTCGAAAGCCGCGCCCCCCTCGCCCAGGCTGATTGACAGCCCGCGAATGTCGATACGCCCTTCCAGGTGTTGAAAAACGCTCATCAGGCTTTTCCTCGAGGCCGATGCCAAGGCGTGAAAAGCCCGCCCAGACGCTTGATCAACAGGCTGCTGCCCATCCCGAGCACGCCGATCAGCAGCATGCCGACGACGATGTCGGCGTAGTTCTGGATTGTGTAGGACTCCCAGGTGTAATAGCCGATGCCGAATTGGCCGGAGATCATTTCCGCCGTCACCAGGCAGAACCACGAAGTGCCCATGCCAATGGCCAGGCCGGTGATGATGCTGGGCGCAGCGCCCGGAAGAACGACCTCCAGCAGGATGGCCCGGCGCCCTGCCCCGAGGCTTTTCGCCGAGGCGATCAGCCGCGGATCGACGCCTTCGACGCCGTGCACGGTGTTGAGCAGGATCGGGAACAATGCGCCGGTGAAGGTGATGAACACCATCGACAGTTCGGATGAGGGAAACATCAGGATCGCCAGGGGAATCCACGCCACTGCCGGGATCGGGCGCAGCACTTCCAGGGGTGGTAGCAAGAGATCTTCGGCCCATTTCGAGCGACCGATGGCCAGGCCCAGGGCCACGCCAATGATCAGCGCCGCGAGGTAACCGGCGAACACCCGGCCGAGGCTGCTGCCCAGGTGCTGGGCGAGCTTGCCCGAGTCGCCGAGGCCGAGGGCGGCTTCAATGACCGCCACGGGTGTCGGGACGTTGGCGAAGGTCACCAGGCCGAGGTTCCAGTGGTGGCTGGCGGCGAGTTGCCAGAACAGCAGGCAGAGCAGCAAGGATGCGGCTCTGGGGATCCAGCGTATAGATGATAGGTACACAATTCCTCCTCACAACCAAGATCTCTGTGGGAGCGGGCTTGCTCGCGAAAGCGGTGTTTCAGTCAACTCAGATGTTGAATGTTGATCCGCATTCGCGAGCAAGCCCGCTCCCACATTTGCCCGAGGGGTACTTGGGATTAGCGAACAGCCACGGCCTGGGCAGTGGCATCAGTGAAGTCGAGGACCTTGCCACCCTGCGCCGTGGCGAACTGTTGGGCCTGGCCTTTGAGCAGGAACGCGCTCAGCTGCCCTTTCCCGTCGGTGGCAAACCACGCCTGATCCGCCAGCAGCTTGATCCCGCTGTCACTGGCCTGGGCGTACACCGCGCGGATGCTCCGGCCTTCCTGCTTGAGGCTGGCCAGCGCGGCAAACGCCGCTTGCGCCGAGGCGTACTGGCGGACTTTCGGCTCGCCGCGCACCCAGATTTCCGCCACGTGGCTGAAGTCGGTGATGGCTTGACCGCTGGCGGCATCGACGGCCTTGAGCGGCGCCTGCCCGTAACTGGCCAGTTGCGCGCTGTAGTCCAGGTTCGAGGCCTTGAAGGCGGCGCGGATGTATTGGTCGTCAATGAAGGTGTTGAGATCCAGACCGCGATCGGCCTTCTTCAACAACTTGAGGGTATCGATGGCGGTGCCCACGGCCTGACGGTATTCCGGCTTCCAGCTCAGGTCGCGGGTCTGCACACCGAGTGGGCCATGGAACAGATAATTGACCTCGGCATCGACCCCGGTGACCTTGGCGATCAACTCGCTGTATTTCTCCGGCTCAGCCGCCAGCAGCTGGTTGGCTTCGATACTCGCCCGCAGGTAAGCGACGACGATTTCCGGGTACTTTTTCGCATAGGCCTGATCGACCAGCGCACCGTGGAAGGTCGGCGCGTTGGCCTGGGCGCCGTCATAAATCTTGCGGGCGAAACCACGGCTGGGGAACAGTTCGGCGAAGGGCACGAAGTCAGCGTGAGCATCGATCTTGCCGGCCTGCAACGCGGAGCCGGCGACTTCCGGCGGCTGGGCGATGATGTTCACGTCCTTGAGCGGGTCCCAGCCCTGGGCCGCGACGGCGCGCAACAGCATGCCATGGGCGGTGGAAGCGAACGGCACGGAAATGGTCTTGCCCTTCAGCTCTGCCAGCGACTGCACACCCGATGCGCTTGGCACCACGATGCCGTTGCCACTGCCCTTGATGCTGCCCGACAGCACGCTGATAAACAGGCTGTGCTTGCCCGCCGTTTCGAACGCCACGCCGTTGAACGCGCCGGGGAAGTCGGCCATGGCGCCGAAGTCGAGTTTGCCGGCCACCATTTCGTTGGTCAGGGGGGCGCCGCTGGTGAAGTTTTTCCACTGCACCTCGTATTGGGCGTCCTTGTAGGGGCCATCGTGGGGCAGGTATTTGTCCAGCAGCCCGAGTTCGCGAATCAACAATCCGCCGGCGGCGCAGTTGATGGTGGTGTCCTGGGTACCGATGGCAATGCGGATGGTTTCGGCCGAGGCCGACAGGGTGAATGAAGCCAGTACCAGACCGGCCAAAGCTGCACGCAACATCATGAGTGTTTCCCCTCGAATCATTTATAGGATGTTCGTCTCCGCCACGATCAGGGCGCGGTGGGAAACGAGGGGTGTCTTGAATCAGGCGTCCGGTGGTGCCGGATGGCGTTTTGGGTTGTTCGAGCTGGCCTCATCGCGAGCAAGCTCGCTCCCACAGGTTTTTCTGGTGTATGCAGGACTTGCGACTGGCCTCGATCCCACAGGGACAGTATTTCAGCGCAGCAGGTACGGGATTTCGACTTTCACCGCACCCGTCGGACAGTCCTTTTCACAGGGCATGCAGTACCAGCATTCGTCGAACGCCATGTAGGCCTTTTGCGTGGCGGGGTTGATCGCCAGCAGGTCCATCGGGCAGACGTCGACGCACACGGTGCAGCCTTTGTGGGCGATGCATTTGTCCTCGTCGACGGTGACGGGGGCGTTGGAACGGAAGAAAATTTCCTGGGCTTGATAGGCCATTTCACAGTCTCTCTTGAGTGATGCTCAGGCGGCATCCGCGCCGACCCGCAGCCGGTCGTAGGCCTGCATCTCGTCGGCATCGAGCGGGATGATGTAAGGCTCGACGGCTTTCTTGAAACTGCTCATCAAACCGTTTTCGTCTTTCTTCAGGTGGCAATGGCAGAACCAGTCGCGGTCGTTGCGTTGCGGGTGATCGACGCGATGGTGGTAAAGCCCCCAGCGGCTTTCGGCGCGGAACAATGAAGCGCGGGCGGCCATTTCGGCGCAGTCGCGGATCATGCTGACTTCCATGGCGCGCATCAGCTCGTGGGCGTTGTGCGCCTTGATCTGGTCGAGATCGCGCTGGATGTCGCTGAAGCGCTGCAGGCCGATCTGCATCTTCCTGGTCACTTTCGGCGGTTGCAGGTAGTCGTTGACCAAGCGCCGCAGCTTGTATTCGACCTGGGCTGGCGGCAGGCCGTGCTCACGCTCCAGCGGTGCGTAGACCCGTTGTTTTTCGGTTTCGATCTGCCGGGCATCCAGCGCTGAAAACTCGTGCCCGGCGACAAAATCCGCCGCGTTCTGGCCAGCGAACCACCCATAGGTAAACGCACCGAGCATGTAGTTGTGCGGCACCGCAGCCATGTCTCCAGCCGAGTACAAACCCTTGACCGAGGTCTCGGCCTTCTCGTTGACCCACACCCCCGACGCCGAATGCCCGCTGCAAAAACCGATTTCCGAGATGTGCATCTCGACCATCTGCGTGCGGTAGTCGGTGCCGCGATTGGCGTGGAACTGGCCGCGACTCGGACGCTCGTTGCTGTGCAGGATCTCTTCGATGTCCTGGATGGTTTCCTCGGCCAGATGATCGAGTTTGAGGAACACCGGGCCATTGCCGCTTTCCAGTTCCTGATGGAACTCCCACATCATCTGCCCGCTCCAGTAGTCGCACTCGATGAAGCGTTCGCCCTTGTTGTTGGCGGTGTAGCCGCCCAAGGGGCCGGTCACGTAGGCGCAGGCCGGGCCGTTGTAGTCCTTGATCAGCGGGTTGATCTGGAAGCATTCCAGGTTCGCCAGTTCGGCCCCGGCGTGGTAGGCCATCGAGTAGCCGTCGCCGGCATTGGTCGGGTTTTCGTAGGTGCCCATGAGGTAGCCCGAAGACGGCAACCCCAGGCGTCCGGCGGCACCGCAAGCGAGGATCACGGCCTTGGCCTTGATTACGTGGAAGTCCGCCGTGCGGCAGTCGAAGCCCATCACGCCGTTGACCGCGCCCTCTTCATCCGTCAGCAATCGGGTGCAGACCAGGCGATTGGTGATACTCACCCGTGCGCGCTTCAACTGCCGATAGAGGACTTTCTTGATGTCGTGCCCTTCCGGCATCGGCAACACATAAGCGCCCATGTGGTGGACCTTTTTCACCGCGTAGTCACCGGTTTCGTCCTTCTCGAACTTCACGCCCCAGCGGTCCAGTTGTTCGATCGTTTCGAAACTGTGGGTGGCATAGGCGTACACCGCGGCCTGATTGACGATGCCGTCGTTGGCGATGGTGATTTCCTTGGTGTACTGCTCCGGCGTCGAGTGGCCGGGAATGATCGCGTTGTTCAGGCCGTCCATGCCCATGCTGATCGCGCCGCTGCGCTTGACGTTGGCCTTGTCGATCAACAACACCCGCAGGTCGCGGTTGCGTTCCTTGGCCTTGATCGCCGCCATGGGGCCGGCGGTGCCGCCGCCGATCACGACGATGTCGTATTCCTGCTCCAAAGTGCTTCGGGTCATGCCTGCTCCCCTTTTTGCCGGTCGATCCGCAGGCGGTACTGGAAGGCATCGCCACGGTAGTAAAGGTGTTCGAAGTCCAGCGGCCGACCGTCGACATCGTGGGTCAGGCGTTCGATGTGCATGATCGGCGAGCCAGGTTCAACGTTCAGCGCGTGGGTCAGGTCGCTGTCGGCCAGTACCGCATCGATGGCCAGGTCGGCGTGCCCCAAGGCCAGGCCGCAGTCGTTTTCCAGGATCAGGAAAATATCGCGGGTGACCAGGTCGGCTTTTTCCAGGCGCTCGCCAATGGCCTTGGGCAGGTAAGTGATTTCCAGGGAAACCGGCTCGCGATTGATCAGGCGCACACGTTTGATCTGCGCCACGACCTCCCCTTCGGCGACCTGCAAACGCTCGGCCACGAGCTTGTCGGCGGCAATGAATTTGAAGCTGCGCAGGCGGTTGATCACCTCATAGCCGCGATTGGTCATGGACTCGGCCAGGCCTTGCAGGGTGCTGACGTTCTGGAAGGTTTTCGGCTTGGCGACGAAAGTGCCCTTGCCGTGGATCTTGAAGATCAGCCCTTCCTTTTGCAGATCGCCCAAGGCCTGGCGCACGGTGATGCGGCTGACCTTGAACAACGCGCCAAGTTCGCTTTCTGAAGGCATCTGGCTGTCTTGCGGGTATTCGCCGTCGAGGATGCGGGCGCGCAGCACATCTCGCAGCTGGGTGTGCAACGGGACGCTGCTCAGGGATAGAACGTTATCGGTCATGGCAGATCACTTGTTATAACGAGTTATGACGTGATCTTAGATAAGTTATGACAGGGTTGAGAAATACCGAATGCGCATAAGGTTAGAAGTACGAAGCAAGAACAAATGTGGGAGCGGGCTTGCTCGCGAAGGCGGTGTGTCAGTCAACTCAGATGTTGAATGTTGAACCGCATTCGCGAGCAAGCCCGCTCCCACAGGGGGTTATGTGTGATCTGAAGAATCAGTGGCGCTTGAGAATCTGGTCCATGACCCAATCGGTCTTCAGCGCCTGCTCGGCCACGGCGGGGTGCTGCGTCTCGCCACGAATATGCGCATTCATGCCCAATACGTGGTGCCACTGAATGTGTGCGTGATGCTCGATGGTCAGGCTGAGGTGCTCGCCAGCGTGCAGCTCGTCGGCGTGCAGTTCGACCGGGTGTTCATCGAACACTGAAAAGGTGATCCGGCCTTTGCTGCCAATCACTTCGACCCGGTCTTCGCGACGGTCTGCAACGAAGTTCCAGCAGCCCATCCCCAGTGCCCCGCCGGCAAACCGCCAAGTGGCGCTGACGGCGTCTTCGGCCGCGTACAAGCCGGCCTGCCGTGCAGTGAACCCGGCAACTTCGACGATATCGCCGAGCAGGTACTGAAACAGGTCCAGGCCATGGCTGGCCAGATCGGCGAAGTAACCTCCACCGGCAATTGCCGGGTCGGTGCGCCAGTTATCGGTGCCGCTCCGGTCCGCTGCCGACGGGGCTTTGGTGAGGGTCCAGCTCAGGTGCCGGACCTCGCCGATCCGCCCCTCTTCCAGCCATTGCCGCACTTGCCGGAAGCGTGGCAGCGAACGTCGGTAATAGGACACGAACAGGTGCAACCCGGCATCGGCAAACACCTGCTGCATTTCACGGCTTTGCCCGGCATTCAGCGCCATCGGTTTTTCCACGCAGCAATGCTTGCCGGCCGCGGCCACTTGCAAAGCATAGGCGTGATGGCTGTCGGGCGGCGTGGCGATGTACACCGCGTCGACCTCGGGATCGTTGATCAGCGCCTGCGCATCGGTGTAGACCCGAGCGATGCCGTGGCGCGTGGCGTAGTCGGTGACGGCTTCCAGGCGCCGGCCCATCACAGCGACCAACGCCGATCCGGGCGCCTTGTAGAAGGCCGGCCCGCTTTTGCGTTCAGCGACACTGCCACAGCCGATCATGCCCCAGCGCACCAGGTTCATAGGCACTCCTTGCGGCTCAGCCGACGCGCAATGCGCGCAGGTCCAGTCGACCGTCCTTGAGCGGCGGGCACCAGTAGTAGCCACCGGTGATCGGACGGCTGATGCGGTACAGACCGTCGGTGATGCCGTCTTCCAGGCCACTCATGCGGCGCAGTTGGGCTTCGAAGGCGTCGAGGGAAAAACCGAAGGCCAGGAACATCAGGCCGGCACGGTCACCTTCGATCCACGGCATCGAGCGGCGCACCACGAAGGCTTCAGGCGCAAAGCTTTCCTGGGCGGTGCGTTTGACGTGGGCGGAAACCGGCGCGTCGTCGATCTCTTCGTTATCGCTCAAGCGGCGACCCATGATGTTGTCTTTTTCATCCGCCGACAGCCCATGGAAACCTTTCAAGTCATGCTGCCACTGCTGGATCGCGGCGAAGCTGCCACCCACCATGCCGTCCGCGCCCTCACCCACCAGGGCGGCGGTCACGGCGGCTGCGTCGTGGGGGTTCTCGGTGCCATCTTCGTAGCCGGTCAGGTCATGGCCGGTCATGTGGCGGAAGGTTTCGTTCATCTGCACCAGGCGCAACGCCGGGGCCAGTGCCGCCGAGATGGCGTTGCTGCGGTTGAGCAATTCGCCACGGTCTTCACCGTGCAGCCAGCACCAGAGCGCGTGTTGGGTCGACGGATTGTCGACGCCGACGCCAGTCAGTGCCGGGAAAGTGCGCAGGCCTTCGATCTGCCCATCCAGCGCCTTGACCAGGGATTCGCCGAAGCCGACGACAGCCGATTTCCCGTCCACCAGTTGCATCAAGTTGTCGAGCGCGGCCGGCAGTGCCGCAACGGATTCGAGGGCGAAGAACATATGGCGAGCTTGAGGCGGAACGGGGGTGGCGAGAATGCCCGGCTGGTAATGACTCATATGAACTCCTTGAAAAAGAGCATGGAGTTTAACCGGAGTACGAGGGTTTGTGTGCCGTCAGAGGCCAGGAACCTGTGGCAAAGGGGGCTTCTGTGGCGAGGGGGCTTGCCCCCGTTGGAGCGCGTAGCGCTCCCCTGCATTTTCAGTCATACCGAGTCGCCAGGTTTTGGGGCTGCTTCGCAACCCAACGGGGGCAAGCCCCCTCGCCACACAAGCCCGCTCGCCACAGAAGATCAAACCACGCCGGGGCTTTCGTTGCGAAACGCACTCGGGCTCTTGCCGGTCCAGCGCCTGAAAGCCCGGCGAAAGCTGCGCACGTCGCTGTAGCCGACTTCCTCGGTGATGCGTTCGATGGACATGTCCGGGTTGGCCAGCAGGCTCATGGTGCGGGCCTGGCGCACTTGTTCCAGCAGCGTTTCGAACGTCAGCGCATGTTCGGTGAGGCGGCGGCGCAAGGTGCGGCTGCTCATGTTCAGGTCGCCGGCGATTTTCTCGATGTGGCTGCCCTCGGTCAGGTCCCGGGCAATCGCCCGTTCCACCGCCTGGATCAGATCCATTTTCTGATGCACCTGCGCGGCTTCCAGTTCGAGCAATTTCACGGCCTGGCGCAGGGCCAGGGAATGGTGATTGGGCAACTGAACGTCCAGCCAATGCGCATCGATCACCATGCGGTTTTGCAGGCAACCGAAACGCACGTCTGGCCCCAGCAGGCGCGAATATTCGCCGAGATAGTCCGGCGCGGCATGCACGAACTCCACGGCCGTCGGCTTGAAATCCGCCCCGACCAGCGCCCGGCCATACACCAGCAGGCTGGCGAAAAACTCCTCGACCGCGAACAACTGCACGTCGGCGAACGGCAAGCGGCATTCAACGTCGATAAACACCCGATCCCCCGCCTCCTCCACACTCGACACGACAATGCCGCCAGAGGTGTGTTGATGGCGAATGCCCAGTTCGAAGGCATCGCGCAGGGTCTTGCACAGCGACAACACATGCCCCAACAACCCCAGCGTGCCGAGCACATTCTGCGCGCCGACCCACAAGCCCAGCCCCTGATTGGGCAAGGCCTTGAGCGCGCGTTGAATCATGGCCACGGCCTGGCGATGGGAAATGCGCTGCGCCGGGTCCTGCAGGTCTTCAAAGGTAAAGCCCAACCCTCGGCACAGGCTCTCGGGGTGGATGCCTTTTTGCTCGGCGACTTCGGCCAGGGTCTGCAGGAGAAACGGCGACACCAGCGCCAGTTCAAAGGTGGGATCGATCACTTTCATTTGCATGGGGCTATACATTCCGGGTCGAGCTGCATTCTTATTTTTGTAACCGGTTATGTCGAAGGAAGTTAGCACAGGGCTCAAAGACTGTCCGCAGAAGTCCCCCTAAATGGCCGCCAATACCCTGCCTTGCAGGGCGCAGACAGCTTATTTCTATGTTGCGGCCCTCGTATGGATGCCGGACAGCCCGACAACAATAATAATGAGTACACCCATGATCCCGACCCGCACGACACTCCCCCTGACGGTCATTGGCCTGGCCGGCGTCTGCGCCCTGCAACCGGCACTGGCCACCGAGACTGGCGTGGACAACATCGGCACCGGCACCGACGGCTTTTTCGTGTTGCCGCTTTCGCCCGACAGCCTTCCGGACAACATGGTTGCGTTCAACCTCTACTACAACCACTACAAAGCCACGAAGCTCAATATCAGCTCGCTCGGCGGCAAGGTGCCGAACGTCGAGATCGAGTCCACGGCGGTCATTCCGCGCCTTGATTACCTCAGCCCGGTGCGCGTGTTTGGCGGCCGGCTGGCCGGCTACATCGCGCAGCCCTGGCTCAAGCAGGAAGTCTCGGTGTTCGGACTGCCGCAGGACACCCGTGAAGGCATGGGTGACACAACGTTTGCGCCGATCATTCTCTGGGACATGGGCCCGAACCTGACCCTCGGCGCCGCCATCGAAATCACCGTGCCGACCGGCGAGTACAGCGTTGACCGCCTGGCCAACACCAGCAACAACTTCTACACCTATAAACCGTTGTTCTCCTTCACCTGGCTGCCGACGGACAGAACCGAGGTGTCGATGAAGACCACCTACAGTTTCAACGAGAAAAACAAGGACACCGACTACAAGTCGGGGCAGATTTTCCACTTCGATTATTCCGCCAGTTTCAAGATCACCGACGACCTGATGCTCGGGTTGAACGGCTACTACCTCAAGCAAACCACCGACGACAAACAGTTCGGCCACACCGTGCAGTTCAATGGCCAGGACGTGAACGACGGGGTGCGCGGCCAGGTGTTTGCCATTGGTCCGGCGCTGCACTGGACCTTTCTCGAATACGCCAGCGCGGAGATTCGCTGGGCCAAGGAGTTCGACGTGGAAAACCGGCCTGAAGGGGAAATGCTTTGGGCCAAGGTCAGCATTCCGTATGCGTTTTGACTGAACTGACGCCATCGCGAGCAAGCTCGCTCCCACAGGGGGGGATGCATTCCAACTGGGAAATGCATTCCAAATTGTGGGAGCGAGCTTGCTCGCGATGACGGCGGAACAAACACTGAAAAACTTCAGGAATACACAGGCCAGCTATCCACAATCCGCCCACCCCGAACCGCCAGCAAATCCCCGAACTGCAACAACACCGACTCCGTCTGGGCAGGCCGCAAGAACACCTGGTCCTCCACCGTCAGCCCCACCGCCGCCGAACCATTGACCATTTCCTGGTTCGAACTGCGGCCATACACGCCATTGCTCTGCAACCCCGCTGGCGATTCGAACTCCGCCATCCAGTTACCGCCATAGATGAAATACGTCTCGCGCTGATTGGTGTCCCACCAGGAAAACAGCCTGGACTTGCCATCCAGCGCCGGGATGTTTACAGCCCCGGTGCTTTTCAGCACTGGCGTGGCGATAAAAGCGGCCGGCACATGCTCCGCCAGTGACGGCAAATCATAATGAGTGGGCTTGAGCAGCCCCGTCCCCACCGACACTTCGCTGCTGAGCTGTTCGTGTTCATGCATGCGATAGCTCGGGCTGCCGGCCGTATTGAGGGTCAGCCCTTCGCGCCACAGACCGGGGTATTGCTGACGGGTGAAATCGACGCAGCGGTTGTAAACCACCATCACCTTGGCGAACAGCTCCTCGGGCGAGCCCAGGATCCCCGGCACGCCCATGCCCACGAACGGGTCGTAGCCCATGTACCCGGCGAATTCCAGGTGCTGCGGGTGCTGGCTGATCAGCGCCAGCATCTGCCCGAGTACGCCAAGGTCACTGACGCCACCGCGATGCAGCCCGACATCCAGTTCGATGTTCACCCGTACTCGCGTGCCCAGCCCTTGAGCCAGGGCGAGGTATTGCTGCAAGCGTTGCGGCGTATCGAGCAACCATTGCAATTGCTTCGAAGGGTCGAAAGAACCCTTGTGCGACTGATAGAACAACTCGGCCGAACGCACCGGCAGCGGCTTGCCCAGCAGAATATCGGCCTCGGCAAACTGCACCGCGTCATGATTGAGAAACGGTTGGTGAAACGACATCAGCCGTTGCGTACCGGCGCGCTGGGCGATGTAGGCCAAAAGCCCCGGTGCCGGCAGTGACTTTTCCACCAGGCGCAGGTGCTTGTCGGCGCGCTTGACCGATTGCATCACCACATCGATGTTGTGATCCAGCCGATCAAGGTCGATCAGCATCACCGGTCGCATCGGCCCGTGGTCCTTGAGTTCGCGGTTCAGCGTAAGGAAGTAATCGCTGTACGGCGCACCTCGGTCACCCGGCCGCAGCCACGCCCCGACACCCACCAACAAGGCGCCGACACCGGCGGTACCGAGCAAGAAATTGCGGCGATTGACGGCCATCAGCTCACCCCCAGAATGGATGACAAGTGCGCGTTGAGAAATTTGCCGCTGGGGTCGAGCGCTTGCCGCACCTGGATGAATTCCTGCCAGCGCGGGTACAGCGGCTGCAGGTTTTTCGCATTCAGCGTGTGCAACTTGCCCCAGTGCGGCCGGCCGTTGTACTTCCAGAAAATCGGCTCGATGGCGGCGAAGAAGTTGTGATGATCCATCTGGTAATGCTGGTGGACCGAGATCGAACAGCTGTCGCGGCCTTCGAACATGCTCAGGGGAATGTCGTCGGCCTTGACGTAACGGTACTCGATCGGAAACCAGGTGCGCAGGTCCTTGTCCTGGATCAGTTTGAGGATCTCGCGCAAACAGGCTGGGCCGTATTCGGCCGGCACGGAGTATTCCATTTCATTGAAACGTACCGTGCGCACGTTGGCATAGATGTCGAACGAGTCACCCACCCGGTCATCGAAACTGGCCAGATGGCGCAAGTTATTGAGCATCGTGCGACGCAGGTCCGGGAAGTCGCTGGCGTATTTGTCGATCTTCTCGATCAGCGTGACAAACTCGTTGCCGCCCTCCTCATCCGCCGGGACCGGTGGTGTCGCCGGGTCGCTGGTTTCGTTCAGGGCGATCGACAAGGCGTAGTCGGAATGCGTCACCACGAGCATTTCCCAGTGCTGGTTTTCCCGGGTGTTCTTGTCCAGGTCTTCCAGCAGCTCTTCGGTTTTAGCGATCCATTGGCGCTCCCGCAATCGATACGCCGGGCGGTTTTGCAGGCGTACCCTGGTGGCCACGCCCAACGCGCCCAAGGACACCCTCGCGGCACTGAACACCTCAGGATGGCGGCTGGCATCGCAGTCGAGCACGTCGCCGTTGGCGGCCACCAACTGCAAGCCGCAGACATGCGCCGAATACGATTGAAAGTCTTTGCCGGTACCGTGGGTCGAGGTCGAGATCGCGCCGGCCAGGGTCTGGTAATCGATGTCAGCCATGTTTTGCAGGGCCTGGCCGATGTCCTTGAGCGGCGTGCCCATGCGTGACATCGGCGTGCCGGCGGCGAACTCGGCCTGCAGCGTTTGCCGATCGTGATCGAGCAAACCCGTGAAATAGCTCAGCGACAGCAAGGTGCCGTCGGTGGGCACCAGTGCACTGAAGGAGTGCGCCGAGCCCACCGGACGAATCTTGCCGGGGGCCTGGCGCACCACTTGCGTCAACTCATCCAGGTTCTTGGGCGCCAACCGCGCCGCCGGCAGGCAACTCTGGCCTCCCGACCAGTTGCGCCAGGGAATCAGGCGTGGCGCGCGCAGCAGCTCGGCCAGTGCCGGCGTTGAGCCGAGCGCGGTAAAGGCGCCAATGACGCTCGCCCGTTGCAACAACTGACGCCGTGTCAGGTCCATCGTCATGAATCGCACCCTGCCGTTCTTGTTATTGGATTTGCTGGCCGGACATAAAGGCAATCAGCGCCAGGAACTGTTCTTGCGAACACTGCATGCACATCCCCATCGGCGGCATGCCGTTGTAACCGTTGATCGCGTGATCGAGCAGCGTGTCGGCGCCCTGTAATACCCGTGGTTGCCAGGCCTTGATATCGCCGGTCAGCGGCGCCCCGGCCGCTGGATTGGCATGGCAAAGCTTGCAGCTGTTGTCGTAGACCTGCGCGAGTTCCGCGTCGGCGGGCCTCGCGGCACCTGCTTCGCTGCGGGTCGGCGGTTTGTTCGGCTCTTTGCCGCACCCTGCAAGCAACGCCGCAAAGACACAGCCCACCAAGGCCAAACAAAGGCTAGGCTTTTCAGTTAATCGGCTTGCCCGCATGGCTGTCCTCTCAATGGCTGCCCGGCCAGCCGGGTGCACTTTTTTGTTGTGATCAAGGAGAGTCAACATTAAGGCACCCCGCGCGGGCAGGTTGAGGGCATTGGGGGCCAACAAGGGGCGCTTCTGAGGCCATGACGCAAGGCACCGACAAGTCCCCGACATCATGCTGTTCGGCAAAACCCTGAGATGAGTCATGACAAGCGTTGCCGAGGTCTGCTAAAACGATTCATCAGTGCATCAGCCAATCCAGAGGGGTAGCGACATGACCACAGCCAATAATCTCCAGAACCTGTTCCCAAGCCCCGCCGAGATCCCGGAAAAGTACCGCCTTGACGGCCAGACCGAGCAGCGCGAGTACCTGGTCGATGGCCAACTCAGAACCTGGAACGGGCCGCTGGCCCTGGTCCGCAGCCCGGTGTACCTGGCAGGCCCGAATGGCGATGAACAGGTGATCCTCGGCAGCACGCCGCTGCTGGATGCCGACACCGCCTTGACCGCTCTGGACGCAGCGGTCCGTGCCTACGACCGTGGCCAGGGCCTGTGGCCGACCATGCGCGTGGCCGAACGCATCCAGCACGTCGAAACCTTCCTCGGGCGCATGCGCGAGCAGCGCGACGCCGTGGTCAAGTTGCTGATGTGGGAAATCGGCAAGAACCTCAAGGACTCGGAAAAGGAGTTCGACCGCACCTGCGACTACATCGTCGACACCATCAACGCCCTGAAGGAACTCGACCGCCGCTCCAGCCGTTTCGAACTGGAACAGGACACCCTCGGCCAGATCCGTCGCGTACCGATGGGCGTGGCCCTGTGCATGGGGCCTTACAACTATCCGTTGAACGAAACCTTCACCACGCTGATCCCGGCGCTGATCATGGGCAACACCGTGGTGTTCAAGCCGGCCAAGCTCGGCGTGCTGCTGATTCGCCCGCTGCTGGAGGCCTTCCGCGACAGCTTTCCGACCGGGGTGATCAACGTCATCTACGGCAGCGGCCGCGAGACGGTCAGTGCGTTGATGGCCAGCGGCAAGATCGACATCTTTGCCTTCATCGGCACCAACAAGGCCGCCAGTGACCTGAAAAAACTCCATCCGAGACCCCACCGCTTGCGCGCGGCGCTGGGCCTGGATGCGAAAAACCCGGGCATCGTCCTGCCGGAAGTGGATCTGGACAACGCGGTCAGTGAAGCGGTGACCGGTTCGCTGTCATTCAACGGCCAGCGCTGCACCGCTCTGAAGATCCTGTTTGTCCACGAAGACGTGGTCGAGTCCTTCATCGACAAATTCAATGCCAGGCTCGCCAACCTCAAACCCGGCATGCCCTGGGAAAGTGGCGTAGCCCTGACACCGCTGCCGGAATCGGGCAAGGTCGACTATCTGCATGCACTGGTGGCGGATGCCGAAAGCAAAGGCGCCAAGGTAGTCAACCCCAACGGTGGCGAGGCTCGTGCGTCATTCTTCTACCCGGCGGTGCTGTACCCGGTCACGCCGCAGATGCGGGTTTATCAGGAAGAACAGTTCGGCCCCGTCATCCCCATCGTGCCCTACCGTCATCTGGATACCGTGATCGACTACGTGCTGGAGTCGGACTTTGGCCAGCAATTGAGCATCTTCGGCACCAACCCGGTGGCGGTTGGCCGGCTGGTGGACACCTTCGCCAACCAGGTCGGGCGCATCAACCTCAATGCCCAGTGCCAGCGCGGCCCGGACACCTATCCATTCAATGGTCGCAAGAACTCGGCCGAAGGCACCTTGTCGGTCCATGACGCACTGCGGGTGTTTTCGATCCGCACCCTGGTGGCCACCAAGTTCCAGGAGACCAACAAAGACCTGATCAGCGAGATCATCAGCGGCCGCAGTTCGAGCTTCCTGACCACCGACTACATCTTCTGAGGAGAGCCAGCCTGAGTACATCCAGAGCCCATCGACTGCCACCGCTGCTGCGCCGATTGCTGCGTCCGTTGCTGGACCCGTACCGGCGCTACCGCCATGCCCGGGTGATCCATGCGGTGCGGGTGTCGCTCGGGTTGCTGGCGACGATCCTGCTGACCACCGGCATCAATCTACCCCACGGTGAGTGGGCGTCGGTGACCATGCTGGTGGTGATCGGCGGCTTGCAGCACCACGGCAACATCGGCAAGAAAGCCGCCGAACGCGCCATTGGTACCTTGATCGGCGCCGGTGTCGGCCTGGTGTTGGTGGCACAACAGGCCTGGCTGGGGATGCCCTGGCTGACCTATTTCGCGATGTCGGTGGTCTGCGGGTTTTTCTCGTATCACGCCATCGGCAAGGGTGGTTACACGGCGCTGCTGTCGGCGATTACCGTGTTCATCGTCGCGGGGCACGGCGACAACCCGGTCACCGATGGCTTGTGGCGCGGGGTGGATATCCTGATCGGCATTGCCCTGGCCCTGGCGTTTTCCTTTGCCCTGCCGCTGTACGCGGTTTATTCCTGGCGCTACAACCTGGCCGATGCGCTGCGTGATTGCGCGAAAGTCTACGGGCGCATCATTGACGGCCAGGCCATCACCGCCGACGAACACCTCAAGCTCATGACTCGCCTGAACGCGGTGATGGTGCAACTTCGCTCACTGATGCCCTCGGTGTCCAAGGAAGTGAAGATTTCCATGACCGAACTCGATGCCCTTCAGCGCAACCTGCGCATGTGCGTCAGTACCCTGGAAATCCTCGGCAATACCCGACCGGATGCCAATGACCTCGAGGCGATGTCGCTGATGCAAACGGCATTGAAAGCCGAGCATCGACAGATTCGCGTGCAATTGATCGGCATGGCCCGGGCGTTGAAATCAGGCGCCGCCCAGCGGCTCAATCGCCCCGTGGATGTGCCGCTTGTCAGCCTTGATGCGCCGGTCTACAACACGCTGGACGGGTATCGTTTGCTGACCCAGCAACTGGCCGCCAACGTCGGGGAGATGCGCCAGCGCTTGGCCAAGAGCGCACCGCGCTGGAACATCTGACGCTCCTGGTTGACACTCAAGGCGTCACCGTGCGCCGAAACTTCAGCGACCAGCCTTGTTGCATGCCGGCAGCGGCCAACAGAATCGCCGCGACTCCAATCCATTGCAGTGGCTCCAGGCGATGACCGAAGGCAAACCAGTCGACGAAAATCGCCGCGATCGGGTAGATGAAGGACAGCGCGCCCGTCAACGCCGTCGGCAGTTTTTGAATCGCGCCGTACAACAACACATACATCACGCCGGTGTGCACCATACCCAGCGTCACCAGGCTGGCCCACGCGCTTGGCGCCTGGGGCAGTACCGAAAGATTCGCGAAGGGCGCGAGCAACAGCACGCCTGTGCTGACCTGGATCAGCGCGATCAAATGCGGTGGAGTTCCAGTCAGTCGCTTGATGATCAACGCGGCAATTGCGTAGAGAAACGCCGCGCCCAACGCCAAGGCAATGCCCGTCAGGTAATCGCTGCCGCTTTCGCCCTGGCTGCCATGGGCACTGACAATCGCCAGCATCCCGAGAAACGAAACGCCCAGCCAGGTCAGTTTCTGCGCGGTGATCTTTTCGTTGAGGAACAACGCCGCCAGCCCGACCAGCATGAAAGGCTGGACGTTATAGACGGCAGTGCCGATGGCAATCGACGCCCGGGAATAGGACGCGAACAACAGCACCCAGTTGCCGACGATCGCCACACCGCTGAGCACTGCGAGCAGGAACGTGGTGCGGGTCAGAATGCCGGGGCGCAGAAAGCCGAAAGCCGCGCAAATGAGCAGCAAGGTGCCAGCACCGAACAGGCAGCGCCAGAACACCACATCCAGCACCGGTTGCCCGGACACCAGCACGAACCAGCCGATGGTGCCGGAGATCAGCATGGCGGCCGTCATTTCGAACGAACCGCGGCGTAGGGTTTTGTCCATCATCAGACTCCTGTGTTTGTGGCCAAAGTATGCCAATGCACCCAGGGGCTACTCCAGAGCAAAAAGCAGGCTAAACTCGGGATCTGCCTTTTTTATCAAGGCCTTTTTGAAAAAATGCCTAACAGAGGGTTTCGCCATGACCGATGACATCGACCAGCTGCTGATCACCGCGCTGATGGAGGACTCGCGACGCTCGCTCAAGGCCCTGGCGCAAATCAGCGGCCTGTCTTCCCCCAGTGTTGCCGAGCGTCTGCGCCGCCTGGAAGAGCGAGGCGTACTCAAGGGCTACACCGTTGAAATCGACCCGAAAAGCTTCGGCTATCAACTCCAGGCCATCGTGCGTATTCGCCCGTTGCCGGGGCAATTGCAGGAAGTGGAGCGGCAAATCATGGCCATTCCCGAATTCACCGAGTGCGACAAGGTCACCGGCGACGACTGTTTCATCGCGCGCCTGCATGTGCGCTCGATGGAACAACTGGACACCCTGCTCGACCGACTCAACACCCACGCTGAAACCAATACGGCGATCGTCAAGAAAACCCCGGTCAAGCGCCGGTTGCCGCCCATGGCGTGAGTGATATTTGTTTCAGACTGAAGTAGATTGAGGGTTTCCGGCGAAGGATTGACGGCATGAAAACTCAGGCAATACTACTGGTGGCTACGATGTTGGCGGGTTGCGGCACGATTCAGACGGTTGTGCGCAGTGACGAAGTGGCCTCGAAAAGTCTCAAGGAACAAAAGAGTTACTGCGGCGCGGTACCGCGAATCTACAGCGGCGTGACCTACGACTTCTGCTACCTGAACGCGCCCCTCGAAGACGGCCGGGATGCGCAGGTACATGGTCCCGCCCCCGCTATCGTGCTGCTCGACGTGGTCGTGTCCGGGGCGATGGACACACTGCTGTTGCCCTACACCATCTACCGCCAACAAGCCGACGGCAGCATCGTCATTACAGAGTAGGCCTGGATTTGTGGTAATAAAAAACCCGCCTGAGCGGGTTTTTTAGTTCAAGGCCGAGGATCAGTCATCGCGGCTCATGATGCCGAACAGCTGCAACAAGCTGACGAACAGGTTGTAGATCGATACATACAGGCTGATGGTGGCCATGATGTAGTTACGCTCGCCGCCATGAATGATGGCGCTGGTCTGGAACAGAATGCAGACCGAGGAGAACAGCACGAAACCTGCGCTGATCGCCAGTTGCAGGCCGCTGATCTGGAAGAACAGGCTCGCCAGCGTCGCACCCAGCAGTACAAAGAAGCCTGCCGTGATGAAACCGCCGAGGAAGCTCATGTCCTTGCGGGTAATCAGCACATACGCCGACAGACCGCCGAACACCAGCGCCGTCATCGCGAAAGCCGAGCTGACCACTTCAGCGCCGCCCTGCATACCCAGGTAACGGTTGAGGATCGGGCCAAGCAGGAAACCCATGAAACCGGTCAGGGCAAATGCCGACACCAGGCCCCAGGCCGAATCACGGAGTTTGTTGGTGAGGAAGAAAAGACCGTAGAAGCCGATCAGCACCACGAAAATGTTCGGGTAGCCAACATGCATCTGCTGGGCAACGTAGGCTGTCACACCGCTGAAAGCCAGGGTCAGGGCGAGCAAGCCGTATGTGTTGCGCAGGACGCGGCTAACCTCTAGCTGCTCAGCCTGCACGCTGTTATTAACTGCGTAATCCTGTTCGCGCATGGCGACACTCCTGTTGGTTTGAAACGTTCAGTCGCAAAGATCATAACAGACGCTCTGTAACAAGCTATGCAGAGAGTTTGACAGTGTGTTTCATTCAGGTATTATGGCGCCCGCAACGCAAACGGAGGTGTGGCCGAGTGGTTTAAGGCAACGGTCTTGAAAACCGTCGACTGTAACAGGTCCATGAGTTCGAATCCCATCGCCTCCGCCATATTTGTACCGACAAAGCCCTGATTATTCAGGGCTTTGTCGTTTCTGGGGTTTGGGAATCGGTGCTGCTTTTCAGAGCCGTTACAAAACCATTTGGTAACCCCTCGACCAAGCTGAAAGCGCCGCTACAGGGAAAAGGTCGCCAGCTGACCTTCTTGACCGACAGTAAACGGCTATGGATTTAGCCGGTCGCGACAGGCAGTAATCATCCAATCCGCTCTTCCCGCAGAGATCTCGCGGCCCTCGGCCCGAAACCTTCTCGGCCGTTTAAACCTTCCAGGCAATCCCCATTCGTTGCTGCTTTAGCAGAATCCTCAAAAAAACAAAACGATTCCACCTGGCCAATTCGTGACCGATTGGTATTCGCTGTGAACGCTAAGTTGGCACGTGTCGATATCAGGCAAGGAGGTGGCGTGAACAGGTAACTGAATTATCGAACAAGCCGGGTAAGGTGGCGCCTCTTTTCATGGAAAAAACCACATCGCGACGATGGGTTTGATAAGTACGGCAGCGTTTGAAGGGTGCCACTTTCAGGAAGCGGCAGCAGGAAACGATGATGATCCGTTGCCCCCATCAATTCGCTTAAATGTCGATCAGCAGAGAAAAAAAACCCGATGATTAGCCCGAGCTCCAAGGATTCGAATGGCCAATTGGCACAGGGCTTCAAGCCTCGTCACGTAACAATGCTGTCAATCGCCGGGATTATCGGCGCCGGTTTATTCGTTGGCTCAGGACATGCCATTGCAGCTGCTGGCCCGGCCGTCCTGCTGGCCTACCTATTCTCAGGCCTGCTTGTGGTTCTGGTCATGCGTATGCTCGGTGAAATGGCGGTGGCCAACCCGGACACAGGCTCGTTCTCCACCTATGCCGACCAGGCAATAGGTCGTTGGGCAGGCTTCACCATCGGTTGGCTGTACTGGTGGTTCTGGGTACTGGTGATCCCTATCGAAGCACTGGCCGCCGGCCATGTGTTGAACCAGTGGTTTCCCCAGATCGATGCCTGGCTGTTCGCCCTGGTGTCGATCATTGCGTTGGTGATCACCAATCTGTTCAGTGTCTCCAAGTACGGCGAATTCGAATTCTGGTTCGCCATGGCCAAGGTGGTGGCGATCATCGGTTTCATCGGCGTTGGTTTTGCCGTGCTGATGGGCTGGGTTCCCGATCGGGAAGTCAGCGGCTTGAGCGGACTGATGGCCGAGCATGGCGGATTTGCCCCCAACGGCCTGTCGGCGGTAGTCGGCGCTTTCATCACCATCATGTTCAGTTTCATTGGTACTGAAGCGGTCACCATCGCCGCCGCCGAATCCGACAATCCCTCGCAGAACATCGCCAAGGCCACGCGTTCGGTGATTTGGCGCATCGGCGTGTTCTACCTGTTGTCGATTTTCGTGGTCATCTCCGTGGTGCCCTGGAACGATCCGCTGCTCGCCCAGGTAGGCTCCTACCAGCGTGCACTGGAAATCATGAACATTCCCCACGCCAAGTTCATGGTGGACGTGGTGGTGCTGATCGCCGTGGCCAGTTGCATGAACTCCTCGATCTACATTGCTTCGCGCATGCTGTACTCGTTGGGTCGTCGTGGCGATGCGCCGAAGGCGCTGAAGGCGACCTCCTCCGAGGGCGTGCCGCGTGCAGCAGTCATCGCCAGCACCGTGCTGGGCGCGGCGATCACCGTGTGGAGCTACTTCATGCCCGCCGGGCTGTTTAACTTCCTGCTGGCCAGCTCCGGCGCGATTGCCTTGCTGGTGTACCTGGCCATTGCGGTGTCGCAACTGCGCATGCGCCGGATGTTGCGTCGGCAGAACGTTGAGCTGACCTTTCGCATGTGGCTGTTTCCATGGCTGACGTGGCTGGTGATTGCGTTCATTTGCGCAGCGCTGGCAGTCATGATGATCACCCCGGAGCACCGTACCGAAGTCAGCACAACAATTGGCCTGGCGCTGGCGATTTCCTTTATCGGCCTTGTGACGTCGCGTCACCCTGCGCAGGCTGCGAGGGTGACGTCAGTGGGATAAACCAAGGAGGTATTTGCGCCAAACCTACTCCCTACGCCAACGCTGGGGAGTATTACCAGCTCCTGCGTCTCAGGCCGTAATCGCTCTCTGTGAGGACATGACCACGATGTCATCGAACTCCACCGTGTCCGACGGTACGACTCAATCCGTTGGTTTTCTGCTGTTGGATAAATTCACACTCATTTCCCTGGCGTCCGCAGTAGAGCCACTGCGCATGGCCAATCAGTTGTCGGGACGAGAGCTATATCGCTGGCATACGTTCAGCCCCGATGGAGAGCCTGTCTGGGCCAGTGACGGCGTGCCGATCACTCCGGATGCTTCGTGGAACAATCCGTTAGTGGCGGACACTGTAATCGTGTGCGGTGGTGTTGGAATCCAGAACGTGATTACCCGCGAGCACATTACCTGGCTGCAAGCCTTGGCGCGTCAATCCAGACGGTTGGGAGGTGTGTGCACCGGCAGCTGGGCGCTCGCCAAAGCCGGGCTGCTCGACGGCTACGAGTGCAGCGTGCATTGGGAATTTTTGGCCGCCATGCAGGAGGCTTTCCCGCGAGTCAGCATCAGCGCGAGCCTCTTCACCCTGGACCGAAACCGATTCACCAGCTCGGGCGGCACCGCGCCGCTGGACATGATGCTGCACCTGATTGGTCGCGATCATGGTCGTGAATTATCCGCAGCCATCTCTGAGATGTTTGTTTACGAGCGCATACGCAACGAACAGGACCATCAGCGGGTTCCGCTCAGACATGTGTTGGGAACTCATCAGCCTAAGTTGCAGGAGATCGTCGCGTTGATGGAAGCCAATCTCGAGGAACCGATCGACCTGGATAACCTTGCAGAATACGTGGATCTGTCACGTCGACAGCTAGAACGGCTATTTCAGAAATACCTTCACTGTACGCCGTCACGCTACTACTTAAGGTTACGTCTTGTTCGAGCGCGACAACTGCTTAAGCAAACATCATTGTCGATCATTGAGCTGGCGTATGTATGCGGTTTCGTGTCCACACCACACTTTTCCAAGTGCTATCGCGAGTACTTTGGTGTTCCACCAAGCGACGAGCGTTCCGGCTCTGAAATGAGTCGCAAACCGGCAACGCTCGCGACTACGCAGCAGTCATCAACTAAACCACTGACAGCGCTCGACCAGGCACGAAACGAATCGACTTTTGCCAGTGTTCGAATGATTGATCGTTTCGACTTGGCGCAATCGTGCTGACAGGACGTCCCTGCCGCCCCATTCATCCGTAGTGCATGGGTTTACTCAATAAGATCACGCAGGAGATTTGACGTGCACATTGGTGTTCCTCTCGAAACCC